>NZ_JBFAVX010000009.1:80101-334588 GCF_040680095.1 Nonomuraea sp. NPDC052129 | reverse complement strand
TCTTATTCCCGGCGCCCCCCCCCCCCCCCCACCCACCCCACCTGCTTGTTTGTGGTTCGCTCCCCCTAACCGCCCCACCCCCCCCGACCGTGCGGCCACCGCGCTGACACCCCCACCTACACACCCACTCCAACCAGACCCTCAGTACGCCGCGAGCGTGAGCGCGTTGGCGGCCTCGTTGAGCGGCTTCATGATCGGCCGTATCGCCAGATCCTTCCACGGCAGGCGGTTGACCAGTCGCATCATCGTGGTCTGCATCCTGATCTGCATCGGGCTGCCTGCGACCATCTGCGCGGCGTTGCTCGCGCCGAGCGTCACGTTCACATCCACGTACTCGCGCATGGCTTCCCGATAACCGGCATAAGCCGCACGATGCTCGCCCGCCGCCGCGCTCAGTTCGCCGGCCAGCACGTACGCGCCCACCAGCGCGAGGCTGGTGCCCTGCCCGGACAACGGGGATGGGCTGTAGGCGGCGTCGCCGACCAGGGCGGTCCGGCCGGTGGACCAGTCGTCCATGCGAACCTGGCTGACCGGCGTGAAGTAGAAGTCCGGCGAATGCGGCATAGCTCGTAGCAGCGCGTCGCTCTCCCATCCGACGCCGGCGAACGCCTCGGTCAGTACGCGCTGCTGGGCGGCCCTGTCGGAGCGGCCGGGCAGGACGGCGGGGCTCGGGAAGACGAACTGCGCCTTCGCGGTGTCGGGCCGGGTGGCGTAGACGTTCACCACCTTGCCGGGCGTCGGATAGAGCAGTTCCCAGTGGTCGAGTCCGAGGTGGTTGGGGACGGTGAAGACGGCCGCGTGCATCCCGAGGGGGTGTACGTAGCGCTCCTCCGGACCGAAGGCCAGGCGGCGCACGGTCGAGTGCAGGCCGTCGGCGCCGATGACGAGGTCGAAGCGGCGGGGCGCGGCATGGCGGAAGGTGACGTCGATGCCGTCGGGGCCTTCGTGGAGCGAGGTGATGGTGTCGCCGAACAGGTATTCGCAGCTGTCACGTGTCGCGTCGTAGAGGAGCCGGGCGAGGTCGCCACGCATCACCTCGTCGTCGCCGGGGGCGCGCATGCCGATGAGGTCGGGGCCCAGGGTGGCCAGTGGCTTGCCGCTCTTGGCAACCCATGAGCCGCCGCGGATGGCGGTACTTGCCCGCCGTACGGCCTCCAGCATGCCCATCCGCTCGACGACCTGCATGGCCACGCCGCGCAGGTCGACCTTGTAGCCTCCCTCGCGCACCTCGGGCGCCAGTTCGACCACGGTGGGGGCGAATCCGTAGCGGCGCAGCCAGTAGGCCAGAGCGGGGCCGGCCACGCTGGCGCCGGAGATCAGAACGTTGCGGTTGGCGAGTCGCCGTGAGTTCGTCATGCCAAGAACCGTAACAGCCTTGCCAGATACTTGGCAATAGCTTTCCAATTATGTTGCCATCATGCTCTGACTGACCTACTCGGCCCTGCTAGAAGCTTTGGCAAGGGTTTGCCAGATGTATGTCGCGTGGCTAACATGAACTGCGGCAGAGGGCCGGTCGGCCCGGCGCTTCGACCTGGCAAGGAGACGACAGGCAGATGTTGACGCAGCCAGCCTTCGGCCGACGGCTCAAACAGCTGAGGACCGAACGCGGCCTGACCCAGGCTGAGCTCGCGGGCGAGGGCATGTCCACCGGATACCTCTCCCGCCTGGAGTCCGGGGCCCGACCCCCCACCGAGGAGGCCGTGGCCCACCTGGCCAGCCAGCTAGGCGTCGCTCCCGAAGACCTGGCCGAACCGCCGGACTGGTCGCTGGCGCGCAGCCTGGCCACCACCGTCGGACTCGACGTGGACGAGGCGGGCGAGCTGCTGGCCCGAGCCCTGCGTACGGCGGGCGGCGAGGACCCCCTGCTGCGTTGGCAAGCGCTCTGGCAAGTCGCCGAATGGCGACGCCTCAACAATGAGCCCACCGAGGAGCGCACCTGCCTGGATGAGCTGGTGGCGCTCGCCGACGAGCTCGATCTGCCCGAGTTGCGCGCCCGAGCCGGGGCGCGGCTGGCGCGCGCACAACGCGAGGCGGGCCAGGTGCCGGCCGCGGTCGAGGCCGCGATCGGCGCCTACCGCCTCGCGGTCGACGAGGGCCTGCCACCACACATCGTGGCCGACACCCTCCTGGCGCTGGTG
The DNA here is from genome assembly GCF_040680095.1 of Nonomuraea sp. NPDC052129. Lineage (NCBI taxonomy): Bacteria > Bacillati > Actinomycetota > Actinomycetes > Streptosporangiales > Streptosporangiaceae > Nonomuraea > Nonomuraea sp. NPDC052129. The sequence continues at coordinate 332,450 of NZ_JBFAVX010000009.1, read as the reverse complement.
TCCTCGCTGGCCGAGGCGGGCCGGATGGCCGAGGCCCGGCAGCACGCCGACGAACTGCTCACCCTGGTCGCGGGCCTGCCCGCCGGCAGGCTCCTGGCGGAGGCGGCGTGGACCGTAGCCGGCGTGCGGCTCCGACAGGGCGAGCCCCAGGTCGCGCTGAAGCTGGTCAACGACGCCCTGGAGCAACTCCAAGGCCGCCTCGACCCGGCCATGTGGGTACGGCTGCGCATCGTCGCCGCCCGCCTCCACCTCAACTTCACCCCGCCCGAGACCGAACCCGCGCGGCGCCGTATCGAGGAGGTCGAGGCGTGTCTGCCGTTCGCCGGCACGCCCACGGTCGAGCAGGAACTCCTCGCGCTACGCGCCCGCCTGGCCTTCCACACCGGGCACACCGACGAAGCCCGCGCCCTGCTCGACCGGCTCGCCGACGCGCACGACCACCTGGCCTACCAGGAACAGATCCGCTTGGACGTACTGCGCAACCAGCTCCTGCTGCTGGACGGCAAGCAGGATGAGGGCATGCGAGGCCTTCGAGCGCTGGCCGAGCAGGCGCAGGAGCGCGCCAACTTCGACCTGGCCGCGGAGATCTGGCGCCACGCCGCCGAGTCACTGGCTCGAACCGGCGGCGAGAACCAGTAACGGGAACTCTCACGTGGGCCGTCACGCAGACTCGATGACGGTGGGCTGGCTACCATCTCCGACTCGGATGGGATCCGATCCCGTGGCCCCAGCGCGCCAGCCTTGATCTGCTTTCGGATGATCGCCGCCACCCGTTGATAGATCGGCGTCGCATCCATGTCGAACCCTCGAAGCCCGATCACGAGAAGCTTGCCTGGTCGGAGCCGCTCCGCAGATCGGTACACGTACGAGTGCGTCAACACACCAGCGCCTGCCAGGACCACCTGCTGTACGAGATCGGGCTGCTCAAGCGACTCCCCGGGCCAAGGTGGGACGGCGCGTGAAGCGCCGCCTGAGAAGGATGTAGAGGACCAGTACCGGGTAGCAGAGCAGCCGGGCCGGATCTTCGAGTACCTGCTCGAAACGGAGCCACTGCAGCAGGCCCTCCATCGTGCTGAGCCAGCCCCCCGCTATGCGGACGGCGAGGGTGACCAGCAGGGTCACAGCCAAATAGTCGATCAGGAGTGTCAGGCCCCTGTGCCACGACGGCCTGAATGGCGCGGCGGTGGCGGGCTCCCCGGCAGGGCCGAGCGCGTGCGTCGCGAGGAGCACCAGCAGGGCGGCCGTCAGGAGGAACAACTCCCACGGCCCATACGCGACAGCCACGGTCTCGAACCAGCCCAAGCTGAACAGGTGAAGTGGCCCCTCGCATGAGGCATCCCCGGCGTACACGGGAGTGAGCGGTTTGACGAACGCGATCAGGGTGAGGACCGCCGCCGCCCGCCGGCCTGCCGCGGCCGAATGCCAGTGGCCGAGAGCGGTGAGCACGACCAGCACGGGAACGGCCCACGTCGTCGCGAGTTGGGTCAATGTGGCGAGATCGCTCCGCAGCGGTAGGAACGGCGATTTGTCCCAGGAGCTGAGGTCTCCGAGGCAGGCGATGGATCCTCCGTACTCGCTGTCGGATCGAGGCCGCCACGTGTCCCAGGTGGGATAGGCCGCGGTGGCCAGAGCGGCCACCCAGACCAGCAAGGCTAATCGCGACAAATTGGGCCTCCTTTGTTTGGGCGAAACCCTATCGATGATCTTCAGAACGCCAGCCCGCCCGCAGGAGTGCGACGCGCGAATCGCTGCTCAGCCGGGTCGATGCCGGGCTGGTGTGGGGCCTGATCCGAGATGATCGGCGGATGAGCGATCGCAGCATTGAAGAGCAGCCGCTGATGGGCGGGGTGGACAACGTCGGGGCGGTCGTGAAGGTGGGTGACACCGTGCGCCGTCCCGGCGGGCCGAACGCGCTCCAGGTCCGTGAGCTGTTGGGCCATCTGGAGAGGGTCGGCTTTCGTGGGGCTCCGCGATTCCTCGGTGTGGATGAGCGTGGCCGGGAGATTCTCGAGTACCTCGAAGGGGACGTCGCCATCCCGCCCTACCCGAACTGGGCTGCGGATGACGATCTGCTGGTCAGTGTCGCCCGGTTGCAGCGGCAGCTCCATGCGGCGGCGGCCGGCTTCCGGTTCTCTGGCGGGGGGACATGGCCGCCCGATCAGCATCTGCCTGGCGTCGAGGGAGACTTGGTCTGCCATACGGACCTGTGCTTGGAGAACGTGGTCGTTCGAGGCGGTCGAGCCGTCGCGTTCGTCGATTTCGATGGGGCTCGTCCGGTCGACCCATTGTTCGACATCGCGATCGCCACCAGGCACTGGATCCCCTTGCGTGACCCGGTCGACATTGAGGACGCGCGCATGGACGCCGATCTGGTGCGCCGGTTCCATCTCTTCACGGGCGAGCACCAGCTGACCGGCGACCAGAGGGACAGGCTGGTCGGGATGCTCATCGACTTCATGGACTGGGCTCTGGTGTCCCTGCGCGCCCGCGCCGAGTCAGGACATGTCGGGTTCGCCGGGCTGTCCGCTCAGGGGTATGAGGGCATGAACCGGCGCTCCCGTACCTGGCTCATCGAGAACCGCTACAAGTTGGCCGGAGGAGAGCCCGGATGAGCTCGCTGTCCACCGCGATTCCCGGGCGGACCTAACCGGAACAGAGCTGGGCGCGTAGGGTCTCGCCGGCCCACCGTTCCCAACGCTCACGCGGCTTGCTTGATCAGGGCTCCAGCAGGCGGCGCGGGCCCGGGCCCTGCTGGGCGAGCGTGTCGCCCGGATTGACCAGCGCGCACTGCTCGAACGACAGGCACCCGCACCCGATGCACTCCGTGAACCGGTCCCGCATCCGTTCCATCCGCTCGATCCGGGCGTTGATCTCCTCGCTCCAGCACTCCGACGCCCTGACCCAGAACTCCCGCGTCGGCGGGACGCCCTCCGGCAGGAACGCCAGCACGCTCCCGATCACCGACAGCGGTATGCCGACGCTCTGGGACGCGCGGATGAAGGCCACCCGCCGCAGCGTGGTGCGGTGATAGCGACGCTGGTTGCCGGTGGTCCGGCGGCTGTCGATGAGCCCCTGCCGCTCGTAGAAGCGCAGCGCGGACGCGGGTACGCCGCTGCGCTCGGACAGCTCACCGATGGTCAGTTCCTTGGCGATCGCTTCGGGCATGCCCCCGAGCCTAGCTTGACTTAAACATTGGTTTAAGTACGAGCCTGTCATCGAACGCCACGACAGGGGAGCACTCATGACCGATACGACAGCGGCCTGGATCAACCGTCACGCCCACCCGCTCGACCTGTTCCCCGGTCTACTGCCATTGCGGGATATCGTGCGCGATGCCACGGTCGTCGCCCTCGGCGCTTCGACCCGTCAGGCCCATGAGCTGTCGGTGTCCGCGCACCGGATGGTGCGGTTCCTGGTCGAGGAGCTGGGGTTCCGCTCGCTCGCGCTGGAGGGTGACGACCCGGCTCGGGTCGGGCTCGACGATTACGTCCGTACGGGGAAAGGCGACCCGCGCGTGTCGCTGGCCGGTGCGCGGGCCTTCTGGCGGACCGGGGAGATCCTCGACCTGGTCCGCTGGATGCGGGCCTACAACGAGGACCATCCCCACGATCCGGTGCGGTTCGCCGGCGTGCGGCCCCCGGCCGAGCCGGCCGCCGGCATGAAGGCCATTGAGCGGCGGATGGCCGAGGACACGATCTGGTGGCACGAGCGCACCGGAGACAAGATCGTCTACTGGGGCGGCCTCGCGCACACCAGCATCGGCACCGGCCTCCTGCGGCTCGGCCCGCCCTCATCTGCCCAGGTCTCTCAGGGGTCCGGCTCGCCGTCATCCCCGGAGGCCGCCGCGTACCGCAACGTGGGCGGGCATCTGCGCGAGCGCTTCGGAACCGGCTACCTGTCGATCGGGCTGACCTTCGGACACGGCACGTTGCCGTTCGAGGTGCCCGCCCCGCCGCCCGACTTCGCCGAGACGGTCCTGAGCGCCGCCGATCTCGACGACTTCCTGCTGGACCTGCGCGTCGAAGCCCCGGCCGCCGTACGGGCCTGGCTAGACGCGCCGGCCAGGACGCGGCTCATCGGGCCCCGCTACGACCCGGCGGACGACGCCGCCTACCACCTGTCCGGGGGCTCGTTCGGCGGCTGGTTCGACGCCGTCGTCCATCATGAGCGGGTGACCCCCGTCCGCGACCTGTAGAGAGGGCTAGTGCCGGCGCACCATGGTGAGCCCGTCGGCGATCGGCAGGACGACCACGGTGACCCGGGGGTCCTCTCGCACGAGGTCGTTGAACTCACGCATCTGCACGGTCCGCGCGTCCGTGACGGCCGGGTCGGCCACCCGGCCGCTCCACAGCGTGTTGTCCACCATGAGCAGGCCGCCCGGCCGCAGCCGGTCGATCAGCAGCTCGTAGTACGCCGGGTAATTGGGCTTGTCGGCGTCGAGGAAGGCCAGGTCGATGGGCCCCTGGAAGGCGGCGAGCGTCTCCCGCGCCGGGCCCAGGGTCAGGGTGACGCGGTCGGTCACGCCGGCCTTCTCCCAATAGCGGCGGGCGATGGACGTCCACTCGTCGCTGACGTCGAAGCAGTGCAGCGTGCCGCCGGACAGGCCCCTGGCGATGCACAGGGACGAATAGCCGGTGAACGTGCCCACCTCGACCGCCACCTCCGGCCGGGTGAGCTGAGTGATCATCGTGAGGAACGTGCCCTGGTCGGGCGTGATCTGCATCCCCGCGCTGTCGCCTGTCGCCGCGATCGTCTCGGCGGCGAGCTCCTCCAGCAGGTGGTCGGGCGGGGTGGAACGGTCGAGGATGTATTGGGCCACGGCGGGGTCGAGAAATTCAGCTTTCATGATTCTCATTCTTAATGGGCATGGGAGCAGCTCCGGCCACTAGCCGGGCACAATGTGGAAAGTCATAATCCCCGATCTCTAAAGACATAAAACGTCCGATATGTCAAACGGGTACTCTTACGGGGTGGGTGAAACGGCGACCTCGGCGAGGGGCCTAGGGGCGACCGGGAAGGCTGCTCCGCGCGGGCGTATCGCCAAACGAGAAGCGATCATGACCGCTGCAATGAGGGTGTTCGTGCGCGACGGTTACTCGGGCGCGAGCATCGAAACCATCGCCGCTGAAGCGGCGGTATCCAAACAGACCATCTACAACCATCTGGGCGACAAGCAGCGCTTGTTCGAGTCCCTGATCGACGAGAACTTCGATCGGGTCAATGCCCAGCAATTCGCCATGATCGAGACTTTTCCCGATCGACCGGCGAACCTCATGGTGGAGCTGACGGCGTTCGCCGGTGCTCTCATGCGTGAATGTCTCATGGACGAGCGGGCGCGCGCCTTGCGCACACTCGTCCAGGCAGAGGGATCTCGGCGTCCCGACATCGCCAGGCAGTGGCGGCAGCGTGGTCAGGGCCAGCTCGCGGGGTCCCTGGCCGCCAGGTTCGCCAGGCTGGCGCTGGCCGGGAAGCTCTCCCTGGCCGACCCCGATCAGGCGGCGCGCGACTTCCTGGCGTTGATCACGTATGACGCCCAGGTCGGCTGGACCATCGGTGACGCGTCGATGCGAGACGACGAGCTCGACGCCTCCATCGCCGCCGGGGTCCGGACGTTCATGCGCGCGTACGGGAACGGCAACGGACACCACAACGGCAACGGCAACGGCAACGGCAACGGACACCACAACGGCTCGGCTGGAGGCTGACAGACGCCCGCCCTTGCTCTTCGGGTAAGGTCTCGGCGATCAATGAGCTAAGGGCGGGCAAAATGAACAAAAGGGTGACGGCTGTCGTGGCCGTGGGCGTGGCGCTCGTCGTGCTGCTGACTGTCGTGGCGTTCTCCGAGCCCGGCACGTCGGCGGCACAGGGAGTGCGGCTCACCCGGCAACCCGACGGTTCCATGGTGCTCGCGGACAGGGGCGGCGACGCCCCTGTGCTCGACCTCTACGAGGACTTCGACTGTCCCGTCTGCAAGGAGCTCCACACCAGGGTCAACGCGACGATCGAGCGGCTGGCCAAGGAGGGCAAGGTCAAGGTCGTCTTCCATCCGGTGACGGTCTTCGAGGACGAGCCCATGCGCTCCAACTCCGTCCGCGCCGCCGCCGCTGCCCGCTGCGTGCCCGAGGACAGCTGGCTGGCGTTCAGGGAGGAGCTGTACGCCATGCAGCCCTCGCCGCACGGACTGGCCTCGGGCTTCGACGTACAAGAGCTGGCCAAGGCGGCCAGGAAGGTCGGCGCGGACGTCGACCAGTGCGTGATCTCGCAGTCGTACGCCGACGCGCACCTGCAGGAGAGCGCGAAGGCGGGGATCGACGGGACGCCGACGCTGCTCCTCGACGGCGAGGTGCTGGGCAACGAGGCGTTCGACCCGGTCACCCTGGAGCGGGCCATCACCGGCGGAACAGGCATCACCGTCTGACACGTCCCAAGGATTGAGATCGATGTGCCGACCAGTGGATAGGTGTGGCAGACTCACAAGCACCATGTTCTACGGTCTGCTCATTATCAGCAGGCGCGCTGGCTGACAAAGGGACACCGCCAGCGCGCAGACCTCTCACGTCCGTGAGGGGTCTTTTTGTTTTCCAGGGAGACGACACCATGGCCGACGACCGCTTTCACGTCTATGACACGACGCTGCGTGATGGCGCCCAGCAGGAGGGCCTCACCCTCACCGTCGCCGACAAACTCGCCGTCGCGCGGCAGCTGGACGGCCTGGGCGTCGGCTTCATCGAAGGGGGCTGGCCCGGCGCCAACCCCAAGGACACGGAGTTCTTCAGGCGCGCTCAAACAGAGCTCGACCTGAAGCACGCGCAGCTCGCCGCGTTCGGTGCGACCCGCCGAGCAGGTGTGAAGGCAGCCGACGACCCGTTGGTGGCCGCCTTGCGCGAATCCGGCGCGCCGGTCGTGACCCTTGTCGCCAAGAGCCACGACCGGCACGTGGAGCTGGCCCTCCGCACGACTCTCCAGGAGAACCTCGCGATGATCCGCGACACGGTCTCCCACCTTCGTGCGGGGGGACAGCGAGTCTTCCTCGACGCCGAGCACTTCTTCGACGGCTACAAGTCCAACCCAGCCTACGCGCTCGAGGTCCTGCGCACGGCGGCCGAGGCGGGAGCCGACGTCATCGCCCTGTGCGACACCAACGGCGGCATGCTCCCCGACGAGCTGGCCGACATCGTCCACGCCGCCGTCCAGACCAGCGCCCGCGTCGGCATCCACTGCCACGACGACACCGGCTGCGCGGTCGCCAACACCCTCGCCGCCGTCAAGGCCGGCGCCACGCACGTGCAGGGCTGCGCCAACGGCTACGGCGAGCGGTCCGGCAACGCCAACCTGTTCACCGTGGTCGCGAACCTCCAGCTCAAGCGGGGCTTCGACCTGGTGCCGCAGGAGTCGCTCGCCGACATGACGCGCATCGCCCACGCGATCACCGAGGTCACCAACGTCACGCCCAACTCCCACGCGCCCTACGTCGGCATGTCGGCGTTCGCGCACAAGGCCGGGCTGCACGCCAGCGCCATCAAGGTCGACCCGAACCTCTACCAGCACATCGACCCCGCCCAGGTCGGCAACGACATGCGCATGCTGGTCTCCGACATGGCCGGCCGCGCCTCGGTCGAGCTCAAGGGCCGCGAGCTGGGCTACGAACTCACCCCCGAGGCCACCAAGGCGCTGGTCGAGCGGGTGAAGGACATGGAGTCCAGGGGCTTCACCTTCGAGGCCGCGGACGCCTCCTTCGAGCTGCTGCTGCGCGACACCGTCCACGGACAGCGCAAGCGCCACTTCGAGGTCGAGTCGTGGCGGGTGATCGTCGAGCGCACCAAGGGCGGCGAGCTGGTCAGCGAGGCCACGGTCAAGGTGCACGCCAAGGGCGAGCGCATCGTCGCCACCGGCGAGGGCAACGGCCCGGTCAACGCGCTCGACCGGGCGGTACGCCTGGCGCTGGAGAAGCTCTACCCCGAGCTGGCCCGGCTGGAGCTCATTGACTTCAAGGTGCGCATACTCGAGGGCACCCACGGCAGCGACGCCATAACCCGCGTGCTCATCACTTCCAGCGACGACACGGCCGAGTGGTCCACGGTCGGCGTCGCCGAGAACATCATCGACGCCTCCTGGCAGGCGCTGGAGCAGGCGGTCACGTACGGCCTGCTCCGCGCCGGCCACGAAGCCGGCTCGTAAGCGTCTACTCCTGGACCTTGCCTCCCGTGAGCCGGGACAAGACCAGGGCGACGATGATGATGACGCCGTTGAGGGCCTGGATCCACTGGGCGGGCACGCCGGCCAGGGTGAGGACGTTCTGGATCATGTAGAGGAGGAGGATGCCGGTGAACGCCCCGAACATCGTGCCTTTGCCGCCGTTGAGGCCGACGCCGCCGATCACGGCCGCGGCGAACACGGTGAAGATGGCGCCATCGCCCTGAGCGGCGGCCACAGAGGCGAGATGGCCCGACATCAGCAGGCCGCCGAGCGCGGCAAGCAGGCTGGCGCCCACCAAGGCGGTCCACAGCACCCGGTCGGTACGGATGCCGGCCGCCTTGGCCGCGTCCACGTTGCCGCCGATGGCGTACAGGGCACGGCCGTACTTGGTGAAGCCGAGCAGCACGATGCCGGCGGCGAACAGCAGCAGGCACAGCCAGATCGAGGCGGGCACGCCCAGCCACATGGCCGAACCGAGGTAGAGCATCGACGACGGCAGGTTGAAGAAGGTCTGGCCGCCGGAGATGCCCGTGAGCAGGCCGCGCAGCACGATCAGCATGCCGAGGGTGACGATGAAGCCGTGGAGCCCGAACCGTACGATCAACAGGGCGTTGACCATACCGATCAGCACCCCGACGGCCAGGGTGATCGGAATCGACCAGGCGCCAGGCACCAGGCCGAGCCCGGCGCCCGAGCCGGCGGCGACGGTCAGCCAGGCGGCCACGCCCGGCGCAAGGCCGAACGTCGACTCCAGCGACAGGTCCATCTTGCCGGCGACCAGCACGATGGTCTGGGCCAGCACCAGGAGCGAGATCTCCGACATGGTCTGCAGGATGTTGATCAGGTTGTCGCCCTGCAGGAAGATCGGGTTGACGATCTGACCGACGACGGCGATCACGATGATCGCCGGGATCAGCGCGAAGTCGCGCAGCCGGGCGAGCCGCACCTGTGGCCGGGCCCGCTCCCGGGCGGCGCTCCCGGTGACGGGCGTGAGGGTTTTCTCAGGCATCGAGCCGGACTCCTTCCATGGCCGCCACCACGTCGTGGTCGTGCCACCCGGCGGCCATCTCCGCGACGATGCGACCCTGGAACATCACCAGCAGCCGGTCGCAGAGCCGCAGGTCGTCGAGTTCGTCGGAGGCGATCAGCACGCCGGTCCCCTCGGCGGCCGTCTCCTCGACCTTGCCCAGCAGGAACTCCTTGGACTTCACGTCCACCCCGGCGGTGGGGGTGATCAGTACGAGCAACCGGGGATCGGAGGCCAGCGCCCTGGCCATGACGACCTTCTGCTGGTTGCCGCCGGACAGGCCCATCACGGGCAGGCCGGGACCGGGCGTCTTGATCGCCAGGTTGGCGATCAGGGTGCCGGCCAGCCGGTCGCGCCGCCTGCCGCTGATCAGGCCGGCCTCGCCGAGCCGTTCGGGGACCGTCATGGTGGCGTTGTTGGCGATCGACATCATCGGGACGAATCCCTGATGGTGCCGGTCGCGGGGGACGAAGCCGACGCCCGCGGCGAGCGCGTCAGGCACGCTGCCGGGACGGGGGACACGCCCGGCGACCTCGATCGTGCCCGCATCGGCCGCGCGCAACCCGGCGATGGTCTCGGCCAGCTCGGTCCGGCCGCTGCCGGCCGCGCCCGCCAGGCCGACGATCTCGCCGGCCTGGATCTGGAAGCCGACCTCTCTGTACGCGTCGCCGTACGACAGGCCGCGCACGCCGAGCACCACACCGGCGCCGGCGGGCACGGCCGTCCGGGAGGATGTGCCGGCCAGGCCGGCTGCCTCTCCCGCCAGCGCCGCCACCAGCTCGGCGTGCGGCAGGCCGGCCACCGCGGTGGTCAGGATGTGCCGGGCGTCGCGGAAGACCGTGACCGTGTCGCAGATCTCGTAGATCTCCTGCAGGTGGTGGCTGATGAACAGGAAGGTCACCCCCTGCTCCTGCAGGGTGCGGATACGGGCGAACAGGCGGGCGATGGCGGCGGCGTCGAGCTGGGCGGTCGGCTCGTCGAGGATGATGAACCGGGCACCGAAGGACAGCGCACGGGCGATCTCCACGAACTGCCGCTGTTCGACGTCCAGTTCGCCGGCGGGCAGCCGTACGTCCACGTCCACCGACCACGTCTCCAGCAGGGCGGCGGCCTTGCGGCGCAGGTCCGGCCAGTTGACGAAGGCGGCGTGGCGGTTGAGGTAGAGGTTCTCGGCCACGGTGAGCTGGGGGATGATCGTGGACTTCTGGTAGACGCAGGCCACCCGCTGCCGCCAGGCGTCACGGTCGGCGAGGCGCGGGGCGGGTTCGCCGTCGAAGCGTACCTCGCCCTCGTCGGGTGCCTGGAGCCCGGTGAGTATCGAAACCAGGGTGGACTTGCCCGCCCCGTTGCGGCCGACCAGAGCGTGGGTCTGGCCGGGCATGATCCGGATTCCGGCGCGGTCCAGCGCGACGGTCTCGCCGTATCTCTTGGTGACGTCCACCGCCTCGGCCAGAGGCGTGGACGCCTGGTCAGCCGCCAAGATTGTTGCCCCAGAGCGAGGATTCGCCCGGCTTGACGCTCGTGACGCCCCCGTAGGTGCCGCCGTCGGCTGTGACCAGCGGCGCGGAGAGCTGGTCCTCTAGCAGGCCCGGGCGCACCTGGATGATGGTGCTGTCGTGATCGGTCGCGCCGGGCTTGAACGCCTTGCCGTCGATGGCGGCCTTGGCGTACTGCAGCGCGTACTTGGCGTACTGGTCGGCCGGCTGGGAGACGGTGGCGTCGATGTTGCCGGCGGCGATCTCCTTCAGCTCCTGGGGGATGCCGTCATTGGAGACGACGAAGACGTGCTTGGGGTTGTCCGGGGGGACCAGCAGGCCACGCTGCTGGAGCACTTGGAGGGTGCCGGACAGGGCGAAGCTCGATTGCAGGTAGACGCCCTTGATGTCCGGATTGGCGGTGAGCCGCGTCTGGAGCTTCTGCGAGGCGATCGCGCCGTCCCAGTTGGCGGCCTCGCCGAACACCGTGATGCCGGGGTAACTCGCCTTCATGCAGTCGTTGAACGCCTCGGTGCGGTCACGGCCGTTGATGGAGGCCAGGTCGCCCTGGAGCATCACGACCTTGCCCTTGCCGCCCAGCTTCTCGCCGAGGAACTTGCACGCCTTCTCGCCGTACGCCCGGTTGTCGGCACGCACCACCATGAAGGCCTGACCCTGCTCGGGACGGGTGTCGACCATGACGACGGGGATCTTCTTGGCGTTGAGCTGCTGGAGGGTGGGGGCCACGGCAGCGGTGTCCTGCGGCGCCAGCACGATGCCCTTGACGCCCTGGCTGATGAGACTCTGCACGTTGGCGGTGAGCTTGGAGATGTCGTTCTGCGAGTTGGAGGTCTTCAGCTCCAGGCCGTTCTCGGCGCCGAACTTGGGGACGTACTTGATGAAGGAGTTCCAGAAGTCGGTGTCGGAGCGGGGGTAGTCCACCCCGACGACCGGCTTGCCGCCTCCTGAGGCGGTCGTGCCGCTGCCTCCGCCACCCCCGCAGGCCGCAGCCAGTCCGGCCGACAGGGCGATGGCCGCCCCCAGGGCGAGTCCTCGTTTCATGGCTGTTCCTTTCCTGCGCTGCTTCCGGGTCGCTGTTCTGGGTCACAGCCGGAGGTCGGCGGTCCACTGGGGACCGTGCGGGTAGGCGTACTCGGCACGGGATTCCGGACGCATCTCGGCGCCCCCGCCCGGCCGCTCAGGGGCGACATATCGGCCTTCCCGGATCACGACCGGGTCGGTGAAGTGCTCGTGCAGATGGTCGATGTACTCGATAACGCGGTCCTCGGCGGTGCCGCTGACGGCCACGTAGTCGAACATCGACAGGTGCTGGACCATCTCGCACAGCCCGACGCCGCCCGCGTGCGGGCACACCGGGACCCCGAACTTGGTGGCCAGCAGCAGGATGGCGATGTTCTCGTTGACCCCGGCGACCCTGGCCGCGTCGAGCTGCAGGATGTCGATTGCGTCTGCCTGCAGGAACTGCTTGAACATCACCCGGTTGTGCGTGTGTTCGCCGGTGGCGACCTTGATGGGCGCCACCCGCTTGCGGATGGCGGCGTGGCCGAGCACGTCGTCGGGCGAGGTGGGCTCCTCGATCCAGTACAGGTCGTACCGGGCCAGCGGGGCCAGCCACTCGATCGCCTGGCCGACGTTCCACGCCTGGTTGGCGTCCACGGCGATGCGCACATCGGGTCCGACCGCCTCTCGGGCCAGCCGTACGCGCCGGACGTCCTCGGCTTGGTCGGCGCCGACCTTCAGCTTGATCTGGCGAAACCCGTCAGCGACCGCTTCCTTGGCCAGCCGGACCAGCTTGTCGTCGGTGTAGCCGAGCCAGCCGGGGGTGGTGGTGTAGGCGGGGTAGCCCTCGGCGAGCAGCCTGGAGTGGCGCTCGGCGCGGCCCGGCTCGGCGCGGCGCAGGATGGCCAGCGCCTCCTCCCGGGTGAGGGCGTCCTCCAGGTAGCGGAAGTCGACGACGTCGACGATCTCCTCCGGCGACAGCTCCGACAGCAGCCGCCACAACGGCTTGCCCGCCCGGCGCGCACGAAGGTCCCACAGCGCGTTGAGCACGGCTCCCGCCGCCATGTGGGTGACGCCCTTCTCCGGGCCGAGCCAGCGCAGCTGGCTGTCGCCGGTGAGCAGGCGGGACATCCCGCCGAGGTCGCCCAGCACCTCGGCTACCGGCCGTCCGGTGACCAGCGGTGCCAGCGACTCCACCGCGGCGACGGCGATCTCGTTGCCGCGCCCGACGGTGAAGGCGAGCCCATGCCCTTCCTGTCCGCCGCCGGTCCGCACGATCACGTAGGCGGCCGAGTAGTCGGGCTCGGGGTTCATGGCGTCGGACCCATCGAGGTGCCTTGAGGTGGGGAACCGGATGTCGTGGGCCTCGACCGCAGTGATCAGCTCGGGCACGATGAGGTACCTCCATGGGATGTTTCCTGGCAAGTTAAAATTTTGACATGGGATGTCTTTGTAATCCCGGCCCTTGCTTTCTGTCTAGGGGTAGCCGAAAAGGATCCCAAGAGTCGTAGACAACCCATGTCTGTTCATCATCAGGTCTGGTTCTCGCTTAGACATGGGATGTCTGTTATGTTTCCCGTGTGGCTCGCGTGCCGATCGAGCCGCTCCACCTCGGGAGGCCGTACCCATGTCCCTGACCGACGAGGCGATCTCCCGCATCCGGGCGCTCATCCAGTCGGGCGAGCTGTCCCCGGGGGCGCGGCTGCCACCGGAGCACCAGCTCGCCGCCCAGCTCGGCGTCTCCCGTAACCCGTTGCGCGAGGCGGTCAAGGCGCTGGTCGTGGCCCGGGTGCTCGACATACGGCGGGGCGACGGCACCTTCGTGACCAGCCTGGAGCCACGGCTGCTGCTGGAAGGGCTGGGGCTGGCTGTCGAACTGCTGCGCGACGACACCCTGCTGGAGATCGTCCAGGTACGGCGGATGCTGGAGCCCGCGGCGACCGGTCTGGCCGCGTCCCTGATCTCCACCGAGCAACTCGAGGAGATCGGCGAGCATCTGAACGCCATGCGCGCCGCCAGTGACGACGTGGAGAAGCTGAATCACCACGACGCCGCCTTCCACCGCGCGGTGGTGCGGGCGACCGGCAACGAGACGCTGTCCACCCTGCTCGACGGCATCTCCGGCCGTACGCTGCGGATGCGGGTGTGGCGCGGCACCGTCGAGGCGGGCAGCTCGCACAAGACCGTCGCCGAGCACGAGGCGATCTACAACGCCCTGGCCGCCGGCGACGCGACTCTCGCCCAGGCCGCGGCGCTGATGCACATCAGCACGACCGAGAGCTGGCTCCGCTCGGTGCTGGGAGACGTCGAGGGCTCCCGTGACCAGGAGGAGTACACATCATGAAGGTCCGCCTGGCATGCGGGAAACCGGGCTGACGGCCGAGTTGCCCGAGAGGCCACTCTCGACGTGATACCTGGTTCTCTGCGACTGCGATCATTCCGCTGAAGGCCATGTAGGCCCTGAAACGGTCCCGAAACTCAAGTTTCCGACCAAGATCATTAGTGCGTGTCAGTTTCCCAAGTCGTCTGCACGTGAGCCGCGCCTTCCAAGGGCATGTCGCTGGTCAAGTCAGGCGTTGAGCGGGTCGTAGCTGTGGGTCGTGCATCGCGAACAGCTAAACCGGCGCCCGCGGGATTCTGTAGGCAGCGGTCTGACACGCAGGCAGTTCGTGAGCGATGAGGTCCGGGCATCGGGTATCAGTGCTTGTGTTCCAGCGCCGCCAGCCGTTCGGCTACTTTGTCGCCAATGGTGACGAGCATCGCCATCTCTGTCGCAGTGAGATGATCAATGAGCACGTCGCGGACGTCGGCCACGTGCTGCGGAGCCGCGATTTTGATCAGGTCGCTGCCCCGGGGAGTGATGGCGACTACCGCCCCCCGTTGGTCGGCGAGGCACCGCTCGCGGGACACCAGGCCGCGATTCTGCATCCGGCCCAGGTGCTGCGACAGGCGGCTCTTCTCCCAGCGCAACAACTGGCCGAGTTCGAACGACCTCAGTCGGCCTTCGGGCGCCTCAGAGAGATGGGCCAGGACCTGGTAGTCAGCGCCGGACAGCCCGCACCGGTTGCGCAGCTGCCGCTCGATGAACTCCGACAGTCCGTCCTGCATCTTCATCAAGCTGCGCCAGGCCTGCTGTTCTCGCTCGTCCAACCACCGCGGCTCGGTCACGCACGTCACTTTACCGTCTGGTTGACATGGTAACCAAGCGCCACGTACATTCTGGTTCACACGTTAACCAAATGGGAGGCGTCGATGACACAGCCGTTGACAACGACGGGTGGGCATGGCGTCCTATCCAGCTCCAGAAAGCAGGTACTCCATGAGCAGCATCAGCATTATTGGCCTGGGGGGTATGGGCCGCGCCATTGGCGCCCGCGCGGTCGAGGGCGGCCACGCCATCGAGGTCGTCGGTCGCGACGCGGCCAAGGCCAAGGACCTGGCCGCCGCGCTCGGCGGCGGCGCCACGGCCGGGACATTCGGCACCGCCCCAGCCGGCGACATCGTCATCCTCGCCGTGCCGAACGCCAGCGCCGTGCCGGTCGTCGCCCAGTACGGGGACGCACTAGCCGGCAAGGTCATCATCGACATCACCAACCCCATGAAAGCCGACGCCACCGGGCTGACCACCCCTGACGGCACTTCCGTCGCGCAGGAGATCGCCAAGGCCGCCCCGGCGAGCGCGCACGTCGTGAAGGCGTTCAACACCGTCTTCGGCCATGTCCTGGCCCCAGGGCGCCCATTGGACGTGCTCTTCGCCGGCGACGACGCGCGGGCCAAGGCAAGCGTATCGGCGTTCATCGAGAGCCTCGGGTTGCGCCCCCTGGATGCCGGAGGCCTGGAGATGGCGCACTGGCTGGAAGGGACGGGCCTGCTGATGATCAACCTGGCCCGCCACGGCGTGGGGGACTTCAACTTCGCCCTCGGCGTCAGCAATCTCAGCTGAGCACACCCGCACCACCGATTCTCGCGCCAGCTCACTCATAAGGAACAGCAGAATGCGCGTTTTCGTCACTGGCGGGACCGGCCATTCCGGTTCGTACATCGTCCCCGAGCTCATCGCCGCCGGGCACGAGGTCACCGGCCTGGCCCGGTCGGACACTGCCGCGGCGGCGTTGTCCGCGCTCGGCGCGAAGGTGCGTCGCGGCGACCTCGAGGATCTCGACGGGCTCAAGGAAGCGGCTGCGGACTCCGACGGCGTCATCCACGTCGCGCACCGGCAAGACCTGCTTTTCTCCGGCGGGATCCACGCCGTGGCCGCCGCCGAGCTCCCGATCATGCTCGCCTA
Organism: Nonomuraea sp. NPDC052129; assembly: GCF_040680095.1. Classification (NCBI taxonomy): domain Bacteria; kingdom Bacillati; phylum Actinomycetota; class Actinomycetes; order Streptosporangiales; family Streptosporangiaceae; genus Nonomuraea; species Nonomuraea sp. NPDC052129. Next base: position 316,447 of record NZ_JBFAVX010000009.1, on the reverse strand, counting down.
CGGCGAGGCACTGGCGGGAACCGGAAAGCCGCTGGTCGCGGCGGGGAGCATCGGCTCGCCCGGGCAGGGATTCCTGGGCCGGACGGCCACCGAGGAGGACCCGGCCCTTCCCAGTGGCGATGAGCACAAGGGCACCCTGCGGGCTCGTAACGTCGTGGAAACCGCCGTAGTCGGCCTCGCCGAGCAGGGCGTGCGGTCTTCGGTCGTGCGGATCGCCAACATCGCGCACAGCACGACCGATCGTGCCGGCTTCCTCCCGACGCTGATCGCGCTCGCGAAGGAGAAGGGCTTCATCGGTTACCCCGGAGACGGCGCGAACCTGTGGAACGCCGTGCACATCCGCGATGTTGCCTCCTTGTTCCGCCTGGCGCTGGAGAAGGGCCCGGCCGGCAAATACTGGCACGCGGTCGACGACGGGGGCATCCCGTTCCGCGAGATCGCCGAGGCCATCGGCAGCCGTCTGGGCCTGCCCGCCGTGAGCGTTCCCGTGGACGAACTGGTGCTGCCGGGATACTTCGGGTTCCTCGCGAACATCGTCACGCAGAGCTACCCGGCGTCCAACCTCGTCACCCGCCGGACCCTCGGCTGGGAACCCGCTCGGCCCCGCCTGCTCGCCGATCTGGACAACGGCCACTACTTTCCCGCCGGCTGATGGCAAGGACCCGAGTCTCAACGAGTCCGGCACATGACAGGAGGGCGGCTCAGAATATGACGACTGTGGGATTCATCGGCAGCGGCGCCATCGGCAGCACCATCGCGCGGCTCGCCGTCGAGGCCGGGCATCAGGTCGTGCTCAGCAACTCGCGCCGTCCCGAAACGCTCGCGGACACGGTCGCAGAACTGGGGCCGCGGGCGTCCGCGGCGACGAGCGGGGAGGCCGCGGCGGCCGGTGACATCGTCGTGGTCACGGTGCCGGTCAAGGCGTTCCCCAACTTGCCCGCCGTGCCACTGGCCGGGAAGACGGTCATCGACACGTGCAACTACGGCCCCGAGCGTGACGGGCACATCCCCGAGCTCGACAGCAAGTCGCTCACCTCAAGCGAGCTGCTGCTGCAGTATCTCCCGGACTCCATGGTTGTGAAAGCGTTCAACAACATCTTCTTCAAGCACCTGTTGTCACTCGCCCGCCCGGCGGCGGGGGCGGCCGACCGCTCGTACCTGCCGATCGCGCGAGTGGGCGCGGGCCGCGGTATGGTCTGGCCGTGTTGTAGCCCGCTCGGCAGGCCGCCGGGCGGGGCATAACACTGAAATCGTCCCAGCAGCTCCTGAGCGGGTCGGCCCCCGCGCGGCCAAGCCCACGCCGTCGGCATCGCGACATCAGAACGCGGTCCTGCGCCGTCAGGTCCCACGGGTGCGTTACGAGCCGACCGATCGCCTGTGGTCGGCTGTCTCACCAGCCCAGGTCATACCGTGATGGCGATCACCACGGCAATCCGGCGATCTTCAATCAACCTGACGTGCGGAAAACGGGGCTAGCCGTTCTAGCCAGCCGGCTAGAGCAGCTTGGCGGGGAAGGTCAGGCCCTGGACCTTGACCTTCCCGCCCGAGCAGGACACCTTCGGCGCGTCGGTGTCGGGCACGATGACCGTCAGCAGCGACTTGGCGGCGGGGGAGACGACGACGTTCGTCGGCACCTTGGACAGGTACGTCGGCGACACCCACCCCAGCTTCCCGCCCCGCTGCACCTGCTGCCCGCCCACCGGCTTGCACCCCGCCAGCTGGACCATCGTGACCCGGTACTTCCCGTCGCCCAGCACGACCCGGCCGCCGCCGTTGGAGATCACCTTGAGCGACGGGGCGAACCGCCACAGGTTCTTGACCTTCTTGCCGCCCGACGCGGTGTCGAGCACCGCCATCACGTCCTGGTCGTGGTTCACCAGCACCGATCGGGTACGGGAGGTGCCATAAGCCTTGTCGGTCAGCCGGAAGGACTGCCGGTCCTTGCCGTACGAGGACTTGATGAGCTTGCTGGCCGTGCGCGGACGGAAGCGCCCGCCCACCACGGACGGCACGTTGTGCGCCTCGGGGGAGAGCGTCCAGTAGCGGTAGGAGCTCTTCTCGTAGGAGTTGAAACCGCCGTCGACCAGGATGTCGCGGCCCTGGGCGTAGTAGGTCACGCTCAGGTGGTCCTCGTGGCCGTGGAACTTCAGGCCGGGGCCGAACCTGATCGAGTAGAAGGCGGATTCGGGCTTGCCCCAGTCGGTCCGGCCGTACACGTAACCGGCCTTGTAGACCTTGACCTTCTCCTTGGGCGTGCCGGTCTCGATCTTGGGCTCGACCTCGGCGCTGCCGTCGCCGATCGGCACCATGAAGCCGTTGGGCTGGGTGGAGTGGGCCACGAACGTCTTGAGCGCGTCGGCCCGCTTGGTGATCTCGCCGGGCACCTTGCGGCCGCAGTCCTTCATGTTGGTCATCGCGACCATGAGCCTGCTGTGCACGTAGACGGCGTAGCGCGGCGCCTGCTCCATGAGCGCGCCCTGGGAGTCGACGTCGAGCTTGACCGTGCCGGTCAGCCGCTTGACGGCCAGGCTCAGCCAGTCCTTGCGGCCGTAGCGGCAGGCGATGCCCATGAGCGCGATGTCCTGGTCGATCCCGTGGTTGTGGCCCTTCTTGTAGAGCCGCGAGTCGGTCAGGAGCTTGCCGTGCTCGGCCAGCGTCTGCTTGAGCCAGGCGTCCTTGACGTGCATGCTCAGGCAGACCAGCGCCTGGGAGCGGAGCGAGACGGGGTGGTCCTTCCAGGCGTACGACGGGGTGCCGCGGGCGCCCCGCCTGTTGCTCGCGGCCCAGTCCTTGGTGATCTCCACGGCCCGGTCGAGGTAACGCTCCTCGCCGCTGTTCTCGTACGCCACGACGAGCGTGCCCATCCAGCGCAGCGACTGGAAGACGAACTCCCAAGAACGGTTGTGGTACGGGCTCATGCTCCAGTTGATCTTCTTGCCGATCTTCACCGGAGGCTGCTCGACCAGGGGCAGCTCACCCCGCATGACCTCGTCAGCCGTGGGCGTACCGGGCAGCCAGTCGCCCTGGCACTGCGAGGTGCGCTTCACCGACGTGTCGGCGTGCGCGGTGCTCACCAGCCCGGTGGAAACGAGCATGAGAGCGAGGGGGATCGCAAGGCGGCGCACGCCGGTTCCTTCCGGGCAAAAAGATGGGGGCGGAACATGCTGACCGAATCACGATCAACTGGTCAAGTTGGGTGCCGGATCGTTAGCGGCTCGATGCGGCTCGGTTTCCGGGCCGGATATTTCACGACATGCTGAGGGCATGAGATACGACGACATCGTGATCCCGGACACCCCCGTCTGCCGGGGCGCCTTGGAGGTGGCGACCAGGTATCACTCGCCCTCGTTGCTCAACCACTCCGTCCGCGCCTACCTGTGGGCGGCGGCGTACGCGGGCTTGCATGAGATCGCCTTTGACCTTGAGCTCCTGTACGTGTCGTCGATGCTGCACGACATCGGGCTGACCGCGGAGTTCGACAGCCACACGGTGCCGTTCGAGGAGACGGGCGGGCATGTGGCCTGGGCGTTCGCGGCGGGGGCCGGGTGGCCGGTCGAGCGCAGGGTCCGGGCCGCCGAGGTGATCATCCGCCACATGTGGGACGAGGTGCCGCTGGCCGAGGATCCCGAGGGACACCTGCTGGAGCTGTCGACCGGCATGGACATCTCGGGCCGGCGTACCGATGAGATCCCGGCGGAGGTGCGGCAGGAGGTGCTCGCCCGCCATCCGCGGCTGGAGATCGCCAAGGAGTTCGCGGCCTGCGTCACCGATCAGGGCACCCGCAAGCCGGCCAGCCTCGCGGGCCAGTTCGTGCGGGCGGGCATCACCGACCGCATCGCCCGCAACCCGCTGGATGGCTAGCGCCGACCAGCGCCGACCAGCGCTTCAGCTGGAGCGACGTCTCAGCGGACGACGCGGTGTGCGGTCGGGGCGGGTTCCAGGGTCACCCGGGCCACCGCCGGTACGCGATCCTGGTCCAGCGCGCTGCGCATGTGCGGGATCGCCACGCCCGACAGGTGGTCCCTGAGCTCGCTCATCGGCGCCTGCTCGTCCGCCACGAGGCGCAGCCGTACCAGCAGCCGGGGGCCGGAGCCCCCGAGGTCGGCCCCGGCGCTCAGCACGGCGGGGCTGGTCTCGACGTCCGCCGCGACCGCGGACGTCATGCCCTTCGCGGTGAGGTCGGTGACACCTCCGGGGCCGGTCTCCAGCCGCAGCGAGTCGCGGCTGTCGCGGCGCCCCTGGACGAACAGCCAGCGCAGGCCGAGCAGCGCCACGATCACGGCCACCAGCGCGATGGCCCACCAGATCCACGGGCTCCAGGCCGCGAAGAACGACCACACGGAGAAGTTCACGATCGGCGTCAGCGCGCGGGCCCGCCCGAACGCCCCCAGGCCGCGGGCCAGCGCGTAGACGCCGATCAAGAGCAGCACGATCCCGGTCAGGGCCAGTCCCCAGCGGTTGCCGCGGCTCGTTCTGCGGTTCACTTGCGCTCCCTCACGTTGACCTTCACGTGGTACGGCTCGATGGGGCTCAGCGCCACGAGCCTGGACAGCACCGCGGTGTGTACGGCCTCGCCGAACCGCTCCCGATCCCACCCGGCGGTGGTCGCGGTGACGGCGGCCGTGTGGCCGCGGACCGAGGCGCGGGCCGCGTGCACGCCCGGAACCCCTTCCGCGGCATGCGCCAGTGCCCTGGCGAAGCTCCTGCGCCGCATGCCGATGATCAGGTCCGCGTCCCCGGTGCGTACCGGCACCAACCGCGGCCTGCCGGGCACCAGTGCGGCCACGATCAGCGCCAGCCCGACCAGCGCGACGATCGCGGCGCCGAACAGGAACAGCCCGTTGTTCCACGGAGTGGACGCCGCCCAGCTCAGCATCCGGTCCAGGCGAACCCACCGCAGCGGCCGCCCGGCGAGCGCCGAGATCGTCTGCGCGGCCACCACCACGCCCAGGATCATGAGCAGCGCGGCCACCACGACGGCGGGTACGGTCCGCCGCGGCCTGAAGGCCCGCATCGCCGCCCGATCCGCCGCCCGCCCGGCGCTGCCGCCCCCCGAGGGCCCGATCGCACCCCCCAGCGGCGCCTCCATCGCCTGGTCGCCCAGGGTCGTCGTCACCGGTTCATCCGCCCCGTGGGCTCCGGTGCTCATGGCGAAACCTCCGGCGGTGTCCGCGGCGGCGGCTTGGGTGGTGCCTGTCGTGCGGTCCCCCGCGAGGTCTCCTGCGGTGCCTCCGGCAAGGACTCCCGCGAAAAAGACTCCCGAGAGGACCCCCACGTCGGCGCGGGCGGGGCCGTGAGTTCGGCCATCGTGATGTCCACGTGGGACACCTGGAGTCCCGTCAGCGCGGCGATCCTGCTCGCCACGTGGCTCCTGATCGCGGCCGCCACCCCGCGCAGCGGCATCGGATAGGCCACGGACACGGTCAGCCCGATCTCCACGGTGTCACCCCGCACCGTGGCGCTCGCCGGGCGTGTCCCGCGTAGCCCGCCGCGTTCGATCACCTCGCGCACCCCAGCCACCTCACCGGCGGCATGGCGGGCGATCTTGGCCGCCACGCGGTCCGTGACCTCCGTACGGCCACGCCCCTCGGGCGGTACCGCCGGAGTAGGACGCTGCCCCGGCACCAGCACGGCGGACGCCTGGGACGCGGGCGTGTCCGTGGTCATTTCCGTCTCACGGAGAGGTTCGACAGGTTCACCTCGCCGCCCTCCATGATGCGGCCCACCAGAAGACCGATCGCGCCCAGGACGAGCACAAGGAGGAAGGCGCCGAGCCCGCCGATGGCGCCGACGATGCCCAGCACCATGCCCACGGCCATGCCGATCACGGGCAACCATGAGATGTTCATCTTGAGGTCTCCTTCACCGCGTCTTCGGGCGTCTGCTCTTCTGGCACCGTCTCTTCGGGCGCCACGTCGTCGATCCGGATGTTCACCGGACGGTCGCCGGCCAGGTCGGCCACCGCCCGCCGTACCTCTTCCGCCGTCTCGGGCAGTGGGCGGCCGAGGCGCGCCACGATGGCGATGGTCACCTCGCGCTCGTCCACGGAGACGCCCGTGAGGCGCTCGCCGGGCAGGTAGGTCGCCACCGTCCCGAAGAGGCCGCCCGACAGCCCGGCCACCCCGGCGCAGGCGCGAACCCGCTCGGCGACCAGCTGGGCCTCGCTCGCCGGGGCGTCCGTCCCTCCGGCTCCGGCGATCTGAGCACCGGGCGCCTGGGCGCCACTTGTAGCGGCGCCACTCGCCTGAGCCGCACTCGCCGGGCCGCTTGCCTGGGCAGCACTCGCCGGGGCGCCGCTCGTCTGAGCGCCGCTCGTCTGGGCCTCGGTCATTGGACCCTGGGCCCCTGTTCCGCCTTGCCGCGGGACCGCTCTCCCTCGGCGGTGCCCATACCGCTCTCCTCCCCGGCGGGTGTGTCCCGCATGGGCAGGTGTACGTCGTCGACCCCGATGTTCACCTCGGTGACCTCGAGCCCGCACATGCGCTCGATCGCGTTGATGACGTTCCTGCGCACGGCCCCGGCCAACTCCGGGATCGCGATGCCGTATTCGGCGACCAGGTCGAGGTCCACGGCCGCCTGCCGCTGGCCCACCTCCACCGAGACTCCCTGGGAGAGGCTCTTGTCGCCGCCGACGATGCCGCGCATGGTGCTGAGTGCTCTGGCGGTGCCGCCGCCCATGTCGTACACGCCGGACACCTCGCGCGCCGCGATGCCGGCGATCTTCGCGACGACCACGTCCTCGATGGTCGTGGTGCCCTTGTCGGTCACCAGCGAGCCGGACGGGCCGCCTTCCATCGTCCTGGCCCGCGGTACGGTGCCCTGTTGATTGACTACCGTGTCAGCCACGATCCGTCACCTCCCGACACTCGATGTGTCACAAAGACCTCGTAACCTCCAGGCAACCGAAAATGCGCGACAAAACGGACTTTAGGTGCGTTTATGACCGATTCATGAGGCGGGCGGAGGGGGTGGCGGCGGCGATAGCCTTGTCAGGTGCGTATAGCGAGGTTCTCCACAGGCGAAGGCGTGTCGTTCGGCGTGGTCGAGGGTGGCCCCGGTGAGGAGTTCGTGTCCGCGATCTCCGGGCACCCGTTCGGGGACGTTCAGTTCACCGGCGAACGCCACCCGCTGTCCCAAGTGCGGCTGCTGGCCCCGATGCTGCCCAGCAAGGTGGTGGCCATCGGCAGAAACTACGCCGAGCACGCCCGTGAGCTGGGCAACGAGGTCCCGGACGAGCCGCTCATCTTCATCAAGCCGTCCACCTCCGTGATCGGCCACGGCGAGCCCATCGCCTACCCGACGTCGCTGTCCCACCGCGTCGACTACGAGGGCGAGCTGGCCCTGGTGATCGGCCGGCTCTGCCGCGAGGTGCCGGTCGAGCGCGCCAAGGACGTCATCTTCGGCTACACGTGCGCCAACGACGTCACCGCCCGCGACCTGCAGAAGAAGGACGTCCAGTTCACCAGGGCCAAGGGCTTCGACACCTTCTGCCCGCTCGGGCCGTGGATCCAGACGGACCTCGACCCCTCCGACCTGGCGCTCACGACGACGGTCAACGGTGAGGTGCGCCAGAGCGGCCGTACCAACCAGCTCATCCACGACATTCCCGCGCTGGTCGCCTACGTCAGCGCGGTCATGACGCTGATCCCCGGCGACGTGATCCTGACCGGCACCCCGGCGGGCGTCGGCCCGGTCGAGGTCGGTGACGAGGTCAGCGTCGGCATCGAAGGCATCGGCACTCTGACGAACAAGGTGGTCTCCCGTGACTGATCTACGGGTGCGTTTCGCCCCGTCGCCGACCGGTATGTTCCACGTCGGCGGCGCCCGCACGGCACTGTTCAACTGGGCGCTGGCCGAGCAGTCCGGCGGCCGCTTCGTGCTGCGCGTCGAGGACACCGACGCGACGCGCAACCGGCCCGAGTGGACCGAGGGCATCATCTCGGCGCTCGACTGGATCGGCATCAACGGCACCAACCCGGTGTTCGAGGGCCCCTATTTCCAGTCGGCCTACGAGCCGCAGCACCGCGAGGCCGTGGCCAAACTGCTCGCCGACGGCAAGGCGTACTTCTGCGACTGCACCCGCGAGACGCTCGTCGCCCGCACCGGCTCCGAGCACAAGGGCTATGACGGTTTCTGCCGTGACCGGGGCCTGACCGAGGGCGCCGTCCGCTTCCGCACCTCCGACGAGGGCGTCACGGTCGTCGAGGACGTCATCAGGGGCCGGGTGGAGTTCCCCAATGACGCCCAGGAGGACTTCGTCATCGCCCGCACCGACGGCTCGCCGCTCTACGTGCTGGCCAACGCGGTCGACGACATCACCCAGGGCATCACCCACGTGGTGCGCGGCGAGGAGCACCTGGGCAACGCGGCCAAGCAGCAGCTCCTGTGGCCCGCGCTCGGCGCCAACCCGCCGGTCTGGGCGCACCTGCCGGTGATCGTCAACGAGCAGCGCAAGAAGCTGTCCAAGCGCCGCGACAAGGTGGCACTGGAGGACTACCGCGCCGAGGGCTACCTGGCCGAGGCCATGGTCAACTACCTCATGCTGCTCGGCTGGGGCCCCGGCGACGACCGCGAGATCATGCCGTGGGTGGAGATGATGCCGCTGTTCAAGCTGGAGAGCGTCAACTCCGCCAGCGCCTTCTTCGACGAGAAGAAGCTGCGGGCCTTCAACGGCGAGTACATCCGCGCCCTGCCCGTCGAGACGTTCGAGGAGCGCTGCTCGTCCTATCTCGAGGCCGACTGGGACCGGGAGATGTTCAGCAAGGTCGCCGCGCTGGCGCAGACCCGCATCACCGTGCTGTCCGAGATCAGGCAGAACGTCGACTTCCTCTTCCTGGACGAGCCCGTGTTCGACGAGGCCTCCTGGGACAAGGCGATGAAGAACTCCCCGGTGGAGATCCTCGGCGGCTATCTGGAGCGGCTCCAGGGCGTCAACTGGGACCCCGAGTCGCTCAAGGAGGCGCTGGAGCAGGTCGGTGCCGCCCACGGCCTCAAGCTGGGCAAGGCCCAGGCGCCCGTACGCGTCGCCGTCACGGGCCGGACGGTGGGCCTGCCGCTGTTCGAGTCGATCGAGGTGCTCGGCCGCGAACGCACCGAGGAGCGGATCCGCGCCGCCCTGGCCCGCCTCCAGGGCTGACCGCGACGATCCGGCGGGCACTCAGGGGTACGGCGCCGTCGCACCCCTGAGCCGGACGAGCACGCCGGACAGGCGCGTCGGGCGTCAGAGGAGGCCGCGGCGCTCCAGCAGCGGCTGGATGCTGGGCTCCCGGCCGCGGAAGTTGCGGAAGGCGGTCAGCGGGTCGATGCTGCCGCCCCTGGACAGCAGCTCGCGGCGGAAGTGGTCGCCGTTCGCCCGCTCCAGGCCGCCGTTCTCCTTGAACCACAGGACGCTCTCGGCGTCCAGCACCTCGCTCCAGATATAGGAGTAGTAGCCGGCGCTGTAGCCCCCCGCGAAGATGTGCGCGAAGTAGTTGGTCCGGTAACGCGGCCGGACCGTCGGCAGGGCGATCCCGGCCGCCTCCAGCGCCGCGGACTCGAACGCCTCGGCGTCGGCCACCGCCTCACCCGCGGCCAGCTTGTGCCAGGCCCAGTCGAGGAGGGTCGCGGCCAGATATTCGACCGTCATGAAGCCCTGGTTGAACTTCTCCGCGGCCTTCATCTTCTCCACCAGCTCGGCGGGCATCGGCTCGCCCGTCTCGTGGTGCTTGGCGTAGTTGGCCAGGATCTCCGGCCAGGTCGCCCACATCTCGTTGACCTGGGACGGGTACTCGACGAAGTCGCGCGGCACGCTGGTGCCCGACACGCGGGGGAAGCGCACCTCGGAGAACAACCCGTGCAGCGCGTGCCCGAACTCGTGGAAGGCCGTGCTCACCTCGTCGTAGGTCAGCAGCGTCGGCCCGGCGCCCGGCTTGGTGATGTTGAGGTTGTTCATCACGACCGGCAGCTCACCGAACAGGCCCGACTGGTCGACCAGGTTGTTCATCCATGCGCCGCCCCGCTTGTTGGGCCGGGCGTACGGGTCGAGCAGGAACAGGCCGAGCCGGCCGCCGTCCTCGTTGAACACCTCGTAGACGCGTACGTCCTCGTGGTAGCCCTTCAGGTCGGGCCGCTCGGTGAACGTGACGCCGTAGAGCCGGGTGGCCGCGTAGAACACGCCGTCGCGGTAGACGCGCCACAGCTCGAAGTAGGGCCGCATGGCCCCTGCGTCGAAGTCGTAGCGGGCCTGGCGCACCTTCTCCGAGTAGTAGGACCAGTCCCACGGCTCGACCGCGAACCCGGCCTGCTCGGCGAGCGCCTCCGCCTCTTTCTTCGCATTGCGTACGGCCGGCCCGACGAGCTGCCCCAGCATGGCCTCGACCGCCTCCACGGTCTTGGCCGTCTGGTCGGCGACCGTGTGGGCGGCGTGGTTGGGGAAGCCCAGCAGCGCGGCCCGCTCGGCCCGCAGCGTGGCCATCTTGATCGCCAGCTCGAAGTTGTGCGGCGCCCGCTCCACGCTCAGCGTGTAGAGCCTGCGGCGCACGTCGCGGTCGGTGAGCTGGGCCAGCCCCGGCTGGTTGGTGTAGTTGAGCAGCGGCAGGACGTAGCGCCCGTCCTTCGCCAGCGACTGGATCGTGGCCTCGTCGAAGCCGTCGAGATCCTTGGCGTCGTCGACGACCAGCGCGGACTCGCTCAGTGCCTTCAGCAGGTTCTGGGCGAACTCGGTGGACAGCCGGGACAGCTCCTCGTTGAGCCGCCGCAGCTCGCCCTGCTCGGCCTCCGTCAGGTCGGCACCGGCCCGGACGAAGTCCTCGCGGTATTTCTCCAGCAGCCACGACTCCTCGGGGTCGTCCGTGGTCACCCGCTTGACACGGGCCCAGAGCGCGCGGTTGAGCCGGATCGCGTCGCTGTGCTTGGCCAGCGCGGGCGAGATCTGCTTCTCCAGCTCCAGGACGCCCTCCGTGGAGTTGGAGGAGACGATGCTGAAGAAGGCCGCGGACACGCGCTCCAGGATGCGCCCGGAACGCTCCAGCGCGGCGATCGTGTTGTCGAAGGTGGGCGGCTCGCCGCTGTCCGCGATCGCCTCGACCTCGGCCAGCCCTTCCGCCATCCCGCGCTCGAACGCGGGGAGGTAGTGCTCCTCGCGGATCTCCTCGAAGGGCGGCAGCTGGTAGGGCAGGCTGCTGGGGGCGAAGAAGGGGTTCTCTGCCAACGCTTGGGCTCCTCCACGTGGTGCTTTGTCCCCCTCAGCTTGGCACGCCCGGCCCCCTTCCGCGCCCCGGAGGAAGGCGGTTCGGCAATCGTTTTGGTCTTGGCGCCCAAGCTGGGCTATTCTTTCGGACGTCGCCTTAACGCACCCCACGGGGTTCGGGCCGGTGGGGTATGGTGTAATTGGCAGCACGACTGATTCTGGTTCAGTTAGTCTAGGTTCGAGTCCTGGTACCCCAGCGCTTAACGGATGCCTCATAGAGGCGTCCGTTTTTTGCTTATGGATGAATTTCGGATGCGGCCAGGGTCGTTCCTCGCCTTCCTGGCTCCCCTCCTGATGCCCCTCGTGCTCTTCTTCCCCGTGTGCCTCCTGCTCGGCGCCATCGCGACGGGCAGCACGGCCGCCGGCGTGCTGATCGGCGCCCTCGGCGTCGGCGCGCTCACCGGTGTGCTGGCGATCAAGCACCGCCGGATGGTGGCGGGCACCGTCGTGCGCTTCTCCCCGCAGGGCGTAGAGCTGGCCGACGCCCAGGGCTTCCGCCTCCGGCTGGCATGGGCCCGGATGGAGCGGATCGACGTCGTGGAGAGCCGGATGGCCAGTCCCCGTCCGATCGGCCGTCTCGGCGGCGTCCGGGTGCGGGCCGACGCCCTGCGGTCCGTCGGGCTGATCGGCTGGGGCGAGCGTGACGTGCCACTGCGGATACCCCCGTGGATGCGGGCTCAGCTCGCCGCGGTGCCCGTCGATCCGGAGACCGGCCTCCAGTGGCTCGGCATCCCGCTCGGCGCCGTCGATCCACTCTGGGAACGCGGCCCGATGGGCGACTGGGTCCGCCGCCATAGGCCCGATCTGCTGGCCTGATAGTGGTTTGGTGGTGCTCCGAGGGTGCGGTAGAGTTACCTGCGTTGCCGGGGGAACCTGGCAAAATCGCTTGTGGACAGGGTCCCGTCGTCTAGTGGCCCAGGACGCCGCCCTCTCAAGGCGGTAGCGCCGGTTCGAATCCGGTCGGGACTACCACTGCCACAAGCTCACGAAGGTCCCGTCGTCTAGTGGCCCAGGACGCCGCCCTCTCAAGGCGGTAGCGCCGGTTCGAATCCGGTCGGGACTACATTTTCATTACCGCTCTCGGTCGCATTTCGCGCCGGGGGCTTTTTCTTTTGCCCCGCCCAAGACGTTTGTCCGTCCAAGCCGGTCTCCCGTCCAAGCCGGTTGCCCGCCCAAGACGTCGCCGGAACGGCGATGGCGCCGCTCCAGCAGCTGGAGCGGCGCCATCTCGTACCGAAAGTGCCTAGGAGTTGGAGCGGGCCTTGAACAGCGCCCGCCGCGCCGCCTTGGCGACCTGCTTGTCGGGGTGGACCTGAGAGATCAAGTCCAGCAGCTCCTCCACGTGCGCGTGCGGGATCTTCCAGATCACCTCGAGCAGGTTGTTGAGCAGCTCGGGCCCGATGTCCCGCAGGCTCCCGATGAACTCCGACCGGCCGAGCCCGGCCGAGATCGTCCACATGTCGAGAATCAGCCAGTGGGTGTCGTCCTGCGTCGGCTCCGGCGCGCCCTCCACCTGGAGCTGGCTCAGGTGCGTGGCCGCGTAGGGGCGCAGCGAGGACTGCTTCAGCGCCTCCTGCCAGGCCGGGATCGCCGCCTCGCCGAGCGTGCCGACCACGCTGGCCGCCTGCACCCGGATGAGCGCGTCCGACTCGTCCTGGGCGGCTGCCTCCAGCAGCTCCTCGGCCGCCTTGCCGGGCTCGCGCAGCCGCATCCAGTCGGCGAACTCGGCGTCGGCGTCCTCCTCCGGCAGCTCGGCGCTGAGCGCGAGCAGCTCGTGGGCGCTCATCGACTCGATGGCCGGCCGCGCGTCGACCTCGATGTCGGAGTCGTCCACCAGGTGGACGACGCCCTCGGTGCCGAGCGGCGTGAGGCTGACCGTCTGGCCGGTGATCTCGACCATGCCGTAGCCGGTCAGCCAGGCGAGCGCCCCGGCGAGCGGGTCGCCCGCCGCCTCCCAGGCGTCGGCGCCCAGCTCGTCGAGCTCCGCGGCCGCCTCGGACAGCTCCTGGCCGAGCTCCGCGAGGTCGCGGGAGCCGCCGCCGAGGAGCAGCCTGACCAGCACGCCCCGCGTGAGGCCCGCCAGGGCCATGGTGAGGTCCTCGTCGGCCAGCTCGGGGTCGCCGTAGTCGACCGAGTGCAGGCCGAGCATCCAGGCGTCGAGCACGTCCTCGTCGTCGTCGAACGGCCACTCGGACGTGTCGTCCTGGACGCCCACGGTGTTGGCGTCACCCGGCTCCAGGAACTCCAGGTCGACGGCGAGGTTCCAGACGTTCCACAGCTGCGGGACGGCCTCGGCGAGCGAGCCCTCGGTCTCCGGCCTGGGCAGTCCGACGGCGGTCAGCGCCTCGGCCACCTCGTCGTCGGAGAGCAGGGTGTCTTCCCCCACCCTGCGCCCGGAGCCCACCCACAGGGCCAGGTCGCGCGCCTGGGCGATCAGCGGCACCTCGCGGGCGGCCGTGGCCAGCTCGGAGTCGGGGCGCAGCCTGATCGTGTCGAGGTCGGCCAGCGCGTCGGCGAACGGCTCGAAGTCGCCCAGGTCGCCGATCTCCTCCTCCTCGTCGTCGTCGTCGCCTTCGGCGTCGAGGAGGTCCTCCATCAGCTCGACGAAGTCGTCCTCGACGTCGTCGAGCTCGGCCTGCAGGTCGGAGAGGGAGTCAGAACCCTCGGTGAGCCGTCCGGTCTGCGAGAGGAACGTCAGGTACGCGTCGACGGCCGGGAGCATCCCGTCGGCGGCGGCGTCGGGGTCCTCCACGACCTTGGGCATGCGGTCGAGCAGCAGGTTGCGCAGGTCGGCACGCTTCCACGTGCCGAGATCCTGGGAGAAGGCGAGGCGGTGCCACAGCGCCGCTGGTCCCACAAGCTCGGGGTCGCTCTCGGGCGCGTTGTCGCGCGCCCAGATGATGAACTCTTCGAGCAGGGGTCGCAGCTCAGTGGCGGCTACCTCGATGCGATCTGTCACGCACTCAGGCTAGTGCGCCCGCGAGGCACTCGGCTCCCCAAATAGGCGCTTTTGCTGATCATGACGTGCGGCGCATCGCTTCCGTGATGCGTTCGGCCGCCGCCATGACGGGCACCGCGTGCAGCCGGCCGGGGGCTCTCGTCAGCCGTTCGATGGGCCCGGAAACCGAGACCGCCGCGATGACCTTGCCGCCGCTGCCCCTTATCGGCGCGGAGACGCTGGCCACCCCCTGCTCGCGCTCGCCGACACTGTGCGCCCATCCTCTGCGCCGCACCGACGCCAGCGTGGCGGCGGTGAACTTGGCGCCGCGCAACCCCCGGTGCAGGCGGTCGGGCTCCTCCCAGGCCAGCAATATCTGGGCGGCGGAACCCGCCGTCATCGGCAACGCCGAGCCCACGGGCACGGTGTCGCGCAAGCCGCTGGACCGTTCGGCCGCCGCCACGCAGACCCGCTCGTCACCCTGGCGCCGGTAGAGCTGCGCGCTCTCGCCGGTGAGGTCGCGCAACTGCATCAGCACGGGGGCCGCCACCGCGAGCAACCGGTCCTCACCCGCCGCCGTGGACAACTCGGAAAGCCGTGGGCCGAGCACGAACCTGCCCTGCGTGTCACGGGTCACGATGCGGTGGTGCTCGAGTGCGACGGCGAGCCGATGGGCCGTGGGCCGGGCCAGGCCGGTGGCCTGGACCAGCTGTGCCAGCGAAGCGGGACCCGCTTCGAGGGCATTGAGTACCAGAACGGCCTTGTCCAGTACGCCGACTCCGCTAGAGTTGTCCATACACCGATACTGACGTCTCGACATATGAGAAGGCAAGTCGGAGGACACTCCCGCGAGGGAGCGCGATGGGGAGCATCGCATCAACCAGGAGGAGATCATGGCCCGCACATTGGCGGAGAAGGTCTGGGAGCAGCATGTCGTGCGCCGCGCCGACGGCGAACCCGACCTCCTCTACATCGACCTGCACCTCATCCACGAGGTGACCAGCCCGCAGGCGTTCGACGGTCTCCGTCTCGCCGGGCGGACCGTGCGCAGGCCTGAGCTCACCATCGCCACCGAAGACCACAACGTGCCGACCGTGCTCGGCCCGATCGCCGACCCGGTGTCCAAGACGCAGGTCGAGACGCTGCGCAAGAACGCCGCCGAGTTCGGCATCCGGCTGCATCCTATGGGTGACGCGGGTCAGGGCGTGGTGCACATCATCGGCCCGCAGTTCGGCCTGACCCAGCCGGGCATGACGATCGTCTGCGGTGACTCCCACACCTCCACGCACGGCGCGTTCGGCGGCATCGCGTTCGGCATCGGCACCTCCGAGGTCGAGCACGTGCTGGCCACCCAGACGCTGCCGGCCTACCGGCCGAAGACGATGGCCATCGAGGTCTCGGGCGAGCTGCCCGTCGGCGTCACGGCCAAGGACCTGATCCTGGCCATCATCGCCAAGATCGGCACCGGCGGCGGCCAGGGCTACATCGTCGAATACCGTGGTGAGGCCGTACGCAAGCTCTCCATGGAGGGCCGCATGACGGTCTGCAACATGTCGATCGAGGCCGGTGCCCGCGCGGGCCTGATCGCGCCCGACGAGACCACCTTCGACTACCTCAAGGGCCGTCAGCACGCGCCGACCGGCGAGGCGTGGGACCAGGCCGTCGAATACTGGAAGTCGCTGCGCACCGACGACGACGCCGTGTTCGACAAGGTGGTCGAGATCGACGCCTCGACGCTCACGCCGTACGTCACCTGGGGCACTAACCCGGGCCAGGGCCTGCCGCTGGACGCGTCCGTGCCCAGCCCCGAGGACTTCACCGACCCGATCGCGCGCTCCTCGGCCGAGCGGGCGCTGGAGTACATGGGCCTCACGGCCGGCACGCCGCTGCGCGAGATCCAGGTCGACACGGTCTTCGTCGGCTCGTGCACCAACGGCCGCATCGAGGACCTGCGCGCCGCCGCCGAGATCCTGCGCGGCCGCCAGGTCACCACCCGCACGCTGATCGTGCCCGGCTCGATGCTGGTCAAGCTCCAGGCCGAGCAGGAGGGCCTGCACGAGGTGTTCAAGGCCGCCGGCGCCGAATGGCGCGAGGCGGGCTGCTCGATGTGCCTCGGCATGAACCCCGACACGCTCCAGCCGGGCGAGCGCAGCGCCTCCACCTCCAACCGCAACTTCGAGGGCCGCCAGGGCAAGGGTGGCCGCACCCATCTGGTGTCGCCGCAGGTCGCCGCCGCGACCGCCGTCACCGGCCGCCTGACCGCCCCCGCCGACCTCGCTTAGGAGACTTCCGATGGACGCCTTCACCACCCACACCGGTACGGCGGTGCCGCTGCGCCGCAGCAACGTCGACACCGACCAGATCATCCCGGCCGTCTGGCTCAAGCAGGTCAGCCGGACCGGGTTCGAGAAGGGGCTGTTCGCCGCCTGGCGCGAGGACCCGGCGTTCGTGCTCAACGACCCGGCCTACAACGGCGCCTCGATCCTCGTCTCGGGCCCCGACTTCGGCACCGGCTCCTCGCGCGAGCACGCCGTGTGGGCCCTGCAGCAGTACGGTTTCCGCGCCGTGATCGCCGCCCGCTTCGGCGACATCTTCCGCAACAACTCCACCAAGATGGGCCTGCTTCCAGTCGTCCTGCCGGGCGACAAGGTCGAGGCGCTCCAGGCGGCCGTCGAGGCCGACCCGGGCCTGGAGGTGACCGTCGACCTCGTGGAGCGCCAGGTTCGCTGGGCCGGGGAGAGCGTCGGTTTCGAGATCGACGACTACACCCGCTGGCGCCTCATGGAGGGCCTCGACGACATCGGACTGACCCTGCGTCATGCCGACGATGTGGCGACGTACGAGAATGGTCGGCAGCCATGGCTGCCGACGACCGTCTAGAAGACGACGAACTGGCGCGGCGGCTGCGCGAAGCGCACCGCCGCGTCCGCATGCTGCCCGCCGCCGAGAAGGAACGGCTGGGCCGCCGGTACGTCGCGATCTGCGATCTGGCCAAGCGGGATCCGGAAAGGGCGGCGGCCCGCCTCGAAGCGTTTCTCGCCGCACTCGACAGCGATTTCGACACGCCACGCGCACCCGAAAACACGCTCGGTGATTGAGTTCCCCCGCGATCCCGCCTACTTTCGAGCGCGTAAGGGGTTTCTACCGAGAACTCATGAGCTGGAACCCCGAGCCGTAACTGGGGGAGCAGACCTTTATGAACAAGCGGGAACTCGTCGACGCCATCGCAGACCGGGTGGGCGACAGGAGGACGGCCACGGAGGCCGTGAACGCGATCATCGACGCCATCCAGAAGGCGGTCGCCAGCGGAGACAAGGTCTCGATCACCGGCTTCGGCGCGTTCGAGATGGTCCACAAGGGGGCCAGGAGCGCCCGTAACCCGTCTACGGGTGCCGAAATCGCGGTCGCGGAGAGCTGGGGGCCCAAGTTCCGTCCGGGTTCGGACTTCAAGGAACTCGTGAACGTCGGCGGCAAGAAGCTCTCGAAGAAGAAGTAATCACCAGAGGTAGCCGGGCGCCCGGTCCCCTGTCGGGGGGCCGGGCGTTTCCTTATCCCCGGGATTCCTGGATTCCCGGGGAATCAGGGGAGCGGAAAGGTCGACAGCGTTATGTAGGTGATCTCGTCACCCGTCATCGCCAGGCGGACCCGCTGCCCCGAGCGCAGGAGCCGCAGCGGCCCAGCGTCGAAGGCGGGCGTGCCGAACTCCAGCACGGTCCCGTCGTCGAGGAAGACCGAGCCGGAACGCGTTACCGGATCGAAACTGCGCACCGTCGCCTGCATGCGGCCCAGCGTAAACGGTGCGTCCGCGCCCAGCGAGACCCCGGCGTGTCATGAGGGCGGCCACAGCTCGGCGACGACCGCCGCGGTGTGCCGTCCCAGTCCCAGGGCGATGGCGGCCCGCAGGTCGTCGGGGGTGTCCACGTCGCGCCTGACCGAGTCGATGTCCTCCGTACACAGCTCCTTGGCGCCGCCCGCCAGGTGCTTGGCCCGCGACTCCCCGCCGAAGCGCGGCGTGAACGGGCGGCCCGGCCGTACCCCGTAGAAGGTGGTGCCGACGTCGAGCGCGTCGGGCACGAAAGACTGGTCGAACTCCGCGGCGCGGGCCAGTGCGGTGGCCAGCTCCGCCGGACGCAGGGCGGGCAGATCCGCCTGCAGGGCACCGATCCCGTCGCCGGGAGCGACGCGTACGGCGTGCGCCGCGCCCGTGCGCAGGGCGGTGTTCAGGCCGCGGTCCGGGTCGTGCACCACCTCGGCCCCCAGCGCGGTCAGCGGCCCGGCGGCGGCCGGGTCGGCGGTCACCACGATTACCCGGGCCACCAGCGGGCAGGAGAGCGCCGCCGCGACGGTGTCGCAGGCGACGGCGACGGCCAGCCGGGTGCGGTGCGGACCCGTGGCGGCCGCCAGCCGAGTCTTGGCCGCGACCAGCGTCTTCACCGGAATGACCAGTGACCAGCGGATGCTCATAGGGTTAAGCATCGCGCCTCGACATCCCATGCGGCCAACCGGGAGACTTGGGGCGCAGACCGTAGGAGGAGATCATGAGCCGCCCCACGCGCCCATCGCGTTTCTGGGAGACCCTGGCCGTAGTGATCGTGAAACCACTGTCATGGCTCCTGATCAAGAAGGACTGGCGCAGGGGCGAGCGCATTCCTCGCACAGGCGGCATCATCATCGCGACGAACCACCTCTCCTGGACCGACCCCGTGCTGCTGGCGCACTTCCTCTACAACAACGGGCGGTGGCCGGTCATCCTGGCCAAGGCCATGCTGTTCAAGGTGCCGTTCCTGGGCAACGCCGTCCGCTCCCTGCGGGCCATCCCCGTCGAGCGGGGCAGCAACGAGGCGGCCAAATCGCTGCACGAGTCGGCGGCGCGGCTGAAGGACGGCGCCGCGATCCTCTTCTATCCCGAGGGCACCTGCACCCGCGATCCCGACCTGTGGCCGATGGTCGGCAAGACGGGCGCGGCCAGGCTGGCGCTGGAGAGCGGCGCACCGGTGATCCCGGTGGCCCACTGGGGCGCGCACGAGCTGCTGCCCTATGGGGAGAAGCGGCCCAGGCTGTTCCCGCGCAAGACGTTCCGCGTGATGGTGGGGCCGCCGGTCGACCTGTCGGCGTACACAGGGCAGGAGCCGCACGCCGACGTTCTGCGCGCGGCCACCCACGACATCGTGATGGCGATCACCGAGCAGCTCGCCGCGCTGCGCGGGCAACAGGCACCCGCGGCCCCCTACGACCCGGCCGGACGGTGACGGTATGACGAAGGTCGCGGTGTTCGGCACCGGATCGTGGGGCACCACGTTCGCGATGATCCTGGCCGAGGCGGGCAACCAGACCGTGCTGTGGGGCCGCCGGCCGGAGCTGGTCGCGGGCATCGAGCGCAGTCACGCGAACCTCGACTACCTGCCCGGCGTGGCGCTGCCCCCTTCGTTGCGCGCGACGACGGACCCCGCTGTAGCGCTCGACGGGGCCGACTTCGTGGTGCTCGCCGTGCCGTCGCAGTCCCTGCGGCCCAACCTGGCCGCCTGGCGTGAGCACATCCCGCGCGACGCGGTCCTGGTCAGCCTGATGAAGGGCATCGAGCTCGGCACGACCAAGCGGATGAGCGAGGTCATCCGCGAGGTGGCGGGGGTGCACGAGGATCGGGTCGCCGTCGTCTCGGGCCCCAACCTGGCCAAGGAGATCGCCCAGCGCCAGCCCGCCGCCACGGTCGTGGCCTGTGTGGACGAGGAGGTCGCCGGGCGCCTGCAGGCGGTCTGCCATCTGCCGCCGTGGTTCCGCCCCTACACCAACACCGACGTGGTCGGCGTCGAGCTCGGCGGCGCGGTCAAGAACGTGATCGCGCTGGCAGTCGGCGTGGCCTCGGGCATGGGGATGGGCGACAACGTCGGCGCCATGCTGATGACCAGGGGACTGGCCGAGATCTCCCGGCTGGGCGCGGCGCTCGGGGCCGACCCGCACACGTTCGCCGGTCTGGCCGGGATGGGCGACCTGGTGGCGACCTGCACCTCGCCGCTGTCGCGCAACCGTACGTTCGGCGAGAACCTGGGCCGAGGCATGACGCTCGCCGAGGTCATCGCCGCCACCAGGCAGACCGCCGAGGGCGTCAAGTCCTGCGAGTCCGTGCTGGAGCTGGCCAGGAAGCACGATGTGGAGATGCCGATCACCGAGGTCGTCGTCGGCGTGGTGCACGACGGCATGTCGCCGAGCGAGGCCGGAATGCTGCTCATGTCCCGCTCGCCCAAGCCCGAGCGTTACGGCGTATGACGACGTCACCCGCTTGCTTGATTCGCTGTCCAGCGCGCGTACCTGCTTGCTTGACCCGCTCTCCAGGGCGCGTATGGCGACGTCACCCGCGCGCTTGACTCGCTGTGCGGCGTACGCGCCGGTAGATTCGGACCTCATGAGCAAGCCACGCGTCGCCGTCGTTTTCGGAGGTCGCAATTCCGAGCACGCTGTGTCCCTGATGGGAGCCGGCAGTGTCCTGGAGGCGATCGACAGGAGCAAGTACGAGGTGATCCCCATCGGGATCGCCCAGGACGGCAGGTGGGTGCTGGCCGCGTCGGACCAGCGGTTCGCCATCGAGTCCGGCGAGCTGCCCGCCGTCGACACCACGGGCGCGGCCCTGGCGTTGCCATCCGGCAGCGCCTCGCTGGTGGCCTACGACCCGGGCAGCATCCCCGTCGAGCTGGGCAGCGTCGACGTGGTCTTCCCCGTCATGCACGGCCCGTTCGCCGAGGACGGCACGATCCAGGGCCTGCTGGAGATGGCCGGCGTGCGCTACGTCGGCTCCGGCGTACTGGCCAGCGCGGTGGGGATGGACAAGGCCCACATGAAGACGGTCATGGCCGCCGCGGGACTGCCGATCGGACGCCATGTGGTGGTGCGCGAGCGTGACTGGCGGCTCTACCGGGAGCGGGTGCTGAAGGAGGCCGAGGAGCTCGGCTGGCCGGTGTTCGTCAAGCCCGCCAGGGCCGGGTCGTCGCAGGGCATCTCCAAGGCGCACGACCGGGCCTCGCTGGAGCGGGCCGTCGAGGTCGCCCGCGAGCACGATCCCAAGGTGCTCATCGAGGCCGCCATCGAGGGGCGCGAGATCGAGTGCGCGGTGCTCGAGTCACTCGGCGACGAGCCGGCGATCGCCTCGACGCCGGGTGAGGTCAAGGTCCAGGGCGGTCAGGAGTTCTTCGACTTCGAGGCCAAGTACTACCCCGACCAGATGTCGCTCACCGTGCCCGCCGACCTCCCGGAGGCGGTGGCCGAGGAGCTGCGGGAGATGGCCGTGCGCGCGTTCGAGGCGCTCGACTGCGAGGGGCTGTCGCGGGTCGACTTCTTCTACACGCCCGAGGGGAAGCTGGTCTTCAACGAGATCAACACCATGCCCGGGTTCACCTCGTTGTCGGTGGCGCCGCAGCTGTGGGCCGCCTCGGGGCTGTCGTACCCGGCGCTGGTCGACCGGCTCATCCAGCTCGCCCTGCACCGTTCACCGGGGCTGCGCTGACTGACTACGGGGTCGGCTTCTGGGAAGCCGACGCCTGGCTGATCGGCCCCGAGAGGTCCGCGAGGACCGAGGGGGCGACGTGGGTGCCCGCGATCGTGACCTCGACATAGGCGGGGTCCTCGATCGCGGTGTACAGGGTCGGCTTGTCGGGGTCGGCGAACCAGCCCACGCCGTCGATCTCCTGCAACGTGTCGGTCGGGGACATCCGCGCCGGGCGCGGCACACCGCAGCGGAGCGCGATCTCCGCCTCCCCCCAGACCGTGACGTACGTGGACGCGGGCGTGGACTCACCGCGCGGGGCGCCGTCAAGCGTCTTGGGCAGCCGCCCGGCCAGGCTCTCGCAGGCTGCCGCCGCCTCCCCCTGAGGCTTGGGCGGCTCCACGCGAACGGCACCGCCGCACCCCGCGAGGATCAACAGGGCGAGCAGGACAGTGGTGCGGCGCATGAACTAGATTTACCTCAAATATGGACGATCGGGCACGTCAGAGTACGTGTGATGCCCTCCACGGCCTGAATCTGGGCGACTACCAGCTTGCCCAGTTCGTCGACGTTGTTGGCCTCCGCGCGCACGATCACGTCGTAGGGGCCGGTGACGTCCTCCGCCTGCGTGACTCCGGGAATGCCGGAAATCTCGCGGGCCACGCTCGCGGCCTTGCCGACCTCGGTCTGAATAAGGATGTAGGCCTGCACCATTACGTCCTCCCGGGCGATTCGATCACGCCGAAGGGCCACCGTACCCTGTGTGCGTCAGGAGGTGCGTCATCACAGTCGGAGATCTCGGCGAATTCGGAGCGGTGTCTCGTATTTCCGGGCGTTTGCCGCAAGGTGCGACGGTTCTCCTCGGGCCGGGCGACGACGCCGCAATGGTTAGGGCGCCCGACGGGCGCGTCGTGGTGTCTACGGACCTGCTACTCGAGGGTAGGCACTTTCGCCGCGATTGGTCCAGCGGCTATGACGTGGGGCGCAAAGCAGCGGCTCAGAACCTTGCGGACGTGGCCGCGATGGGGGCCGTGCCGACGTCCATCGTGGTCGGCCTGGGGATGCCCGCGGACCTGCCGGTGGAGTGGCTCGACGCGCTCGCCGACGGGTTCCGCGACGAGTGCGCGATCGTGGGGGCGAGCGTCGTGGGCGGCGACATCGCGCGCGGCGACCTGGTCGTCATCGGGGTGACGGCGCTCGGCGATCTGGGCGGCCGAGCGCCGGTGACCCGGTCGGGCGCGCGCCCCGGGCAGGTGGTGGCGGTGGCCGGACGCCTTGGGTACGCCGCCGCGGGGCTGGCACTGCTCGAATCCGGCTGGCCGCCCAGCCACCCTTCGGAGGCGAGCCGTGCGGAGGCGAGCCGTGCGGAGGGGATGCCCCTCTCTCCGCCCTTCTCTCCGCAGGGAGAGGCGCTCTGGGAGGCTGTGGCCGCGCATCGGCGGCCGTGTCCGCCGTACTCTTCGGGGCCCGAGGCCGCGGAGCTGGGGGCGAGCGCGATGCTCGACGTGAGCGACGGACTGCTTCAGGACCTCGGGCACATCGCGGCGGCCAGTGGCGTACGCGTCGAGCTGGACCCGGCCGCGTTCGTCGTGGGGGAGCCGGTGGCGGCGGTGGCCGAGCGGCTCGGGGCCGATCCGCTGGACTGGGTGCTGTCGGGCGGCGAGGATCACGCGCTCGCGGCGGTGTTCCCCGCCGGAGTGGCGCTGCCGCCTCCGTGGCGAATCGTGGGGGACGTAGTGGCAGGTCAGGGAGTTCACGTCCGAGGGCGTGAAATTGGTCACGCCGGATGGGATCACTTTGCGTGACAAGACGCCGCGATTTGTGTAAGATTTGGCGGATTTGGGGTGTGACTACCGGGATTACTGGGACAAAGCCGTAGTAAAGGTGTTATGAAGATTGGCGGCCACTGTAACCTGCAGAAAGGGCAGCCATATGGGCCGCCACGGCACAGGTGGATCCGACGACGAGGATGAATGGGGGAACGAGGGCTCCGACGATTCACAGGAGGACCCCAGGTTCACCACCGACCCCGCCGCGAGGTGGGCCGCCGTCCCGGATCCGACCGCCAAGAGCGCCTTCTGGGGCCCGGACGAGCCAGGAGCCGAGCCGCCCGGCTGGCCCTCGCCGCCCGACCAGGTGGAGGTGACGGGCCAGTGGGCGCCGATGCCGAAACGGGAAGGCGGACCGGCCCCGACCGGCCCTGCTCCCGGCGTACGGCCTGACCCGTTCGAGACGACGGGCGCGTTCGCGCCGCCGCCGCGGTCGAAGGCCGCCGGTCGGCCCCCGGAGTCGTCCTCCGAGCCCCCGAGCATGTTCAGCCGCCCAGAAGGACCCACGGGCGGTTTCACCCGCCCGGAAGGGCCCGCAGGCGGCTTCAATGGCCCCGAAGGGCCCGCGCGCGGCTTCACCCATCCGGAAGGGCCCGCAGGCGGCTTCACTCGCCCCGAAGGGCCCTCGGGTGGCTTCCCTCACCCGGAAGGACCCGCGGACGGCTTCACCCGGCCCGAAGGGGCTTCGGTCGTCGCCTTCATGCGTCCCGAAGGGTCGGCCACGCGGCCCCATGGGCGTCCTGAGGGCTCTGGGGCGTTCCCAGAGGGGCCTTCCGAGACCACGGGGGCGTTCATCATGCCCCCCGAAGGTGGGTTCAACCAGCCGCAGCAGCCGCCGACGGGTGGTGCCGGACAGTCCGACCGCCCTGAGGGGCCGTTCGAGACGACCGGCGCCTTCACCCGCCCGGAGTGGGACACCCCCGGCCGGCCGGCGGGACCCGACGGCGAGCCCGGCTCGAACGAGACACGTGACTTCAACGAGCCCTTCGGCGCCACCCAGGTCTTCGGTTCGACCGAGGTGTTCGGGCCGCCGTCGAACGAGCCGCCCGCGCCGGGCGACATCAAGGTGTACGGCGCGCCGACCATGGTCGACGCGCCCACGCCCGCCTGGGCGGACAGCGCCGACAACGGCTTCCTCGGCTCGGGCTGGTCGTCGGACGAGCCGATCGACGAGCCGGAGCCGCGCCGCCGCCGGGGCCGCAAGAAGCCGCCCGCCGACCCCGACGTGCTCGCCGCGCCTCCCAGTGGCGGACGGGGCAAGGTGGCGCTGCTCTCCGTCGCCGCCGTGGCGGTCGTACTCGGCGGCACCGTCGCCGGCGTCAAGATGATGAGCTCCTCGAACGACCCGGCCAAGTGCGCCGGCGCCACCTGCGCCGCCGTACAGGTGACCAACCAGCCGGGTGCGAAGCCCAGCGCGTCCCCGGCGGATGAGGAGCCTACGGAGGAGCCCTCCGAGGAGCCGACCAAGGAGGAGACCAAGGCCGCCGACACCCCGAAGCCGTCGGCCACGGTCAACGTGCACACGCCGCACCGTAGCGCCTCCCCGACACCGACGCCGACCAAGACGAAGACGAAGAAACCGGTCAAACCCACGAGGGAGCCGGTCGACCCGAGCCCGACGGAGAGCCTCACGGAGGAGCCGACCGAAGAGGCCACGACGGTCAACAACCCCGACACCCAGACCGGCACTGTCACGACGGCCCCCGTACCCACCGACCCGGCCCAGGCCGCGGGCGGTCAGTCGGTGAGCCTGAACTTCGACGTGACCAACCAAGGGCTGGTCGGCTACACCGCGCACCTGGACGTCGTCAACTCCTCCCTGGCGGCGCTGCCGTCGCTCACGGTCTCCCTGCCGATCCGCGGCCGGGTACTGGACGTGAAGGGCGCCGGGTGGACGCAGGACGGGGATCAGCTGATCATCGACCTGACCGAGTCGCTCGCCGAGGGCGGCACCGCCCAGCTGACGATCTCGGCCACGGGCCGGGGCGCCGCGCCGGCGAACTGCGGCTTGGTGGGCGGGGACTGCGCCGTCAGCTAACCAGCCATGCCGGTGGGGGAGGGACCGTCAGTTAATCGGCCCTCCGACCGGGAACGGGCCGTTGGCTAGCCGGCCATCCCGGCGGGGGATGGTTGGATGGGGGATATGACGGTTACGACCCCTCCATGCGTGCTGACCGTCGCCGGGTCCGATTCCGGCGGCGGGGCGGGTATTCAGGCCGACCTCAAGACCATGCTCG
This sequence comes from Nonomuraea sp. NPDC052129, assembly GCF_040680095.1. Taxonomy (NCBI): domain Bacteria; kingdom Bacillati; phylum Actinomycetota; class Actinomycetes; order Streptosporangiales; family Streptosporangiaceae; genus Nonomuraea; species Nonomuraea sp. NPDC052129. Next base: position 290,742 of record NZ_JBFAVX010000009.1, on the reverse strand, counting down.
CCTTGGGCGTCCACGGCATGAGCGTCATCGCCGCGGTCACCGCGCAGAACTCGCTCGGCGTCCAGGGCTACTGGGAGCTGCCGCCCGAGGCCGTACGGGCGCAGCTCGACTCGGTGCTCGGCGACATCGGGGCGCGGTCGGTCAAGACCGGCATGCTGGCCTCACCCGGACTGGTCGAGGTCGTGGCGGCGGCGCTCGGCGCGTACCCGGCGCCGGTGGTGGTTGATCCAGTCGGCGTGTCGAAGCACGGCGACCCGCTGCTCGCGCCCGAGGCCGTCGAGACGGTCAAGACGCGGCTGCTGCCGGTCGCCACCGTCGTCACGCCCAACCTGTGGGAGGTCGAGCAGCTCACCTCGGTCAAGGTCGAGGACGAGGACGGCCTGCGCCGCGCGGCCGACGCCATCCTGGAGCTGGGTCCCGCCTGGGCCCTGATCAAGGGTGGCCACCTGCCCGGCGAGCCCGTGGACCTGCTCACGGACGGCACGAGCGAATATCGCTTCTCCGCGCCGCGCCTGGACAATCGGCACACGCACGGCACAGGCTGCACGCTCGCCTCGGCCATCGCCTCCTACCTCGCGCTGGGGGACGACGTGCCGACGGCGGTGGGCAAGGCGAAGGAGTACGTGACGGGCGCTATCGCCAAGGGCTTCCCGCTCGGCGACGGCATCGGCCCGGTCGACCACGCCTGGCGCTGGCGCTGACCCGAGCCATCCCGGACACGGCGAAAGCCCGCCGCTCGGTGTCGAGCAGGCGGGCTTTGGCGAAAGTCGGAACCGGCTAGCGGGTGACCTTGCCGGCCTTGATGCACGAGGTGCACACGTTGAGCTTCTTCGGCGTGCCGCCGATGACCGCGCGGACCGTCTGGATGTTGGGGTTCCAGCGACGGCGGGTGCGGCGGTGCGAGTGGGACACGTTGTTGCCGAAGGTCGGCCCCTTGCGGCAGACATCGCAGACGGAAGCCACGGTATCGCTCCTTAAAACAGTCGATGTAGCCCTGTCCGCGTGATGCTTTCCGGGCGAAGGGCATGCCGGGACAACCGGCCAGCCTGACGAGGATATCCGATCCGCGCCACTGGGCGCGAACCACGAGCACTAGACGGGCTCAAATGCGGAGATATCCTCCTGCATTAACGGTAGCGCATGCGGGGAGGTCGGAGCGCGCAGATGGAGGTTCTCGACCCGCCCGCGGTACGCCGCTGGGCCCGCCTGGCCGCCGACGCTCTGGGCGGCGCCAGGGCGGAGATCGACGCGCTCAACGTGTTCCCGGTCGCGGACGGCGACACCGGCACCAACCTGCACCTGACCGTGCTCTCCGCGGCCGAGGCCGTCGAGGCGCTGCCCGACGACGTGGACGCCGCGGTGATGTGGCAGACGCTCTCCTACGGCGCGCTGATCGGCGCCAGGGGCAACTCGGGGGTCATCGTCAGCCAGGCGCTGCGTGGGCTCGCGGAGGTGCTGAAGGACGGCGCCGACTTACGCGCCGGACTGCTGCGGGCCGCCACCTTGGCCAGGGAGGCCGTGGCCAGGCCGGTCGAGGGCACCGTGCTGAGCGTGCTGGAGGCGGCGGCACAGGCCGTACAGGAGATGCCCGTACAGGAAGGGCGCGCCCACGAGGTGCCCGGCCAGGAAGCGGCCGTCCAGGAAGTGATGGGCGATCTCGCGGCGGTCGCGCGGCGGGCGGCCGGTGCGGCGCGGGCGGCGCTGCGGCGTACGCCCGAGCAGCTGGACGTGCTGGCGCGCAGCGGCGTCGTGGACGCCGGCGGCGCCGGGCTGGCGATCATCCTGGAGTCGCTCGAACGGGTGATCACCGGCTCCCACAGCGACCGCTACGACGTGCCAGCGCCGACCTCGCGGATCTCGCCGATGACCGAGGTGGGGGCCGGCTATGAGGTGATGTACCTGCTCGACGCCGACGACGCCGCGGTGGCCAAGCTGCGCGAGGAGCTCGACGCGATGGGCGACTCGCTCGTCGTGGTCGGCGGCGAGGGCCTGTGGAACGTCCACGTCCACGTCGGAGAGGCGGGCCCCGCGGTCGAGGCGGCGCTGCGCGCGGGGCGGCCGTACCGGATCAGGATCACCTACCTGGCCGAGCGTACGCACCGGGCAAGCGCGGGCAGGGGCGTGGTGGCGGTCGCGGCGGGGGACGGGATCGCGGCGCTGTTCGAGGAGTGCGGCGCGGTGGTGGTGCGCCGCGCCCCCGGCACGCGGCCCACGCTGCCCGCCATGCTGGCCGCCATCCGGGAGGCGGGCGGCGAGGTGGCGGTGCTGCCGAACGACGAGGGCGCCGGGGCGGTCGCGACCGCGGCGGCCGAGATCGCCCGTGAGGACGGCGTCGTGGTCAGCGTGCTGCCCACCAGGGCCACCGTGCAGGGTCTGGCGGCGCTGGCCGTGCACGATCCGCTGCGCCGCTTCGACGACGACGTGGTGGCCATGACCGACGCGGCCGGGCACACGCGCCACGGGCACCTGGTGGTGGCCGACCGCGAGGCGGTGACGAGCGCGGGCGTGTGCCGTCCCGGCGACGTGCTCGGGCTGATCGACGGCGACGTGTCGGTGATCGGCGGCACGCTGGAGGAGGTGGCCACGCTCGTCGTGGACCGGATGGTGGCGGGCGGCGGCGAACTGGTCACCCTGGTCACGGGAGCCGACGCGCCGGTACGCCTGACCGCCCACGTCGAAGCCCACCTCAGGGTCATCAGACCCGACGTGGACCTGGTCGTCTACGACGGAGAGCAGGGCGGTTATCCACTGCTCATCGGTGTCGAATGATTCCTGTCGGCCGCAGGCGGTAGAACATAGTCCCGTGAGCCGTTTCGACGAGCCCCTGACGAAAGCGCTCGACCCCAAGACCGCCAAGCTGCTGCACAGCGTGCTCGGCCTGGAGACGGTCGGCGACCTGCTGCGCCACTACCCGCGCCGCTACGCCGAGCGCGGGGAGCTGACCTCGCTCGACGCGCTGGAGGTCGACGAGCACGTCACCGTGGTGGGCGAGGTCACGAGGCTGATGCGCAAGCCCATGCGCAACCGGGGCGGCACCTGGCTGGAGGTCGAGGTCGTCGACGGCGGGCGCAACAAGATCTACCTGTCGTTCTTCGGCAAGGGCTCCCATGTGGCCGAGTCGCGGCTCAAGCCGGGGCGGCGGGGGATGTTCGCCGGGAAGGTGGGCATGTTCGGGTCCAGGACGACGCCGCGGTGGCAGCTGTCGCACCCGGAGTTCGAGCTGTTCGAGGAGGGTGAGGCGAGCGCCGAGGACTTCGCGGCGGCGCCCGTCCCGATCTATCCGGCGGGCAAGGACCTGACGCCGTGGGCGATCAGGCGGGCGATCGGCGTGGTGCTCGACACGCTCGGGCCCCTCGACGATCCGCTGCCCGCCGAGCTGCGGGACCGGCGCGGGCTGGAGGGGCTGGGCGAGGCGCTGGTGTCCATCCACCGGCCGAAGGACTTCGCCGACATGCGGCGGGCGCGTGAGCGGCTGAAGTTCGACGAGGCGTTCGTCCTGCAGGCCGTCCTGCTGCAGCGCAGGCAGGCGGCGACCGCGTGGCCCGCCAGGTCCCGGCCCCGGCGGGCCGACGGTCTGCTGGCCGACTTCGACGGGCGGCTCCCGTTCTCGCTCACCGAGGGGCAGGCGCTCGTCGGCGAGGAGATCGCGGCCGACCTGGCGCTGGAGCACCCCATGCACCGGCTGCTGCAGGGCGAGGTGGGCGCGGGCAAGACCGTGGTGGCGCTGCGCGCGATGCTGCAGGTGGTCGACGCGGGTGGCCAGGCGGTGCTGCTGGCGCCTACCGAGGTGCTGGCCCAGCAGCACCACCGCTCGATCAGCGGCATGCTGGGCGACCTCGCGCAGGGCGGCATGTTCGGGGGCACGGCCGTCACCCTGCTCACCGGCTCCATGAACGCCGCCGCGCGCAGGTCCGCGCTGCTCGACGCCGCCTCCGGCACCGCGGGCATCGTCGTGGGCACGCACGCCCTGCTCCAGGAGCACGTCCAGTTCGCCGACCTGGGGCTGGTCGTGGTCGACGAGCAGCACCGGTTCGGCGTGGAGCAGCGTGACGCGCTGCGCGAGAAGGCCGGCGGCGGCCGTCCGCACGTGCTGGTCATGACCGCCACCCCGATCCCGCGTACGGTCGCCATGACCGTCTTCGGTGACCTGGAGGTCTCGACGCTTTCGCAGCTCCCCTCGGGCCGCGCGCCCATCACCACCCACGTCGTGCCCGCCGCCGAGAAGCCGCACTTCCTGGAGCGCACCTGGGAGCGGGTCCGCGAGGAGGTGGCCCTCGGCAGGCAGGCCTACATCGTCTGCCCGCGCATCGGCGACCTGGAGGGCGACGAGGGGGATCTGCAGGCACCGCCGTCCGATGAGGAGCGGCGTCCACCGCTGGCCGTCCTCGACGTGGCCGAGCTGCTCTCCGGCGGCCCCTTCCGCGACCTCCGGCTGGGCGTCCTGCACGGCAAGCTCCCGCCGGAGGAGAAGGACGCGATCATGCGCGCGTTCACCCGGGGCGAGCTCGACGTCCTCGTCGCCACCACGGTCATCGAGGTCGGCGTGGACGTGCCCAACTCGTCAGTCATGATCATCATGGACGCCGACCGGTTCGGCGTCTCCCAGCTCCACCAGCTCCGCGGCCGAGTCGGCCGGGGCGGCCTGCCGGGCCTGTGCCTCCTGATCTCGGACTTCCCCGAGGGCACCCCCGCCCGAGCCCGCCTGTCGGCCGTGGCGGCGACCCTCGACGGCTTCGAGCTGTCCCGCGTGGACCTCGAACAACGCCGCGAAGGCGACGTCCTGGGCGCGGCCCAGTCGGGCAAACGCTCGTCCTTGAAGCTGCTCCAGCTCCTCCGCGACGAGGACGTCATAGAGGCGGCCAGAGACGAAGCCGCGGCCCTGCTGGCCGCCGACCCGGACCTGAAGTCCAACGACGCCCTGCGCGCGGAGATAGACCGCCTGCTGGCGGACGAACGGGCCGAATATCTGGAGAAGACCTGATCCCGGGCATTGGAAGAAGCCCTGATCCCCGGGCACGAGATGCCACGGAATCGAGTAAGGATCGCACGTAACGGCGCCCGGCCCGGTGCGGGTTCAGCGGCCGTTTTCCTGGAGGCCCTCAGCCACGTATGGGGGGTGGCGGCCAACCCGGCCGTGCCGTAAAAAAAGAAAAAGCCCTTGATCTTGATACAGTCCCCAGCCGCGGGGACGGCCTCCCCCCGAATGCCGTCCCCGGCTGGGCCCACCCTCGGGTCAGGTGCCGAGGGAACCGGCGTGCGGAAGGGCTCACGATCACGCCGGTCGGCCTCCAACTGGGTCACCTTGAAGGCCGCAGGACCCATCATGCGAGACCCTCCCCGCGATGGGAATCACCCTTGCGTACTCGAGGCCGACACTTGTCCACTCTTGACCTGCGTCGACATGCGGAACAATGGCCCTCATGACTCGGATCATCGCGGGGAGCGCGGGTGGCAGGCGGCTGGCCGTGCCGCCGGGGCGCGGGACGAGACCGACCAGTGACAGGGCGCGAGAAGGGATCTTCTTGACCCTCGACTCGCTGCACGGGCTGGCGGGCGCCCGAGTGATCGATCTGTACGCGGGGTCGGGAGCCGTCGGGCTGGAGGCGCTGTCCCGGGGGGCGGCCCACGCGGTGCTCGTCGAGTCCGACCCGAGGGCCGTCCGCACGATCAGGGCGAACGTCGAGACGCTGGCGCTCGATGGGGCGCGGGTGGTGGCCGACAAGGTCGAGCGGTTCCTGGCGAAGCCCGAGGAGGGGGGCTACGACATAGTTTTCGCGGATCCGCCCTATGCCGTCACCGACGACGAGGTCACACGCGTACTGGAGTCGCTGCGTGACAACGGCTGGCTGACGGATGGGGCTTTGGTGGCGTTCGAGCGGGAAAGCAGGGGAAAAGCCCTGGTGTGGCCCGAAGGCTACGCAGAGGAGAGGGTCCGTCGCTACGGCGAAGCATCCGTTTGGTACGGTCGCGCCGCCGGGAACCCGTAGACCTGGGGAGGCGTTTTGCGCCGCGTTGTCTGCCCGGGGTCATTCGACCCCATCACCAACGGCCACCTCGACATCATCGGCCGGGCTGCCCGGCTGTACGACGAGGTGACCGTGGCAGTGCTCATCAACCTCGAGAAGAGCGGCCTGTTCACGGTCGACGAGCGGATCGAGGTCCTGCACACCGTGACCAAGGAGTACGCGAACGTCAAGGTGCAGAAATTCCATGGCCTGCTCGTAGACTTCTGCAAGCAGAACCACATCCCCGCGATCGTCAAGGGGATCAGGGTGGTCAGCGACTTCGACTACGAGCTGCAGATGGCACAGCTCAACTACCGGTTGTCGGGGGTCGAGACGCTGTTCATGCCGACCAACCCCGAATACTCTTTCCTGTCCTCCAGCAGGGTCAAGGAGATCGCCCGATACGGTGGTGACGTGTCCGGACTGGTGCCTGACCTGGTGCACGAGCTCCTCATCGAGCGGCTCAGGAGCTGACACCGACCTGCTATCCTTTGATTTCGGCCTTGTACGACGGCGACATTTCGCCATGCCTAGCGAGAGCAGATGACTCAGCACCTCGACCCCCGCTCCCCTTGGGTGATCTCCACTCACGACCTGGGTAGGCGACCGGGCTCGATGAAGCGGATGAACCTGTCCCTCCCGGCACCGGTGGATCTCGGCGTCGACATGATCGGTGTCCCCAAGGACGCCGAAGTCGAGCTGGATCTCCGGCTCGAAGCAGTGATGGAAGGCGTGCTCGTCTCGGGCACGGCGCAGGCCCCGCTCGCCGGGGAGTGCGCTCGGTGCCTCGACCCGGTCACCTCGGAGATCGAGGTCGACCTGCAGGAGCTGTTCTTCTACTCCGACGAGGACGCCTCGGAGGAGGATTCACTGCTCGACGGTGAGCTGCTCGACCTCGAGCCGACGTTCCGCGACGCGGCGGTGCTCGCACTGCCGCTGAGCCCCGTCTGCGGTGAAGACTGCGCGGGTCTCTGCACGGAATGCGGGGTCAAGCTGGCCGAGGCCGGCGACGATCACCGGCACGAGAAGATCGACGCTCGCTGGGCGTCGTTGCAAGGTCTGGTTACCGAGAACGATAACGATCAGGAGAAGTGACGTGGCCGTCCCGAAGCGAAAGATGTCGCGGAGCAACACCCGCGCCCGTCGCTCCCAGTGGAAGACGACTGCTGTCGCCCTGGTGAGCTGCCCGCAGTGCCGTTCGCCGAAGCAGCCGCACATCGCGTGCCCCACCTGCGGCACCTACAACCGCCGCCAGGTGATCGAGCCGTCCGCCTGATCGCACCGCCTGGTGAGCGGACCATGACCGCTCGAAGGGTTGACGCACTGCCGACCGGGTGCCATTGTGCCCCGGTCGGCGTTACCGTCTGACGCGTGCGGTGGCGGTTCGCCCGCGGCCGTGGTGGACGCCGGGGTTTGGTCCCCCGACGCCCACCACGTTTTCGGGCATCTTCCGCAGCCGTCGCGCCATGTGAAGATGTCCGAGGAGGAAGCACGTGGGCGCAGGTCCTAAGCCGGTGGCCGTCGAGGTCGCCCGAGAAGAGCTGGAGCGGGTGCTGCTGGTCGGCCTCGGCTCCGACATCCTGGAGCGGGCGCTGACCCACCGCTCCTACGCGTACGAGAACGGTGGCCTGCCCACCAACGAGCGCCTGGAGTTCCTCGGCGACTCGGTGCTCGGCCTCGTCGTGACCGACACCCTCTACCGCAATCACCCCGACCTGCCCGAAGGCCAGCTGGCCAAGCTGCGGGCCGCGGTGGTGAACATGCGTGCCCTGGCCGATGTGGCCCGCACGCTCGGCCTGGGCCGGTTCCTGCGGCTCGGCAGGGGCGAAGAGGGCACCGGCGGCCGCGACAAGTCTTCGATCCTGGCCGACACGCTGGAGGCGCTGATCGGCGCCGTCTACGTCGACAAGGGCCTCGACGAGGCGTTCCGGGTCGTGCACCTGCTGTTCGACCCGCTGATCGTCCGCTCGGCCTCGCTGGGTGCCGGCCTCGACTGGAAGACCTCGCTGCAGGAGCTCACCGCCTCAGAGGCGCTCGGCGTGCCCGAATACCACGTCGAGGAGAGCGGCCCCGACCATGCCAAGTCGTTCACCGCCGAAGTGCGGGTGGGCGGCGAGTCCTACGGCGCGGGCACCGGCCGCAGCAAGAAGGAAGCCGAGCAGCAGGCGGCCGAGGCGGCGTGGACCCGCATCAGGGCCCGCCGCGAGCAGCGCGAGAGCCAGCCGGCGGGCTAGGTGCCAGAGCTGCCGGAGGTCGAGGTCGTCCGCCGCGGCCTCGCCGAATGGGTCACCGGCCGGGAGATCGCCTCAGCCGAGGTGCTCCATCCCCGCGCCACCAGGCGGCACGTGCCGGGCGTCGAGGAGTTCTGCGCGCGCCTGAGAGGCCGTACGGTGCTCTCCGCGGAGCGCCGCGGCAAATACCTGTGGTTGCCGCTCTCGGGCGACGACGAGGCGCTCCTGGCGCACCTGGGCATGAGCGGTCAGCTGCTCATCGTGCCGCCCGACTCGCCGCTGGAGAAGCATCTACGCGTACGCCTCAGCTTCGCCGACGGCGGCTCCGACCTTCGTTTCGTGGACCAGCGAACCTTCGGCCACGTCATGCTCACCCCCCTGGTCGAGGGCATCCCCGCGCCGATCGCGCACATAGCCCCCGACCCGTTCGAGAAGGCGTTCGACGAGGCCGCCTTCGCCACGAACCTGCGCAAGAAGAAGACCGAGATCAAGCGGGCCCTGCTCGACCAGTCCTTGATCAGCGGAGTCGGCAACATCTACGCCGATGAGGCGCTCTGGCTGGCGAAACTCCACTGGGCCCGGCCCACCCAGACCCTCACCCGCCCCAAGATCGCCGAGCTCCTGGCCGCGGTCCGCCAGGTCATGGGCGCCGCCCTCCTGCAGGGCGGGACGTCCTTCGACAGCCTGTACGTCAACGTCAACGGGGAGAGCGGCTACTTCGAGCGCTCCCTGGAGGTCTACGGCCGGCGCGACCAGCCCTGCTCCCGCTGCGGCACCCCGATCAGGCGCGACCCGTTCATGAACCGCTCGTCCTACAGCTGCCCGACCTGCCAGCGCAAGCCTCGCTGAGCGAGTCCTCCGGAGGACTGTGTGGTGGCCTGGGTTCGGCTTGCGTAAAGGAAAAAGGGGGATCCCATGGTGCGGTTGACGGTATGGGTGCGGGGGCGAGTGCAGGGTGTGGGCTTCCGATGGTGGACGCGCGCACGGGCTCTGGAGCTCGGACTCACGGGCTGGGCGAGGAACGCGGCCGACGGCCGGGTGGAGATAGTGGCGGAAGGCACACAAGAGTCCTGCGTCAAGCTGCTGGAGCTGCTCAGAGGTTGCGACACGCCGGGCAGAGTCGATGGAGTGGTGGAACGATGGAGCGAAGCCCGAGGTAGTTTGGGTGGGTTTGTGGAGAGGTAAGGGGTTTCGTTAAACAGCCCAAATAGGGTATAGTTGTATGTCGGGAGTGCCCGGGGGTAGGTCTCTGCGGTTCGTTCGACTTGACCGCCCACACTGCCGGTGCGACTCTTGTTAGGTACCACGCGCACCCCTCCCGCGGAATAAGAAGTGCGCGAACCAGTCTGGTCACTCAGCGTGGAGGACCCTTTACCATGGCGAAGGCTCTACTCGGCCACGTCGGCGGTCCTGACCCTCGAATGGTCTCGGAGATGCGCCGTCTGCAACAGCGGATCCGGGATTTGGAGGCAGAACTCATCCGACTCCAGGCCACGAATGACGCTCTTGCGGCGCAAACCCGCGACGAGGCGCTCAGCCGTATGCAAGAGCGCGAGCCGGCACTCACCTAAGAGTGTCCGGAGCGCACGACACCCCAGGGACGTCTCGAAGAGGCGTCCCTTGTTATTTGCTTATTCCCTAGAGTTTGGTGCCTCCTTTACCAGACCGGCGCGGCCTCGACTGCACCCGCCCTCATGGGGCAGCGAAGACCAGTAGGCTTTTCCGAAATCGGTTCTCGGAGAAGGGGGCGTGGTCTTGCACCTGAAGACCCTCACCCTGCGCGGCTTCAAGTCGTTCGCCTCCGCGACCGCCCTGCGCTTCGAGCCCGGCATCACCTGTGTGGTGGGCCCCAACGGCTCCGGCAAGTCCAACGTCGTCGACGCCCTGGCCTGGGTCATGGGCGAGCACAGCGCCAAGTCGCTGCGCGGCGGCAAGATGGAGGACGTCATCTTCGCCGGCACCTCCTCCAGGCCGCCGCTCGGCCGGGCCGAGGTGACACTGACCATCGACAACTCCGACGGCGCGCTGTCGATCGACTACACCGAGGTCACGATCAGCCGCCTGATGTTCAGGTCGGGCCAGAGCGAATACGCCATCAACGGCGACACCTGCCGCCTGCTCGACATCCAGGAGCTGCTGTCCGACTCGGGCATCGGCCGTGAGATGCACGTCATCGTGGGTCAGGGCCAGCTCGACGCCGTGCTCCACGCGGGCCCCGAAGATCGGCGCGCGTTCATCGAAGAGGCCGCGGGCGTACTCAAGCACCGCAAGCGCAAAGAGAAGGCGCTCCGCAAGCTCGACGCCATGCAGGCCAACCTCACCCGCGTCCAGGACCTCGCCACCGAGCTGCGCCGCCAGCTCAAGCCGCTCGGCCGCCAGGCGGAGATCGCCCGCAAGGCCGCCGTCATCCAGGCGGACCTGCGCGACGCGCGGCTGCGCCTGCTGGCCGACGACGTGTGCGTACTACGCGAGACGCTGGAGCGCGAGGCGGCCGACGAGGCGGCGATCCTGGCCCGGCGCACCAGGGTGGAGTCCGAGCTGGCCGAGGGCCAGCAGCGGGAGGCCGCCCTGGAGAGCGCCGAGGCCGAGGCCCAGCCCCGGCTGAGCGCCGCCCAGGAGACCTACTTCCGGCTCTCCTCCCTGCGCGAACGCATCACCGGCCTCGAACAACTGGCCGCCGAACGGCACCGGCACGCGCTCGACGCGGCCGCCATCGAGCGGCGCGGGCGCGACCCGGAGGAGCTCGAACGCGAGGCCGCCGAGGTGCGCGAGCAGGAGCTGATCCTCCGTGCGGAGCTGGAGCACGCCCAGGACCTGCTGGAGGAGGCGGTCCAGCGGCGCGCCGAGTCCGAGGCCGAGCTGAGCGCCGAGGAGCAGCGGCTCGCGATGGCCTCACGGGCCGCCGCCGACCGGCGCGAGGGCCTGGCCAAACTGCGCGGCCAGGTCGATTCCGTACGCAGCAGGGCCCGTGCCGCCGAAGACGAGATCGGCCGCCTCACCCGCGCCGTGACCGAGGCCGCCGGACGTGAGCGCCAGGCCCGTGAGGACCTGGAGGCGCGGCGGCTGGAGGAGCCCGCCGTCGACCCGGCGCTGGCCGCGGAGCTGGTCACCGCGCAGTCGCTGGTCGACGAGGCCAAGGCGGCGGCCGACGAGGCTCGGGCCGCGGTCGAGCAGGCCAAGTCCGCGCTCGACGCGCCGCGAGCGGCTCTCCAGTCCGCCCGATCGGGCATTGGCACGGCCCGCGCCACCGACCAGGAGGCCCAGCGGTCCGTAGCCGCTCTCCGGGCCCGCTGCGAGGCCCTGGAGCTCGGCCTGGCCAAGGGCGACGGCGGTGCGGCCCTCCTTGAGACCGACCTGGCCGGGGTGCTCGGTCCTCTGGCGGCCTCGATGCAGGTCACCCCGGGCGCCGAGCTAGCTGTGGCGGCCGTTCTCGGGCCGATCGCCGACGCGATCGCCGTCAAGACGGTGGACACCGCGATCGGCGCTCTCGAACTGCTCCGCGTCAAGGAGGCGGGCCAGGCGACCCTCCTGGTGGCGGGCTCCGCCGATCAGGTCCACGTTGCGGGTTCCGGCGGACAGGTCGCCGATCAGGTGCGCGTGGCCGCGCCTCAGGGGAGTCGTTGGGTCGCCGCGCTGGTGACGGTGCCCGGACACCTCAGGGCCGCCCTCGACCATCTGCTGGCCGGCGTCGTCGTCGTGGACGACCTCGAGGCCGCCCGCGCGATCGTGGACGCCCATCCCGAGCTGCGGGCCGTGACCAGAGGCGGCGACCTCGTCGGCGCCCACCTGGCCAGCGGCGGCTCCGAGGGCGGCACCTCGGTGCTGCAGGTGCGAGCGGCGCTCGACGACGCCGTCGCGGACCTGGAGGAGGCCGAGGGCAGGGCCGAGGAGACCGCCGCCGCCCTGGAGGAGGCCGCGGCCGCCGAGCAGGCCGCGCAGCTGGCCGTGGAGTCGGCCCAGAGCCAGGTCAACGAGGCGCAGACCGCCGCGGGCACCGCCCAGGCCGGGGTCAACGCCGCCCAGGGCGCGCTCGACCAGGTCAGAGCCAGGCAGCGGGAGGCCGACCAGCGCAACGCCGCGGCGGCCAAGCGGCTGGCCCAGCTCGAAGCCGCCGCCGACGCCGCGCGCGCCGAGGCCCAGCGCCTCGCCAAGAGCGTCACGACGGCTGAGGAGTCCCGCACCGAGGGGCTGGAGGAGCTGGCCGAGCTGGAGATCCGGCTGGCCGAGGCCGAATACGCGCAGGAGCTGGAGACCGAGCCGACCACCGACGTCCGCGACGAGCTGGCCGCCACCTGCCAGGTCGCCAGGCAGCGCGAGATGGAGACCCGCCTGCAGGTCCGCACCGCGGAGGAGCGGGTCAAGGGCATCGAGGGCCGGGCCGACGGCCTGATCAGGGCGGCCCAGCGCGAACGCCACGAACGCGCCGAGGCCGCCTCCCAGCGGGCCAGGCGCAGGCGGCAGGCCGCGGTGGCCGAGGCCGTGAGCAACGGCGCCAAGCAGGTGCTCAAGGTCCTGGCGACGTCCATCCAGCTCGCCGCCCGCGAACGCGACGAGGCCGACCTGGCCCGCGTCGCGATCGACGCCGAGCTCAAGCAGGTCCGCCTGCACGTACGCGAGCTGGGCCAGGAGCTCGACAAGCTGGTCAACCGGGTCCACGGCAGCGCGGTCGCCCGCACCGAGCAGCGGCTCCGCCTCGAACAGCTCCAGCAGCGCGCCCTGGAGGAGTTCGGCGTCGAGCCCGAGTCGCTGATCTCCGAGTACGGCCCGGAGGCCCCGGTCCCCGGCGACCCGCCCGTCCCCTACGTACGCGAGGAGCAGGAGAAGCGGGCCAAGATCGCCGAGAAGCAGATGAACCAGCTCGGCAAGGTCAACCCGCTGGCCCTGGAGGAGTTCGCGGCGCTGGAGGAGCGGCACGCCTTCCTCAACTCGCAGCTCGAAGACCTCAAGAAGACCCGGCGCGACCTGCTGCTGGTGGTCAAGGAGGTCGACGACCGGGTGGAGCAGATGTTCTCCTCCGCCTACGAGGACGTGGCGCGGGAGTTCGAGCAGATCTTCACCAGGGTGTTCCCCGGTGGCGACGGTCGCCTGGTGCTGACCGAGCCCGGTGACATGCTGACCACGGGCATCGAGGTCGAGGCCCGGCCGCCCGGCAAGAAGGTCAAGCGGCTGTCGCTGCTGTCGGGTGGGGAGCGGTCGCTGACCGCGGTGGCGTTCCTGATCTCCATCTTCAAGGCGCGGCCCTCCCCGTTCTACGTGATGGACGAGGTGGAGGCGGCCCTCGACGACACCAACACGCAGCGGCTGCTGCGGCTCTTCGAGGAGCTGCGGCAGAGCTCCCAGCTGATCGTCATCACCCACAACAAGCGGACGATGGAGATCGCCGACGCCCTCTACGGCGTGTCGATGCGCGGCGACGGCGTCACCCAGGTGGTCAGCCAGCGACTCCGGGAGCGCGAGTCCGCCTGACATCGCCTGATCGTCCGGGCTCCGATCGGGCCGGTCCGCGCGGCGCGGGTCATCAGCATGCCGGTCCATCTGGAAAACTGACCTGTTGTGGATGGTTACCTCGGCGTCATCGTGATCGTGGTCGTCGTCGCCCTGCTGGCGGCCGGCGGCCTTTTCCTGCTCTTCAGGCCCGGTGGCAAGGGCGCACCGCCGGTCGAACCGCCCAAGACGCCCCAGGCGCCCACGCTCCCCGAGCAGCGTCCGGCGCCCAGCGCGGAGGAGGGTGAGGGGGGAGGGGCGACCACCACGCTCCCGCCGCCCGCGCAACCCGCCGTCGTCACGCCCGAGATCGAGGTGCCGCCGCCGTCCGCCGGCCGGATGGTGCGGCTGCGCTCCCGGCTGGCCCGCTCGCAGAGCACGCTCGGGCGCGGCCTGCTGGAGCTGCTGTCCCGCGACCGCCTCGACGACGAGGTCTGGGACGAGATCGAGGAGAGCCTGATCACCGCCGACGTCGGCGTGGCGCCGACGCGCGCCATGGTCGAGGAGCTGCGCACGAAGGTCAAGGTGCTCGGCAGCCGCACCCCCGAGGAGGTGCGTAAGCTGCTCCGGGAGCAGCTGCTCGCCCAGATCAACCCCGATCTGGACCGTACGCTGCACGTCCAGAAGCACGGCGAGCGGCCCGCCGTCGTGCTCGTCGTCGGCGTCAACGGCACCGGCAAGACCACCACCACGGGCAAGCTGGCTCGCGCGCTGATCGGCGACGGCAAGAAGGTCGTGCTCGGTGCGGCGGACACGTTCCGGGCCGCCGCCACCGATCAGCTCCAGACCTGGGGAGATCGGGTCGGCGCCGACGTCGTACGCGGGCCGGAGGGCGGCGATCCCGCCTCTGTCGCCTTCGACGCCACGGCCAAGGGCATCGAGGAGAAGGCCGACGTCGTCATCGTCGACACCGCCGGCCGCCTGCACACCAAGACCGGCCTCATGGACGAGCTGGGCAAGGTCAAGCGGGTCATCGAGAAGAAGGCCACGGTCGACGAGGTGCTCCTCGTCCTCGACGCCACCACCGGCCAGAACGGGATGCGGCAGGCTCAGGTGTTCGCGGAGGTCGTCAACATCACCGGCATCGCGCTGACCAAGCTCGACGGCACGGCCAAGGGCGGCATCGTCATCTCGGTCCAGCGGGAGCTGGGGGTTCCGGTCAAGCTGGCGGGGCTCGGAGAGGGTCCCGACGACCTGGCGCCCTTTGATCCTGAGGTGTTCGTGGACGCCATTCTCGGCGACGACAATTCCAAGTAAATCGGGACATGAGGATGTGCGGCGGGGTGCGTGCCGACGGGGTTCAGCGGTGTGTGCCGATGGGGATGACGAGTGGCGTGCCTGCCACCGGGTCGGCGATGATCTTGGCGTCCAGTTCGAACACCTCCCGCAGCAGGTCCTCCGTCAGCACCTCGTGCGGGTCGCCCGCGGCCACCACCCGGCCCTCCCGCATGGCCACCAGCCGGTCGGTGTAGCGGGCCGCCAGGTTGAGGTCGTGCAGGACCATGACGATGGTCCGGCCCGCCGCCCCGTGCAGGTGCCGTACCAGCTCCAGGACCTCCACCTGGTGCGCCAGGTCCAGGAACGTGGTCGGCTCGTCGAGCAGCAGCAGGTCGGTGCCCTGGGCCAGCGCCATGGAGATCCAGGCCCGCTGCCGCTGCCCGCCTGAGAGCTCGTCCAGGGGGCGTTCGGCGAGGTCCGCCAGGCCGGTCATGGCCAGCGCCTCGTCCACGGCCGACTCGTCGTCCGACGACCACTGCCGGTACCAGGTCTGATGCGGGTGCCTGCCCCTGGCGACCAGGTCGGCGACCGTCAGCCCTTCCGGCGCGGTGGGGGCCTGCGGCAGTACGCCGAGGATCTTGGCCACCTCGCGGGTGGGGGTCCGGTCGATGCGCTTGCCGTCGAGCAGTACCTCGCCGCCCTGCGGCCGGAGCAGTCGGCCGAGCGCGCGCAGCAGGGTGGATTTGCCGCAGCCGTTAGGGCCGATGATCGTGGTGACCGTGCCCGCCTCGATGCCGAGGTCGAGCCCATCGACGATGGTGCGATCGCCGTACCCGAGCTTGACGTCGACGGCCTGGAGCCTCATTTGCGCGCCTTCCAGATCAAGTGGATCAGGTACGGGGCGCCGAGGACCGCGGTCACGACGCCGACGGGCAGTTCGATCGGGGAGAAGACGGTACGCGCGATCAGGTCGGCGGCGGCGGTCAGCACGGCGCCGACCACTGCCGACGACAACAGCGGTGGCTGGCCGTAGCGGGTCAGCCGGAGCGCGACCTGCGGCGCGGCCAGCGCGACGAACGCGATCGGGCCCGCCGAGGCCGTGGCGACGGCGGCGAGGAGCACCGCGGCGAGGATCATCAGCGCGCGCGCCGGGTTCATGCGCAGGCCGAGCGCGGTGACCGTGTCGTCGCCGAAGCGCAGCGCGTCGAGCGAACGGGTGCCGAGCAGCGTCAGCGGCACGAGTACGACCAGCGCGAGCGCCACGGGCAGCACGTGCTCCCAGCCCCGGCCGTTGAGCGAGCCGCTGATCCAGACCATGGCCCGGCCGGTGTCGTTCACGTCGCCGACGGTCAGCAGCCAGTACTTGACGTTGGTGAACACCGCGGCGACGCCGATGCCGACCAGGACCAGCCGGTAGCCGTCGAGCCCGCGCCGCCAGGCCAGGGCGTACACGATCACGGCTCCCGCCAGGCCGCCGACCAGCGCCAGGAGGGGGATGCCGAGGGTCGAGAGCAGGCCGCTGACCCCGCCGTACGCGCTGCCGCTGGCCACCACCCCGGCCACGACCGTGACGGAGGCGCCGGTGGTGACGCCGAGGATCTCGGGGCTGGCCAGCGGGTTGCGCGCGATGGACTGGATGATCGCGCCGGACAGCGCCAGCGCCGCGCCCACCAGGGCGCCGGTCAGGGCGCGTGGCAGGCGGAGTTCCATGATCACGAAGTGTTCGGCGCTGTTGACGTCGAACGTGCCGCCCAGCACCTGGGACAGGCTCATCGGGATGTCGCCGATGCGCATGTTCAGGGCCATGAGCAGGCCGAGGAGCGCCAGGCCGCCGAGCGTGACGGCGACGGCGCGCGGCCGTACCCGCCAGGACAGGCCCGCCACCCGCAGCGGGATCGTCGTCATCACGGCCACACCGGCCTGCTGATCATCACGGCTACGCCGGCCTGCTGAGCGGGATTCGCCGTCATCACAGCCCAATCGGTCTTCCTGAGCGGAGTCGTCGTCACAGCCGCACCGGCTTTCTGCGGCGGACCAGGACGACGAAGAAGGGGGCGCCGAGGAGCGCGAGCACCACGCCGACCTCCAGTTCGCCCGGCGGGGCGACCACGCGGCCGATCACGTCGGCGAGCAGCAGCAGCGCGGCGCCGACCAGTCCGGAGTACGGCAGCAGCCACCGATGGTCGGTGCCGGACAGCGGGCGGACCAGGTGCGGCACGATCAGCCCGACGAACGCCAGCGACCCGCAGGCGGCCACCGAGGCGCCGGTGAGCAGGGTGACGGCGGCGACGCCGACGGTGCGGGTGAGAGCGATGTTCTGGCCGAGGCCGCGGGCGACGTCCTCGCCGAGGGCCAGCGCGTTCAGTCCCGGCGCGTTGACCATCGCCAGCACCAGGCCGACAAGGATGAAGGGCAGCACCTGCCAGACCACCTCGGAGCCCCGGGCGGCGATGGAGCCTGCCTGCCAGAACCTGAACACGTCCATCGCCTGCTCGTCCAGGAGCACGATGGCCGAGGTCAGCGCGTACAGGAAGGCGCTCACGGCGGTGCCCGCCAGGGCGAGCGTGACCGGCGTCGGGCCGCCGCGCCCGCCGACCATGCCGAGCGCGAACACTCCGACGCTGGCGATCAGCGCGCCGGCCAGGCCGAACCAGATGTAGGCGAGCAGGCTGGAGGCACCCAGCAGGATGATCGAGGCGACCATCGCGAACGCTGCCCCCTGGGTCACGCCGAGCAGTCCGGGGTCGGCGAGCGGGTTGCGGGTGTGGCCCTGCATGAGCGCGCCCGCGACGCCCAGTGCTAACCCGGCCAGTACGCCGAGCACGGTCCTGGGGACGCGTAGGGAGCGGATGACGATGTCGTTCTCGGTGCCGGTCGGGGCGGTGAGCGCGTGCCAGGCGTCGGCCAGCGGTACGGACTTGGCGCCGATCGTGATGCTCAGCACCACGCCGATCACGACGGCCCCGAGCAGAATCAGGAGAACGGTGAGCCGCCGATGCTGAACGCCGTGCGGGCGCGGCGTCACAGCAGTTGCGGTCACGCGAATCCTCCCTGTGTTCATTTGCCCGACCTTGGTGAAGTATGCCAGGTTAGGCAGGGCTAACCTTAATTAGGGTTGCCTAATATTTGCTGGAAAGGGATCAGATGAGACCGTTGCGCGCTCTGGTGGGGGCCGTACTTGTGGCGGTGCTCGCCGCCTGTGGTTCTTCGACTCCCGCTGCGCAGAAGCCGGCGGAGCCGTTCCGTATCGTCAAGCACGCGATGGGCGAGACCAAGATCCCAGCGCAGCCGAAGCGGGTGGTGGCCCTGGACCAGAGCTTCGTCGACGCGGTGCTGACGCTGCGGACGCCGGTGGTCGGCTACACCACGTACCGGTCCATCGACACGAAGCTACCTGATTACCTGGGCTCCGTCGCCGCCGAGTACGGCAAGGAGGCCACCCCGGTCGGCACCCTGGAGCAGCCCAGCCTGGAGAAGATCATCGCGCTCAAGCCCGACCTGATCGTCTCGGCCAAGGTCCGCCACGAGGCCCTCTACGACAAGCTGTCCAAGATCGCCCCGACCGTCTTCAGCGAGACCACCGGCGCCATCTGGAAGGACAACATTCGGCTCATGGGGCAGGCTCTGGGTCAGGAGCAGCTCGCCGACACGACGATCAAGTCGTACGAGGAGCGGGCCGCGAAGATCGGCACCGCGATCAAGGAGAAGGACGGGAAGCTGCCGACCATCTCCATTGTCAGGTTCGCCGGTGAGCCGACGACGCGGCTGTACGTCGAGAACTCCTATTCGGGGGTTGTGATGAAGGACGTCGGCTTCCCGCGCCCGGAGGGTCAGCCCACCAAGCAGGACGCGATCGTGGTGGACGTGAGCCAGGAGCGCATCGGGGACCTGGACGCGGATCACCTGTTTGTCGCGACATATCCTGACCCGTCGTCTGAGGGGCCCAAGGAGAAGTTCGTGGGCAACCCGCTGTGGGGGAAGCTCAAGGGTGAGAAGCACGAGGTCAGCGATCTGACCTGGATGAGCGCGGTCGGCATCCAGGGCGCCCATGCGATCCTCGACGACGTGGCGAAGCTCTTCGCCGTCGATCCCGCCAGAACCACTTCCTGACCGGCCGTGACCAGGTCAGCTCGCCGACAGGAACGTACGCAGGTCTGCCAGATGGGGTGTGAGGTCCAGGCCCTGGGCGGCGAGCCAGTCCGGGTCGCAGTAGGTGCCCCGGTAGCGCTCGCCCCCGTCGCAGATCAGGGTGACGATGCTGCCCTGCGTGCCCGTTCGGCGCATCTCGCGGATCAGGTCCACGCAGGCGGCCACGTTCGTGCCGGTGGAGCCGCCCACGTCGCGGCCCGTCACCTCGTGGACCCAGTGCATCGCGGCGATCGACCGGGCGTCCGGAACGGTGATCATGCGGTCGATGACCATCGGCTGGAACGAGGGCTCCACCCTCGGCCGGCCGATGCCCTCGATGCGGGAGCCCCGCGCGGTGACGGACGTGTCGCCCGACACCCAGCTCGGATAGAAGGCGGAGCCCTCCGGATCGGCCACCGCGAGACGCGTGGGGTGACGGCGGTAACGGATGTAGCGGCCGATCGTCGAGGAGGTGCCGCCCGTGCCCGCGCCCACCACGATCCAGGTGGGCTCCGGGTGGGGCTCCATGGACATCTGCGAGTAGATCGACTCGGCGATGTTGTTGTTGCCCCGCCAGTCCGTGGCCCGCTCGGCGTAGGTGAACTGGTCCATGAAGTGGCCGTTCGTCTCGGCCGCCAGGCGGTAGGACTCGTCATAGATGGTGCCGGGGTCGTCGACCAGATGACACTTGCCGCCGTAGAATTCGATCAGCGCGATCTTCTCCGGTGACGTGGACGCGGGCATCACCGCGATGAAGGCCAGGCCGAGGAGCCGGGCGAAATATGCCTCGCTGACCGCCGTCGAGCCGCTCGACGCCTCTACGACCGTGGTGGCCGGCCCGATCCAGCCGTTGGCCAGGCCGTACAGGAAGAGAGATCGAGCAAGTCGGTGTTTGAGTGAACCAGTGGGGTGGACTGACTCGTCTTTCAAGTAGAGGTTTATGCCCCAGCGCGGGGGAAGCGGAAAGACATGGAGGTGCGTATCACAGCTCCGGTTGGCGTCGGCTTCTACCTTACGAATCGCCTCCGTCACCCACAGTCGCGCCTCTACGTCATGCCGGTCCACGAAATCCATGGTCTATACGCTATCCCATGTGACTCTGACCACATTAAGTGCGAAATTGGGGGTATAGTGTTATGCTAATGAGACTGGTCCCGCCGTGGACGTGATGACGCACGCCGCGAGCAGGTGGACCTTTAACCTCTCTGACCTGGCGGAACCGTTAACGCGGCCCTTACGTGCCGATTGCCAAACTGGTACCAAGGCCAGCGGCTTGGCCGAGATGGGGGATAGCGCAAGGGGGAATGATTTGATCACCATGACCGATGAACAGCGACAAGACTGGTTCGAGCGCGACGTCGTGCCCGTGACGTCGCAGCTGTTCGCCTCCGCCATGCGCCTGACCCGCAACTCCGCCGACGCAGAGGACCTGGTCCAGGAGACCGTGGCCAAGGCATATACCTCGTACCACCAGTTCCGTGAGGGCACGAACCTGAAGGCCTGGCTGCACCGGATCCTCACCAACAACTTCATCAACGACTACCGCAAGAAGCAGCGCTCGCCCAAGCTGGCCGCCGCCGAGGAGATCGAGGACTGGCAGCTGCACGCCGCCGAGTCGCACAGCTCCACCGGCCTGAAGTCGGCCGAGACCGAGGCGATCGAACGGCTGCCCGACAACGTCGTGATGAACGCGCTGCGCTCTCTGCCGGAGGACTTCCGCGTCGCCGTCTACCTGGCCGACGTCGAGGGGTTCGCCTACAAGGAGATCGCCGAGCGCATGGGCACACCGATCGGCACGGTCATGTCCCGGCTGCACCGGGGCCGCCGTCAGCTGCGCGGCATGCTTGAGGGCTACGCCCGCGAAGAGGGCGCCCTACGCGTGCCGGCCCAGAGCGCCGCCTAGGCCCAGAGCACCGCCTGAACGTCCAACCCCATACCCAGAACGTCGCCTAGGCGTCCACGCCCACACCCAGGGTGCTGTCTAGCCGTCCAACCCCATATGGAGCCGTACGCGGAGTGTTCCGTTCTCGGCGCGCAGGTCGACGTAGTCGCAGAGCTGTCGGCTGATCCAGAGCCCGTATCCTCTAGGGGATTCGGGCTCAGGTGGTATATAGCCCGGTAAAGGGTCATCGAGGGCGCCGCCCGGGTCGGCGATCTCGCAGATCATCTCCCTTCCGCTCACCCACATCTTGATCATGCCGTGGCCGGCGCCGTGCTCGACGCTGTTCGCGGCGATCTCGGAGACGCTGAGCACCAGGGAGCCGATGAGGTTCACGTCCATCCCGGCGGCGCTGGCGTAGTCGCGGACCGTGTGCCTGAGTCCCTTGATCTCCCGCGCGGTGAAACTGACCGTCGCCACCCGCCCGCTCGGTGCGGGCAGCGGCTCCAGGTCGCCGTTCAGTACGAGCTCGTGCGGCCGGACGAAGCCCGTGCTGACCGCCTCGCCGGTGGCATCCAGGAGCAGGGGATGGATTGCCGGTTGATACTCCAGCACCGCCGCCGGGGTGGTTCGCGGGTTGTAGAGGCACAGCACGACGGCCCTGGCGTCCTCCAGGGCGGCGTTCAGCACCGATTCGTACCGGATCCACTCGCGGGTCTCGCGCTCGCCGCGTTCAGGCCAGGGGATCTCGCCGATGACGAGCGTGCGCCGCCCCCGGGTGTACTCGTGGTAGGCGGCCAGCGTCCGGGGCGGGTGGATGTACCAGGTGCGGGAGTCTCTGCGGTCGATCTGCCGGGCTTCGTCGCCCAGCACCTCGTCGAGCAGCCGGAGCTTGTCCGCCGAGGTCGCTACGATGACCCGTCTGTCGTGGGCGAGGGCCGCGCGCACGCGCGGCACGGTCAGCCTCAGGAAGGCGTCATTCGAGTCGTACGACACCGCAACGTGCTTGAACGACTCGTGGTCTGGACGAGCCCGATCAGGGCGCACGGCCGAAACGTAGCAAGCGCTTGCAATCTGCGCAACGGCTGCGGTCGGCACCGCGCCGGACGGCCGAATTGACGCGCCAAGCGACCGCAACTGTTGCATGGAGACCTCACGCGAGCCGCGCCAAGCGACCGGAGAGACCTCACACGGGCCGTGCCAAGCGGCCGCGGAGAGCCCGTGCGAAGCACCGCGTCAGGCGACCGCGATGAGCGCCACCGCGCCGAGCGCGCACGCGACGCCCGCCACCTGGATCGCGTGCAGCCGCTCGCCCAGCACCCGCCGGGCCAGCAGCAGCGTGCTCGCCGGATAGAGGGACACCAGCACCGCCACCAGGCTCAGCAGGCCCTGCTGCTTGGCCTCCAGGTACAGGACGTTGGCCAGCATGTCGAGCACGCCCGCCGCGACGATGATGTGCAGCGACCGGCCGGCCGGTTTCAGCGTGCGCCGCGTCGCCACCGCGAGGGCCACCACCAGCGCCACCGAGGACAGTCTGGCCCCCACCAGGGGCCACAGCCCGCCGTCGGCGGGAGCCAGGGCGAGCAGGATGAAGAAGCCGCCGAACCCGGCGCCCGCGGCCAGGGCGATGAGCACCGAGCCGATCGAGCCGCTCTTCGCGCCGGAGCGGTCCTGGCTGACCAGGAGTACGGAGCCGAGGGCCAGCACCACCCCGACCAGCGACACGGGCTCGGGGCGCTCGCCGGTCGCCAGGCCGTACATGACGGGGAGCGCCGCCGACGTGACCGCGGTCGTGGGCGCCACCACCGACATGACGCCGACGGCGAGCGCCCGGTAGAAGAGCACCAGCCCGGCGGCGCCCGCCACGCCCGCGCCCAGCCCCCAGAGCATCGCCGCGTCGCTGAACACGCCGGGGAGCAGGGGCAGCAGGAGAAGGATCACGGCAAGGCCGGAGAGCTGCGAGAGCGCCACGACCGAGAACACCTGCGAGCGGCGGGTGGCCAGGCCGCCGAAGAAGTCGGCCGTGCCGTAGACCACCGCGCAGGCCGTCGCGAGGATCACCGCGAGCATGCTCCACCGTCCAGTTCATCAGAGTGCACTGCTAGTACAACTCATTAGAGTACAACACAGTGCAAATCACCTTCACTACACTGCACTGTATGGAGGATCCGGAGACGATCACGCAGGCCATCGCCAACAACGTGCGCGCCCAGCGCGCGCACCGCGGGCTCACCCTAGACGCGCTGGCCGCCAGATCGGGAGTGAGCAGAGGCATGCTGGTCCAGGTCGAGCAGGCCCGGACGAACCCCAGCGTCTCCACCCTCACCCGGATCGCCTCCGCGCTGGGTGTGACCGTGGCCAGGCTGGTGGAGGTCTCCGACGTGCCGGTGGTGCGGATCGTCGAGAAGGCCGACGTGGTCACGTTCGATCAGGGCGAGGTGCAGGCGAAGCTGCTGGTCGGGGCCGATACGCCGATGATCCTCGAGCTGTGGGACTGGCGGCTGGCGCCCGGCCGGCACCACGACGGCGACGCCCACCCGCCGGGCACCCGCGAGATGCTGACGGTCCTGGAAGGCGAGCTGACGCTCACGGTGTACGGCAGGAGCCACGTGGTCAAGGCCGACTCCGCGGTGCTCTTCACCGCCGACAGACCCCATCGCTACGCCAACCAGGGATCCGAGGAGCTCCGGCTGGTGATGGTGGTCGCCGAGCCCAGAGAGGCGCCTGACCAATAACGTCGAACAGCCTCCGGATCACCTTCTGGAGTTTGATGATTACAGCATGTCCTTGACGGCTGATGCCGGATGGTGGGTACATCCCGGTGTGTGCGACGTAACGTCAGCTGGGGGTGGCGCGTGACCGAAGGGCGCACGGCGACGGGGAAGCTCCACGCGGAGCTGCACGGTCTCGGTGTCACCAGCGCCTACGAGGTGGGCGACGAGGCCACCGTCTCGGTGTGGATCGGCCTGGTCGTGCATTACAGGGACGGGTTTTACCGCTGGCAGGAAGGGCCCGTGAAACGTCGGCATTTGGGTACGGATCCGGTTGGATGTGCCATACGCGTGGCGCGTCGATACACCGAACTGCAGGCCGATATCCCACTCTGGTGGGAGGACCTGGCCAAGGAGCTGCGGGGTAACCCGGTACAGGAATATCCGTAAACCCCGCTCTCAGGGGGGCGGCATGCGGGGCTGGGCGGTATCTCTGGCGTTGCTCGTCGTCGTGACGGGATGCGGGACCCGGCCGATGATCCAACCCCAGCTGACCCGCGCACAGGCGCCCATCGATCCGAAGAAGCTGGCCAGGCAGCTCGAAGCCATGCAGCCCGGCTGGCCGGCGGCCCGCAGGATCAACTGCAGGCGCATGAAGTGCGTCGCGCTCACCTTCGACGACGGGCCCGGCGAATACACCGCCAGGCTGCTGGACCTGCTGAGCGCCCGGAAGGTCAGGGCCACGTTCTTCGTCGTGGGGCAGATGGTCGCCGCGCACGGGGGCGCCCAGCTCGTACGCCGCATCGTGGCCGAGGGGCACGAGCTCGGCAACCACACGTGGAACCATCCGCCGCTCACCGGGTTGACGGACCGAGGGCTGCGCTTCCAGCTGAAGCACACGAACGACCTGGTGGAGCACGTGACCGGGGTCCGGATGCGGGTGATGCGCCCGCCGTACGGAGCGACGAACCGCCGGGTGGCCGCCGAGGCGCGGCGCCTGGGGCTGGCGCAGGTCCTGTGGAGCGTCGACACCCTGGACTGGCAGGACCGGGTGCCCGCCCTCGTGGCCAGGCGCGCGGGCAAGGCGGCAGTGGGGTCGATCGTGCTGATGCACGACATCCACCGCAGCACGGTCCAGGCGGTCCCCGCGCTGCTCGATCTGCTGGCGAAGAAGGGCTGCACGCCGGTGACCATCTCGGAGCTGTACGGCGGGACGCCGGTGCCGGGCCGGATGTACACGGCCCGGATGGACAAAGCCCGATGAGCCCGTACGGCCGTGCGGCGCGTCAAACCGTCGGTCGGCCGTGGCACTCTTGACCACATGGGTTTCACCGGTTTCCCCGACGAGGCGTTCGTGTTCTACGAGGGCCTCGAGGCGGACAACAGCAAGACATATTTCACCCGGCACAAGCACTTCTACGAGGACGCGGTGCGTGCGCCGATGCTCGCCCTCACCGAGGAGCTGGCGGCGGAGTTCGGCCAGGCCCAGCTGTTCCGCCCCTACCGTGATGTCCGCTTCGCCAAGGACAAGTCACCGTACAAGACCCATCAGGGTGCCTTCGTGGACCTCACGCCCGGCATCGGGTTCTATGTCCAGATCGGCGCCGACGGACTGTTCACGGCGGGCGGCTGCTACACCCAGGCGTCCGACCAGGTGGCCCGCTACCGCGCCGCGGCCGACGAGGACCTGACGGGCAAGCCGCTGGCGGACATGGTGACGGCCTTGCGGGCCGAGGGCTACGTCATCGGCGGCGACCGGCTCAAGACCCGTCCCCGTGGCATCGCGGAGGATCATCCCCGCCTCGACCTGCTGCGCCACAGGTCCCTGCACGCGGGCCGTCAGTGGGAGCCCGAGCCGTGGGTCCACACGGCCGAGGTCCTCGACCGGGTCCGCGCCACCTGGCGTGCCTTTGGGCCGCTGGTGGACTGGATGTGCGCCCACGTACGCGCCAGCGAGCTGCCGCGCCGCTGACCATGGGAGGTCAACAGAGCGTGACGGTGCGCGGGGACAACGCGGCGACGGTCATCGCCGAGACGGGGGATCGGACGCGCCGCGACCGCGTCACGCTGGCGGCGATCACCGCCATGGCGGCCGCCCTCTACACCACCCTTTCCCTCACCAAGCTGGCGAACTTCAAGGCCGGCGCCTACGACCTGGTGATCTTCGACCAGGCCGTGCGCTCCTACTCCCAGTTCCGCCTGCCCATAGCCATCGTCAAGGGCGTCCACAACGGCTTCGGTCCGGACTTCTCCACCCTCGGCGATCACTGGTCGCCCATCCTCGCCCTGCTGGCCCCGCTCTACTGGCTGTTCGACGGTCCGGCGACGCTGCTGGTCGCCCAGGCGGTGCTGCTGGCCGCGGCGGCGGTCCCGCTGTGGGTGTTCACGCGGCGGGCGCTGGGGCCGGGCGCCGCGCATCTCGTCGCCGTGGCCTACACGCTCTCGTGGCCCGTGGTGGAGACCGTGGCGTTCGACTTCCACGAGGCGGCGTTCGCGCCGCTGCTCACCGCGGTGCTGCTCGAACGCCATCAGGCCGGTAAACGGGTCGGCGTGGTGACGGCCGCCCTGGCGCTGCTGTGCGTCAAGGAGGACATGGGGCTGCTGGTCGCCGGGTTCGGGCTGGTCCTGCTCGCCCAGCGCGGCTGGCGGGTCCTGGGCGGCGCGTTCGTGGCCGGCGGGGCGGCCTACACGTGGCTGGCCTCGCAGGTGCTCATCCCGCTGTTCGGGGGGCGGGCCGACTACTACTGGGCGTACGGCGCGCTGGGGCCGGACATGCGGGGCGTCGCGCACACCGTCCTGACCGATCCGCTCGCGGTGCTGGCCCAGCTCGGCAGCCCACCGGTCAAGCTCGTCACGCTGGCCCTGCTGCTCGGCATCACGCTGCTGGCGGCGCCGCTGTCGCCGCTGCTGATCATGGCGGTGCCGCTGCTGGCCGAGCGGATGCTGGCCAGCTCGTTCCCCAACTGGTGGGTGGCCGGCTACCACTACAACGCCTTCGTCGTGGTGGTGGTCTTCGCGGCCGGAGTGGACGGCGTCCGGCGCCTGCGCGCCCGCTACGCGCCCGGCGGCGACCCGGTGACGCGGGTCTGGGCTTTGGGGGTGGTCGGGTTCGCGCTGGTCTCCGTGCCGTTCTTCTCCCTGGCCGGACTCGCCGACCCCGATTCCTACCGGCACGACGCCCGTGAGCGGGCCGCGGCCGCCGCCGTCGCCGTGGTGCCCGACGGGGTGCTCGTGGAGGCGGCCAACAACCTGGCGCCGGCCCTGTCGGGGCGGAGCAGGGTGCTGCTGTGGGACCGCACGCCGCGCGATGCGCCGTGGGTCGTGGCCGACGTGGGGCGGAAGACCTTCCCGTTCGTGAACGTGGCCGAACAGCGGGAGCGGGTACGGCTGCTGGTCGGCAGCGGCTACGAGGTGCGCTTCTCCCAGGACGGCTACGTGGTCCTGGCGGCTACGGCCCGGACGACGAGGACACCTGGTCCCCCTTGAGGATGCGGTCCACGGTCTGGCCCGCCGCCGACGTCGCCGCCGTGGTGCCCGCCGCGATGACGACGGCCAGCAGCGGCGTGGCCAGGCTGCGTACGCTGCGTACGTTGCGCACCCGCGCCCACGGCTCCCCGGCCAGGTGCATGACGCGCCACTCCCAGTACAGTCCGAGCCCGATGCAGACCAGCGCCACCTCGCCCACCACGATGGCCACCACCTGCGCCTTGACCGCCACCCCGATGTCCGGCTCGAACAGCGTGGGCAGATACGCCGACAGCTCCGTGACCAACGCCGCCGCCATCAGGTGGAGCGCCTTGGTCATCGGCTGGGTGCCCCGGACGCGCGGATAGAAGTAGCCGAACACGAAGCCGAAGGCGGGCAGCGTCAGCAGATACCGGGAGTCGAACACGAAACTGCTCAGGTCGGCCCCTGTCGGCCAGCCGAACACGAGCACGAAGGGCAGGCTCAGCAGCAGGCTGATCACGAACGCGTACACGCCGTTGTGCCAGGGCGTGCAGCCGGCGGCGGTGGCCAGGGCTGTCTCGGGGTTGCGTCCGTGCTCGTCCAGCGCGGCCTCCAGCTCGTGGCGCCGTGTGTCGAACTCGGTCATCGTCAGCTCGCCGGCGCCCAGCTTGCCCCGGCCGATGCGATAGAGCTCCTGCTCGGAGATGAGCAGGAGCCGCTTGTGCAGGGCGGCCCTGACCAGCTGCCGGTGTTCCTCGGCGGTGGCGGGCTCGACGACGGCCGGGTGAGGGCGTACGAGGAGCCAGCGGGCCGTCACCCAGGCGGCGATCGAGGTGATCGTCAGCTGCGGCAGCGCCACGTTGACGTCGGTGAGCGTGGTGCTGCCCCGAGGGGTGAGGTAGAGCACCATCAGGCAGGCGATCACCGTGGGGTGCGTCGCCGGGTGGTCGAGCGCGGCCAGCGAGCCGCCGAGCCGCCGGAGCCGGAGCACCAGCAGCGCGAACGCCAGCAGCAGTAACCCGAGCACCCCGCGTACGAGCGGGTCGAGCGGCAGGATGCCGATCTTCGGCATGTTCGACGTGTCGGTGCCGCCGAAGGGCAGGTTCCACGACCCGCTGTCCAGCCACTCGGTCGGCCAGCCCTGCACCAGCAGGCTCACCAGCACGGCGCCAACGACCGCGGTGCGGGTCCACATCTTGGTGGCCACGGCGATGGCGGCGACCGGGATCACCGCCCAGCCGAGGGCCAGCACCAGCCGGATGCTGTCCGGCGGGTACACCCCGGTCAGCAGCGCCCGTCCCCACAGGGCGAGCGCCAGCAGGCCGATCGCCGCCTCCGCCGCCAGCACCGCCAGCCGTACGATCACCACGCGGACCCCCAGGTCCACGCTGAACACCACCGCCGCCGCGGCGGCCGTCACGGCCGCGACCACGGAGCCGATCAGCAGCGTCTGGGCGGGCAGCTGCTCGTGCAGCCACGACCAGGACAGCATGCCGATGCCGACGAGGCAGGCGAGCCCGGTGACGACGAGCATGTCGCGGGTGGTCCACGGCGGGCTGGTCGGCAGGGCCCGGCTCGCGTGCCGCGCCGTGAGCGCCGGCAGCGCGAGGAACAGGGCCACGTACGCCACGGGCCGCCAGTCCGGCGCCAGGAGCGGGAGCAGCACCAGGGGCGTGACCAGGACGATCCCCAGGAGAAGCTCGCGGTTGGGCTGCCGGTTCCACCAGGCCAGGCCGAGCGAGCGCGCCAGGAAGGCGGCCAGCGCGATCGCGGTGAGCACGCCGAGCCCGGCCGTCCACGAGAAGTCGTCGGCCTCCTCCGCGTCCGGGAACCCGTAGGAGTCCTGGGCCAGCGTCACCTTCACCAGGTACGACCCGACGGTGAATTGCAGAAGCTCCGACTCCTCCCGCTCGGGATCGAGCCCTTGGGCCTGCAGTACGGTCCAGTCGCCCGGCAGCAGGCTGATCGTCCGCTGGCTCACGATGAGCGGCTTGGCGCTGGGGGCGTTGAAGTCGAGCGTCATCAGATCGCTGGGCTTGAACTGCCGCAGCAACGTCACCCGGAACTCGGCCGTGGTCAGCCCGCCGGTTGTGGTGAGGATCGGTGCCGGCCGTGTGGTCGGGGCCAGCCAGTCGCCACCCACCTTGATGGCCCCGAACCCGTCGTCGGTGAACCGCTGGATGCCGCCGGGGAAGCTGCCGCCCTGCCGCAGCGTCTCGACCAGCGGGTCGGCCCGGTTCATGCGCAGCCGGTGCTCGATGGTCACCTTCACCTGGCGCTGCCGCTCGTCGAGCCGCCCCTGGGGCACGGCGCTCAGGTCACCTGGGCCGGCCCTGGTCACCACGACCTTGGTCGTCGCCTGCCGGGCGAGCTTCACCTGCGGGTCGCCCCGGTCCTCCAGCTCCCATGGTTCGGGCACGGTGGGACTCGCGGACCGCGTGGACAGCGGCACGGGCCTGGCCGCCACCGTGCACCAGACGATCGCTCCCGCCGAGACCATCGCGAGCCCGAACGCGATGAACATCCGGAGCTTCCCCACAAGTGGATGATTCACTCGCAGAGGGGGTTGTTCTCGCCACTCCGGTCACGGTGTGGTCACACCTGACTTCTACCGAATGTCAGGAAGAAGTCAGGTGTGGTTGGTGAGTGCCTGAATCAGGCGCGCTTGGCGCGAGCCGCGGAGCGGCCACGCGTGGAGGCGTCGAGGACCACCTTGCGGATGCGCACGTGGTCAGGGGTGATCTCCACGCACTCGTCCTCGCGGATGAACTCCAGCGCCTGCTCCAGCGACAGGTTGCGCGGCGGGATCACCTTCTCGGTCTCCTCGCTGGTGGAGGAGCGCATGTTGGTGAGCTTCTTCTCCTTGGTGATGTTGACGTCCATGTCGTCGGACCGGGAGTTCTCGCCGACGATCATGCCCTCGTAGACCTCGGTGGTCGGCGACACGAACAGCGTGCCGCGCTCCTGGAGGTTGAGCATGGCGAAGGCGGTCACGGGACCGGAGCGGTCGGCCACCAGGGAGCCGTTGTTGCGGGTGCGCAGCTCGCCGAACCACGGCTCGTAGGAGTCGAAGACGTGGTGCACCAGGCCGGTGCCGCGCGTCTCGGTGAGGAACTCGGTGCGGAAGCCGATCAGGCCGCGCGCCGGCACCACGAACTCCATCCGGATCCAGCCGGTGCCGTGGTTGGTCATGTGCTCCATGCGGCCCTTGCGGACGGCGAGCAGCTGCGTGATCGCGCCCAGGTATTCCTCCGGGCAGTCGACCGTGAGGCGCTCGACCGGCTCGTGCACCTTGCCGTCGATGGTCTTGGTGACCACCTGCGGCTTGCCGACGGTCAGCTCGTAGCCCTCGCGGCGCATCTGCTCGACCAGGATGGCCAGCGCCAGCTCGCCGCGGCCCTGCACCTCCCAGGCGTCGGGCCGGTCGGTGGGGAGCACGCGCAGCGACACGTTGCCGACGAGCTCCTTCTCCAGACGGTCCTTGACCATGCGGGCGGTGACCTTCGAGCCCTTGGACTTGCCGACCAGCGGCGAGGTGTTGGTGCCGATGGTCATCGAGATGGCGGGCTCGTCGACCGTGATGAGGGGCAACGGGCGCGGGTCCTCGGGGTCGGCCAGCGTCTCGCCGATCATGATCTCGGGGATGCCGGCGATCGCGATGATGTCGCCGGGACCGGCCTCCTCGGCCGGCTTGCGCTCCAGGGCCTCGGTCATGAGCAGCTCGGTGATCTTGACCCGCTGGATCGTGCCGTCGGTACGGCACCAGGCCACCTGCTGGCCCTTGCGCAGCACACCCTGGTGCACCCGGCAGAGCGCGATGCGGCCCAGGTAGGAGGAGGCGTCGAGGTTGGTGACGTGAGCCTGCAGCGGGGCGCTGGGGTCGTAGGTGGGCGCCGGGATCGTCGACTTGATGATGTCGAAGAGCGGCTCCAGGTCCTCGGCGTCCGGCATGCCGCCGTCCTCGGGACGGTTCATGGAGGCGCGGCCCGCCTTGGCGGAGGCGTAGACGATCGGGAAGTCGATCTGCTCCTCGGTCGCGTCGAGGTCCATGAAGAGCTCGTAGACCTCGTCCACGACCTCCTTGATGCGCGCGTCGGGCCGGTCGACCTTGTTGATGCAGAGGATGACCGGCATCTTGGCGCCGAACGCCTTGCGCAGCACGAAGCGGGTCTGCGGCAGTGGCCCTTCCGACGCGTCGACCAGCAGCACGACACCGTCGACCATCGACAGGCCGCGCTCGACCTCGCCGCCGAAGTCGGCGTGGCCCGGGGTGTCGATGATGTTGAGGGTCATGCCGCCGTGACTTACGGCGGTGTTCTTCGCGAGAATGGTGATGCCCTTCTCGCGCTCGAGGTCGTTGGAGTCCATGACACGGTCGTCGACGTCCTGGTTGGCGCGGAACGCCCCGGACTGCCAGAGCATGGCGTCGACCAACGTGGTCTTGCCATGGTCGACGTGCGCGATGATCGCGATGTTCCGCAGGTCGTCGCGGCTGTTCAAAGGCATGATGACGTCTCGCTCTGTGATCGTGGGGGCGGCCGCGCGAAGTCGCGGCCTTATAAGTCTAGTTGATCCCCTCTGATGGCAGGAGCGGGACGAGATGCCGCCTGGCGTAGGCACGGGCTTCGTCGTCACTGTCCAGCGGTATCGCGCTGGCCGGTGTGAGCACGAACGACAGCGCGATACGGATGAACATCTCGGCCACGGCCTCGGCATCCGAGGGGTCGAGGCCGTCCGGGGTGTCGAGGTGCTCGGCGAGATACGTCCTGGCGACCGCGAGGTATGCGCCCGCCTCCAGAGTGAGGTGCGGCAGGATCATGTCGGGCTCGGTCGCCAGCAGTCTGCTCAGCAGCGGATGTCCCCGCACCAGGCGCAGCGTGACCGCGAACCCCTCCGTCACCCGGTCGGCCATGGTCGGCAGCGGCCCGACCGCCTGCTCGAACGCCCGCAGGAACCGGTGGAGCTCGCGCAGCATCACGCCCTGGATCAGGTCGCTCTTGCGGGCGAAGCGCCGATAGACGGTGATCCGTGACAGGCCCGCCTGCCGGGCGACGTCGTCGACGGTCAGGCGGCGCAGGCCGTGCTCCAGCATCCGCGCGTAGGCCGCGTCGAGGATGCGCCCAGCCGTGGTCGGCTCGCCGGAGTCGTCCTGCATGGATCAAGACTATGGGCGGCTCGCCGGGCACCGGATGTACATAGCGGGTTGCACATTTCTACGCATGTCCCGGCCGGTTCCGGATGCCTACATTGGCGGCATGACCTGGACAGAGCTGGTGCTGGGAGCCTCTCCCGTACAGGGCGACCAGCCCGCGGTCAGTGACGTCAGAACCGGCGAGGTGCTGTCGTACAACGCGTTCGCGCGGAAGGTCACGCACGCGGCGGCGGGGCTGCGCCGTCACGGTCTGCGCTACGGCGACCGCGTGATCGTCGACATGCCGCTCGGGGTGGGGTTCGCCATCGCCGTCCACTCCGTCGCCTGGTCCGGGGGAGTGGCGGTGCTCGGAGACTCCGGGACCGCCCGCATGATGATCGCCCAGCGCGGCTACGACCCGCTCGCGGTGGATGTTCAGAAGGTCTTCACCTTCGAGCCGACGCCGGGGGAGCTCCCGTTCAGCGACCTGCTGGGTGAGCGTTTTGTCCAGTTCGGGCCGCTGGCCGGCCCCGCGCTGAGCGTCGGTGGCGAATACGTCTACGACCACGACGAGCTGGCGTCGGACCTGCGCAACCTGTCGTCGCGGCTGCTGGTCAGCGAGGACGACGTCGTGCTCGCTGCGGTCAGCGATCCGCTCAAGGGGCTGCGGGTGCTCGATCTGGCGTTGATGTCGGGCGCCCACGTGGTCATCGCGCATGAGCCGAGCCTGATCGGCTGCCGCGTGCTCGCGCACGTGCACGCGGCCACCCTGGTGATCGCGCCGAACGAGGTGGTCAGACGCCTGCTCGGCGATCCGACGTTGCGTGTTGTGGACGAAAGGGCCGTCGTCAGCTCGCTCAGCCGGTGAAAAGTGCGACACTGTGGGAGAGTGTGATCCTTCCGCGACGCAGGGTGACCACAATGTCCGAGCCCCCCAGGCACAATCTTCCGGCCGAGCCCAACAGGTTCGTCGGTCGCGAGCGCGACGTCGACGACCTGTGCGGGCTGCTGGGTGAGACGCGCGTGGTCACGCTGTGCGGGGTCGGCGGCATCGGCAAGACCCGCCTGGCGCTGCGGGTCGCCGCGCGTCTGGTGCCCTCCTATCCGGGAGGCGTGTGGCTGGTCGAGCTGGCCAGGCTCACCCGGGGCGAGCTGATCCTGCAGGCGATCGGCCGGGCCGTCGGCATCCACGAGGAAGGCACCCGCCCGCTGCTCGACACGGTGGCGGCCCGTCTGCGTGACACGCCCGCCCTGCTGCTGCTGGACAACTGCGAGCACCTGGTCGACCAGTGCGCGGAAGTGGCCGCCGAGCTCGTCGCGGCGTGCCGGGGCCTCGGCATCCTGGCCACCAGCCGCGAGCCGCTGCGCATCGCCAGTGAGCTGGTCTGGCGGGTGCCGCCGCTCGACCTGCCCGACGAGCGGCATCCCGA
Source organism: Nonomuraea sp. NPDC052129 (assembly GCF_040680095.1). Taxonomy (NCBI): domain Bacteria; kingdom Bacillati; phylum Actinomycetota; class Actinomycetes; order Streptosporangiales; family Streptosporangiaceae; genus Nonomuraea; species Nonomuraea sp. NPDC052129. The sequence continues at coordinate 257,078 of NZ_JBFAVX010000009.1, read as the reverse complement.
CGCCGAGTCCGTGCTCCTCTTCGTCGACCGCGCCACCGCCGCGGGCACCAGGCTGAGCCCGGCGAGCCTGGACGATGTCGTACGGCTGTGCCGGGCGCTCGACGGACTGCCGCTCGCGCTGGAGCTGGCCGCGGCCCGCACCAGCCTGCTCAGTCCCGGGCAGATCGTCGATCGGATCGACGGCCGCTTCTCGCTGCTGACCACCGGCGGCCGTACGGCTCCGCCCAGGCAGCGCACGCTGCTGGCCGCGGTCGAATGGAGCTACGACCTGCTGTCGGCCAAGGAACAGGTGCTCCTGCGCAGGCTGTCGGTGTTCGCCGGGTCCTTCGACCTCGAACTCGCCGAGCAGATCTGCGCCGACCGGCCCATCTCCGAGGCGGAGATCGTCGACCTGCTCGGCGCCCTGGTCGACAAGTCTCTCGTGCTGTGCGACGAGGAGCGCAGGCGCTACCGGCTGCTGGAGACCATCAAGCACTACGCGGCCGAGCGGCTGGCGGAGGCGGCCGAGCGCGAGGTGCTGCGCGATCGGCACCTGGAGGTGCTGTGCGAGCTCCAGTTGCGCCACTTCGGCACAGAAATGGTCGAGCCCGACCTGCCGTGGCCGGTGCGGCTGGCCGCACTGGAGGCCAGCCGGAGCCTGGTGGACGACCAGCGGGCCGCGCTCGACTGGGCGATCGAGTCCGGCAACGCGCCGCTGGGCCTGCGCCTGTGCGCCTACAGCACCAGCCTGCTCCCGGTCAGCAGCGTCAATCCGGCCGAGATCGTCGGCTGGGTGGAGCGGCTGCTGGCCCTCGACCTGACCCAGGTGTCCGACGAGCAGATCGCGCATGCCCACGCGTACCTGGCCTATGGGCTGGAGGGCCGCGACGAGCTGGCCCGCTCGCTGGAGTACGCCATGGCCAGCCTGGCGGGCCTGGGCGCCGACAACGTCTTCCCCAGCTGCGTCATGCACAGCCTGTCGGTCGTGGTGCTGCTGCGCATGGGACGAGGCGACGAGGCGCTGCACCACGCCGAGACCGGCCTGGCCCTGGCCACCGCCTCCGGCGATCAGTGGAACCAGGCGGCCGGGCTGGCCGGCCTGTCGGCGGTCGCGCTCACCCGCGGCCGGCTGCGCGAGGCCCAGTGCCATGGCGAGGAGGCCCTGGCCAAGGCTCGCCAGCACGGGCACCGCTGGCTGCTGGCCAGGACCGCGACACAGCTCGGCGCGGTCGCCGAGGCGCGCGGCGACCTGGTGAAGGCGATGGCCCAGTACGAGCTGGCGGTCCCGTGGCTGGAGGAGCTCAACGGCACCATCGAGCTGGCCCGCTGCCTGGCCAGGATCGGCCGGGTCGCGGCGCTGCTGCACGAGTTCGAGGTGGCCAGGGAGCGGCTGGCCGCGAGCCTGAAGCTGAGCAGGCTGACCGGGCAGCGCCAGAGCGTGGCCCGCTGCCTGGTGAGCCTGTCGGTGCTGGCGGAGGCCGAAGGGGACCTGGAGAGCTCCGTACTGGCCGCCGCCTCGGCCACCGCGCTGCGCGAGTCGATGGGCCAGCACTCCGCCACGATCCGCATCGAGGAGCTGCTCACCCGCGCCCGCGCCAAGCTCGGCGAGGGTCGCACCGCGACGCTCTGGTCGCGGGGCCGGACGATGAGCCCCGACGACGCCGCCTGCCAGGTCCTCGCGGGCGAGCGGCCGGTCCCGGCCGGTCCGGTGGCGACCGAGCCCGTCAGGCACTCGCTGCTGACCGCCCGCGAGCAGGAGATCGCGGCCCTGCTGACCAGGGGCCTGTCCAACCGGGCCATCGCCGAGGAGCTCGTCATCAGCCCCGCGACCGTGGCCAGGCACATCGCCAACATCATGGAGAAGCTCGGCTACACCTCGCGCGCTCAGATCGCGGTGTGGGCGGCCGAGCAGCCGCGCGGTTCTGCATAGCGATCTGCATATTCCGCCCCATGTGTGCATGAGATGCCCTCCATAGCGTGGGCGGCATGGAGGAGCGCATCGTGATGGTGGACTCTGGCACCGGCCTGTGTCTCACCGAGGGGCAGTTGGACGAGAGGTCGGCCGCCGCGACCGTCCAGCTGCGGCGCCGGGGCGTGCGCGCGGGCGACACGGTGCTCATCTGCCTGACCGTCGGTCCCGACCTGCTGGTGGCCACCGACGCGGTGATAGCCGCCGGCGGGATCGTCTGGCCGGTCCCGCCGGAGCTCGACGAGGGCAGGCTGCGGGATCGGATCATGGCCAGCCGGGCCCGCCTGATGATCTCCGACCTGCCGCGGGCGATGAACGCGGCGAGAGAGTCACCCGTACGCATGGTGGTGAGCGTCGCGGAGCTACATTCGTATCCGGTCAGTCGCGAACTCTGCACGGAAAGTGATCCCACCGGGCGGCGAACCAAGGGAGACTGTGAGGGAGTGTGATCCTCCCGCCAACACTTGGACCTTCTCCATGACTGCGCAAGTCCAGCACAACCTCCCCGCCGAACCCAACCGTTTCGTCGGACGGGCGCGCGACGTGGCCGAGCTGTGCGCGCTGGTCCGCGGCGAGCGCGTGGTCACGCTCAGCGGAGTGGGCGGCATCGGCAAGACCCGCCTGTCGCTGCGGGTCGCGGCCAACGCCCTGCCCGGCTTCACCGACGGCGTGTGGCTGGTCCAGCTCGCCCGCGTCAGCGACCCCGAGCTGATCGTGAAGGAGATGGCCGACGTGCTCGGCGTCCGCGAGGAAGGCTCCGAGCGGCTGCTCGACGGGCTGCGGATCCGGCTGCGCGGCACCAGGACGCTGCTCCTGCTCGACAACTGCGAGCACCTCGTCGAACCGTGCGCCGAGCTGGTGGCCGGTCTGCTCGCCGACTGCCCCGAGCTGAGATTCCTGCTCACCAGCCGCGAGCCGCTGCGCATCCCCGGCGAGCTGATCTGGCGGGTGCCGCCGCTCGACCTGCCCGACGAGCGGCATCCCGACGCCGAGTCCGTGCTGTTCTTCGTCGAGCGGGCGGCCGCGGCCGGGGCCCGCGCCGTGACCGACAGCATGCCCGACGTCATACGGCTGTGCCGGGCGCTCGACGGCCTGCCGCTCGCCCTTGAGCTGGCCGCGGCCCGCAGCAGCCTGCTCAGCCCGGGGCGCATCGCCGACCGGATCGGCGACCGGTTCAAGCTGCTGACCACCGGCGACCGCACCGCCCACGCCCGCCAGCGCACGCTGCTGGCCACGGTCGAGTGGAGTCACGACCTGCTCGCCCGCAAGGAGCGGGTGCTGCTGCGGCGGCTGTCGGTGTTCGCCGGGCGCTTCGATCTCGACCTGGCCGAGCAGGTGTGCGCCGACGGCGACCTGCTGCGCCGCGGCGAGGTGCTCGACGTGCTCAGCGGCCTGGTCGACAAGTCGCTGGTGCTCCACCACGGCGACGGCGGCCGCTACCACCTGCTGGACACCATCAGGCACTACGCCGCCGAGCGATTGTGCGAGGCGGGCGAGGAGGCGAGGCTGCGCGGCGGCCACCTCAGGGTGATCTGCGCCGAGATGGAGCGCTGCAACGAGGCCGGTTCGCTCCACCGCCGGTTGTCGTGGCCGGCCCGCGCCGTCCACTTCGCCAGGGGGCGCCGCCTGCTCGACGACTGCCGGGCGGCGATCGACTGGGCCGTCGAGTCCGGCGGCGCCGAGCTGGGGCTGCGCCTGGCCCACGCGGCGCTGACCATCCTCGCGGTGCGCGGCGATCTGCGGGAGAGCGTCGGCTGGTACGAACGGCTGCTCGGCCTCGACCTGTCGGGCGTGCCCGACCAGCTGATCGGCGTGGCCAAGGGCGGCCTCGCCTACGGGCTCGAAACGCGCGACGAGCTGGACCGGGCCGCGGCGCTCATCGAGGAGAGCATCGAGGAGCAGCGGCGCCACCCCTATACGCACTGGCTCGGCGTCACCTACGGCGTGGCCCTGACCGTCTTCTTCCGCACCGGCCAGACCGGTACGGCCCTGCGCTACCTGCGCGAGCTCGAAGTGGCGGCCGCCGAGCACGACGACCTGTTCAACCTGACGACCGCCCGCATCGCCCGGCTCAACCTGGCGCTCTTCCAGGGGCAGCCGCGCCAGGCGCAGCGGTTCGGCGAGGAGGCGCTGGCCCTGGCCATGGAGACCGGCCACCACTGGACCCTGGCCAGGGCCCTGACCCACCTGGGCGCGGTGGCCGAGGCCAGGGGCGACCTGGCGGCCGCCATGCGGCACCACACGGCGGCGCTGCCCATCCTGGAGGAGCTCGACAACCGGGTCGAACTGGCCCGCTGCCAGGCCAAGGTCGGCAGGGTGGCGGCCAGGCTGCACGACTTCCCCGCCGCCCGGCGCAGCCTGGCCGCCAGCCTGGTGCTGAGCACGCAGACCGGCCGGCGCAGCGGCGTCGTCCGCGCGCTGGTCGCCCTGTCCGTACTGGCGCAGGCCGAGGGCGATCTCGATGGGGCGGTCGTCGCGGCTGCGGCGGCGAGCGCGTTGCGCGAGTCGATCGGCCAGCACGATGCCCCGGCCCGCACCCAGGAGCTGCTCTCGCTCGCCCGCGACAAGCTCGGCGAGGGCCGGGTGGCGCTGCTCTGGGCCAGTGGCATCGCGCAGGATCCCGGCGCGGTGGCCCGGCGGATCCTCGACCAGAAGGCCGGCGCCGAAGACGTGCACGAGCCCGCCGACCTGCTCCCGGCCCTGCCCGCCCCGCTGCTCGCGTCCTCGTCGGGCCCGGCCGCCCGCGAGCCGCGCTACGCGACGCTGACGGCGCGCGAGCGGGAGATCGCCGGGTTGCTCACCGAGGGCCTGAGCAACCGGGCCGTCGCGGCGCAACTGGTGATCAGTCCGGCCACGGTGGCCAGGCACGTGGCCAACATCATGGAGAAGCTCGGCTTCAGCTCGCGCGCCCAGATCGCGGTATGGGCGGCCGAACATGGCCTCGACCACCGGTGACCATAAGCTCGGAAACATGCCGCTCGCTCTCAACTTCCCGGTCATGCTCCGCACCGAGGACGGCGTCCGCATCGACGCCGCGCACACCCCGTCCACCCGCTCCGGCCTCGGCATCGTGGTGGCGCACGGGTTCACCGGCTCGTGGCGCGACCCGGCCACGCGGCGCATCGCGCACGTGCTGAGCGGCTACGGCGGCGTGGTCGCGTTCGACTTCCGGGGGCACGGCCGTTCCGGTGGCGAGTCGACCGTGGGTGACAAGGAGATCCTCGACGTCGACGCCGCCGTACGGCACGCGCGGGTGATCGGCTATTCCAAGGTCGCCGTGGTCGGCTTCTCCATGGGTGCCGCCGTGGCCGTACGCCACGCGGGACTGCTCGGCGGCATCGACGCGGTGGTGTCGGTGAGCGGCCCGGCCCGCTGGCACTACCGCGGCACCAAGCCGATGCGCCAGGTGCACTGGGCCATCGAGCGGCCGATCGGCAGGTGGGCGGCCAGGGTGGCCAAGCGCACCAGGATCGCCCGCGGCGAGTGGGACCCGATCCCGGTGCCGCCCCACGAGGCCGCCGCGCTGATCTCCCCGACGCCGTTGCTGATCGTCCACGGCGACGCCGACGGGTTCTTCCCGCTCGAGCACGCGCACCAGCTCTACGAGGGCGCCCGCGAGCCCAAGAAGCTTTGGATCGAGCGCGGCTACGGCCACGCGGAGTCCGCCGCGACCCCGGAACTCATCCGCAGAATCGGAAAGTGGATCAGTACGAACCTTTTCTGAGTAATAGACGTCTATCTAGGGCGTAAGGAAGAAATCCGCCGGGAGAAAGTCCTACGGGAAGGAAACCGTCGAGGCGGTGGACGTAGGACATACTTCGTGGAGTAGCGGAGACCACACCAAGCGTTGCGGGGGCGCGCTGGGTGCGGGGCGCCGTGAGAAGGGCTCCGGTACGGCCGTACCGGAGCCCTGTTCTCAGCCCAGGCGCGCGATCGTCTTGTACTCCAGGTAGCTGCTGAGGCCCTCGGGACCCAGTTCGCGGCCCACGCCGCTGGCCTTGTAGCCGCCGAAGGGCGCGTTCGATTCCAGCATGAAGCAGTTGATCCCGTAGGTGCCGGTACGGACCTGGCGGGCCACCTCCATGCCGTGGTCGGCGTCGGCCGTCCAGACCGTACCGGCCAGGCCGTAGTCGCTGTCGTTGGCGATGCGGATCGCGTCCGCCTCGTCCTCGTACGGGATCACCGACAGCACCGGGCCGAAGATCTCCTCGCGGGCGATGCGCATCTCGTTGGTGACGCCCGCGAAGACGGTCGGGGCGACGTACCAGCCGCGGTCCATCGGCCGGTCCAGGCCGCCCACGACGACCTTGGCGCCCTCGTCCATGCCGGCCTGGATGTAGCCCTCGACGCGGTCCTGCTGCCGCTTGGCGACCAGCGGGCCGATGCCGGTGCCCGGGTCGGCGGGGTCGCCGACGGGCTGGGAGGTGACCATGTTCGCGACCGCGTCCACGACCTCGTCGTAGCGGGTCCGTGAGGCCAGGATGCGAGTCTGGGCGACGCACGCCTGGCCGTTGTTCATCAGCGAGGCGATCGCCAGCATGCCCATGCTGGACGGCAGGTCCGCGTCGTCGAGGATGATCGCCGCCGACTTGCCGCCGAGCTCCAGGCTGACCCGCTTGAGCTGCTCGCCGCAGATGGCGGCGATGCGGCGGCCCGCGGCGGTCGAGCCGGTGAAGGCGACCTTGTCCACGCCCGGGTGGGAGACCAGATGCTCGCCGGCCTCGCGGCCCGCGGGCACGATGTTGAGCACGCCGGCCGGGATCCCGGCCTCGATCACCATCTCGGCGAGCAGGTACGCGTCGAGCGGTGTCTCCGGCGCGGGCTTGAGCACGATCGCGCAGCCGGCCAGCAGCGCGGGCGCGATCTTGGTCATGGCGACGAACTGCGGGACGTTCCACGGCACGATGGCCGCCACCACGCCCACCGGCTCCCGCCGCACGGTCGTCGGGCCGAACAGGCCGGGCCGCTGCTCCTCCTGGGCGAAGGTCTTGCCGTAGTCGGCGTAGTACTGCAGCATGCCGAGCGGCTGCGGCGCCTGCGCCAGGTTGGAGAAGGTGATCGGCGAGCCCATCTCCTCGGTGATGAGCGCGGCCATCTCGCCCTGCCGGGCGGCGTAGATCTCGGCCAGCCTGCCGATCACCTCGGCCCGCTCGGCGAACGTCATGCGCGGCCACGGACCGTGGTCGAACGCCTGCCGCGCCGCGGCCACCGCGCGGTCCATGTCCTCGGGGGTGCCGTCGGGCACGCGGCCCACGACCTCTTCGGTGTGGGGGGAGATGACGTCGATGGTGCCGGTCCCGGCCGGGGCCACCCATTCGCCCCCGATGAACAGCGTGTCGTGCTGGCGCATGTCGTGAGCCTCCTGCTTGACCGAATGCTTGCTTGGCTACTGAGCTCCTCAAGGTGACCGAACCATGTTCTGTCCACGCGCGCAAGAGGGGTCCGGCACGCGCGTACACGTGCCGGACCCCTCCGGGTCGATCAGCCGAGCAGGTGCCGCAAGGACCGCTTGACCAGGTCCGCACGCATGGCCTGGGTCGTCAGGCTCTCCACGCCGAAGCCGAGGTAGACGGTGTCCTTGGTGGCGATGCCGCCGCCCTCCTCGAAGACCTGGTCCGTGCGGGCCCAGGTGTTGATCGAGGGCGAGGTGCCCTCAGGAGGCGCCGCCGCGCTCCAGCCGCCCAGGTCGCTCTCGAACGAGGTCTGCTCCGCCGTCGCGCCGTTCAGCGTGACGGTGAAGTCGTCGAGGAAGACGCCCGCGCCCTGGGTGCTCCAGTCGCTGATGTACGAGACGGACAGCTCCACCTTCTTACCCGCGTACGGGGTCAGGTCGATCTTCCACCGCTGCCAGCCGGCCGAATTGCCCGAGGCCGCGTTCCACGAGCCGGAGGTGCCGGTCGGCTCGCAGCCCGGGCCCTGGTAGCGCTGGGTGAACGGGTGGAGCGCGCGCCAGCCCTCGCCGCCGCTGGGCGGGTCACAGCTGCTGCCCGTGCTCTGTGAGGTGTGACCGTTGACATCCGGCAGGGTCGTCCAGTCGTCGCCGCCCACGGTGTGCGCCTCCACGGTCAGGAAGTCCCAGTCGGCCTCGGTGTCGTACGAGGTCCAGAACGACAGGTCGCCACTGGTCTTGCCGGTCAGGTCGACGGTCTTGGTCAGCCGCTTCCAGGAGGCGTCGGCGATGCCACTGTAGACGTCCCAGGAACCGGTGTGCGGGTCGAACGGCCCGCCAGGCCGTGCCCACTTGACCGGCGCGGAGCTGGCGAACTGCGGGAACTGAGCGGCCGGCAGGATCGCCGAGGTCGCCACGAACGAGTTGGTGTGGCTCGGCTCCAGCGTGCCGGTGAAGCCCTTGAACCGGCCGTTCACGCCCTGCAGCGCGTACGGGAGGCCGGTGTCGGGGTTGGCGCCCGAGTCGTCGAAGAAGACGTAGGCGCCCAGCCAGTACTGCTGGAAGTCGTTGAACACCTGGATGCACGGCGGGTCGTTGGGGGTCGCGCATTCGGGCTGGGCCGGTTGGTCGGGCTGGTAGTAGTAGGCGCCGTTGTTGTTGGCCGCGTACGACGGATACTTGCCCGAGTGCAGGAGCTTGCCGCCCTCGTTCAGGTAGTCGCGCACGGCCAGCTCGGTGTCGACGCCGCCCTTGGAGGTGGTGCCGGCCACCTGGCCGACCGATCTCGGGATGATGTCGTCGCCCGTCTCCCAGACCACCGCCTTGTAGTGGCTGAGCACGCCGAGCGCGTGCGGAGCCTTGCGGCCCATCTTGTCCATGTCATAGACGTCGGAGCTGTAACCGGCCTCGTCGAGCGCCTTGACGTAGTCGTCGGCGTACTTGGCCTCGGTCACGCCCTGGACGGGGCTGAGGCCCGTGACGTCCTCGGTGGCCAGCACCAGCACCTTGCCGCCGATGTCACTGGCGACCTGGTAGGTGAAGTCCCCGCTCTTCCTGCCGATCGAGCTGAACCAGACCTTGACCTTGTCCCCGGGCCTGGTGCCGGTGATCTTGCCGCGCATCCAGTGGTAGTAGGTGTCGTAGCCCTTGCCGTAGCGCTCGCCGCCCCGCCACTCACCGGTCAGTACGGTCTTGGTCCGGCCGCCGTTGACCTGGTAGTTGAGGAAGATCGGGCCGAGCTTGCGCTTGGCGTCGACCTGGACCACCTGGTCCCGGCCGTAGCTGACCTCGAACGGGTCCAGCACGAAGTCGGCCGTTGCGTTGCCGAGGTGGTTGACCGGCTCGGACCAGTTGGTGGCCGACTTGGCCACGTCCAGGGCGAACGGGATGTTCTTCTCGAACTCCGCCTGGACCAGCGCCTCGTCGTCGGGGAAGACGAACCCGCAGCCGTCACAGCCCTCGTCGAGCTCCGGCGTCCAGGCCAGCGTGCCGTACGAGGCGTGGGCGTGGTCGGTCGTCTCGCCGTTGGTGGTGTAGAGCTCCGCCGACAGGTCCGGGTCGAAGCCCGCGATCGCCGGCTTGGCGTCGTTCCCGGAGATGGCCTCGTAGATCGGGTTGTCCGCGGTCTTGGTGGCGACCTGCCAGCCGATCGGATAGAGCAGCAGCGGGCCGAAGGAGTGGTAGTTCACCTGGCCCTTGAACCTGATCCGCCTGAGCAGCCCGTCGAGCGCCCTGGTCTCGGGCTCGCTGGCAGGTGCCGCGCCGCGGTAGGTCTCGCTGCTCGGGATCGACGAGGAGCCCTCCTCGTCGTAGTGGAAGTTGGTGGGGTAGTTGCGGTTCGGGTCGACGCCGTCGCCGGTGGTGATCCGCCCGTCGCCGTCGTTGTCACGCAGGTTCTTGCGCCACAGACGGTTGCCTTCGGTGAAGGTGAAGTCGTAGCCGTCGGGGTTGGCGACCGGCACGAACCAGAGCTCGGTCCTGTTCAGCACATCCTTGAGCGCGGCCCTGTTGGCGATCACGTGCTTCAGCAGCCGCATGTCGACCTCGGTGGAGATCCACTCACGGGCGTGCTGCGTCGCCGAGTACAGCGTCGCCGGCTTGATGCCGTCGGGCAGCACCCTGGCCAGGGCGGTGACCTTGACGGCGAGGATGTCCTGGCCCTTCAGCGTCTTGCCGAGGGACTCGATCTTCACTATGTCCTTGTTCGCGTTGGCGATGGCCTTGAGCTGGTCGGCGATGCCGCCCGGCTCGGAGTAGGACTTCCAGACGGTGTAGCCGCCGGCGGCCTGTGCCTTGGCGGCCTCCAACTGCGTCTGGCCCTGCGGGTTGCGTACGGGCTCCGGCTTATAGCCGAGCTTGCGCAGGCCGTCGAGGTCGGTCTGGGCGGCGGTCACCTCGACGTGCTCCTTGCCGCCCTTGGTGTCCTGCTGGACGACGTCGAAGCCCTTCTCCTTGAGGGCCTGCCCGGTGCCGGGCGTACTCTCCAGTTGGTAGAGCTCGATCCTGTCACGGGGTGGTAGGGGGTCCACCGACGCCTGGGCCTCCAGGGCGACGAGGGACGTGCCGAGGCCGAGGACGACGGCGGTGGACAGGGTCAGTAATCGAGACACGAGGTCTGCCCCTTCGCAGAGACCAGTTTCGTCGCCATCTCAGACCGATACGTCGCACTCGGCAAGGCCCAATCTTTATGCCTGCCTTAGATCGGACAATCTTCAGATAATTCGCCAAAGGGGCGCGACTTGCCGTGTTCAGGTGACAATATTCAAGATCATCTTCTATAGTTTCGGTCCGTCGATGAGGGGAGGACGGACGTGAAAATCAGTCGCTTCGCCCTATTCGCCATCGTCCTGGTGGGGCTGTTCGCGTTCCCTCTCCCGGTCTCCGCGGCTCCCAACCCGGCCGAGTTGCGCAAGCTGACCAAGCAGGCGTCCCAGCTCAACGACCTCTATCGCGGCCAGATCCAGAGCCTGGAGGAAGTACGGATCCAGGCCAAGAAGGCCACCGACAACTCCGGCGACCTGGAAGCCCGGCTCGCCAGCGCCAAGGCCGAAGTGACCTCGATCGCCCAGAGCACCTACATCGCGGGCCCGCTCGACGGCGTCCAGTTGATCGCCCCGGGCGTCGACCCCACTGTCGCGCTCGGCCAGGCGGCGAACATGACCTACCTGGCCAACGAGCGCATCAGCAAGGTGCAGAGCATCCAGGCGTTGATCGACAAGGCGGCGGAGGCCAAGCGGACCGCCGGCGAAAAGATCGACAAGCTGAAAAAAGAGATCAAGACCATGCAGGGCAAGCGCCGCGAGATCGAGCGGCTCCTCGCCAAGTACGGCTTCCAGCAGCCGGGCGGCTCCTCGGGGCTCACGCCGCGCCTGATCGCAGTGCGGGCCGAGATCATGCGGAATTTCCCCATGCCGTACGGGGTGGGCTGCCTGCGGCCTGGTGACCCCGGTGAGCATGGCAAGGGGCGGGCCTGCGACTTCATGATGTCGAGCGGCGGGCGGGCGGCCACGGGGGCCGACGCCGACCGGGGTGACGCACTGGCCGAGTGGCTGATCAAGAACGGGCCCCGGATCGGGGTGATGTACATCATCTGGAAGCAGCGGTATTACGACATTCGGTCGGGGGGTGGCTGGGACCCGATGTCGGACCGGGGTGGGGTCACCGCCAACCACTACGACCATGTGCATGTGTCGGTGTTCTAGCGGCTGTGCGGAACGACGGTCCGTTGGGGCTGGGGTCCCCAGGGAGGAATACCCCCTCCGGGGGCGGGAGTAGACGGTCCGTGGTGGCTGGCGTGTCCTTGGGGGCGTGCTAGCGCTTGGTCGCCAGGAGGTCGCGGAGCCAGGTGTATGAAGCCTTCGGGGTGCGGTGCTGGGTGGGGAAGTCCACGTGTACCAGGCCGAAGCGCTGGTGGTAGCCCTCGGCCCACTCGAAGTTGTCCAGCAGTGACCAGACGAAGTAGCCCCGTACGTCGACGCCCTCCGCCGCGGCCTGTTCCACCGCTCTGATGTGGCCGTCCAGGAAGGCGATGCGGCCCTGGTCGTCGATCGTGCCGTCCGAGCCGGGGGCATCCTCCTGGGAGCAGCCGTTCTCCGTTACGTACACCGGCGGCAGCGCGGTGCCGTACCTGGTGCGCAGGCCCGTCAGGAGTTCGCGCAGGCCGTCAGGGACGACCGGCCAGCCGAAGGCGGTGGTGGGGTAGCCGGTGATGCCGTGGTCGGTGAAAGGCAGGCCGTCGTCCGTGGGCGCGCCGATGCGGGTGGGGTTGTAGTAGTTGATGCCCAGGCCGTCCAGGGGTGTGGAGATGACGGCCAGGTCGCCGTCGCGGATCACGTCCATGGCGCCGATGGCCTTCAGGTCCGGATACTCGCCCAGCAGGATCGGGTCGTTGAACAGGCGGTTGTGCAGCGTGTCGTACGCGTCGGCCGCCGCCAGGTCCGCGGCCTCCTCCGAGACGGGCCAGACCGGGGTGCAGTTGTTCGTGATCAGCACCTGCCGTGCCCCGGCCGCGCGCAGCGCCTGTACGGCCAGGCCGTGGCCGAGCAGTTGGTGGTGGGCGACGGGCAGGGCGTCGAACAGCAGGGCCTGGCCGGGGGCGTGGACGCCCATGCCGTACCCGAAGGCCATGTGCACGAACGGCTCGTTCAGCGTGATCCACATGGGCACCCGGTCGGCGAGGCGCTCGGCCACTATCGCCGCGTATTCGGCGAAGTAGTAGGAAATATCGCGGTTCATCCACCCGCCCATGTCCTGCAGCGCCTGTGGCAGGTCCCAGTGGAACAGGGTCGGTATCGGCGCGATCCCCGCCGCCAGCAGGCCGTCGAGCAGCCGGTCGTAGAAGTCGAGGCCCCTCGGCTCCACCCGGCCCGTGCCCAGTGGAAGGACGCGGGGCCAGGCGATCGAGAAGCGGTAGGCGTTGACGCCCAGGCCGGCCATGAGCGCGACGTCCTCGGGCCAGCGGTGGTAGTGGTCGCACGCGATGTCCCCGGTGTGCCCGTCCCGGACGCGGCCCGGCTCGTGGGCGAAGGTGTCCCAGACGGAGGCGCCCCTGCCGTCTTCCTTGACGGCGCCCTCGATCTGGTAGGCGGCCGTGGCAGTACCCCACAGGAACATGCGCACTCCTAAGCGATCATCCGAGTGGGACTCATGTTAACTCGCGGAGGCTCGGGGGAGCCTACCTGGCGGTAATACGCCAAGATGGGGGGCATGACGAGTACCCTGCGCCGGCGTCCAGCCCAACGCCGCAGCGTGGAGCGAGTCGAACGGATGCTCGACGAGTGCGCACATTTGCTCGACGAGGTCGGTTACGAGGCACTGACCACCAAAGAGGTCGCGCGCCGGGCGGAGGTGCCGATAGGCACGTTCTACCAGTTCTTCTCCGACAAGCAGGGCCTGGTGCGAGCGCTGGCCCTGCGCAACCTCGACGCCTTCCTGCAGCGCATCACCGAGCGGCTCACGGAGCGGATCGCCGAGTCCGGTCTCGACCACTGGACCGACCTGGTCGACCTGGCCATCGATGAGTTCGTGGTGATGAAGCGGACCACTCCGGGATTCGCGGTGGTCGACTTCGGGGAGGTGCTGACGGCGCCGGGCGGGCCGGCGCTCAAAGGCACCGACCGGATGCTCGACGCCGCGCTGGAGAACAACGTCGTGGTCGCCGACCGGCTGCGAGCCCTCACGGTCGACCTGCTCGACGCTCCTGTCGGGCCGGGGCTCGACCGCGCCCTGCTGGTGGCGGTCGAGGCCACGGACGCGGTGCTCAAGCTGGCCTTCCGGGTGCGTCCCGACGGTGACTCCGACCTGATCGCCGAGTGCAAGCAGCTGGTCCACCGCTACCTGGCCGATCACCTGCCCTGACCGCCCACCTGTCGGTGGCCGTTCCGTCTGCCGGACGGGTTCCGGTGCCGGCGCGGGTCCGCTAGCGGGAAGGGCGAGCGGTCTGGGAGAGGTCCTCGACCAGCCACAGGCCGCCTCCCGCCAGCACCAATCGTCCCTGCGGCACTCCGCGGGAGCGCTCCCGCGACCGCCCGGGCCATAGCCACCGCCACAGCGGTGCCGGTCTCAGCACGCCGCGTCCAGCCGGGCGCGTAGTTCGTCGTCCAGCCGTACGTCCGCCGCGCCCAGGGCCTCCTCGAGCTGGGCCATCGTGGAGACGCCGACGATCGGGACGTGCCCGTCGGCCAGCAGCCAGGCCAGCACCACCTGGTTGGGCGTCGCTCCCACCTCCGCCGCCACCTCACTCAGGACCGCGAGCCGCCGGGCCGTACCCGGATGCTGGTAAATGTCGGGGATCGGGCGGTCGGACCGTGTGTAGGCGCCCGCCATCAGCGTGTTGTACGCCCACAGCGTCACGTCGGGCTCGGCGCGTACATAATCCAGCGTCTCGTCCGTCGCCAGCGCGTGGCCCGACTCGGCCAGCCGCGTGAGCGGTCGCGGGCGCAGGTAGGTGTGCCGGAGCTGCAGGCATGTGTACGGCAGCCAGCCCCGCGCCGCCGACAGGTTCCTGGCCCGTTCGGCCCGCCAGGTGGCCAGGTTGCTGGCCCCCACGCTGCGGATCCTGCCCTGCCGGGCCAGGTCGTCGAATGCCCCCAGGGTCTCCTCCAGGGGTACGGAGCGGTCCTCGATGTGCGACCAATACACATCGATGTAGTCCGTCCGCAATCTCCGCAGGCTGCCCTCGATCGCCTTGCCGATGGAGGCGGCGGACAGTCCCTCCGCCGAGGCGAGCGTGTCGTCGCCGGGGACGGTGGGCCGGGCGCCGGTCTTCGTACTCAGGAAGATCCGGTCCCGGTTGCCCCGCGCCGCGAGCCAGGAGCCGATGGCTAGCTCGCTCTCGTCGCCCGTGCACCCCGGCACCCAGAACGGATAGCAGTTGGCCGTGTCCAGCATGGTGCCCCCGGCCTCGATGAACCGGTCCAGAATGGCGAAAGTGTCCTTCTCATCGACCGCGGTGCCGAACGGAATCGTGCCCAGTGCGATGTTCATGGTGGTGATCGTGGAAGCTGGAGTGCGGTCCATGTCAAGCCGGCCTCAGCTGAGAAGTGGTTGACCTGGAGTCGGCTCCAGGTGCGATGCTTCTGCCGTGAGCGTCTACACACCCGCGGAAGTGGTCGAGGAGACCGGCTTCACCCTGGACACGTTGCGCTACTACGAGAAGATCGGCCTGCTGGAGCCCGTCGGCCGCAACGCCGCAGGTCAGCGCCGGTTCACCGAAGAGGACGTCGGCTGGCTCGGCACGATCCGCTGCCTGCGTGACACCGGCATGCCGATCGCTGAGATGCTCCGCTTCGCCGCCCTGGTCCGGCAGGGCGACCACACGATCGCCGACCGCATCAAGCTCCTGGAGGAGCACGACGGCCGCGTCCGGGAGCAGATCGCCAACCTCACCGAGCGTCAGCGCTACATCCACAACAAGATTTCCTACTACCGCAGAGTCGTCTAGCCCTGTCTTTGGGGTCCGGTTGTTAGACCGGGAACATGGCCGGGCCCAGGGCGAGACGGATCAACATCCCGCTGCGCCGCGTCGCCAAGGGGTGCGCGATGCTGCTGTTCGCGGTGCTGGCCAACATCACGGTGATCCAGGGGTTCGGGGCGCGGGGGCTCAACGCCGATCCGCGCAACCAGCGCTCTGCCATCGCCAGGTTCGACCATCCGCGCGGCGACATCCTCACCTATGACGGCACGACCGTCGCCGTGAGCCGGGCGACGGCCCGCGGGCCGTACGCGTATCGCCGCGTCTACCCTCACGGCGAGCTGTACGCCCCAGTGACCGGGACGGCGTCGCTCAGCCGGACCACGGGCATCGAGGGGGCCGCGGACGACGTCCTGTCCGGTGACGACCCGAGGATCCAGGTCCGCTCACTCGTCAGGCACGGCAGGGCCCGCGGCGCCGACGTCCGGCTCACGATCACCGACCGCGCGCAGACGGCCGCGTACGAGGGCCTCAGGGCGGCGGGCCGGCCGGGCGCCGCGGTCGCCGTCAACCCGGCGACCGGCGCGATCCTCGCCCTGGCCAGCTACCCGTCGTACGACCCCAACGCCTACACCATCACCGACCCCGCCGAGCTGGCCAAGACGGACCGGCGCCTGCGTGGCGACCCCGCCGGGCCGCTGGTCAACCGGGCGGTCAGCCAGAGGTATCCGCCCGGCTCCGCGTTCAAGCTGGTCACCACGGCCGCCGCGCTGTCGTCGGGCGAGTACTCGCCCACCTCGCGGGTCGACGCGCCCGCCCGGCTGCGGCTGCCCGGCAGCACGGCCTACCTGCCCGAGACGGGCGGGTCCTGCGGCGATGCCCGTCCGACGCTGCCGGACGCCTTCCGGTCCTCCTGCGACACCGCCTTCGCCGGCATCGGCCTCCAGCTGGGGCAGGACATCCTGCGCGACCAGGCGGAGGCGTTCGGCTTCAACGACCGCGACCTCACGATCCCGCTGCAGGTCACCGCCAGCACCTACCCCCCGAACATGGACCGGGCCCAGACCGCCCTGTCGGCCATCGGGCGGCATGACGTTCGGGCCACACCGCTGATGATCGCCATGCTGTCGGCCGCTGTCGCCAACCACGGCGTCCTCATGCGCCCGTATCTGGTGGAGGATGTACGCCTGCCGGACGGCTCGCTCATCGACCGGGCCGACCCGGCGCCGTACCGGGTGACCATCCCCGCCACCCTGGCCGGCCAGCTCACGTCGATGATGCGCACGGTCACCGGTGCCGGCGGTTCCGGTACGGCGTCCGCCATCCCGGGCGTGCAGGTGGCGGCCAAGTCGGGGGTAGGGGAGGATCACGCGCTCTTTACGGCGTTCGCCCCTGCGGACACGCCGGAGGTGGCCGTGGGCGTGGTCCTGGAGCACGCCGCGCCGTCCACCGCCGCCCTCATCGCCCGCGCCGTCCTGGAGGCGGCACTCTCCTAAATCGGTACGCCAACACGCGCTAACCGGGATGACCTCGGCACTCTTCTCCTCCTACATATGGGGCTGCACAGACCTCTCTACACATCTCCGGGGCCGAACGGTTACATCCTCGAATGGCCATCTCGACGCATGCGGTGGCCGGTCCGCATGTCTAACGTTCTGCATGTGATCGACCGCACCTTGCGATCTCGCCTCTCAGTCAGGGGGCGTCGTGGCTCGATCCAATGGGGCGTCGCGTGTCCAGGCGGAGCTTGGCCTCCTCGGAGGGGTGGGGGTCTGGTTCCGGACGCGTGACAGCGGGCTCGAGCCGCGCAGGGCTCGGGCCCGCCCACCACCTGCTGGTCGTCGCGCCTATGCGGACCTGTTACCAGCACATGCCTTGACGGCTCCAAGTGCGAAGTGGGTTGATTGCCCTACTGACAACGTTGTCAACCTTCACCACTCGGGGTTTCGAAGGGACGGTGTGCGATGCGACGACGGTGGTTGGCGGCCGTCGCGATCACTATGGCGAGCGTGCTCGGCCTGGCCGGCTGCGGTGGTAGCGGCGGCGGCGCAACGGCGAGCCCGCAGGCCACGGGTGGCGGCGAGAAGAAGCAGGTCGAGGTGTTCTCGTGGTGGACCGGGCCGGGTGAGGCCGACGGTCTGAAGGCGATGCGGGAGATCTTCGAGAAGGAGAACCCGAACTACACCTTCTTCGACGCGGCGGTGGCGGGCGGCTCCGGCGACAAGGCCAAGGCGCTGCTGCAGTCGAAGTTGCAGGCGGACACCCCGCCGGACACTTTCCAGGGTCACGCGGGCGCCGAATTGCAGGGCTACATCAAGGCGGGCGACCTGGAGGACCTCAACTCCCTCTATGACGAGTTGAAGCTGAAGGACGTCTTCCCCTCCCAGCTGATCGACCAGATCAGCGTGGACGGCAAGATCTATTCGGTACCGGTCAACATCCACCGGTCGAACGTGCTGTGGTTCAACCCGAAGCTGCTGAAGGAGGCGGGGATCGCGGCCGCGCCCAAGTCGGTCGACGAGTTCATCGCCGACCTGGGCAAGGTGAAGGCCAAGGGCAAGATCCCGCTGTCCATCGGCTCGGAGTGGACCGTGGTGCACCTGATGGAGAGCGTGCTGCTCGGCTCGCTCGGCACCGACGCCTACAACGCGCTGTTCAAGCCGGGCGCCAACTGGGGCAGCCCCGAGGTGAAGAAGGCGCTGGAGAGCTTCAAGACGATCATGTCGTACGCGGGCGACCCGCAGGACGACTGGCAGCCCGCGGCCAAGCAGGTGGCCGACGGCGAGGCCGCGTTCAACGTCATGGGCGACTGGGCCTACGGCTACTTCCACAACCCGCCGGACGGTGGCCTGGGCAAGAAGTCGAAGGAGGACTTCGACTGGGCGCCCTCTCCCGGCACCGAGGGCACCTACCTGTGGCTGTCCGACAGCTTCACGCTGCCCAAGGGCGCCAAGAACCGCGACGGGGCCATCGCCTGGCTCAAGGTCGCGGCCAGCAAGGAGGGACAGGACGCCTTCAACCCGAAGAAGGGCTCCATCCCCGCCCGTAAGGACGCCGACCAGTCGCTCTACACCGACTACCTGGCGGACGCGCTGAAGGACTGGTCGAGCAACAAGCTGGCCGGCTCCATCCAGCACGGGGTGTCGGTGAACCAGCCGTGGCTGGCCTCGATCACCGAGGCGGTCGGCCTGTTCATCGGCAGCAAGGACGTCGCGGCCCTGCAGAAGGGGCTCGTCGACGCCGCAACGGCCAACGCGCAGTAAGACAGTCACCCGGGTACGGCAGGCGTTTCGCGCCTGCCGTACCTCTTGGAGGGGATGTTGTGAGGCGGGCACGCACCTGGCTGCCTGGGTTACTCCTCGTCACGCCGTCCATCATCGCGATCGGCGTGTTCGTGTACGGCATGCTGGGCTGGAACTTCCAGCTGGCCATGACCGACAAGCACGACGAGGTGTCCGAGGGCAAGTTCGTCGGGCTGAAGAACTTCGTCGACATCTGGGACCTGCCTCGATGGCACCTCTCGGTGCAGCACGCGATCATGTTCACGCTCGTGTTCGTGCTGGGCGCGCTGGTGCTCGGCTGGTTCCTGGCCTTCCTCATGGAGAAGGGGATCAGGGGCGAGGGGACGTTCCGGGCGATCTATCTGTTCCCGATGGCCATCTCGTTCGTCGCGACCGGCATCGTGTGGCGGTGGCTGATGAACTCGGGGATGGAGCAGCGGGCGGTCGGGCTCAACCGGCTCTTCGACTGGATCGGGCTGCCGCAGTGGCAGTGGTTCCGGGATCCGGACTGGGGGATGGCCGCCATGGCCCTTCCGGCAGTCTGGCAAATGTCCGGATATGTCATGGCACTGTTCCTGGCGGGGTTCCGTGGCGTGCCGGAGGAGCTGCGCGAGGCGGCGCGGGTCGACGGGTGCAACGAGTGGGGCGTCTACCGGTACGTCGTGCTGCCGATGCTCCGCCCCGTGACGCTGTCGGCGCTGATCATCCTCGGGCACATCTCGCTCAAGGTGTTCGACCTGATCGTGGCGGTGTCGGGTAAGCAGATCATCACCGACGTGCCCGCCGTGTTCATGTGGGTGGCGGTGTTCGACTCCCACGACCCGGCCAAGGGCGCCACCATCGCCTCGTACATCGTGCTGAGCGTGGCCATCTTCGTCATCCCGTATCTGATCTGGTCCGTGCGTAAGGAGAGGCGTTCATGACCGCGGTGATCGGGCGCCGGCGGGTGTCCAGCGGCGTGCGGCTCGTCCTGCTGATCGCCTTCGTGGTGATCTTCCTGATCCCGATCTACGTCCTGCTGGTCACCAGCTTCAAGCCGCTCACTGAGGCGGACCCGAGCCAGGCGTGGAATCTGCCGCGGACCTGGACCTTCGAGGCGTGGCGGGTGGCGTGGGAGAAGCTGGCCCCGGGCCTGTGGAACTCCGTCCTGCTGGCCGTGCCGGGCTCGCTGCTGTCCTGCGTGCTCGGCTCCATGAACGGCTACGTGCTGTCGAAATGGCGCTTCCCGGGCGCGGACCTGCTGTTCACGCTGTTCTTGTTCGGCATGTTCATCCCCTACCAGGGGGTGATGATCCCGCTGGTGCAGCTCCTGGTGAACCTCAACGAGGTGACCGGGCTGCAGGGCGTCTTCTATGGCGGCATCCCCGGGCTGACGCTGGCGCATGTGGTCTACGGCATCCCGATCTGCACGCTGATCTTCCGCAACTACTACGTCACCATCCCGGACGAGCTCATCGAAGCCTCGCGGGTGGACGGCGCGGGGATGCTGCGTACGTACTGGTCGGTAGTGCTGCCGGTGTCCGCGCCGGCCATCGCGGTGGTGATCATCTGGCAGTTCACCTCGATGTGGAACGACTTCCTGTTCGCCGTCTTCCTCACCGGGCCGACGAGCTGGCCGACGACCGTCATGCTCAACAACATCGCCGGCGCCCAGGCCACGCCGTACAGCCAGCAGATGGCGGCGGCGATCCTGGCGTCCGTGCCGACGATGCTGATCTACGTGCTGCTCGGCCGGTTCTTCATGCGCGGCCTGATGGCCGGCGCCCTCAAGGGATAGAGCCTCAAGGGATAGAGCCTCAAGGGATAGAGCCTCAAGGGATGAGCGCCTCCGGGTTGGCCCAGTGCTTGAGCGGCTCCTTGCGGACGTAGCGGGCCACGTCCTCGGCGACGATCTCGGCGGCCTTCATGGCCGTCTCCTTGCTGGCGCCGGCCAGGTGCGGGGTCATCACCAGGTTGGGGGTCGTGAGGAGCCGCGACCCCGCCGGGATGGGCTCCTCGGGGAAGACGTCCACCGCGGCGCCGAACAGGTGACCCGACTCCAGCGCGTCGCACAGGGCGTTGTAGTCGAGCAGCGAGCCGCGCGCGCAGTTGACGATGACGGACCCGCGGGGCATCGCGGCGATCTGCGGCGCGCCGATCATGCCGATGGTCTCGGGGGTGGCCCGCGCGTGCAGGGAGAGGAATTGGGAGCGTTCGAGCAGCTCGTCCAACTCCACCTGTCCTGAAATTTCCACGTAAGGGTCGTAGACCAGGGCCTCCGCCCCGAAGCCCTCCAGCATGCGGGCCACCCGGCGGCCGATCGCCCCGTAGCCGACCAGGCCCGCCGTCGAGCCCTCCAACTCGGGCCCGACGTTGTCATAGGTGTAGTAGTCGCCCCGCCAGACGCCCCCCGCCAGGTCGGCGTGCGTCTGGGGGATGCGGCGGGTGGCCGCGAGGAGCATGGCCAGCGTGTGCTCGGCGGTGGCCACCGCGTTGCGTCCCGGCGCGAACGTGACCGCCACCCCCGCCTCGGTGGCCGCGTCCAGATTGGCGTTGACCGGGCCGCCCCGGCTGACACAGAACAGCTTGAGCTCCGGCGACGCGTCCAGCACCCGCTTTGTCAGGGGGGCCATCTGGGTCACGCAGACCTCGACGCCGCGCAGCGCCTCGATCAGCTCGTCCTCCACATCGGATGCCTCGTCCACCTCGCTCACCCGGCCGAACGGCACCTCCGGCCACGGCAGCGTCAGCTCACTGATCTCCACCTCTCCGGGAACCGCGTGCTGGAGCGCGTCGATGAAGAGGCGGTTCTGGACGAAGTGGTCGCCGGCGGCGAGGACTCGGATGGTCAACGAAGAGCTCCAATCGGGGAGTTGTACCGCAGGATCGCCACCTGGCCGTTCCGCGGGCGGATCTCGGTGATGGCGCAGTTGTCCAGCTTTGGGAAGAGCCGCCGGTATTCGTCCAGCGGCACGCCCATGAGCCGGCACAGCGCGATCCTGATGACGGTCGTGTGGGCGACGACCATCACCCGGCCGTCGGGATGGGCGGCGGCGATGTCCCGCAGGCACTCGGTGAACCGGTCGGCCGCCAGCTTCGGGTCCTCACCGCCCGGCAGCGGGTTCGTGGCGGGATTGGCCTCGAAGGCGGCGCGGGCCTCGGGGAAGTGCTCGCGCATCTCCGCCGCGGTCAGCCCGTCGGCCTGGCCGAAGTCGAGCTCTCGCAGCCGCTCGTCCACCCGCAGCTCGACACCCGCCGCCTCGGCGCTGGCGGCGGCGGTGATGCGGGCCCTGCCCAGCGTGGACGCCCAGACGGCCGCAAGCCCGGCCCGGCCCGCCCAGGAGGCCAGCTGCCCGGCCTGGTCGAGGCCGCGCGGGGTCAGCTCGATGTCGCTGAGCCCGGCGTAGCGGTTCTCGGCATGCCAGACGGACTCGCCGTGGCGCACCAGTGCGATGTTGGTCATGGCGCGGTCCTCTCACGGGCGTGGTCGGCGGCGCTCGCGGGCAGCCAGCCGCGTCCTTCCAGTTCGGTGACGAAGCGTAGGTAGGTCTCGTCCATGCGGGGTCCTGCCGGGTCCACGACCGCGCGGGTGCGGATCATCCCGGCCGCGTCGCCCTTGTCTCCCGCGGCCAGTACGGCCATGCCGAGCGCGGGCTCGGCGTTCTCCCGCAGCGTGATGGCACGCCCGAGGACGTCGGCGCGCAGCTGGGTCCAGTAGGCGCTCCTGGTGGCTCCGCCGGTCAGCACGATCTCCCCGTCCGCCGGGGCGCCCAGCAGGTCGAGATAGTCGAAGCAGAGCCGCTCGACGAACGCCGCGCCGCGCAGGATCGCCACGTAGCGCTCGACGTCGTCGGCGGGTCGGCCGAGCGTGAACCCCTCGGCCTCGGGCGCCACGAACGGGAACCGCTCCCCGCGCGACACGAGCGGATAGGTGACGACCGGCTCCCCGGCGCTGGTGGGGGTGGCGGTGGGGCCGTAGCGGGCGGCGGCCTGGGCGCTCAGCGCATCGAGGTCCTGCCCGGCGAACTCGCGGGTCAGCACCCCCGCGCCCGTGCTCGACGCGCCACCCGGCAGCCACGAGCCGTCCGGCGCGCGGTGCGAGTAGACGACGCCCAGTGGGTCGTGGATCAGCTCCCTGGTGACGCCCTTGAGCACCAGCGTGGTGCCCATGACGGAGTTCCAGCTGCCCGGCGTCATGGCCCCGGCGCCGAGCTGCGCCGCGCACCCGTCGGTGGTCCCGGCGATCACCGGGGTGCCGAGCGGGATGCCGGTGCTCGCGGCGGCCTCGGCGCAGACCGTGCCGAGCGTGGTGCCGGGCCGTACGACGTCCGGCAGCGTCTCGGCGGGCACCCCCAGCTCGTCGAACACCTCGTACGGCCACCGCTCCTCGATCAGGTCCACGCCGGTCTTCAGCGCGTTGCTCAGATCGGTGGCCACGTCACGCCCGACCAGGCGCCGGTTGACGAAGTCGTTCTGGTGCGCAAGCCGCGCGCCCGGAGGTGCGTCAGGCAGCAGCCACAGCAGCTTGGGCAGCGCCCAGTTGGCCTGCATGCGCTGGTAGCCGAGCCGCTGCCAGACGGCCGCGCCGACCGAGTCGATCCGGGCCACCTCGGCCACCGCCCGCCGGTCGTCGTACATCAGGCCGGGGGTCAGCGCGGCGCCGTCGGGGCCGGTCAGCAGGATCGTGCCCGAGGTCGCGGCCACGGCGACGCCGCGGATCCGCTCCGGCGGCACCTCGCGCAGCGCCTCGCGGGTGGCGGCGGCGAGCTGGCGCCACCACTCCTCAGGGTCCTGCTCGTGCCGGGGCCCGTCGCGGTGGCTGGTCAACGGCCTGCTCGCCGCGCCGAGCACCTCGCCGCCGTCCGTGACGGCCATCGCCCGGACGCTCTGCGTGCCCAGGTCCACACCGATCCAGACGCTCACGAGCGCCCCCGCATCTCGGCGAGCAGCGGCCATGATCGGGCGCTGGTCTCGCGCAGGGCCAGGAAGTCCTGGTACGCCGTGCCGTACGCGCCGGACTCGGGTCGTACGGCATCCCGCAACCGGACGAACCGGTCGGCCGCGGCCTCGATGCTCGTGGCCGCGCCCGTGGCGACCAGACCGACCAGGAAGGCGCCCCTGGCGCCGACCTCGGCGTCGCCCGATCGGAAGACCGGCAGGCCGGTGACGTCGGAGATCATCCGCAGCCACAGCGCACTGGCCGAGCCGCCGCCGCACACCCGCAGCTCGTGCGGCCCCTCACCGGAGGCGGCCAGGCAGTCCTGGATGACGAGTGTGAGCCCTTCGAGCACGGCTCGGGCGACGTGCTCGCGCCCATGCTCGAAGGACAGGCCGAGGAAGGCGCCCCTGGCCAGCGGATCGGAGAACGGCGCGCGCTCACCGGCGGGGGAGAAGTAGGGCTGGAACGACAGCCCGCCCGCGCCCGGCGGGCCGGTGGCGGCCAGCTCGCCCAGCTCGGCCGGGCCGTCCAGGCCGAGCAGCCGGCAGGCCCACTGGAGGACCTCGGTACCGGCGAAGGTGGGGAAGGCGCGCAGGTAGCCGTCGGGCATCGCGATCGTGATGCCGACGGGGTCGCCGTCCAGGTCGGGCCGCTCGACGACGGTCTCCGTGCAGAGCGTGGTGCCCAGGATGCTGCACGCCTGGCCGGGGCCGACGGTGCCGGCGCCGATCGCGGTGGCGGCGATGTCGTAGGGCGCCATCACGACCGGCGTCCCGGCGGGCAGCCCGAGGAGCTCGGCGGCATCCCGCGTCAGGGCGCCCACCCGGCGCGTGTCGTCGCGCAGCTCGGGCAGCAGGCGTTCGGCCCACTCCAGGCCGAACATGGCCAGGAGTGCGGGGGAGTAGGCACGGGTGCGCAGGTCCATGAAGGGGGCCGAGCCGTCGGACTCGTCGGCGGCCAGCTCGCCGGTCAGCCGGGAGAAGATCCAGCCGCCGCACGTCAGGTTGGCGGCCGAGCGGGTCAGCCGGTCGGGGTCGTGCTCGTTCAGCCAGGTCAGGATCGCGTGGGGGAGACCCGAGGCGGCGGAGGAGCCGTTGACGCGGAAGGCGTCGGCGGCCAGCCCCGAGCGGTTCCAGTGGTCGACCGTGGCGGCGGCGCGGCCGTCGTTCCACAGGATCGCCGGACCGGTGGGGCGGCCCGCCGCGTCGACCAGCCAGCAGCCGTCACCCTGCGCGGTCACGGCGACGAAGTCGGGCGCGGTGCCGAGCCGGGACGCGACCTCGCGGACCGTGCCCGTGACCGCGTCCCAGACGGAGTCCATGTCCTGCTCGGCATGGCCGGGCGCGGGCCTGGAGACGGTGGTCGCGTGCCGGGCGACGGCTGTCTCGGCGCCCGTCTCGTCGTATCCGACGGCTTTGATGACCGTGGTTCCCGCGTCGACGCAGATGACCGCCATCAGGCGCGTCCGTGGGAGGTCCGCGACTTGCGGGCGATCGAGTCGACGACCACCGCGAGCAGCAGGACGATGCCCGTGACCACGAAGCGGATGGAGGAGTCGAGGTTGAGCAGGGTCAGCCCGCTGGAGATCGACTGGATGACGATGATGCCGAGCAGCGCGCCGAAGGCCGTGCCGCGCCCGCCAAACAGGCTCGTCCCGCCGATCACCGCCGCGGCGATGGCGTTGAGGTTGACGTCGCCCGAGCCGCTGCTCTGGTTCGCCGCGGCCAGCCGGGCCGCCGCGAGGATGCCGCCGACCGCCGCGAACGACGAGCAGAGCACGAACACCGAGGTGTATACGGCCTTGACGTTGATGCCCGCGCGGCGCGCGGCCTCCACGTTGCCGCCGACCGCGTAGACGGCCCGGCCCCACTTGGTACGCGACAGCATGTAGTGCATGATCAGCACCAGCGCCACAAAGAAGATGAACATCCAGCCGATACCGCGGGTCTGCCCGAGGTAGTAGACCACGAAGGCCAGCACGACCAGCAGCGCCAGGCTCCTGACGAGCAGCATGGACAGGCTCTTGGCCGACAACCCGGCGCGCCGCCGCTCCTGGGCGTGCAGGTAGCCGCTGGCGAACAGCCAGACGGCCGCGATCACCGCGAAGCAGTACGACAGCCAGGCCGGTACGAAGTCGAGCTGCGCGAAGTTCACCAGGCCCGAGTCGAACGGCAGGTTGATCGAGCCCTTGGTGCCCAGCACGTAGAGCTGCAGCCCGAGGAAGGCCAGCAGCCCGGCCATCGTGATGACGAAGCTCGGCACCCCGAAGCGGTTGAACAACTGCGCGTACACCCAGCCGATCACCGCGCCCATGATGACCGCGGCCAGGATGGCCAGCCAGACCGGCAGCCCCCGGCTCACGAAGAGCACGGCGAGCACGGCCCCCGACAGGCCGCTGACCGAGCCGACCGACAGGTCGATCTGGCCGACCAGCAGCACGCAGACGATGCCCAGCGCGATGATGCCGGTCGCGGCCGACTCCAGGGTGAGGTTCACCAGGTTCGCGCTGGACAGGAAGATCGGGTTGAGGATCTGCAGCACCGTCCAGATGACGATGAGCCCCACCACGACGGGGATCACGCCCAGGTCGCCGCCACGGGCCCGCTCGAGCACGTCGGCGATCGCGCCGCGCAGCCCTTCGTTCCCGCTCAGCCGCTCGTCCTGGCGGTCCGTGGTGAGCGTGCTGTTCATGAGGGCAGACCTTCCTTGCGGCGCGCCTGGCGCTGGGAGACCGCATTGTCGGTGGCGCCGGTGATGGCGGCGATGATCTCTTCGGTGGAGACCGCGCCCACGTCGAACACCCCGTTGTTGCGGCCGAGCCGGAGCACGGCCACGGTGTCGGCCACGGCCTGCACGTCGGCCATGTTGTGGCTGATCATGATGACGCCGAGGCCGTTCTCGCGCAGCCGCTCGACCAGGTTGAGCACCTCCGCCGTCTGGGCGACGCCCAGGGCGGCGGTCGGCTCGTCGAGGATGATCACCTTGGGGTCGCCGAGCAGCGACCTGGCGATGGCCACCGTCTGGCGCTGGCCGCCGGAGAGCGCGGCCACCGGCACGCGGACACTCGGGATCTTCGCCGACAGTTGGCGGAGCAGGTCCCAGGAGCGGGTCTCCATCGCCACGTCGTTCAGCCGGAGCGGGCGGACCTCCTGGCCCAGGAACAGGTTCTGGATCACGTTGAGGTTCTCGCACAGGGCGAGGTCCTGGAACACGGTGGCGATGCCGAGTTTGTGCGCCGCCGCCGGCGTCGGGATGTGGATGTCCCGCGACTCGAAGGTGATCGTCCCCGAGTCGGGCGGATGCACCCCCGACAGGATCTTGACCAGCGTCGACTTGCCCGCGCCGTTGTCACCGACGATGGCCATGACCTGGCCCGCCGCGACATCGAGGTCGATGTCGGTGAGCGCGGCGACCGCTCCGAACGTCTTGCTGATCCCTCGCAGGGACAGAACGCTGTCCGCTTGCTGTGTGGGCGACAAGGCCGCTCCTCCCCTAGCCCTACTTGATGTCCAGGTCGGCGCAGCCCTTGGCGTATTCGCCGGTGCACACTTCACTGGCCTTCATGATGCCGCTGTCGAACAGGACCGCCTTGATGTTCTCCTTGGTCACGACCGTGGGGACGAACAGCTGGGACGGCGTGTTGTAGAGCGTGGTCTTGCCCGCGGGCTTCTTGCCCTGCATGAACTGGTAGGCGACGTCGGCCGACGCCTCCGCCACGATCTTGATCGGCTTGGAGATCGTGTTGTACTGGTCGCCGGCGATGATCCGCTGGGCGGCGGCCGGCTCGGCGTCGTTGCCCGTGACCGGCGGCACCTTCACGCCGGCCGCCTTGAACGCGGCGATCGAACCGCCGCCGGTGCCGTCATTGGCCGCGACCACGCCGGCGATCTGGTCCTTGAACTGCGTGATCTGGCCGCTGACCCAGGTCTGGGCCTTCTCCGGCTGCCAGTCGGGAGTGTCGTACTCGGCCAGCAGCTTGAGGCCGCTCGGGTCGATCGCGCTGTGGATGCCCTTCTTGATCAGGCCGGCCGCCGCGTCCGTGGGCGAGCCGTTGACCTCCAGGAGGCCGCCCTGGATGTTCTCCTTCTTGAGGTGGTCGACCAGGGACTGGGCGATCATGTTGCCGATCTTCTCGTTGTCGAACGAGATGTAGTAGTCGGCGGGCGTGGCCGGAATCGGCCGGTCATAGGCGATGACCGCCACTCCCTGCGACTGCGCCGTCTTGACCATCGTGGCCGCGGCGGCCGAGTCGACCGGGTCGAGCACGATGGCCTTGACGCCCTGCGCCAGGGCCGAGTTCGCCTGTTGCTGCTGCTTGGCCGCGTCGGAGTCGGCGTTCTGGTAGATGACCGTGCAGCTCGGGCAGAGCTGCTTCATCTTGGCCTCGAACAGCGGCTTGTCCTGCAGTTCGTACCTGGTGGAGGCGAGGTCGGGCATGAGGAAGGCCACCTTGGCGTTCTCCGCGCCGCCGCCCGCCTTGGTGCCGCTGTCACCACCGGTGGAACCGGAGCCGCAGGCGGCCAGCGCCGACCCTGCGATGACTACAACCGCGGCGAACGCGGAGGTCCGCATCTGAACTCTCTTCACGGGATATTTCCTCACTTACTACGTCCTCACGGACTCGCTGATCGCGTCGCTCCCCCGAAAACGCCACGGGAGACAAGCCGCTCACAACCGGCCACGTCCTGTGGTGTGGCTCACGCTAGCGCGAGGTCTGAATAATTGTCCAGCAAAAGTGTTCAGGGCATGAGTCTGGTTTTGGGCAAGAAGTAGTCGTTTGAGGTTCGTTCCCGGTTTGTCGGGTGTTTATCAGGACGTCGTTGTCAGGAACGGCGTGCCGCGGCCAGGAGGCCCTCGGCGGTCAGGACGTCGGTGACCAGCTGGTTGAAGTAGCCGCCCTTGGCGCCCGCGATGATCGACAGCACCTTCTCGGCGCCCACCGCGACCGCGATCGACGACGGGATGCGGCGTAGTTCGTGCAGGCCGGGGGCCACCAGGCGCTCGCTGCCCGGGTAGGAGACCGGCTCGCCGGCGCGGTCGTACACACGCATGCAGACGTCGCCCACGGCCTCACGCAGGCTCTCCGCGTCGCGCGGCATGAAGGCGGGCACGACCTGCCGCATCAGCGGCGCGGAGCCGACGCCGACGATGGCGCACTTGGCGTGCGCCCACAGGTCCATGACCTTGCGCACCGACGGCTCGTGCTGGAGCGAGTAGAACAGCTCGGGCCCCGGCAGCGCGGGCGCGTACAGGTAGCTGGGCACGCCGCCGACGCGTTCGGCCAGGATGCGGGTGGTCTCGTTGGTCTGGAACCACGGCTGCGGCTCCTCCTGCCCGCCCACGGCCGGTGCGATGGTGACGCCGGGGAACTGCCCGAGCCCTTCACGTGCGCACTCGTACACCGTGCTGCCGGACGAGACCAGCACCACGTCGCCCGACTCCAGCCCGACCCCGGCCAGGGCACGGGCCAGCCCCGGCGCCAGCCAGGGGCCCAGCGCCGGGCCGCTGACCTTGGGGACCAGGTGGACGCGCCGCAGCCGCAGCGCCTCGGCCACGCTGGCGGCCAGGGGGCCGTCCTCAAGGGTGGCGGGCCGGTGCACCTTGATCTCGACGATGCCCTGCCGGCGGGCCTCGGTGAGCAGCCGGCTCACGGTCGCCCTGCTGACGCCCAGCCGCTTGGCGATGTCGGCCTGGGTGGCGTCTTCGAGGTAGTACTGGGTCGCCGCCGCGTACATGAGATCGTGCGGGAACCGGGCCTGCGCCTCTGGCGCGACATCGGCGGCCTTCATGCGCGCGCTCCCTCGGCCTGAACGGTTGTGCTGGACGGATGTGACTATACCTTCGTGCCCTCAGATCAAGGGGGTATCGAGTCTGCCGAACTATCATCGGTCCTCGCGCGCGTACCCGTGCTTTGGTTGTTTCCCGCTACGAGGGCGTCGCCGAGTGGGGTGCGGGCGTACAGGACGGCGCGGCCTGTACGGGTGCCCGCGATGAGGCCGGTGCGGCGCAGGGCGGCCAGGTGGCCGCCGGTGGTGCCGAGGCTGTGCCCGAGCAGGGCCGCGAGGTGGGTGGTGGTGGCGGGCACGGCGAGTTCGGCGAGGATGCGGGCCCGGGTGCGGCCGATCAGCACCGCCAGGCCCGCCCCCGCGCCCGTCGCGGGCGCCTCGACGGCCGTGCCGCGGGCCGGGTACGTGAGCGCGTACGGCCAGGCGTCCTCCAGGTAGGCGCCCACGGCGGGCACGAACGCCGACGGCAGGAACAGCAGCCCCTTGCCGCCGAGCCGGTGCCGCTCGTCGCTCTGGCCCATCCGGACCTCGATGTACCCGTCGCCGTGCCACCGGACCTGCTCGCTCAGGTCGTCGAGCGCGGCGGCCCAGCCGTACGCGGCGAGTCGGCCCGCCCGCTGCACGACGTCGCGTTCCAGGATCGCCTGGAAGCGCGGCCAGTCCTTGGAAAGGATCTCCGTCCACAGCGTCTCGTAGGCGTCGGCCAGCACCTGGACGACGTCGGGTCCGAGCAGCAACTCCCTGGTCCACTCCGGCACGGGCGGCCGCTGGGCCAGGACGGAAGCGATCTCGCCGTGCGCCTGCTCGACCGGAGTCGTGCGCATGGCGGCCAGTTCGGTCTCGAACGGCACGCTCATCCCGGCGGGCGGCGGCGCGATGAAGTCGACGTTGCCGGTGCCCTTGTTGCCGGTGATCGCCGCCATGGCGCGCAGGGCGGGGTGGCGGCCGGCGAGCTCCTTGTACCGCTCGTGCCACCTGTCCACCCACCGCCGGTGCGCGCCCGCCCTGGTACGACCTTCGAGCACCCACTGCGCGTGCATCGTCTCGATCAGCGGCGAGATGGCGAACCGGCTGGCCACCACGTCCTGCGGGGTGACCTCGATCCTGAACACCTTTCGTTTATATCCGAAAGAGTCGCCCTCACCGGGCGTGGTCCCGCAGCATCGTGACCGGCGGCTCCGAGACCTCCCTCCGGAGCCGCCCTTCTCACTCAACAGGGGGTGCGGGTTGACCGAGCGTGGGGCCACCTTCGGGCAGGTGTTCGCGGTACGGGAGTTCCGGGTGCTGTTCGGCAGCTTCGCGCTGCTGATCTCTGGGGACTCGATCAAGATGCTGGCGCTGTCGGTGCTGGTGTACGCGGAGACGGGATCGCCGGGGCTCTCGGCCGCCGCGTACATGGCCGGGTGGCTGCCGTACATCCTCGGCGGGATGTTCCTGCTCTCGCTGGCCGACCGGCTGCCGCCTCGGGCGGTGATGGTCGCGGGGGAGCTGGTCAGGGTGGTGGTGTGCCTGCTGCTGGCCTTCGCCGGACTGCCGGTGCCGGTGATGCTCGGGCTGGTGCTGGTGACGGGGCTGTTCGCGCCGGTGTTCGGGGCGGCGCGCAGCGCGTTGCTGCCGGACGTACTGCCTGGGGACGCGTTCGTGCTGGCGCGGTCGCTGATGGGGGTCACCTCGGCTGGGGCCCAGATCGCGGGGCTGGCCGTGGGGGGTGCCTTCCTGGCGGTGACGGGGCCGCGCGGGGCGCTGGCGGTGACGGCGGCGCTCTCGGCGGTGGCCGCCCTGGTGCTCCGGTACGGCCTGCCTCACCGCCCCGGCCGGGGCGCGGCTGCCGGTGGGGCTGTGCGAGCGACGCTGCGGGTGAATCGGTCGCTGATGGTCGATCGGCGGGTGCGGGGGCTGGCGCTGGCGAGTTGGCTGCCGATCATGTGCCTGGCCGGGGCCGAGGCGATGGTCGTGCCCTATCTGGGTGGCCAGGGGCAGGCGGGGGCGGTGCTGGCGGCGGCGGCCGGTGGGATGGCGGTCGGGGAGTTCGCTGTGGGGCGGTTCGCGGCTCCGGGGGTCAGGGAGCGGTTGTCGCTGCCGCTGGCGGTGCTGATCGCGCTGCCGTGGCTGGCCTTCCTGATGGCGCCTGGCGTGGCGTGGGCGGCGGTGCTGGCCGCCGTGTCCGCCGCCGGGGTGTCCTACCAGCTCGGGTTGCAGCGGCGCTTCGTGGACGCGGTGCCGGAGGAGGTACGCGGCCAGGCGTTCGGGCTGCTGTCGGCCGGGCTGATGACCGGGCAGGCGATCGGCGCGGCGGCGATCGGCGTCCTGGGCGAGGCGATCGGCCCGGGACCGGCGATCTTCGCGGCGGGCGTCGCGGGCGTCCTCGTCGCCCTGGCCCTGTCCGGCGCACTACGCCCGGAAGCTCGCCCCGTCTCCGCCTCGCAGGTCACGGAGGTAGTTCGCCCGAGCCGCGGGGGATGAGGCGTACCGGCAGCTCGATGTGCTCCGACGGCCCGCCGTCCCCCGCCAGGCGGCGGAACAGCAGCTCGGCGGCCACCCGGCCCATCCCAGCCGGGTCCTGGGCCACCACCGTCACCCCGGGCGTCAGCAGGTCGGCCAGCTCGAAGTCGTCGAACCCGACCAGCCCCATCCGCCGCCCGCCCAAGGCACGCAGCGCGGTGACGGTGAGCCGCCCGTTGCCGGTGAACAGGGCGGTCGGCGGCGCGTCGAGCGCCAGCATGCGCTCCAGGTCGTCCCGGACCGTCTCGGGCGTCGGGGCGTGCATCGCCACCAGCCGGGGGTCGTAGAGCGGGCCGAGGGCCGCGCGGTAACCCGCCAGCCGCTCGGCCGCCGTATAGATCGACGGATGGTCGCCGAGCATGGCGATCCGCCGGTGGCCGTGCGCCAGGAGGTGGCCGACGGCCTCCCTGGCGCCGCCCGCGTTGTCGCTGAGCACGGTGTCGACGTCCAGGCCAGGCCCGGGCGGCCGGTCCGCGAACACCGCGGGTGTCCCGGCGTCGAGCTCGGGACGCAGGTAGGAGTGGTCGTCACCGGCCGGCACCACGATCAGACCGTCGACCCGGCGGGCGCAGAACGTACGCACCAGCTCGCGCTCCCTGGCCGGCTTCTCGCCGGACGAGCCGCTCAGCAGCAGGCAGCCCTCGACGATGACCACGTCCTCGACCGCCCGGCTCAGCCCGGCGTAGAACGGGTCGGCGACGTCCTCGATGACCAGCCCGACGGTCGCGGTGCGGCCCCTGCGTAGCACGCGCGCGCTCTCGTTGCGGCTGTAGCCCAGCCGGTCGATGGCCTCGCGCACCCGTTCGGCCGTCGCCGGGTTGACGCCCGGCTCGCCGTTCACGACGCGCGAGACCGTCTTGAGCGCCACCCCGGCCGCCGTGGCGACATCCTTCATCGTCGGTCTCACCCTTGGATCCTTTCCCAAGTAAGACGGCCAGACAACGTTGTCAGAGCGTTATGCGAGAGTAGAGGTTCTATGCCCCTGAGATCCGCACTCCTCGTCGCCGGGTTCGTGCTGGCCGCGCTGAACCTGCGGCCCGCGATCGCCGGCATCTCCCCGCTCCTCGACGAGATCATGAACGACGTCGGTCTCACGCCCGCGGCGGGCGGTGGGATCACCACGGTGATGGTGGTCTGCCTGGGCGTGTTCGGGCCGATCGCGCCGCTGCTCGCGCGCCGGATCGGGCTGGACCGCACGCTGCTCGCCGGGCTGCTCGTGCTGGCCGCCGGCGTGGTGCTGCGCGGCCTCGACGGCATCCCCGCGCTGTACGTGGGCTCGGCGATCGCGGCCACCGCCATCGCCGTGATGAACGTGGCCATGCCCGGCATCACCAAGCAGTACTTCCCCGACCGGGTCAACCTGATGACCGGCGTCTACAGCTCCGCGATCGTGGGCGGCGCCGCGACCGCCTCGGCGCTGGTGATCCCCGTCGAGCACGCCACGGGCTACGGCTGGCGCGGCATGTCGGCGCTGATGGCCGTACCCGCGCTGCTGGCCGCGTTGCTCTGGCTGCCGCAGGCGCTGCGCGGGCAGGCCGGGCCGCAGGGCGGGCCGCGGCCGTTCGGGGTGGTGCTGCGCAGCCGGGTCACCTGGTACGTGACCGCCCTGATGGGCCTCCAGTCCTTCACCTTCTACGTGCTGCTGGCCTGGCTGCCGACGATCTTCCATGACGCCGGGCTGCCCGCCGACCAGGCCGGCTACCTGCTCAGCGTGACGAACCTGGTCCAGGTGGGCGCCACGCTCGGCGTGCCGATCCTGGCCGGGCGGCGGCCGTCGCAGGTGCCGTTCGTGATCGGGGCGGGGCTGCTGACCGTGGCCGGGTACCTCGGCATGTTGCTGGCCCCGGTCGCCGCGCCGTGGCTGCCGTGGCTGTGGATGGTCGTGCTCGGGGTCGGGCAGGGAGCCTCGTTCGCGCTGGCGCTGCTGCTGATCGCGCTGCGTGCGCCCGACCCGGCGTCGGTGACCGCGCTGTCGTCGGTGGCGCAGTCGGTGGGGTACGCGGTGGCCGCACTGGGGCCGGTGCTGTTCGGGCTGCTCAGGCAGGTGTCCGGCGGGTGGACGGTGCCCTTGCTGACGGGGCTCGGGGTGCTGGGGGCGCAACTCTTGGCCGGTTGGTTCGCGGGGCGCCCTGCTACGTTGGGTAAGGCTTACCGGTAAAGGCTTACCGGTAGGGGAAGGACTTCACGTGCTCACGGAGGCGCTCCAGCGGTTGGCCGACGAACGCGGCGGGGTGATCGGGGTCGAACCCGAGCTGGTCATCACGCCGGACGAGACCTGGACGGGCGCCTCGGAACTGCTGCGCCCGCCGTACACCCTGCTGGAGGAGCTGGTCGACCAGACGGCGGCGCGCTGGAGCGCCCCGCGCCACGTCGGTGCCGCGCTGTTCTGGAAGACCTACGGCTACTGGCACACGTTGCCGATGGCGCTCGGCTGGGCGCTCGACGGGCGGGTGCCGACCATGCGGCCGGCCGAGACGTACTTCAAGGTGTCCGGGGCGGGGGTGACGATCGCGGCCGGCCGTGTGAGCTGGGGTTCCGGCGTCGCGCCGATCAGGCGGGCGCTGGCCGAGTCGCAGGAGCCGCTCGTACGCGTGCTCAGCCGGATGGCCAGAGTGGGTGAGCGGACGCTCTGGGGTTCGACCGCGGAGGCGTTCGCCCACCCGTTGACGCAGTTCGTGGCGGGTGACTACATGGCGCTGCTCGCCGAGATCGGCAAGCCGGTCGACGGGCTGATCGAGCCCGCCGACGACGGCTACTTCCGCAGGACCTGCTGCCTGTGGATCGCGCTGCCTGACGTGGAGCCCTGCGCGAGCTGCTGCGTGCTCAGGCCCCCACGCCGTTCCTAGCCATTAGGACCTCTCCTAAGCCACCACCGCGTCGTCCATCGGACGAAGCTCGTCGGCGTAGCTGACCGAGACGCGGCGCATGACGCCGGTGTCGTCGATGGAGTACTGGCCGAGCCGCCACAGCGGCGGCGAATAGGCGTGGATCGAGACGCTGTTGTCCACGGCGCCGTTGAGCCGGTGGATGTGGTCCGGGCCGAACGAGAACGACTGGCCCTCCGACACCACGGTCTCCAGGTGCTCGCCGCCGATGCGCGGGTTGCACTCCAGCAGCGCTCCCTGGACCACGTGGACCGCGCCCGAGGAGATGTCGTGGTCGTGCCAGCCCGTGTCGTCCTCGGGCCGCCAGCACAGGAGCCAGACGTCGACGTAGGCGTCACGGTAGAGCGAGGCGTAGTGCCGGCCGCCGTCGGCGGGGAACTCCACCTGCTCGCGCCACTCGGCCGGGTTGGCTGCCAGCTCGTTCACCAGCTTGCGCAGCTCGCGCCGGTCCAGTGTGCGCTCCGGGAGCTGAGCACAGGCACCCCCGTCCTGGGTTTGATTCATGCCGGGGTGCTCGAGGATTTGCTCGCTCACGTACGGGTCTCCTTTCGGCCGAGTAGACGACGGGGATTGGTGACCCGGATGGCGTGGGCGGCTGCCTCGCCGAGTCCCGGGTCGGGTGCGGTGGCGTAGGGGGCGTCGGAGCCGTTGACCACGACGTCGACGCCGAGCTCGCGGACGATCGCGTCGATCGCGCGCGGGCCGTACGAGGAGGTCTCCACGAAGCAGCCGGGGTCCACCAGGCCGCGGCCCGTGCCGCCCCTCGCGATCAGTCGCTCCGAGTGGAGCGGGGCCAGCCCGGCCAGCAGCGCGAAGCACACGCGCAGCCTGGGGTGGCGCGGCCGGACGACCGCGTGGAAGTAGTGCCAGGACGCGTGCATCTGCTGGACGTACGGCACGAGCGCGGGCCACCAGGACGGTGTGCCGGGCGTGGCCGCGGCCGGGCCCGGATGGACGAACAGCGGCAGGTCCCGCTCCGTGAGCACGTCCAGCAGTCGGTCGTCGGGCAGGGCCGTCGCCGGGATCTGCAGCCCGGCGAACCCGCGGTCGAGGTCCTTGGCCAGACGCTCGGGGTCGGGCTCGCTGTGGCAGGTCGAGGCCCACGCGCCGAACGGCTCGGGCAGCCCGAGCGCGCCCTCGTGATAGGCGTCAAGCAGCGGCCAGGCCTCCTCCGGAGGCAGGAACTCGATGCCGAGCGGGCTGGACAGCGAGACCAGGGCCAGCTCCAGGCCGGTGACGTCCCGGTCGGCGTGGTCGGTGGGGTCGACCTCGTAGGGCGGCTCGCCGTCGAGGATCAGCGTCCAGCCGTCGAGGTAGGGGGGTGCGGTCCGATCGCGGAGCGCTTCGACGAATGTTCCGGTCCACAAATGCTGATGGATGTCGATGATCACGACCACACCTCCCTCTATTTCCTACTAGTATTGCAGGTAAACCTATCACGCTGGAATTTCGTGGCTGTGAACCGTTTCAGTGATACGGTTCAGTGAACCGCTTCACTGGACAAATGTCAACGGTTGGCCGCTTGCCCCCCGATAGGGACGAACCCCGTCGGCGGTCTCTTTGGCATGCGAGCTTCTGTCGGTGCCACGCAATAGGCTGACTAGATGCCACGGAAGAGAGCGACGATCCGGGAAGTGGCCCAGGCGACCGGTCTGTCGCCGGCCGCTGTCTCCTACGCGCTGCGTGGCATGCAGGTCTCCGAGGAGACCATGGA
Organism: Nonomuraea sp. NPDC052129; assembly: GCF_040680095.1. Taxonomy (NCBI): domain Bacteria; kingdom Bacillati; phylum Actinomycetota; class Actinomycetes; order Streptosporangiales; family Streptosporangiaceae; genus Nonomuraea; species Nonomuraea sp. NPDC052129. The sequence goes on along the minus strand of NZ_JBFAVX010000009.1, from coordinate 220,743 downwards.
GCGGGTCCGCGCCGCCGCCGCCGAGCTCGGCTACGAGGCCGACCCCATCGCCAGGGCCCTGGCCAGCGGGCGCACCAACATGATCGGGCTGCTCTGCGGCTCGCTCGAAGACCTCTGGCAGCAGTCGCTGGCCGTCGGCATCAGCAGGGGCCTGCGGGAGAAGGACCGCTACGCGCTGATCCTCGACGCGGTCGGCGACCCGGCCCGCGAGCGGGCGCTGGCCCAGCAGCTGCGCGACCAGCGGGTCGACGGCATGATCGTGCAGCCCGTCGATCCGGCGGCGCCGTTCTGGTCGGAGCTGTGCGAGTCGCTGCCGGTGGTGGCGATCGGCGACTCACTGGCGGGCACGGCCGGCGAAGTGGTCTTCGACAACCGCCGCGGCGTCACTCTCGCGCTGGAGCACCTCCACGCGATGGGCCACCGGCGGATCGCCCTCCTGACGCCGACTTTGACCAGCACCCCCGACCGTCCGGCCGACGTGCTCGTCACCGCCGAAGCCGACCGCCTCGGCCTCGACATCGTGGTGGCCACCGCGCCCCACGGCCTGGCGGCGGCCACCGACGCGGCCCACCGCATCCTCGACGCGCATCGGCCTAGCGCGGTGTTCTGCTTCGCCGACTCGATCGCCTATGGCGTCTACGCGGCGGCGGCGGAGCTGGGATTGGCGATCCCGGGCGACGTCTCGGTCATGGGCTACGACAACCACCCGATGTCCGGCCTGCTCACGCCGGGGCTCACGACGGTCGACTGGGACATCGACGGCATCGTGCGGGCTGCGGTACGCCTGATGTCGGCGGCGGCCGACGGGGGGACACGGCGCCGCCGGGTGGTGCAGCAGCCGACGCTCCGCGAGCGCGGCTCGGTGGGGCAGCTGCCGGTTGTGGGCGGGCCGTAACGGCGGGATGTCTGTGCCGGTCAGCGGCCGTCTTCCTGGAGGTCCTCAGCCCCGTGCGGTGGGTGGCGGGTGCCCACCGCTTGCCGTACAAGATCGAAAGGTTGTGAGATCAGCGCCCGTGCGGCGTCGAGGTCATCCGAGAGGGGACGGTCGGGGACATCGGGGCCTCTTGTGGCGGCGACGCGCTCGCAGGCGAGCACGATCTCCAGCGGCTCCACGCAGCGCAGGGCATAGCGTGCGGCCTGCGTCGCGAACCCCGCGTGATCCTCTGTCCCCCGGGAGATGACGGCGGTGGCGGCCGTGACCGGGTTCGCGAGGTGGCGCAGCTCGGCCAGCGCGTCCTGAGCCACGTACTCCAGAATCAATGCCCCCGACCCGCCTGGCCGCGCCGCCAGGAACGGCAGTCGCCCCGTGTAGGCAGGCTCCATGAGCGTCGCCAGCCTGGCCACGCTGAGCTGGGCCGTCGGCACCAGCGCCGCGCGCAGCGCGTCGAGGGCCAGCGCGACCGGCGCCGAGTGGAAGTTTCCGTTGTGCCAGGCCAGCGAGTCGGCGATGAGCGGGTTCTCGGTGGCGGCGTTGAGGTCGGTCTCGACGACGCTCTCGGCGCGGCCGAGCGCGTCCAGCGCGGCGCCGTGCACCTGGGCGAACGCGCGGTAGCCGTACGGGTCCTGGATGCGGGTGGCGAACTCCCGCGAGAGCAGCCCGCGCAGGCGGGCGGCCGTGGCGGCCTGGCCGGGGTGCGGTCGGGCCTCCTGTACGGCGGCGGCCAGCGGCTCGGCCGAGGCCGCCACGGCGACGAAGCTGAAGGCCGCCACATCGACGGTGGCGTCGAGCAGGACGCGCAGCCGGTGCACGGCGATGGCGGCGTCGGCCAGGGTCGCTGCGCCGGAGCTGATGAACGGCAACGCGTCACTGGACGCCAGCGGATATCGGGGCCCGGCCACCGGAACCGTCGCTCTCCGCTGTGACATTGGTCCCTGCCAGGACATTTCTCCCAGGAGGCACAGCGCGGTGGTGGCGAGGGCGGTCAGGTCGCCGGTGCCGATGGCGCCGTACGTGCGGATCGGGGGTGTGAAGCCGTCGTTGATCGCCTCCGCCAGCACCGGCAGCACGCCGGGATCGACGCCCGAGCCGCCCGCCAGCAGCTGATTGAGCCGCACCACCAGCATCGCCCTGGCCCGTTCGGGCGCCACGAGCGGCCCCGCCCCGCCCGCGTGGCTGCGCAGCAGGTCGAGCCCGCCCTCCTCGACGGCCACGTCCTTGTTGGCCCCGACCCCGGTGCTTTGCCCATAGACGGGGCCGGTCAGCTCCTGGGCGGCCCGCCACGCGGCCCGGGCCCGATCCAGTGAGGAGATCGTGACCCAGGCCCCGCCGAACGCCGCCGCATGGACCTGCGCGCAGGTCAGACCGGCACCGTCGAGCTCCACCGGGCTCAATCGTTGTCGGGGATGAACAGACCGAGCAGCCAGCTGACGACGCTGATGATGATCGCGCCCCAGAAGGCGGCCGGATAGAAGTTGGCGACATGGAAGGGGATGTCGAGCTGGCCGGAGATCCAGCTCGTCAGCAGGAGCATCGCCGCGTTGATCACGAGGAGGAACAACCCCAGCGTCAGCACGATCAGTGCACAGCCCAGCGTTTTGATGATCGGCTTCACGATGGCGTTGATGAGGCCGAAGATCAGGGCGACGATGAGTAGGGTGCCCCAGTATTTGGGGGTGTTCGACCCGGCGATCTGAATGCCAGGGACGAACTGGATGGCGACCCAGAGGGCGACCGCGGCCGCCAGGGTTCTGATGATGAATCTCACGCTGGTTGATCCTCCCATTACCGATCGGTGCTCCGATAGAGGCACTCCGTGATGAGCGGATATGTGCCACCCGGCCACCCACTGTGCTAGTCGTTGTCGAGAGGCGTTACCGAGAGGCGTTACCGAAGGGCAACTCTGGGAAGAGGCAGTCGGGGGAAGGGAGCGAGATGGACTCGGATGGATTCGAATCGCTGTCGGCCAGCGAGCTGCACGATCGCGCGGTCAGCTACGCCGTACGCCACGGCGATCTGGGCTTTCTGTGGAACCTGTTGCGGGTGATCCCGGCGGCAGAGGCCGCCAGCGGTCACGACACCGAGACCGCCAACGACCTCAGCCGGGTGTCCGCGCTGCTCAGCGATGCCCTGGCGGCCGGCGAAGGCGAGCTCGGCGAGGCTCTGCGGCCGGTCTACATCGAATATCTGAGCAAGCATCCCGAGGCCTAGCGCTTCCACCCCACAGCTGTTCTGTTTCGCGCCGATCGAAAGCCCGCGCGACCCGCAAAGCCGCGCGACCCGCAAAGCCGCGCGACCCGCAAGGCCGCCTCAGCCCGCCAGCAGGGCTTCCGGGCTGCTGTAGGCGGCGAAGCCGGACGTGGTGATGACCTCCTGGCCGTCACGGCCGATGATCATGGTCTGGTACGGCCCGGCCGCCGCGAGCTCCATGGCGAAGCGTCTGCCCAGCACCGGCCCCATGGCGTACATCGCCGTCGCATAGGCGTCGGCGGCGCCCAGGTCGGGGCCGAGCACGGTGACCGACCCGAGGGTGTCCTGCTTGATTCCGGTGCGCGGATCGACGACCTTCGCGCCGCCCGTGGTGGCGATGCCCAGGTCGTGGGTGAACACGACGGTGCGCACTCGATCGGTACGCGGATCACGAACGCCGATCTGCCAGCGCTTGCCGGGGGCGGCCGAGCCGCGCACCCTGATGTCCCCACCGGCGTTGATGCGGTGATCGACGGCGCCGGCGTTGGTCAGCGCGCGGGAGAGCCGTTCGAGCGCCCAGCCCTTGATGTAGCCGGAGGCGTCTATGACGCCGTTGATGCGGGACTCGAACCACCCGCCGGTCGCCTCGCTGAGCTCGTCGCAGCGATGCAGCACCTCGATGAGCTCCGGGACCTGCCGGATGGTCCCACCGCGGTTCAGTGCGCTGATCTGGCTGTCCTCCCTGGCGGGGTTGAACGTCTCGTCCACCCAGCGCAGCCAGGCGAAGGCGTCGTCGAGTACGGGGGCCAGCTCGCGCCGTGGCAGGGCAGTACGGATGTCCACGCTGACCGGTATGCCCATGACCATTTCGACACGGGCGCTTCCGGGGAAAGTCGTCACCTTGCCTCCTTGTTCGCAGCAACCGTCCCACGGCGCGCGTAATGCCTGGTTAAACCCTAGGCTTGGGTTTGAAACGAGTTGTCCTGACCTGCGCTTTTGGTACGGATAGCCGGGTCAGGGCGCCCCGGACGTACCTCTGGAAGTGCCGGGGTCCGGCGACGATCACGGTGCGTTCGGCGATGTCAGGCACCTGGCGGCGCAGTCCCGAGGCGCTGAGCCGCTCCTTGGCCCGGGGGTCGTGCTCCTCGCCCTCGACGAGCACCAGGCCGTGTTCGGCCTCCAGTTCGCGCAGTTCGTCGGTCACCCGGTCGGTCCGGTAGACGGTCACGGTGTCGCCCGTGCGGGTGGCGAGCAGGTCGCGCAGCCCGGCGGGTTCGAGATCGGCGACGATGAGCAGGGAGCCCCGTGTGGTGGCCCGTACGCCGTGGTGCCAGACGGCCATCACGGCCGCGATGCCGTACAGGAGGAGCGAGCCGGTGCGGCTGGCGCTGGTCACATAGGCGGTGGAGCTGAGCTGGTGCGCCACCAGCAGCGTGCCCGCCGCGTACCCGGCCAGGCGCAGGCGCCGTCTGACCTGCTCCGAACGGAGGAGTTCCGGCGCCCTGGCGGACAGCAGCCCGAGCGTCACCAGCAGTCCGGCGACGGCCCACGCGGAGGGACGCCACGGGTAACCGAACCCCGGTTGGATCGTCCCGAACTCCGCGACCGCCACACCGCACCAGAACACGATGAGAGGCTGATTCGCCTTTGCCTCGCTAGCCATGGGATAGACGATGCTCGCCGAACATGAGAGGCGTCTGAGTAGTGTCTGAAACATGGCTAACGTACGTGTTGAGCGGACCGAAGACGGCGGGTTCCGGGCGACGAACGCCCGTGGCGCGGAGGTACAGATCGGGGCCGGCGACGAGGAGGGCGCGTTCACGCCCGTCGAGCTGCTGCTCGCGGCGGTGGGCGGGTGCAACATCGTGACCGTGGAGCCCCTGACCGCCAAGCGCGGGCAAAGGCTGATCCGTCTGTCGATGACGGTCGAATCGGAGAAGGTCGAGCCGAACCTGCTGGGTCCCGTCACGGTGACCTATGACGTCGAAGTCCCCTCCGAGCAGGCGGAAGAGGTCTTCCGGGCGGTGGCGGATCGGGTGCACGCGAAGTACTGCACGGTCAGTCGCTCCCTCCAGGAAGGTACGGAGGTCCGTTTGGTAATCCCGTAACCGGATTAGGCGGACATTCGACCCCCCTATGGCACGTTCGTTGCATTCGTCTCGGTAGTGTCGAGGCAGGTCAAGAGTCCTGCGACTGACTTGCAGACTTTTACCGAAGAGCGGACGCGGAGGGGGACCGTCGTTCGCAGTGCGGGACCGCCGGCGTTTTTGGGGGAAAGCGCTGGCCTGGACCGCCCTCGGTCGGGGCCGGACAGTTGGGGGACTGTCCGGCCCCGATTCATGCGTATTGTTCGGTTCTGTGACAAAGGTCCTCATTGACTGCGATCCCGGCATCGACGACGCGCTGGCCCTGGCGCTGGTGGCGGGCACCCCGGCCCTCGAACTCGTGGGCATCACCACGGTAGGCGGCAACGTCGACCTCGCGTTGACCACGGCCAACGCGCTGGCACTCAGGGAATTTCTCGACCTCGGCGACGTTCCGGTCGTTCCGGGCAGCGCGGGCGCGCTGGTGTGCCCCACGGTCCGCGCCGCCGACATCCATGGCCTGTCCGGCCTCGGCGACGCCGTCCTCCCACCGGCGACCCGCCCCGTTTCCGACGGCCACGCCGTGGACTTCATCGTGGAGAGCCTGCGGGCCGCTCCGGGCGAGATCACGCTGGTCGCCATCGGCCCGCTGACCAACATCGCGCTGGCCGTACGCCGGGAGCCACGCGTCGTGGAGTGGGCCCGCGACTTCGTGATCATGGGTGGCTCCTACACCCGCGGCAACACGACTCCCGCGGCGGAGTTCAACATGAAGGCCGACCCGGAGGCGGCCGCCATCGTCTTCGACGCCGGTTGGACGGTGAAGATGCTCGGCCTCGACGTGACCCTCACGGCCGCGGTGACCACCGAGGTCCTGGACCGGATGCGCCCGCTCGGCCGGCTGTCCGACCTGCTGGTCCCGGCCGCCCAGTCCTACGGCGAGGTCACGGCCGACTCCGGACCGGGCATCCATGACGCGTGCGCCGTGGCGTACGTGCTCGACCCCGCGCTTTTCACCTGCGTACCGGCGCGGGTGGACGTGGAGACGATCGGCCGGCACACCTCGGGAATGACGGTCACCGACTTCAAACTTCGTGACGCGCGGCCCAACGCGCTGGTGGCCACATCGCTGGACGTGAAGCGGTTCTGGGAGACGGTGCTGGAGGCCTACGAGGGGCTGGGCGAGCGGCTCGGATGATGTGCTGGGTGGTGCGCGGTGGCTGCTACAGTTACTTCTGTTGCGGGCGCCGCTAGCTCAGTTGGTTAGAGCAGCTGACTCTTAATCAGCGGGTCCGGGGTTCGAGTCCCTGGCGGCGCACCAGCGAAGGTCTTCTGGCCAGGTAAAACCGCCTAGTTCGCTAGGCGGTTTTACTGTTTTCTGGGCCGGGATCGACGTCTTCAGGCGGTGACACTCCACGCCCATGACCCCGCCGTCGCTGGAAAAGACCGGCTCTACCGGGTGGTTCGCTGGAATCTCCATGTCGCCAGTGGGATGAAGACGACGAGGATGGCGATGGACCAGGCCAGGGTGGCGGTGAGGGGGTGCTGCAGCGGCCATGATCCCTCTGCGGGGGTGATGGTGGGGTTTCCGAAGAGTTGGCGGCTGGCGGCGACGAGGGCGCTGATGGGATTCCAGTCGGCGATGAAGCGTAGCCAGGTGGGCATGCCGTCGGTGGGGACGAAGCTGTTGGACAGCGCCGAGATCGGGAAAAGGATGGGGATGAGCGCGTTCGCGGTCTCGGGGCTGATGGAGAGGCCGACGGTGACGCCGATCCAGCTGACCGCGAAGCGGACGAGAAGGATGAGGCCGAATCCGGCCAGTGTGGCGGCCAGGCCGTTGTGGGCTCGCCAGCCGACCAGGAGTCCCACGCCGGCCATCATGGCGGTGGTGATGATGCCGGTGGCCAGGTCGGCGAGGGTGCGGCCGAAGGGGATGGCCGATCGTGCCATGGGCATGGAGCGGAATCGGTCCATGACGCCTTCGGCGATGTCCTTGGAGATGAGCAGGGCGCTGGCGATGACTCCGGTGATGGCGGTCATGGCGAACAGCCCCGGCATGAGATATTCGCGATAGCTGCCGCCGCCCGGCACGTTGATGGCGCTTCCGAAGACGTAGCCGAACAGAAGCACCATGATGACCGGGACGATCATCGCGCCGACCAGTTCGCCGGGGTGATGGCGGAGTTGGCTGAATTCCCGGCCGGCCACTGCCCATCCGTCGCGGATGGCCCAGCCCAGCCGGGAGAGCGGGCCCGCGACCGCGGGCGCTGCGGATGTGGACGTCACGGTGTCTCCTGCTCTTCGGTGGTGGTGTGGCCGGTCAGACGGAGGAAGACGTCGTCGAGTGTCGGTCTGCGCAGGGTGATGTCCTCGACGGTGATGTCCGCCGCGTCCAGCGCGCGGACGGCGGTCAGCAGGTCGTCTCTGGCGCCTTCGGTCAGCGCGCTGACCCGGCGGGCACCAGGGGTGATGTGGGGTTCGGTGGTGAACGCCCGGGCGAGTGCCGCGGCGGCGACCGGCAGGGTGGCCGGGTCTTCGACCACGACCTCGACGCGTGCGCCGCCGATGCCGGCTTTGAGATCGGTGGGGGTGCCGTCGGCGATCAGCCGGCCGCGGTCGATGACCGCGATCCGGTCGGCGAGCTGGTCGGCCTCGTCGAGATATTGCGTCGTCAGGAGCACCGTGGTTCCGTCGCGGACCAGGCCGCGGACCAGGTCCCAGACCTGGTTGCGGCTGCGTGGGTCCAGCCCGGTGGTCGGCTCGTCGAGAAACAGCACGGCCGGCTCGATCATGAGGCTGGCCGCTACGTCCAGGCGGCGCCGCATGCCGCCGGAGTAGGTCCGCACCACCCGTCCGGCGGCCTCTAACAGGTCGAACCGCGCCAGCAGTTCTTCGGCACGCTGCCGGACCAGTTGTCCTGGCAGATGGTAGAGGCGGCCGAACAGGCGTAGGTTCTCTCGTCCCGTCAGCTTCTCGTCCACGGCGGCGAACTGGCCGGTCAACCCGATCTGGTAGCGCACCGCGGTCGCCTGGCGGACGACATCGTGTCCGGCCACCCGGGCGGTGCCGGCGTCCGGCCGCAGAAGGGTCGACAAGATCCGGATCATCGTCGTCTTGCCCGCGCCGTTGGGGCCGAGCAGGCCGTAGACGGTGCCGGTCGGAACGGACAGATCAACGTCTTGCAGGGCGGTCGTCGAGCCGAAGCGTTTCACGATGCCGCGCGCTTCGACAACGGGCTGCGTTGTCATACCTGCTCCCAGAGAGTTGCGAGTGGCGCACCTTGGGGGCTTCCCCGGCGGCGGAGCACTCGGAGGAAGCTGGTCGATCACGTCGGGTTGATGCCGTCTGTCGCAGCAATTGGATCGGTGCCAATAATGGTATCGATCTAATTATCTACTCGGACGGCTTCTCCGGTCCGCCGAGGCCGGTGTCCAGGATGTCCAGTGCGCGGCCGGCCGTTTCGGTGAGGGCGGCGGCGATCTGCTCCGCCGGTTGGCCTCCGGCCCGTAGCCGCATCGCCTCTTCGACCATGGCGGTGACCGTGGTCAGGATGAAGGCGGCGAGTGCGCGCGCCGCGACGGGTCCCAGTCGCGCGGGGACCCGGTCGGACAGGATCGCCGCCAGGTCCTCCTGGTAACGGCTGCCGCGTCGCCGCAGCGCGTCCTGTATCGAGGGGCTCTTCATGATGATCGCCCCCACGCGGGCGAGGCGCGGGTCGCCCCCGGCTCGCCCGCCGCCGCCTTGCGGGTCGACTGCGGCCCGTCCGCCGCCTTGGGGGCCGGCCGCGGCCCGTTCACCGCCGCCTTGGGGGGCTTTCGGCGCCTCCGGCAGTTTCGCGAACATGCGCGGCAGTTCCTCCTTGAGGAACTCCGGTAGCGGGGTGCTCAGGGGAAGCTGGTCGATCAGGTCGATCACGTCGGCCTCCACCGGGCGGTGCCAGGCCAGGAGGAGGTCCTCCTTGGCCGGGAAGTGGTTGACGACGGTCTGTTTCGCGACGTCCGCGGCCTCGGCGATCTCGGCGATGGTCACCGCGTCGTAGCCGCGCTCGCTGAACAGGGTCAGGGCCGTGTCGGCGATCCGTTCCCTGGTCTGGATCCGCCGCCGTTCGTGTCGGGTCTTCACGGTCTCTTCGTGAGGCTGGTCTGTACTCATAGAAGTACCGTACCATGCTTGTTCTCATACCAATATTGGGATCAGTCTTATTTCTCCGGGGCGATGGCTACTCGATCGCGTTCCGATGGCGGCCTGGTGGGGTTGCCCTCAGTACTCGCGGATCCATCCGACCGACGATGAGGACAAAGCATGGGCAGCAAGGTTCAGATCGGCCTGGCGGTGGGCCGGGGCACGGGTGCCGAACTGGCGAGCGCGTTCGAGCAGGTCGTGACGCGCACGTTCCAGTTCAGCAGGCACACCACCGAGAAGGTCGTCTCGTTCGCGCTGGAGCGGGCCCGGCTGCACTGGGGGCCGGCCGATCGACCGCGTGATCATGGCGTACAAGTTCCATCTGCTCGATGGCGCGCTGAGCGGCTGGGTGAGCGAACTCTCCCGGCGCTACGACATCGAGATCGAACTGTGCCAGCTGGACACCGCCAACCGCGACCTCATCGCCGGCGGCCTGTCCGTCCGGGTGCTCGTCATCGGAGGCAACGAATGGGCCGTCAGCGGGTACGGCGCGGCGTTCGACGCCCGCCCGGGCGCCACGGGCTCGGGCCTGCGCCGCGCCGCCGGCTGTCCTCCGGATCCTGTGCGAGGACGGCGGGGGAGGACGGCGGGGGAGGACGGCGGTGTGGACCTCGCCGCTGACGACCCGGGAACCACACTGGGTGATCTCGGCTTCGACTCGCTGGTGTTGATCGCGGCGACGACCAAGGTCGAGCTCGAGCTCGGCGTGACCATCCCGGAGGACCGGCTGGCCACGTGGCGACCGTCGCGGACTTCCGCGACATGGTCAACGAGTCTCTCCTCGACGCGGGGTCCCGCTGAGCGAGTCTGGCCGTTCTCCAGTCATAGGGAACGGCCAGTGGTGCACGAACTAGTGGGGATCCTGATTGGCTTCAGGGGCGCCTTCGAGGGTTTCCGGGGTGATCAGCTCTACCTCGTTCTCCTTCAGCGCCTCGAGAAGATCAGGCGGCGGGGTGGAGTCCGTGACCAGGTAGTCGGCGCCCCCGAGCTCGGCCACCTGGGCGAAGAGCCGGCGACCGAACTTGGAGGAGTCCGCCAGTATCGCCACGCGCGCCGCCCGAGAGATCATCTCTCGCATCATCGCCGCCTCGGCGAGGTTGCTCGTGGTGTAGCCGGCGGCCGCTGAAACGGCGCCGACCCCGATCAACGCCAGATCGCAGCTGATGTCCAGCTCGCTGCCGCCGGACGCCCGGAAGCTGACGGGGCCGATGGTGGCCAGTGTGAGAGGGCGGACCGCGCCGCCGACGACGTACACGTCGCGGATCGCCGAGGACGGCAGCGCCGGGGGCACGAGCAGGCTGTTCGTCACCACTGTCAGGTCTCGGTGGTTACGCAGGTTCCGGGCCACGGCGAGAGTGGTCGTGCCGCCATTGATCATGACGATGGACCCGTCTTCCACCAGCGACCCGGCGAGTGCCGCGATCTTCTCCTTCTCGCGTTCTTCCATCTTGAGCCGCACGTCCACGGCCCGGTCGACCCGGGAGAGGGTCGACTGACTGACCGCTCCGCCATAGGTGCGGACCAGGACGCCGTCGGCGCTCAGCTGGTCCAGGTCCCGCCGGATCGTGTCGATGGAGACGCCGAAGCGCTCCGCGAGCGCGCTGACCGTGACCTGCCCGGTCTCTGCGACGTATGCCGCCAGTTGGGCTTTACGTCCTGCAGGTAGACGACGCTGCCGATCCTCTTCGTCAAGGGTCACTGACCCTCCCATCTCTGCGGTAGTTGCGTTATGGATCAACGCAACAGAGGGGTGATACAGGTCCTAGAACTGCAGACTACCGCATAATGCTGCTTCTCTCAGGCGAGATGCCGCTTACCGCACGGGCCTGGGCGGTGCGATCCACCTGCGACCGTGCGTCTCTTCCCATTTCTTTGCCGAACTGTGCGGTTTCTAGCGGAACTTTGCTGTTGCTAGGTCTTGTGAGGCGACGTCACGCGTTGTTAATGTGGCGGAAACCGGCAAAGAGCGGTAACACCTGTACAGCAAGGAGGTCGCGATGACCGGAGGCAGCACCCGGTTGCAGGGCCGGACACGGCGACTACTCGGGGTCATGGCGGTGGCGGTGCTCAGCGCCACGGCCGTGGGGTGTGGTTCCAACTCGGGAACCAGCGCGGGATCAAGCGGCGGCGGCCCCGTCACGTTGGAGTTCGCGCAGTGGTGGGCGCCGGAGCTACCGGCGGGATCGTTCGACAAGCTCATGACGGAATTCACCGCCCAGAACCCGAACATCAAGGTCAAGCTGCTGAGCGGTCCGTACGCGTCCACCAAGCAGCAGTTGGTGTCCGGAGCGGCGTCGAGGACGTTGCCTGATGTCGTGGGCCTCGACGGCGCGTGGGTGAGCGACTTCGCCAAGCAGGGTGCCATCGCCGACCTGTCCGAGCTCATGGCGAATGCGAAGTACGACTCGAGCCAGCTCGCGAGCCAGATCCAGGTCAAGGGCAAGACCTACATGATCCCCGTGGTGAACTTCGTCTACCCCCTGTTCGTCAACAACGATCTGCTCGAGAAGGCGGGGGTCAAGAAGCCGCCGAGCACACGTACGGAGTTCCTGGACGCGGCCAAGAAGATCAGCGCGCTTGGCGGCAACGTCAAGGGCTGGGCCCTGCCGCTCGACACCGCCGTTCCCAACGGCATTCAGAATGACGTGATGTCGTGGCTGTGGGCATCGGGCGGCAGCATGCTCACCAAGGACGGCAAGCCCGACCTGACTGGTCAGGGCGTCAAGAGTACCGTTGAGTACGTCAAGAGCCTGAACGACGCGGGCGTCATCGCTCCCGGATCGCTCACCATGAAAGAGCAGGACAAGGTGGAGAAGTTCTCCACCGGCCAGGTCGGCATGATGATCGATTCCTTGGCTCACATCACGCTGATCAAGAAGAACAATCCCAAGCTGAACTTCACCGTGGTGCCGATCCCGGCCCAGGACGGCTACACCGGCAAGCGCGGCATCCCGTACGCGTCCTGGGGCATCGGCGTCGCCGACTCCTCGGAGCACAAGGCCGAGGCGTTCAAGCTGGTCCAGTTCTTGATGGACAAGAAGGCGAACGCGGAGCTGAGCACGTTGGCGAAGGGCTTCCCCGGCAACAAGACGGCCGAGCCGGACTTCAGCAAGAGCGACTCGCTGTTCAAGACGGCCTTCGACATCTACAAGGCGGGCTATCCCGCCAACGAGTTCGTGGGCCTGCCGAAGGCAGAAGACCTCATGCGCAGCTTCGACGAGCAACTGCAGCTCCTGCTCACCGGCAAGCAGAGCATCGACGACACCCTCAACAAGGCGCAACAGGCCTGGGCACCGGTGCTCTGACCTTCCGCACTTCGTGGGCCGCGCCGACCGTGCGGCGCGGCCCCGAACCAAGGAGACATCGATGGACACCGCGAAACTCGATCCCGCGGCCTCCCCGGGAGCCGCACCATCGGCATCGGAATCCCCTGTGGGCCGACGAAGAAGTACGCGGCCTTTTCCCGTACAGCGTGTCGTCCCGTACGGCTATCTCTCGCCGACGCTGATATTGATCTTTGTGCTGATGATCATCCCCATCGCGATGGTGGTCAGCTATTCGTTCAAGGACAACGTGATCGTCGAGCAGAATCCGGTCTTCGCCGGTCTCGCCAACTACACCACGGTGCTCACCGATCCCAACTTCCTGGCCGCGCTGAAGAACACGTTCATCTTCATCACTCTGAGCACGGTCGCGCACCTGGGCCTCGGGCTGGCCTTCGCGACGATGCTCAACACGCCGTTGCTGGGCGGAGTGACGAAAGCCATCTTCCGCATCGTCTACATCCTGCCCTGGCTGTTCACGGTCGCCGTGATCGCGGTCATCTGGCGGCTCATGCTGGACCCGTCCGGGGTGGTCAACTACATCCTGACCACGATCGGCGTGCTGCGCGCGGAAGTGAGTTGGCTCTCCGACCCGAACATGGCGCTCTGGGCGTTGACCTTCATCAACATCTGGGCCGGCTTCCCCTTCTTCATGATCAGCATACTGGCCGGGTTGCAGGGAATCTCGCCCGTTCTGTACGAGGCGGCCTCCGTGGACGGCGCGACCACCTACCGCAAGTTCCGCAATGTGACGCTTCCCCAGTTGAAGCCGGTGCTCCTGAGCATGGCCGTGCTCGATCTCATCTGGACCTCTCAGCAGTTCGCCCTCATCTGGATGACCACCGGTGGCGGCCCGCTGAATGTCACCGAGATGCTCAGCACCTACACCTACAAGCAGGCCTTCAGCAGTTACGAGTTCGCCACCGCGTCCGCCGCCGCCGTCATAGTCCTGCTGCTCACGATGGTTCTGGCCGTCTTCTACGTTCGCCTGCAAAAGGAGAGGTGATCACCCGTGCTCACCCGCAAAAGGCGGCGCCTCTACGCGAAGAGCGCCGTGCTCGCAGGCTTGATCGTCGGCGCGCTCTTCGCCGGCCTGCCGGTCGTGTGGATGCTGTCGACGTCGTTCAAGACCAATGGGGAAGTCTTCCAGGTTCCGCCACGGCTGATCACCGACAACTTCTCGTTCGACGCCTACGCGAAGATCCTGGGCGACGCGGCCGAGTTGCGGTTTTTCATCAACAGTTACATCGTCGCGCTGTCGGTGACGGTGCTGACATTGTTCGTGGCGATACTCGCGGCATATGGATTCAGCCGCTACAACTTCCCGTTGAAGCGATCCATCAACGTCGTGATCGTCAGTGTTCAGGCTGTGCCGCCGATCACACTCGTCATTCCCTACTTTGGTCTAGTGGTGGGACTCGGCCTGTATAATACGTATGCGGGGTTGATTCTCACGCACATGGTCTTCACCTTGCCCTATGCGATCATCATGATGACCGCATACTTCAATACCCTGCCCCGGGAATTGGATGAATCCGTCAAGGTGGACGGGGCGTCGAGTTGGACGGCTCTCTGGCGGATCCTGGTGCCCATTTCGGTTCCCGGCCTGGTCGCCGTGGGCGTCTACACCTTCATGATCTCGTGGAACGAGTATCTGTTCGCGCTGACCCTCACCCGTACCGACGACATGCGAACCGTCCCCATCGGCATCCAGTTGTTGATGGGCCAGCACTCCTACGAGTGGAACCAGATGATGGCCATGAGCATTCTGGGATCCATTCCGGTGCTCCTGTTGTTCCTCATCTTCCAGCGGCGATTCATCGGCGGCCTCACCTCGGGTGCCGTCAAGACCTGACGCATCATGCCCGTCCCGCGGCATAATCAACTATTCAAAGGAGAAATACAGTAATGCTGACGACCGGCAAGGTGCTCCTGGCCGCCGCGCACGAAAAGAACTTCGCGGTGCCCGCCTTCAACATCAGCGACTACGCGATGTTCAACGGCATCGTGGACATCAGTGAAGAGAAGAACGCGCCGCTCATCGTCGGGATCCATCCCGACGAGGTGCGGCACCTCGGAGTGGACGTGATCGCCGCGATCACCCAGCGGGCCCATCGCTCGTCCGTGCCGATCGCGATTCACTGGGACCACGGCGCGACCTATGAGGAGATGCTGACCGCGATCCGGATCGGCTTCACCTCGGTGATGATCGATGCCTCTATGAAGTCCTTCGAGGACAACATCGCGCTCTCCAAGAAGGTCACCGAGACCGCGCACGCGGTCGGCCTGTCGGTCGAAGCGGAGCTGGGGACGATCGGCAAGACCGACAACGAGGCCGAAGACGGCAGCGACGCGATCATCTACACCGACCCGGCGGACGCCGTGACCTTCGTGCGGGAGACCGGGGTGGACAGCCTCGCCGTGGCCATCGGCACCTATCACGGCATCTACCCGAAGACCCTGAAGCCGGAGCTCAAGCTTGACCTGCTGAAGGAGATCAAGGACCGGGTCAGGATCCCCCTCGTGCTGCACGGCGGCTCGGGCAACCCCGACAACGAGATCGCGGAATCGGTCAAGCTCGGTATCAACAAGATCAATATCTCCAGTGACATCAAGCTCGCCTACCACATGAAGATGCGCGAAGTCCTGGCCGATGAGAGCCTGCGTGAGCCGAACTCCATCCAGCCGCCGTGCATCGAGGCGATGAAGGTCGTGGCCGCGCAGAAGATCGACCTCTTCGAAGCGACCGGCAAGGCGTCTCTCTACTGACATGGCCAGCCATGTGGTCCTGGGTTTGGGGGGATGCGTCGACTACGAGCTCAAGCTGTCCTCGGCGGTCTTGGAGCAGCTGGTCGGCGAGTATGAGATCCACAATGCCGAGCTGACGTCATCGGTCACCGTTACCGACGAACGCGAGCTGGTCATCTCGATTCTCACCTACCTCAAAAAGGGCGGAGGAGGCGAGCACTTCGTCGCCTCCTCCGAATGCCTGAGCGCGTTCGCGGGGCGGTTCCCCAAACGGACGACTCTGGGCGGCACCTCTGTCCGAGCGGCGCTGGAGATGAGCCGGCTCGGCGTACCCTCCACCCTGCACCTGGTCAGCCTCAACGACATCGTCCGCCGCCTGCTGCCGGCAAGCTGCGACTACATCTGCAGCGGCGACCGGGATACCCTCTATCCGCACCTGATCGTGCAGTACGACCAGGACCTGCGGGTTCGAGCAGGCGACATCGACATCCGGGCGCCGTTCCCGAACAGATTGATCTACGTCAACGACCCGGCGAACGAGTCCATGCTGCTGAGTGATGAGCTGGGCTCGTTGCTCCGCGACGCACGGGTCTTTCTGATCTCAGGATTCAACGCGATCAGGGACCAGCAGACACTCGACCGGCGTCTGACCACGCTGAGAGACCACATGCGACAGCTGCCGGCCGAGGCGGTCGTCTACTACGAGGATGCCGGATTCCACGAGCCGGGCCACAGCCAATTGGTCCGCGACGCGCTTCTGGAAGTCATCGACGTCTACGGACTGAACGAAGACGAGCTGCAGCTGCACCTGGGCTACGCCGTCGACCTGCTCTCCGTGACGGAGGTGGCCCGCGCCCTCGAATCGCTGCGCGCTCTCATCCCCGTGCCGACCCTGGTCGTCCATACGAAATATTGGTCGGCGGCATTCGGCGAGAGAGCCGGCGAGTACGCGGAGCCGCTGAACGAGGGCATCGTGATCGCCAGCACCCGCTACTCCCACGGCGATGGGTACACAGAGCACCAGTACGAACTCATGCGGAACCGGCCAAGGCGCACGGAGTCGGTGGAATTCGCTGCGGCGCTGGAAGACCGAATGGGCGAGGTCGTTCGCTGCCTGCCCGGCTTCGACCTTGACGTCGCCGCACCCACGACCATCGGACTCGGCGACGCGTTCGTCGGCGGTTTCCTGGCCGCGGTCGCCCAGGGCCGGTCAACCACGTGAGCCGTATGTGTCCATGGTCTTCGGTGATCGAGGCGTTGTCCGGAGGGGCCAAAGCCTGAAGTATGAGCCGGGCGAACTAACGTGATGACCATGCTGTACGCGACCACTTCGAACTGGCCTGACACGAAGAGTGACGGAGGCCATACTGAGTGGATGCGTGCCCCCAAACGCCGTCGTCCGCTTCCGCGTAGCTTGGTGACACCGCCGGAAGGCGTCCGCTTGGACCAACTCGCAGAGCGGGTCTCCTATGTCGGCAGCGGTGAGCACAAGTCCTACCCCTCGTTCGCGGGACAGCCCAGGCTGCGGGCTGATGCCAGCAAGTGCGATCCCAAGTTCGCTGATCCGGTGGAGATCACGGATTGGCTGAAGACGACCATCGCGTGCGGGAACATCGGCGCGCCGTGGGAAGGAGATTTTCCACGGTACGCATGGCGTCGATTGGATGATGTCGTCTACGAGGCCAGGTTGGTGAACCGGGAGCTGGGCCAGTACAAGGGATATCCGCTTGATCGCAGTGAGTGGCCGGAGAAGCTCTACGAGGTCGGCGAGAGCGAGGACCAATGAATGCCGTTCCAGAGTTGGCCATTCGGTGGGAGTGGGAGGCCGCACCGTCGGTCAAGGCGCCCGAGCATCGAGCCACCTGGGCGCGGATCGAGATCGTTGTAGGCGCCGAGCACGTCACGCTGGTCGAGGACCAGGAGTCCGGCAGTTCGCGCCGGTCGATCTACTGCCCCCTTTACCCGCTCGCGGAGTGGGCCGCCTACAACTGGTGGCTGCTGCGCGCGGACGCGCGCCCGGCACGCAGCTTGGATTTGTGGGGCCTGGAGCACTACGACTCCCGGCAGTTCAGGCGGCATTCGTTGCGCGGCATCGGAGACGGTTTCCTCTGGCCCAACCTGGCGCTCATCCCCGAGGGGGAGCACAAGCGGCTGATCTGGCAGCGCGACCGATTCCCGACAGCAGGCAGGCCGATCAGGTTCCTGGCGGACGGTGAGGCGTTTGTCGACCGCGATTCCGTCGACCGCGAGCTCATCTCCGTCATCTCTGCCGTCCTTACTCGTCTGGCCGAGCAAGGAGTCACTGATACGCCGCTGGAAAAAGAGTGGGCGGAGATTCAGCGAGCCGACTCTGATGAGGTCGAATTCTGCCTGGCCGCCGCGCGCCTCGGTCTCGACCCTTACAGCGAGGCCGAGCCGTACCAGCAACTGATCATGCGAGCCGCGGCTGAACTGCGAGGGGACCTTCTCGGTGACTTCCTGGACGCGGTGGAACCTGCCCGCATTGGGCAGGCCCTGGAATGGATCCGCGGCGCACGCACTGAGATCGAACAGGCGCCGGAAGCGGAAGCGGCGAGAACGCTGCGCGAAGAACTCCGGCGGTCTCGGGCGACGCCGGGAAACTGGTCATGGGAGAAAGGGTGGAATCAGGCACGAGTGGTGCGTCGGATTCTGGGACTCGCCGACCAGGATGTCTTCGACCTCTCTATCTTTATGAACAGCATCGACCGGCCCACAGCCGACAGAGGGCTACAGGCCGTTGGTGGATCAACCGGTGACTCTGGTCCGTTGGCGGTCGTCGAGCCTGGCCGACCAGGAGGTTCCCGGCGGTTCACGCTCTCGCGAGCGCTCTGGCACTACTTGTGGGAGTCGGAGCCCCTCTTTCTGGTCACCACCGCCTACACGGAACGTCAGAAGGTCGAGCGAGCCTTCGCCGCCGAACTGCTGGCGCCCGCGCAAGGCATCGGTGAGTTGCTGAGCGTCCCTCCTGAGATCGCGATTCAGGACGACCTCGATGGGATCGCCGCTCATTTCCAGGTGTCACCGATGGTGATCAAGCATCAACTGGACAACCAACTGCTTCCGATTTAGTCGGCCGAGTGCGGTGACGGACGTCATGGCGCCGCGGATCTTCGGGGTTGGGGTGAGGTTCGGCGGTCAGGAAGCCGCGGCGAGCGCTTCCCGTACGGACATCAGGCCGAAGCCGAGGAGGTTCAGGCCCTGCCAGGTCGTAGGGGAGGAGGCGCGCTCGTCGTCGGCGGTCAGGCCGATGCCCCAGATCCGGTCGTGAGGGCTGGCCTCGACCAGGACCCGGTTCCGGGTGCCGAGCAGGAAGTCGGCCAGTTCGGGGTGCTGGGCGAACTTGGCGAGGTTGCCGCGGACCACGATGTCGAAGCGGTGGGCGTTCCAGACGTCCTCCTCGAAATCGCGCACGCCCCGGCCGAGCTTCTTGGCCTCGCCGGGATGACCCGCGGCGAGGATCTCGGCGGCGCTCTGGTGGTCGTCGAACAGCCACGCCTTGTGAGCCATCATGTAGTGCTCGGCGGAGGCGAAGATGTGGCCGTCCTCGCTGAACGTGACCGGCCACCACTGGGACAGGCAGCCGGGACCGACGCCGCCGTCGCGGGCCGGGCGATGGCCCCAGAAGAAGAGATAGCGCAGAACCTGGCCCGCCTGCTCGGCGGCGATCGCCTCGGCCACGGTCTGGGGAAGCGCGGTGCGGGGGAGTTCGTCGGACACGCCCACACCGTCCCACAGTCGCGCTCGGATCCGCCAACGGCCAATGCCAGCGGTTGATCACTTTTCGTGGAGTCGACCCGACGGCGGTAAGCCGCCTGCTTCTGGTCGACCCGGTGATCTCCCCCGCCAAAGTTCTGGCCTACGGGCGGGTGGTGGACGCTGTCCCGGCGCAGCAGGTCGGCGGCTGCGGCGGGCGGCCCGGCGGTCAGCCCGGGGTTTGGGACTGTCGTACGCCGCGGCGCCACACGTCGGCGATGGCGCGTGTGGCGGTGATGTCCCGGGTCGGGTCGCCGTCGACGAGCAGCAGGTCGGCGCGGAGGCCCGGGGCGATTCTGCCGCGGTCGGTGAGTCCGAAGCAGCGGGCCGGGACGCTGGTGGCGGCGGCGAGCGCCTGCTCGGCCGTCAGCCCGGCCCTGGTGAGCGTCAGCAGTTCGTGGTGCAGGCCGGCGCCGTGCGGAGGGCCGAAGGGCGTGCAGTCGGTGCCCGCCAGCAGGGGGACCCCGGCCCGGAAGAGGGCCAGGGCGGCGTGCGAGGCGTTGGTCGCGCCTGCGGAATGTAGGGGAATGTCGCTGAACTCTCGGTTCAAGGTGGCCTTCGACCGCTCCGACATCCGGGACGCGACCCGCTCGTCCCGCAGGAGCTCCGTGCCGCCGGGGTCGCCGGTGACGGCTTCGATGTACGTGATCGTGCTGATGGTGAACGCGTCGTACGCGGCGATCCGGGCGGCGACCTCCTCGACCATGGTGGGATCGGTGTCGGTGAAGAGGTGCGCCAGCCCGTCGACGCCCGCGTCCAGGGCGATGATCGCCTCCCGCGCGGTGACCGTGTGCGCGATGGCCTTGAGCCCGGCGGCGTGCGCGGCCTCGACCAGGACGGCGGCGAGCTCCGGGCTGAGCACGGGCAGGCGCGTGCCGCCCGAGGTGCCGTCGTCGACCGCGATCTTCAGGTAGTCGGCGCCCTCCGCCAGCCGGGCCTCCACGAACGCCTTGGCCTGGCCGGAGTCGGCGACCGTGTCGATCGTGGCGTCCGTGCCCAGGGCCTTCAGTACGTCGGGAGTCATGATCTGGGTCGGGTGCCCGCCGGGCGCGGTGGCGATGACGCTGGAGCTGCGCAGGTCGGCGACGTCATCGCGCTCGGCGGCCTGCCGGCGCTGTACGGCAAGCAGGGGCGGCAGGTTGTTCAGGTCGAGCTCGGTGGTGACGCCGAACCGCAGCGCCTCGGCGAGGTCGCCCTCGAAGACGTGCGCGTGCGCGTCGATCAGGCCGGGGAGCAGGGTCTTCCCGGCGCCGTCGAGCACGATGTCGACGGGGCCGCCCGGGTCGCCGATGCGGTCGCCGTCGATCAGGACCTCGGCGCCGGAGATGGTCTGCTCGCCGTCGAAGACGCGGACGTTATTGATGAGAGTACGCATGGCTCTCCTGAAATCAGATTTGATGTCGAACTATCTCAGTAGAGGATAGTAAGACGTCGAACTATCTGATGTCTAGGCGATGATGGCGCTCTGTTTCCCCGCCACCGCTGCCATCACATAGCGATCGAGAAGCGGCAGACGGGCCAGGTGGAGGGCGGCTCTGCGGGCCAGCAGCTGCCAGCGCGCCTCCGGCACGAACCAGCGGACACCCTTGCGCCCCACCTCCTGCTTTTCCGCCACCACCGGGCGCAGCACCCGTTCGTACTCGGCCAGGGCGGACTCGATCGACGGCTCCGCCGAGAGGCGGTCGGCGAGGATGTAGGCGCCCGCGATCGCGAGCGAGGCGCCCTGACCGGCCACCACCGACACCGCTTGGCAGGCGTCCCCGATGAGCGTTACCCGGTCGCGGCTCCACTGCGGCAGCTCCACCTGGGCGACCTGGTCGTAGTACATCTGCGCCGCGGGCGGGCAGGCGGCCAGGGCGCGAGGGGCGAGCCAGCCCAGTGACGCGTACTCCTGGAGGACTCGCTCGCGGGGGTCGGCGGGCAGGGTGCGGTCGTCCGTGCGGTGGACGGCGAAGACGGCGACCTGGTCGCCGCGCAGGGCGTAGAAGCCGAGCTGCCTGGTCATCGTGTCGGTCAGCGTCAACTGCCCGGCCACCTCGGCCCGGACCTCCGGGTCCGTGAAGATCCACGCGGCCGTGTGGAAGCCGAGGTGGCGCAGGAAGTCGCGCTCCTCGCCGAACACCAGGCCGCGGACCGTCGAGTGGATGCCGTCGGCGCCCACCAGGAGATCGGCCTCCAGCGTGTCGCCGTTGACGGTCACCCGGACGCCGTCCGGGTGGTTCTCGACGCCGGTGAGCGCGGCGCCGTAGCGGAGGTCGACGCGGTCGGAGAGGTATTCGCGGAGGGATCGTTCGAGGTCGGGGCGCATGATGCTGATCAGGCGGCCGTCCACGGCCTTGGCGAACTGGTCGAAGCCGAGCCCGGAGCGGCGACGGCCCTCCTCGTCGCGGTAGGTCATCTCCGTCACCACGTAGCCCACCTCGTGCAGGCGAGGCAGTACGCCCATGGCCTCCGCGGCGTCGAATCCCGGACCGAAGAAGTCGATCATGTAGCCCTGGGTGCGGGGGCCGGGGGGCCGCTCCAGCACCACCACGTCCCAGCCGATGGCGTCGAGGCACTGGGCCAGGGCCAGCCCGCCGATGCCGGCACCGCAGATCACGGCTTTCATGAGGGTTCCCTTCCGTCAAGGAGTCGTCTGAGTACGGGGGCGACGGTCGGCGCGGTCAGGTCGGGAGTGAAGGCCCGGTGCAGCATGAGGCCGTCGATGGCGGCGGCGACCACCGCCGCCGTCTGGTCCGGCGCCGCCACGCCCTGGGCGGCCAGCCGCGAGGCCAGCCGGTCGCGGAAGGCGGTGACCACCCCGGCCAGCGACCGGCGCAGCGTCTCGTCGCGGGTGGCCGCCAGATATGTCTCGGTGAACAGCAGCGACATGGGGTCGCGGCCGTCGTGCTCGTCCAGCGTGGCGAGCATGACGTCCAGTGCTTCCTCCGCCGTGCCGGCCTGCTCCAGCAGCGGGCCCATCCCCTCGACCAGGCCCCGCATAGTGCCGATGGCGGCCTCCGTGAGCAGCGCGTGCACCGAGGAGAAGTGGTAGTGCACCAGTCCGGGCGTCACCCCGGCGCGCTCGGCGAGCATCCGCGTGCTCACCGCCGACCAGCCGCGCTCGGCGATCAGCTCCGCGGCCACGCGCAGCAACCGCCCGCGCACCTCACGGCCCTGGTCCGCCGACTTGGGTCCGGGCATGGATTCCTCCGTTTGGACGTACGCCCTGGGCGATCGACCAAGGCGTTTGACCAGAGGATAGCATCCGAGGCATGACTGAGATCTTCACGAGCTGGAAATCCTGGCGGGACGCCGAGCAGCCGCTGGCCGCGGCGCTGCCGGGGGAGACGGTCGTGGTGCTGGAGGAGGCCGTGGCCTTCGCCGAACTGCAGCACGGGGATCAGTTGCGGCCGACCGGCGTGCCCTACCTGGAGCATCTGCTGGAGGCGTTGGAGGTCGCGGTGCGCGGGGCGGGGGTGCGCGACCCGGACGTGCTGGTGGCGATCGTGCTGCACGACGTGGTCGAGGACACCCCGTGCACCCGCGCGGAGATCGCCGAGCGGTTCGGCGAGCACGTCGCCGAGCTGGTCGCCTGGGTGACCAAGCCCGCGGTGGCCGCCCCACAGGACAAGCCGGGCGTGGCCGCCCCACAGGACAAGCCGGGCGTGGCCACCGGGCAGGACAGGGCGGCGGCGAAGGCGGCGGTGAAGGCGGCCTACCTGCGGGGGCTGGTGGAAGCGCCGCCGCAGGCCGTGCTGGTCAAGCTGGCCGACCGGGTGAGCAACGTGCAGGAGCTGCACCGGGTGCCGGTGGACTTCCAGCGGCGATACCACCGGGAGACGGTGGAGCACATCGTGCCGCTGGCGGCGACGTCACCGTGGTTCGCCCGCTGGTTCGCCGGCTGGCGGGACGACTGGCGGGCCTTCGAATCCCCCGAGTAGACCCCAAGTAGACCCCGGGTAGACCCCGTCAGCGGGTGTGCAGGCGGGCCAACCGGTTGCGGACGCCGTCGAAGTGGGCGAAGACCGCCGCCACCGCCGCGGTCTTGTCACCGGACTGCACGGCCGTGTAGATGTCGCGGTGCCGCTTGGCCACGTCGGCCGGGGGCTCGTCGGGCGTGCCGAGCTGATCACGCAGCTGGTGGTAGACGTCCCAGAACGCCCCGAGCAGCTGGCTGACCAGCGGGTTGCCGAGCGGGCGGTAGAGCAGGTCGTGGAAGAGCCGGTCCGTCTCCGGTGACACGTCTCCGACCAGCGCCTCGCTCTCCATGCGGGCCATCACGTCGGCCACCGGTGTCAGGTCGGCCTCGGGGCCCAGGTCGATGAGCCGCTGGACCAGGCCGGCCTCCAGGATCTCGCGGATCTCGGTGAGGTGGGTGAGGTGACTCTTGCCGTCCTGGAGGGTGATGCGGCTGTGGAAGGCCAGCTCGTCGACCAGCCCGGCCAGCGACATCCGGCCCACGAACATGCCGAAGCCGTGGCGGATGTCGACGATCCCGACGGCCTGGAGCGCCTTGAGCGCCTCCCGGACCGAGTTGCGGCTGACCTGGAGCTCTTCCATGAGCTCGGTTTCGGTGGGCAGGGGATCACCCGCCACGAGCCCGCGCCGGAGGATGAGCTCTTTGACGCCCTCCTGGGCCTCGACGGCACGGCTGGGCCGCGGGCGCGGGACAGTGGTCATGAAAAATCCCTTCGTCGTAAGCGCTTAGGTAACATTCCGGAAATCTCCTGTTGACCTCAACCGGGTCCGGCCCATAGCGTCCACCCTACGCACAACATAGGACATGGGATGTCCCACGTTCTACATTAGGACCGTAATGAAGCGGCCTAATGCGGATCGCAGGATCTGCACCAACCCCCAGGAGGCATCCGTGAGCTCTGAGTTCAGCCGCCGTGATTTCCTGCGCTACAGCGGGGCCACGGGTGCGGCGGCGTTCATCGCCACCACCCTCTCCGCCTGCTCGGGTGGCCCGGCCTCGACCGGTTCGGTCGGCGCCGGATCCAACAAGGACCTGATCACCGCCGTCATCGGCTATGGCAACGACCAGAGCTGGGATCCGACGCAGACGGCCTCGGCCTTCGCGATGGCCGGCATCCAGCACGTCTACGAGGGCCTGCTCGACACCGACCCGATCACCCGCGAGCCGTTCCCGGCCCTGGCGACCGCGCTGCCGACGGACCTGAACGCCACCTCGTGGAAGTTCACCCTCCGCGACGGCGCGAAGTGGCACGACGGCCAGCCGGTGACCGCCGATGACGTGGTCTTCACCTTCCAGCGCATCCTCGACCCAGAAGCCAACGTGCTGACCGGCAACTTCTTCAAGTCCTGGCTCCAGGAAGTGAAGAAGATCGACGACAAGAACGTCGAGCTGGTCTTCAAGTTCGCCTTCCCCGACGCGGCGCCCAGGCTGACCATCGCCAAGATCATGCCCAAGCACGTCTTCAGCCAGCCGGGCGCCTGGGACCAGGCCAAGACCGGCAAGGCCGTCGGCTCGGGGCCGTACAAGCAGACCGCGCACAACCCCAAGAGCAACACCACCTTCGAGGCGTTCGCCGACTACAACGGGCCGCGCCCGGCGACCGTCAAGAAGATGAACTGGCTGACGATCGTGGACGCGGCGGCCCGCGTCGCGAAGATCTCCGGCGGCTCGGCCGAGGCGCAGATCGCCGACAACATTCCGTACGCCAACGTCGAGCAGCTCAAGCAGCAGGGGCTGAGCGTCGAGGGCGGCGCGGGGATGAACCACATGTTCCTGATGTTCAACACCGGGACCAAGCCGTTCGACGACGTCCGCGTACGCCAGGCGCTGCACTACGCCATCGACAAGAAGAAGCTGATCGACGTGGCCCTCAAGGGGCACGGCACCGCCTCCAGCTCCTTCCTCAACGAGGGCCACCCCGACCACAAGCGGGCCTCGGTCGTCTACGACTACGACCAGGAGAAGGCCAAGGCGCTGCTCAAAGAGGCGGGCGTGACCAACCTGACGGTCAACCTGATGGCCGTCAACGTGAGCTGGATCGCCGACTGCCTGCCGACCATCGCCGCTTCCTGGGAGGCGATCGGCGTCAAGACGACGCTGGAGCCGCAGGACACGGCCGCGCTGTTCGCCAAGATGGACCAGTTCCAGGACTACCAGGTGGTCGCGGCGGCCTCGAACCCCAACCAGTTCGGCATGGACGCCGACCTGATCATGCGCTACAACTTCGTGGCCGGCGGCCTGTGGATGAAGTACAGCCACTGGGGCGACAGCAAGGACGCCAAGACCCTGTTCACGCAGATGGACGAGGCCACCAAAGAGCCCGACAAGGCGGCCAAGACCGCGAAGGTCCAGAAATATCTGGATCTCATCGCCGAGCAGGCGGTCCTCTACCCCGTCGTCCACACCGAGCTGATGACCGCCTGGGACCCGAAGAAGCTGACCGGGATCCGCGCGCAGGCATACCCGGGCATCAACGTCCTCCAGGCCAAGCGCACCTGAGCCCATGGCCTTCATCGTCAGAATGCTCCTCCGGCGGATCCTCGTCCTGGTCCCGCTGGTGCTCGGGGTCGCCGCGTTCGTGTTCATCGTGATGCGCTTCTCCAACAGCAAGCCGGAGTACGCCTACTTCCAGGGCGCGAACCCGACCCCCGAGCAGATCCACCAGTTCCAGGTCGAGAACGGCCTGCTCGACCCGCTGCCGCTGCGCTACCTGCGCTTCGTCGGCGACCTGGTCCGCGGCGACCTGGGCACCAGCGTGCTCACCAAGAAGCCGGTGCTCGAATCGGTCACGACCGCGCTGCCGCTGACGCTCCAGCTCACGCTTCTCGGCCTGTTCGTCGCGGTCGTGCTGGCGTTGATCTTCGGCGTCACCGGGGCGTTGTTCCGTGACCGCTGGCCCGACCAGGTGATCCGCATCGTGTCCCTGGTCGGGGTGGCGGCCCCGGCCTTCTGGCTGGCGCTGCTGATGATCCAGTGGCTCGCGGTGGGGGAGGGGCTGTTCCCGACCGGCGGCTACATCAACCCCGCCGACTCGACGAGTGGCTGGCTGCGCTCGATGACGCTGCCCGCGCTGTCGCTGTCGCTGCCGGTCGCGGCCCAGCTCACCAGGATCATCCGCACCTCGATGGTGGAGGAGCTCGACCGCGACTACGTACGCACCGCGATCGGCAGCGGGCTGCCGCCGATCGTGGTGGTGGGCCGCAACGTGCTGCGCAACGCGCTGATCAACCCGCTGACCGTGCTCGGCCTGCGCATCGGCTACCTGATCGGCGGCGCGGTGGTCATCGAGCAGATCTACGGTCTGCCGGGCATGGGCCAGCTCATGATCAACGCGGTGCGCGACGGCGACCCCGCGGTCGTGCAGGGCGTCGTGCTTACCGTCGCGGTCGGCTTCATGGTCGTCAACCTGCTGGTCGACGTCCTGTACCTGCTGGTCAACCCCAGGCTCAGGAGCGCCACCTGATGAGACGTGGACTGACCGAACGCCTCGCCAAGCCGGGCGTCAACCTCAGACGGCTACGGCCGCTGTCGTGGATCGCCGTGGGCGTCGTCGCCGTGATCGTGCTGGCCGCGCTGCTCGCGCCGGTGATCGCGCCGCACTCGCCGTACTTCCAGGAGATCGCCGGCGGCGGCCCGTCCGCGAGTCACTGGATGGGACTCGACAGCGCCAACCGCGACATCCTGTCCAGGCTCCTTTACGGCGCGCGCTGGTCGTTGCTCATCGGCCTCGGCGCGACCGTCCTGGCCCTGGTCGTGGGGGCCGTCATCGGCGCCGCCGCGGCCACCTCCCGCCGGGCCGTCGACGAGACGATCATGCGCCTCCTCGACGTGATCATGGCCTTCCCCGGCATCGCGCTGGCCGCGGTGCTGGTGGCGGTGTTCGGCGGCAGCATCCCGGTGCTGGTGATGGCGATGGCCTTCCTCTACATGCCCTCGGTGGCGCGCGTCGTGCGGGCCAACGTGATCGCCCAGTACGGCGAGGACTACGTCGCGGCCGAGCGGATCATCGGCGCCCGCACCCCGCACATCCTGATCCGGCACATCGCCATCAACTGCGCGGCGCCGGTGCTGGTGTTCTGCACGGTGATGGTGGCCGACGTGATCGTGTTCGAGGCGTCGCTGTCGTTCATCGGCGCCGGAGTACGCCCGCCGAACCCGTCGTGGGGCAGCGTCATCGCCGACGGCAAGAACATGGTGCTCCTCGGCGGCTGGTGGGCCACGGTCTTCCCCGGTCTGCTCATCCTGATCACCGTGCTGGCCCTGAACATCCTCTCCGAGGGCATCTCCGACGCCTGGGCCGCGCCGGCCACCCGCAAGGCCGCCATCAAGAAGGACGACGCGTTCGAGGCGGCCCGGCCGGGCTCCGGCGAGGTCGTCGAACTGCCGGGACTGGCCGAGGCCGCCCGCAGACTGGCCGAACGGGCCCGCCCCCTGCCCTCGGGCCCGCCGATCCTCGCGGTGGAGCGGCTGCGGATCGGCTTCGCCGAGGGCGTGGACATCGTCGACGGCATCGCCTTCGAGGTACGTCCGGGCGAGGTGCTCGGACTGGTCGGCGAGTCCGGCTGCGGCAAGTCGCTGACCGCGCTGACCATCATGGGCCTGCAGCCTCGCGACGCCCGCGTCAGCGGCCACGTACGCTTCGACCAGCAAGAGCTCCTGTCGCTGCCGCGCCGCGCCCGCCGCCGCCTGCTCGGTCACGAGATGGCGATGATCTACCAGGACGCTCTCTCCTCGCTGAACCCGGCCATGACCATCAAGGCCCAGCTCAAGCAGGTCACCCGCCGTGGTGGCCGCCGGACACCGGCCGAACTGCTCGAACTGGTCGGCCTGGACGCCCGCCGTACCCTGTCCTCCTACCCGCACGAGCTGTCCGGCGGGCAGCGGCAGCGGGTGCTGATCGCGATGGCGCTGTCGCGCGAGCCCAAGCTGATCGTCGCCGACGAGCCCACCACCGCGCTCGACGTGACCGTCCAGGCGCAGGTCATCGAGCTGCTGCTGGAACTGCGCGCGGAGCTGGGGTTCGCGCTGATCCTCGTCTCGCACGACCTCGCGCTGATCGCCGACGTCACCGACCGCGTCGTGGTCATGTACGGCGGGCAGATCGTGGAGACCGGCGCCACGGCGACGCTGGTCGGTGCGCCCGCCCACCACTACGCGCGCGGGCTGCTCGGCTCGGTGCTGTCGCTGGAGTCGGGGGCCGAGCGGCTGACGCAGATCCCCGGCGTGGTGCCCGCGGCGGCGGACTTCCCGGCCGGCTGCCGCTTCGCCGACCGGTGCCCGATGGCCACGGACGTGTGCCGTACCGACACTCCGGCGCTGGAAGGGGACACCCAGCGGCACGCCGTGGCGTGTCACCATCCCGCTGTCGTCCTCGTGGGGAGTGATCAGCATGCTTGAGCTGAAGGACGTGCACGTCGTGCACAAGGCCCGCTCGGGCGGGGTGTTCTCGCGGGACCGCGTCTACGCGCTGACCGAGGCGAACCTCTCGGTCAGCCCCGGCGAGACGGTCGGCGTCGTGGGGGAGTCGGGCTGTGGCAAGTCCACGCTGGCCAAGGTGCTGGTGGGCCTGCAACGGCCGACCTCGGGCACCGTGACCTTCCGGGGCAAGGACCTGTGGGCGCTCAAGGAGGCGGAGCGGCGGGGGCTGATCGGATCCAGCGTCGGGATGATATTTCAGGACCCGTCCACGGCGCTCAACCGGCGGCTGCCCGTCAGCAAGGTGCTCCGCGACCCGCTCAACGTGCACGGGCACGGCACCCCGGCCGAGCGGGACGCCCGGGTCCGCGAGCTGCTCGACCTCGTCGGCCTGCCCGCCGGCGCGGCCGACCTGCTGCCCGGCCAGCTGTCCGGCGGGCAGCGGCAGCGCGTGGCCATCGCCAGGGCGCTGGCCCTCGAACCCGACCTGCTCATCGCCGACGAGCCGACCAGTGCCCTTGACGTCTCGGTACGGGCGCAGATACTCAACCTGCTGCTCGATCTGAAGGAGCGGCTCGGGCTGGCGCTGGTGTTCGTCTCGCATGACATCCAGACGGTCCGGCGGATGAGCGACCGGGTGGTGACCATGTACCTGGGCAGGATCGTCGAGCAGACCCCCGCGCACGCCGTACCCCTGAACGCCCGGCACCCCTACACGCGGGCGCTGTTCTCCGCCACGCCGGGACTGATCTCCCCGATCAACCCGATCCCGCTGGTCGGCGCCGTGCCTTCGGCCACCAGGCCGCCGAGCGGCTGCCCGTTCCGCACCCGATGCTGGCGGGCGGACGAGGAGTGCGGCGCGGCCTGGCCCGCGGCGCGCAGCGACGCCGACCACCTCTTCCACTGCTACCACCCGGTGGCGGCGGGAGCCACCGACCTCGAACTGATCCAGGAGCGCCCATGACATTGACCGGTGTGATCCCCCCGGTGTGCACCCCGATGACCGCCGGCGGCCAGGTGGACGCCGCGTCGCTGATCCGGCTGGTGGACCACCTGCTCGACGGCGGGGTGGACGGGCTGTTCGTGCTCGGGTCGTCGTCGGAGGTGGCCTACCTGCCCGACGCCCAGCGCCGGGTGGTGCTCGACACCGTGGTCGGTCATGTGGGCGGACGGGTGCCGGTGCTGGCGGGGGTGATCGACATGACGACACCACGGGTGCTCGAACACGTGCGTGTCGCCGTCGAGGCCGGGGTGTCGGGACTGGTAGCCACGGCGCCGTTCTACACGCGCACCCATCCCACTGAGATCCGCACCCATTTCCGGACCATCAGCGCCGAGAGCGGCTTGCCGGTCTACGCCTATGACCTGCCGGTCGCCGTGCACACCAAGCTGACCGCCGAGCTGCTGCTGGGACTGGCCGCCGAAGGGGTGCTGGCCGGGGTCAAGGATTCGAGCGGGGACGACGGCGGTCTGCGGCAGGTGATCCTGGGCCGCGAGGCGCCGTTCAGCGTGCTGACCGGCTCCGAGGTGACGGTGGACTCCGCCCTGTGGATGGGCGCCGACGGGGTGGTGCCCGGCTTGGGCAATGTCGATCCCCACGGGTACGTCCGGCTCTACCAGGCGGCCCGGCGGGGCGACTGGGAGGCGGCCAGGCTGGAGCAGGAGCGGCTGGTACGGCTGTTCGAGATCGTCACGGTCGGCGGCAGCCGGATGGGCGGCAGCTCGTCGGGGCTCGGCGCCTTCAAGGCGGCGCTGCACCTGCGCGGCGTCATCGACCACCCGGCCACCGCGCTGCCGCAGGTCCCGCTGAACGACGAGGAGACCGGCCACATCGGCAAGCACCTGGTGGCCGCGGGTCTGCTGTAGCAGCAGGGCAGGTGCAAGGGCTTGCATCAGCGGACAATCGCATGACAATCGGCGTCCCGCATCCTGTCCTGGTGACTACTGACAACGCCCCTGCCATCTGGGAGATGGTGGTCGTCCACCGCGTGTTCCGCCGTGAGTTCAGGCTGGCCCCCGAGCTGATCCGGCAGGTGGCCCCCGGCGACACCGAGCGGGCCGCCACGCTGGCCGCGTACCTGGGCGAGATCCTGGCGGGTCTGCACCACCACCACGAGGCCGAGGACAAGCTGCTCTGGCCGGTGCTCCTGCGCCGCGTACGGCTGGAGGGCGCCCTCATCCGCACGATGGAGGAGCAGCACGAGCGCGTCGCCGGCCACATCTCCGTGCTGGAGGAGCTGCTGCCCGCCTGGCGGGCCGAGGCCGACGCCGACCGGAGGGACCGGCTGGCCGACACGCTGACGCTGCTCCACGACGAGCTGCTGGTCCACCTCGATCAGGAGGAGGAGCGCATCCTGCCGCTCGTCGCCGCGCACCTGACCAAGGCCGAATGGGACACGCTCTCGGAGTACGCCCGCGCCCAGCTGCCCAAGGACCGGCTGCTGGTCAACCTGGGCGCGCTGCTGGAGGACGCCACGCCTTGGGAACGCGAGGCCTTTCTCCGCCTGATGCCGATGGCCGCCCGTGTCCTGTGGAGACTGATCGGCCAGCGGCAATACCGGCGCGAATGCCAGAAAGTCCGGCTTAGAACTTTTGGTGTGGTGCACGCGTCAAAAAGCACATGAAGACGTTCAGGATCGCCGCACTTGTGGGCGGGCTGCTGCTGGCCGGCGGTGCCGCGCCCGCGCTGGCGCAGGAGACCGGGCAGCTGGCCGCGGCCCCGCAGCGCTGCTCCACGACCCAGCTCCAGGTGCGACTGGGCCGGGTGGACGCCGGAGCGGGCAACCGCAACGCGCCGCTGGTGTTCACCAACCGGTCGCGCGCCACGTGCACCCTGCGCGGCTATCCCGGTCTGGTGATGCTCGACGAGCAGGGTGACGCCCTGCGTACCCGCGTCCGCCGGACGCCGGGAGCGCACCCGAAGGTGACGCTCAGGCCAGGCGGCAGCGCGCGCGCCGTCCTCCACTGGACCGTCGTGGAGAGCGGAACCGAGACGAAGTGCCCCGGCGCGAACCGGCTGCTGGTCATCGCGCCGGACGATCGGACGTACACGGCCATCTCATTCGGCGCCGACCGCGTGTGCGACCAGGGACGGCTCGACGTCACCGCGATCAAGTGACTAGCGGCTGACCCCGTCGGCGGGCCGCTGGAGCAGGTTCAGGTCGGCCCGGCTGGGCAGGCTCTCCCAGTCGCCCTGCGAGGTCACCGCGAAGGCCCCCGCCGCGCACGCCGTGCGCAGCCGCTGGTCGGCGTCCGCGCCGGCCAGCCAGTCGGCCAGCCACCCGGCCGCGAACGCATCCCCGGCGCCGACCGGGTCCACCTCCGTCACCTGGTACGGCTGAGCCCGCCGTACGGAGCCGCCCGAGAACTCCAGGGCCCCCTTGGCGCCCGACTTCACCAGCACGTGGCCGGGACCGAGCGAGCTGAGCGCCTTGGCCAGGTCGGCGCCCCCTTCGACGTCGGTGACCAGCCGGCCCTCCGCCTCGGTCGCGAACAGCACGTCCACGTCGCCGATCGTCTCGCGCAGCCAGGCGCCGGCCTCCTCGGGCGTCCACAGCGCCCGGCGGTAGTTGATGTCCAGCGACACGAACACCCCGGCGGCGCGGGCCACGGCGATCGACCGCTGTACGGTCTCGCGGGCCGACGCCGACAGAGCCGGGGTGATCGCGGAGACGTGCAGCACCCGGGCGGCCTGGACGAGCGCGGGGTCGACGTCTTCGGGCGTGATCCGGGAGGCGGCGCTCCTCGCGCGGTAGTAGCGGACGTCAACGAGGTCGGCCGTCCGCCGGCCCTTGATCATCAGGCCGGTGGGCGCCCCCGGATCCGTGACGGTCCGGACGTCGACGCCCTCGCCCTGGAGCGTGAAGCGGATCAGCTCGCCGAACTCGTCGGCCCCGACCCGGCTGATCCAGGTGGCGCTGTGACCCAGGCGGCTGACACCGATGGCCACGTTCGACTCGGCGCCGCCGACACCCAGATCGAAGTCGCGGGCGAAGCGCAGCGGACCGGTGCGCCGGGCCGCGAACAGCGCCATGGTCTCACCGAAGGTCACCAGATCGGTCATCGAGTCGAGCTCCCAGCTATTCGAAGATGCGCGGTGCCGTCGTGGGGACGTTCGGCCGCCCCACAGGCTACCCGTCACTGTTGTTGGATTTCTCTGGCTCGATCGGTTGCGACGGATGGTAATCGTGCGGTAATTTTCTGTCACAGCCGGGTGCCTGACTGGCGCTCGGTCCCCGCCCCCCGTTGGTGTCCGCATCAACGGGAAAGCGTCCGGCGGGGCGGTGTCCCAAGAGGCGCACTTCCTCCAGGAGCGCGCAGTCAGGCCCCGACAACGCGGTTCTCAAACCACGGTCCGCCCGGCTTGCCGGACGGACGCGGCTTCGGCTTCCACCGGATCACTGCCCGGCCCCGGCCGGGTGCGACGAGACTACGCCGATGTCCGCTTTGCCTAGGTAAACACAGGGAACCGAAGACGCTACCCGCCGACCAGGAGCGGCATCACGCTGGCGCCGGTGAAGTGCCGGGCCAGCCAAGCGCTTGGTTAGCCCGGCGCCCGGGCTAACCGAAGATCTGACGTTCGCGCCGGGTGTAGCCCGGTCTGGTGGCGGCCGCCAGCAGCCGCAGCGGCCGGCCCGCCCTGTTGAGCAGGCGCGCGGCCTCCTCGGGCGTGGCGTGGCGGAGCAGCCACGGAGTGGTGAAGGCCAGTTCGCGGAGTGTGGCCCGCCTGGTGACCTGCCGCTCCACCCGTACATAGGCGTCGAACGGCACGAACCGGGAGACGATCGGGAACAGCTCGGACTCTTCCTCGGCGAGGTGCTCCTCGAGTGGCTCCAGCAACTCGCCCAGCTCCCGGCCGAGCGCGCCCGGGTCGCCGCTCAGCGCGGCCCGGCAGCGGTCCAGCAAGGGGCCGAACGCCTGGTGGCCGACGCTGTAGGGGGTCAGATCGACAAACTGGCCCGCGGCGCGCTGGATGGCCGGCCACAGCAGTTCGCGCTCGTTGGCGTGGTGGTGGTCGACCTGGGTCAGCAGCGAGGCCGTGTAGCCGCGCACCGCCCTGTCCTTGGCCCCGCCGAGCTCGGTGGGGCCGGTCAGCAGCTCGGCGAGCCGCCGCAGGTCGGTCAGCATGGCGCGGTGGACGACGTACATCGAGGTGAGGTCGGCCATCGAGGTGAGGTCCGGCGTCGAGATGGGGCCCGGCCTCAAGATGGGGCTGGTCCGGGGCGCGCCGTCTTCGCGAGTGGAGGCCGCCCGCCGGGCCGCCGGGCCGTTCGTCCGCCGGGTCGGCGCGTCGCCTGAGCGGCGGGTCGCCGCGTCGTGCGCCGCCCAGCCGCGCAGCCGGGGCCAGGCGCGGAAGAGCGCGGCGCTGGCCGGGGCCACCCGGTCGTCGCTGATCGCCACCAGCTTGCCCACCTCGGTCGTGACGGGCTCGACCCGGACGCTGAGCCGTACCAGCAGGCCGGCGGCGACCAGGCGGGTCAGCACACCCCCCTCGTCGCCGTCGTCCTTGACCTCCTCGCCGTCGAGCAGGCGCAGCAGGAGGCCGGGCAGCTCGCCCTGCTGCGCCGGGGAGAGTGAGGTGTACACCTCCTCGGCCACCTCGCCGAGCGAGCGCGGGCCGGTCAGCCCGCCGGGCGGGCGCAGCTCGGCCGGGCCGCGCGCCGGCAGCTCCACGGCGGAGGGCCGGTCGGCCGGATTCTTCGCCAGGGCGCGCCCCACCAGGTCGCGCAGCCGCGGCGGCAGCTCGCCGAGGTCCGGGTCGACGGTCAGCAGCCGGTGCATGATCGCGCCGAGGCTCTCGCCCTGGAACGGGTCGCGGCCGGTGGCCGCGTAGAGCACGACCGCGCCCCAGGCGAACACGTCGGCCGCCGTCCCGGCCCGCTGACCGGTGAGCACCTCGGGCGCCAGGTAGGTGTGCCGCCTGCCGACCGGATCGCCGGCCGCCATGCCGTAGTCGATCACTCGCGGGCCGTCGGGGGCCAGCAGCACGTTCTCGGGTTTCAGGTCGCGGTGGGTGATGCCCGCCTCGTGCAGCGTCCTGAGCGCGGTCGCCAAGGCCAGCGCGAGCGCGAGCAGCTCGTCACCCGCGTACGGCCCGTGGACGGCCACCGCCTGCCGCAGATCGGGCCCGTTGGCGAACTCGCTGACGATGTAGGGGCTCTCGCTGTCGAGCCCGACGCCGACCACCCGGGCCAGATGGCGCGGCTTGATCAGGCCGACGGCCTCGGCGAGCTGCCTGGTGACCTCGCCCCGAGGCACCTTGATCGCGAACCGGCGGCCTTCGTCGTTGTAGGCGTCGTAGACCACCCCGCGCCCGCCCGCGCCAAGCCGCCCGGCCAGCCAGTAGCCGCCAAGTCTCTCGGGGTCACCGGGCACCAAGCGCATCGTCACTGCTGCTTAGATGCACGAAATCGTGATTTGGTTGCAAGACGTCACAGGTCCCCCGCGCGCCCCGGAGGACCCGTGCGTCATGATCATTATGTCAGGCTTTCCGATCTTGGCCGCCATTCGGTCCGCAGCACCGACATGGTGATGGCATCATGCCACTCGCCGTCCCAGAGCAGCGCGTCACGTTGCACGCCCTCCTCGACGAATCCCACCTTCTTGTAGACGTGCCTGGCGCGGTCGTTGAAGGCGAAGACCTCCAGGCCGATCCGGTGCAGCGGAGTCGTCGTGAAGGCATGGCCGAGCAGCAGGTCGATGGCCTCCGTGCCGTAGCCCTTGCCGAACGCGCGAGCGCCGATCAGCGCGATCCGCATGCTGCAGGAGAGGTTGCCCGCGTCGAGCTCGTTGAGCACGATCTCGCCCACGAAGCCGCCTTCCGCGAGGATCGCCAGGTCGAGGCGGTCGGCGTGCTGGCTCCTCGTCGCGTACCAGTGGCGGCTGGCCTCCCGGTCGAACTCGCCGTGCGAGCCGGTCAGTCGCCGCACCTCGGGGTCGGTGACCAGCTCGAACAGATCGTCGGCGTACTCGGGGCCGACCGGGCGCAGGGTCACTCGATCGCCCTGCAGGGTGGGCTTGTCAGCGAACATCCCCCCTCACTATCAAGCCTGCTCAGCAGGGGCAAACCCGACCCGGCCATGACCGCTGGTTTGTTTTTCGACATGGGGATAGAGGTTCATCTTGTCAAGGAGGTAAAAACATGACCATCGCCGGAAGCATCATCCTCATCATGCTGGGTGCGATTCTCACCTGGGCCGTCGAATTCGATCTTGCCGGTATCGACATCAACGTGGTCGGCGTCATCCTCATGCTCGGTGGTGTGGCCGGCCTGCTGTTCGGGATCTACCGGATCAGCGTGACCCGCAGGGCCGTGGCCCCCATCGACGAGCCGGTAGTCCGTCACGACGTCTACGAGGAGCCCGAGGCTCGCCGGACCACCGTCTACGAGGAACGTCGCCGCTATGACGAGCCCCCCTTGTAGATCCGCCAGCCGTAAGAAGGTCAGCCGGCGGGCCGGCTGACCTTCCCAACCCCTCTCACAGCACCCGCTTGACCGCCTCGGCTATCGCGTGGCGGTCTATGCGGGCGTCTGCCAGCTGCTCCTGCGGCGTCGCCGACCCGGGCAACTCCCGTACCGCCAGTTTCACCACGCGCGGCCCGAGCTCGCCGACGGCGTCCTGCACGGCGTCACCCAGCCCGCCCTCCGGCCGGTGGTCCTCCACCGTGATGAGGGTGCCGGTGGTGGTGGCCGCCTCCATCAGCGCGGCCGTGTCGATCGGCTTGATCGAGTACATGTCGAGCACGCCCACGGGGATCCCCTCGCGGCTCAGCTCGTCGGCCGCCGCGAGAGCCTCGTGCACGGTCACCCCAGCCGCCACGATCGTGGCCCGATCCGCCGCCGACTGCCGCAGCACGGACGAGCCGCCCACGGGGAAGCGCTCGCCCGGCTCGTAGATCACCGGCAGGTCGCCACGGGTGGTACGCAGGTACGACACCCCTGAGATGTCGGCCATCGCGGCCGTCAGCGCGGCGGCCTGGTTGGCGTCGCACGGGTAGAGCACCGTGCTGCCGTACACCGCGCGCATCATGGCCAGGTCCTCCAGCCCCATCTGCGACGGGCCGTCCTCGCCGATCGACACGCCGGAGTGCGAGCCGACCAGCCTGATCGACGCGTGGCTCACCCCGGCCATCCTGATGAAGTCGTACGCCCTGGTCAGGAAGGCCGCGAAGGTGGCGGCGTAGGGGATCCAGCCGCGCACCTGCAGGCCGATCGCCATCGCGACCAGCTGCTGCTCGGCGATGTAGCACTCGATGAAGCGCTCGGGGAACTCCTTGGCGAAGTCCTCGGTCCTGGTCGAGTCGGCCACCTCGCCGTCGACGACGACCACCTCGCCACGGGCCGCGCCCAGCGCGACCAGCGCCGCGCCGAACCCGTCCCTGGTGGCGACCTCGTCGCCGGTCTTGTACGCGGGCAGCGCCAGCTCCCCGTTGTGGAAGCGGAACGGCTCGCCGTTGGGCTCCGGCGGCCGCACCTCGACTCGCACGTCCCGCACGCCGCCCAGCTCGCCGATGGCCTTGTCCGGGTCCTTGAGCGCCTTGCCGTGGGCGCCCTCACGGTTCTCCACCTCCAGGACGCCCTCGCCCTTGCGCGTCTTGGCGAGGATCACGGTCGGCCGCCGGCGGGTGTTGCAGGCGTCGTTCAGCGCGAAGTCGATCTGTCCTGGGTCGTGCCCGTCGATCTCGATCGTGTGCCAGCCGAACGCCCCGAACCTGCGAGCGTACGCGCCGGTGTCCCAGCCATGCCGGGTCGGGCCGCGCTGGCCAAGCCGGTTGATGTCCACGAGCAACGTCAGGTTCGCCAGCCCCTCGGCACCCGCCTGCTCGGCGGCCTCCCAAATGGACCCCTCGGCCAGCTCGCTGTCACCGCAGAGCACCCACACCTGGTACGGCAGGCGCTCCAGCCGCCCGGCCGTCGCCACCCCCACCCCGATGGGCAACCCCTGCCCGAGCGAGCCGGTGGCGACGTCCACCCAGGGCAGCTTGGGCGTCGGATGGCCCTCCATACGGCTGCCGCGCTTCCTGAACGACAGCAGCTCCTCGTCGGTGATCGCGCCCACGGCCTTGTACAGCGAGTAGAGCAGCGGCGAGGCGTGGCCCTTGGAGAAGATGAGATGGTCGTTGGCGGGGTTGCCGGGATTCTGGAAGTCGTAGCGCAAGTGGCAGGCGAACAGCACCGCCATCAGGTCGGCGGCCGACATCGACGACGTCGGATGGCCGGAGCCGGCGGCGGCCGAGCTGCGTACGGAATCCACACGCAACTGCGCGGCGAGTTCGGACAGGAAATGCAGATCGCGATCAGGCATCAGGTCCCTCCTCGTGGTTGCCCCGCCGCCTACCCCATCGGGCTTGCTTAACGCCCAGGTCTGCCGCCCCGGCCGAGGACCGCGAGGCCGGTCGCCGTCGCGGCGGCGACCAGGGTGAGGAGCACCGCGCGCCGGTGCTGCGACAGCCAGAGCTGCGGGCTGCGGGCGTGCGAGCGCTTGTCGAAGCTGCCGTGCGCGCCGTAGTCGCGGTCGTCGTCCACGGGCTCCCAGAGGTTGGCCGCGCCGCTGGGCGGCTTCTCGTCCGTCACTTGGGAGTCCACGCCGGTCCGCGCCAGGTAGCGGTCCACCAGGGCGGGCGCGATCCGCTGCGCGACCAGGGTGGCCGCGGTCGTGGCGCCGACCCAGTACTCCTTGCGCTCCGGGTGCTCGGCGGCGTACACGATGCCGTGGGCCGCGACCTCGGGCTGGTAGATCGGCGGCA
The DNA here is from genome assembly GCF_040680095.1 of Nonomuraea sp. NPDC052129. Lineage (NCBI taxonomy): Bacteria > Bacillati > Actinomycetota > Actinomycetes > Streptosporangiales > Streptosporangiaceae > Nonomuraea > Nonomuraea sp. NPDC052129. The sequence continues at coordinate 182,382 of NZ_JBFAVX010000009.1, read as the reverse complement.
CCGGCTGCGGGTGGCGGCGCAGCTTGCTGAGCACCCAGTCGAACTGGGGCGTGTTGACCGCCGGCAGCTGCACCATAGTGATCTTGACGTTGCTGCGGGCCGCCATGAGCTCGACCCGTACCGACTCGGTGAAGCCCTTGATCGCGTGCTTGGCCCCGCAGTACGCCGACTGCAGCGGGATCCCCCGATACGACAGGGCCGAGCCGGTCTGGACGATGACGCCCCTGTTGCGGGGCCGCATCAGCTCAAGCGCCACCCGCGTGCCCCAGACGTAGCCGAGGTAGGTGACCCTGGTCGTCCGCTCGAACTCCTCCGGGGAGACGTCGGAGAACCTGGCGAACACCGAGGAGAACGCCACGTTGATCCACACGTCGATCGGGCCGATCTCCGCCTCGATGCGCTCGGCCGCCTGACGTACCTGGTCGTACTCGGCCACGTCCGCCTCATAGACCTGCCCGCTCCCGCCCGCGACGGCGACGTCCACGGCGGCGGCGCCCAGGCCGGTCGTCCCGCGGGCGATCAGTGCCACCTTGGCGCCCTTCGCCCCGAGTTCGCGCACCACCGCGCGGCCCACGCCGCCGCTCGCGCCCGTCACCACGACCACGCGGCCACGCAGGTCGTCGGTAATTTCCGTCTTGGTGGTCAGATTCTCGGCACTCTGTGGCGCCATGAAGGTCAACCCGCCTCTCCTGATCTACCGCGGTGCTGCCGCCGGACGGCCAGCACCATGTCAATGACCGTGGCGATCGCCGCCACGACCGCGATGCCCGTCATCACCGGGGCCCTGGCGATGACGCCGAGCACGGCGAACGCGAACAGGAACATCAAGATGAAGGAGCCCACCCTGATGTGCGCCACATCGCGCGGTGTCGCGGGGACCATCGCGTGGGATCGCTCATCCCGGCTCTCTTCCCAACCGTTGTTCTCAGGCATATGGCCCACCTGCCCCCGCCGTTTGCCGCTTAACGTCGCGGGTAGCCGCGCTGGAGTGCCTGAACTACGGCCGAGCGACCAGAACGAGCCGGGGATCGCGCGCCGCCGGCGCGGTCGCGGGTTCAGCTACCACCGGCCCGGCGGCGGCGCGGTGCGCGACGCCGGGACGCTGAGCCGGATCAGGGCGCTGGCCATCCCGCCGGCGTGGACCGACGTGTGGATCTGCGCCTCGCCGGACGGGCACCTCCAGGCGGTCGGTACCGACGCCGCCGGGCGCAGGCAGTACCGCTACCACGACGACTGGCGCGAGCAGCAGGACCGGGAGAAGTTCGACCGGGTGCTGGAGCTGGCCGAGCGACTGCCGGCCTTCCGTGAGAGCGTCGAGAAGCAGCTCTCCGGGCGCGGGCTGACCAGGCAGCGGGTGCTCGCCGCCGCCGCGCGGCTGCTCGACGTGGGCTTCTTCCGGGTCGGCGGCGAGAGCTATGACTCCTACGGCCTGGCGACGCTCAAGATGGAGCACGTGTCCTGCGGCAAGGGTGTGATCACCTGCTCGTACCCCGCCAAGGGCGACATCTCCCGCGAGATCGAGGTGGCCGACCCGGGGGCGTGCGCGGTGATCAGATCGCTCAAGAGGCTCAGGGCCGAGGGCGAGCTGCTGCGTTACCGGCACAACGGCGGCTGGGCCGACGTACGCAGCGAGGACATCAACGACTACCTGCGCGAGACGATCGGGTACGAGGTGACCGCGAAGGACTTCCGCACCTGGCACGCGACCGTGCTGGCCGCCGTGGGGCTGGCGGTCTCCATCCACGCCGGGACCGGCAAACGGGCGGTCACGCGGGTGATGAAGGAGGTGGCCGAGTATCTCGGCAACACCCCCACGGTCGCTCGCGAGTCCTACGTCGACCCGCGGGTGATCAAGGCGTACGACCGGGGCAAGACGATCGCGGGAGCGCTGACCGAGCTCGGCGCCGACGCCGGCTTCGGCCAGCTGGCCACGCGTGGGCCGGTGGAACGGGCGGTCATCGGCCTGGTACGCGCCGTTTGAGCCGTTTCCCGCTGGGCATGCGGCGTCTGGAGAAGGAGGAAGTTGCGATGGAAGCTCCGCAGTACGTCGCGGCCAGGGTCCAGCGGGCGCTGGCCGAGGATGCGCGCACGCACGAGCTCGGCATCCGGGTCGACATCAGAGGCGATCAGCTGTTCCTGCGCGGCCAGGTGGACGGCGCCGAACAGCGCGAACGGCTCGGGGCGGTGGCCCACGAGACGGCGCCGGCTCTCCACCTGCACAACGAGATCAGAATCGTCGACATCACCGAGCCCGGAGAGGATGAGCACCTTGACTGACCTGCGTATAGCGGCCGTGGGGGATGTTCACCTGGGCGAGGACAGCCGGGGCCACTACCGGAAACATCTGGAGGGCATCGAGGAGCGCGCCGACGTGCTGATGCTGGCGGGCGACCTTACCCGCCACGGCACGCTGGCGGAGGGCCGGGTGGTCGCCGACGAGTTCCGCGACCTGCCCGTCACCGTCGTCGCCGTGCTCGGCAACCACGACTACCACTCCGACCAGCAGTACGAGATCGCTTCGGAGCTCCGCGACGCCGGGGTGACAGTGCTCGACGACGACGGCGCCGTGCTCCAGTGTGGCGAGACGAAGCTGGGCGTGGTCGGCGGCAAGGGCTTCGGCGGCGGGTTCGCGGGCAAGAGCGCGAGCGAGTTCGGCGAGCGGGAGATCAAGAACTTCGTGGCGCACACCCGGCACATCGCCGAGGCGTGGAAGGTGGCGCTGAAGGAGGTTCAGGCCGATCATCGCCTGGTGCTGTCGCACTACTCGCCGATCAAGGAGACGCTGGAGGGCGAGCCGCCCGAGATCTACCCATTTCTCGGTAGCTATCTGCTGGCCGAGGCGGTCGACACCGCCGGGGCGGACCTTTTCGTGCACGGGCACGCGCACAAGGGCACCGAGAAGGGCATGACGCCGGGCGGGATCAGGGTCCGCAACGTGGCCCTGCCGGTGCTCGGCAGGGCGTACGGGGTCTACTGCCTCGACGACTGCGACTGACCGATCGACTGATCACAGGATGCGGGCGGCGACGATGCAGACGTCGTCGTCCGAGGCCCGGCCGCCCAGGTGCGACAGCACGCAGTCGATCATCTTCTCCGGGTCGTCGCCGACGCACTGGCTTCCGGCCTGGGCGAGGGCGGCGATCCCGGCGTCGAGGTCCTGGCTGCGCCGTTCGATGACGCCGTCGGTGTAGAGCACCAGGGTGTCGTCGGCTTCCAGTTGTGTGGTGGCCAGGCCGTACTGGGCGGCCTCGAAGGCGCCCAGCATGGTGCCGGGCACGCCTTCGAGCAGCTCGGCGTGGCCGTTCCTGACCAGGACCGGCGGCGGATGGCCGGCGTTCGTCCAGGTCAGCGTGCGGTCCATGGGATCGAAGTGGCCGATGATCGCGGTGCCGGTGACGGTCACACCCTCGTTGGAGTGGACGAGCAGGTCGTTCAACCAGGTAGTGAGCTGGTTGGCGGGGGCGTGCGTGTAGGCCAGGCCGGCCAGCGCCGAGCGCATCTGCAGCATGAGGCTCGCCGCCGCCAGACCGTGGCCCATCGCGTCGCCGATCGCCAGCAGCACCCTGCCGTCGGGGATGGGACGGGCCTTGAACCAGTCGCCGCCCAGCCGGGACAGCTCCTCGCCGGGCAGGTAGCGCACTCCGATGGACAGGCCGGGCAGCTGCATCAGCCCCCGGCGTACCGGCAGGATCGTGTTCTGGAGCTGGACGGTGACGCGGTGCTCCTCCTCGGCCCGCTCCCGCTGCCGGGAGGCCTGCGCGTGGGCCACGGCCAGGGCCCGCTCCCTGCGGCGGTTCTTGGTCACGTCCTGGACGAGGAAGCGGACCTTGATGGGCAGCCCGTCGGTGTCGAGCACCGGCTCGCTGACCACGCTGAGGTGCCGCAGCCCGTGCCGGTGCTGGATGCGGAACTCCGTCTCGACCGCCTCGCTGTGCTCCAGGAGGGTGCGCAACTGGTCGTCCACGATGGACAGGTCCTCGGGCACCACCACGAGGGGCAGTTCCTCCAGGGGCATCGGGCCCTCGCCGTGTTCCCTGCCGAACATCTCGTACATCTGCGGTGTCCAGAGCGTCCGCTCGGTGGCCAGGTTCCATTCGCCCCAGCCGAGCTCGGCCAGCCGCTGCGCCCGCTCCCAGCCGGCGACCAGCACTTCCTCATCGTCGAGCGCGCGCCAGGTGACCAGCAGCCCGTTGTCCATGCGCACCGCGCGGACGGTCATCGTGGCCGGCCAGAGCAGGTGGTCCCGCGCCTCGACGAACTCCAGCGGCCCCCGGTGCAGCGTCTCACCGGTCTCCAGGACGTGCAGGAGATCGTCGAACAGCCCCGAGTTGGCCGCGCCGGGGCTGGTCTCGATGAGGCGGCGCCCGCGCAGTTCCTCGGGCGTCCGACCGGCCGGCTCGCCGGCCTGCTGGTTGGCGGCCGCGATCAGGAAGTCCACGACGCGGCCCGTGGCGTCGCGCACGGGGGTGAGGAAACACGCCGGGACGTGCACGCTTTCGAGGACTCCGGTGACCCAGCCGGGCAGCTTCGGTGGCTCGACGGGTTTGTCGGGCGGCCGATCGACCCCCATGGCGACCTCGACGAGCGAGATCCCACTGTCGTGCGCCATCCGTGACAGCTCGTCGGCCGCTTCCGCGGGCCTGACGTTCAGCCGTATCGCCAGCCGGGCGGTGGCCTCGTCGACGATCGCCTCGTTACGCATCCGGCGACGCAGCCGCGTCAGCAGCTCGCGAATCCCGGCGGCCGCCGCGCCACAGTCGTAGCGGCCGCCGAACGGCGGGTAATTGCTCACATCCTTCCCATTCCCTAGCAGAGGGCGGGAAAGAGGTGCATACGTTGCGATATTTCAGCAAAGAGTGGACAGTCCGCTGGGCCGGACTCGAAGACCGGCCCAGCGGAGGGGGCGGTGTGACGGGGCGTCGCGCCCCTTACACATTGAAGATGCTGACACCGCCGGGACCCACCAGGAAGCCGAGTACGATGAGCACGATTCCCCAGAGAAGGTCGCGCCGGGCCAGGATCACATAGATCCCGGAGATGACGAGTATGACGGCGATGATCCAGAGCAAAGTAGCCATGAGCCGCCTCTGCCCTCAGCCATCGGCCTTTAACATGCTTTTCTCCGAACCACCAGGTAGAAAGGTGTATAAGCCATTTTCTTGGCCTGCGAAGGGGCTCGTTAATCGGTCGCCTTGATGAGCTTGGCGTAGCCCAACTGGAGCCAGTCGGCGACGGCCACTGCGGTCATCGTCGCACCCGCCAGCCGGGTGAACCGGGGCGCGAAGACCATCCCGGCCGCGTACACCGTCGCCGCCCACTGGGCGATGCAGAACGGGCAGCCGAGCAGTTCGCCGATCGTGTTGCGGGGCGTCTCCGCTAGCTCGGCGGGCCCGCTCACGCCCTCGTAGCGGGTGAAGGGCGCCCGTATCGGGCTGGTCACCGGATCCTTGGCGATCAGCCGCGCCACCTTGTGCGTGCAGGCGGCCATCAGCGCCACGTCCATGAACCCGACGCGCTCGGGCGGCCGCCGCCCGGTGAGCGCGGCGGCCGCCACCGCCGTCGCCACCGCGCCGCCGTAGACGGCCATGATCCGTGCGTACGTGCCGAGTGGCCGGTCGTGCTCGCCTTCGTAGTCCCGTTCTGTCTGCTCCAGGAAGTCGGTCATAGGGGCAGGCGCTACCCTCGGCCTCCGGCCCTACTCCGCCGCGCGGGGTAACGCCTACTTGTCGATCGTCCGGGTAGCCCGATCCCATGGGCAGCCATAGTCATGCGGTCACTGATGCCATCCTCGACACACTCAAGCGCGCGAGTTCCGGATTGAAGGACGCGGGGGTGAAGTTCGCCCTGGCCGGCGGCTGTGCGGCCTATGCCAGGGGCGCGGCTCCTTCGCTGCACGACGTCGATTTCGTGCTGACCGAGCATGACGTGCCGGCCGCGTTGGAGGCTCTGCGGGGGATCGGCTTCAAGACCGCCAAACCGCCCGAGGACTGGCTGGTCAAGGCATTCGACGAGGACCGGCTGGTCGATCTGATCTTCCGGGTGTCCGACCAGGCGATCACGGACGAGCTCCTCGACCGGGCCGAGCCGATGACGGCGTCGGCGGTCATCGTGCCCGTGCTGGAGGCGACCGACCTGGTGATCTCGTGGCTGTTGCCGCTGTCGGAGCACGCCTGCGACTACGGGGCGCTGCTGCCCCAGGTGCGGGCCCTGCGCGAGCAGGTCGACTGGCCCCGGGCGGCCGCCGTGGTCGCCGGATCGCCGTACGCCACGACGTTCATCACGCTGCTCGAACGCCTGGCCGTACTGGAAGCACCGGTGAAGGCGAACGGTGACCCGCACTGGCCGTGATTTTCCCGTCCGTCGCTGCTAACCCACGAGGTCCAGACTCTGGCCGCGGTTATAGACGTCAGGGTACGAACGGTCCTTCGCATTCGCTATGGAAACTTGAGGTTCTGCTAGGACCTGGTAGTGGCTTTGTTGAGGTTGATGGCGGTCAGGCGTCTGGGGGTGTGCCTGGCTTTGGTTGGTGGGGATAGGCATGTGGCGGTCACGTTCGTGTTCTTGGCCGGCGGGCGCTGTGGATCGTTTTCGGCGTGGTCGGCGGGGGTGTCTTCGGGCCGGTCTCGATCTCGTTTCCCTCGCTGTTCGTGGAGGTGTGCCCGCAGGGTCGGAGGCGTGGCCGGCGAGTGGTTGTTGCGGTGTGGTCTGGCGCGGCTGGGGTGTGGGCTCGCGGTGGGCTGAGGGGGCGATGGTGTCCGGTGGATGGGTATCGCTCATACGTTCTATCCCGCGCGGCAAACTCTTGGTAGCGTTGCCGTTACACATCGTGTGGGTGGGGGTGGCAGGGATGCCGGTTGTGCGGGACACGCATCGATGCCGCCTGGCGTCGATGCCCTCTGGCAGCGGGGGCGGCTCGTGAGTGCGCTCACCTCGACCGCGACCTGCACCGCCTATGGCGCGAGTGTGGAGGCGACCGGCGAGGTTGTCGCGCAGGGTGTGCTGGTGCGGCGGGTCGCCTGGCTGACCGGGCTGGGGCAGCCGCGGCGCGCGCTTGCGGGTGCGGCTTCCCCTGGTGGAGTCTCCCGCCTGCGGCCGGGACTGGGCCTGGCATGTGCTGCCCCTGGCGTTGCCGCCGACCATCGCGCCGGAAGCGAAGCTGTGCGCCCCCACTGTGCGGGTGAGCAAGGGCCGGGTGCGCGTCGATCTGCCGTTCCAGATCCCGATCACTGTCGCGCCCGCTACCGGCCATAAGGTCGGGTGCGGCTTCGACTGGGGCCTCAACACGCTGCTGACCGGGACGGTAGGGCAGTTGACCGAGAGCGGGGTGCTCGGCGACGGGCGGCCGCTCACCTATCATGCGCGCGGCATCTGCGCCAAGCTGGGTCGGTTGCGGGCCGAGCGGCAGCACCTGGCTGCCAAACACCGACACCAGGAACGGCTCCTGGCGCGGATCACGCTCGCCGATCCCCGTTTCGCCCAGCTGGCCGCGGCTTGTCAGCGCATCGGGGTTGAGCACGAGCGGCTGTGCGCCCGCATCCGGTATCTGAACAAGGCGCTGGCCTGGTCGGCGGCGCGCTGGGCGGTCGACCAGGCCAGCGCCGCTGGGGCGACGGTCATCTATCTGGAAGACCTGGCCACCCTGGAAGCGCGCGGCCGCCGAGGACGCGTGAACGCGCGTCTGTCGGGGCAGGTACGCGGGCAGATCGTCGAAGCGATCCGACACCTGGCCGCCAAGCACACCATCGCCGTGGTCACCATCCCGGCGCGCGGCACCTCCCGCTACTGCCCCCGCTGCGGGACCGGCACGTCGCCGCTCACCCACTGCCCGGCCCCCGACCGGCTCACCGAGAAGGGCTGGACGTGGGCGTACTGCCCGGCGTGCGGCCTGTCGTGTGATCGAGACCGGGCGGCGGCCGAGCGGATCGTCTCGCGTGGACTGCTCGGCCAAAAAGCCACCCGCACCCACCACTCCACCGGCACCCGCACCATCGCCGCCATCGTGGAAGGCAACGTGGCCCGCGCCCGCCGAACCCGCAAACCCACCCGCGCCGCCCGCCGCGCCCGCCGCACCCGAACCGACCTGCACCCCCGCCCGGCAGCACGCGACCGGTCCAAGAACCGGCCCACCCCGAAACGGCCCACCCGCACCCTCAACAACCCGATCAACACCTCGGCCGGCCGCTCAGCGAACAACCCGGCCGACCAAGCGATGACGTCCAGCCGTGTGCCCGACCGGCGCACGGTGCCCGCCCCACCCCCTCCAGGGAGTGGGCAGCGTCCGGCGGGCCATGCACCCAAGTCGGGACGGCACCAGCCGTACCGGACAGGGCATGTCAGGAACTCTCACCACCGGACCGGCTTCCACCACGCCAAAGCCACCCCGTGCTCACACTCACCGAGCACCGGGGCAGCCCAAAGCAGGCCACGCCCGTCCGGGTTGCCTGATTCCTTCAGGGAACCACAGAGAATTCAAGACGCTGATAGTCCCAGAGAATCGCGCCCGCGCTCAAGCGCCTGATGGCTCCCCGGCGGCAGCCCAATGAGGTGGCCAGCAGTTTCGGAATGGCCAGCTAGCGGATAACATCCGCGTCACAGATGAGGTGAAAGGGGACAGGTGACTCTCGGGTCCGAGTGGGCGCCTCCCGGCGTGGACAGCACCACGCCGAGCGTCGCGCGGGTGCACGACGCCCTCCTGGGCGGCACCGAGAACTTCGCCGCCGACCGGGCCATCGCCCGCCGCCTGAAAGAGGCGGTGCCCGAGGTGGTGAACCTCGTCTGGTGCAACCGCGCGTTCGTCGGCCGGGTCGTCGACTTCTTCGTCCGTGAGGCCGGGATCCGGCAGATCATCGACCTGGGGTCCGGGCTGCCCACGATCGAGAACACCCACGAGGTCGCCCAGTTCGCCGACCCCTCCGTGCGGGTCGTGTACGTCGACTCCGACCCCATGGTCGAGCCGCACGCGCGGGCGATCCTGAACGGGAACGAGAACGCGCTGGCGATCACCGAGGACGCCAGGGACGCGGCGGCCGTGCTGCGGCATCCGAGGCTGACGCGGCTCATCGACCTCTCGCAGCCCGTCGGGCTGATGGCCATCGGGCTGCTGCACCTGTTCCCCGACAAGGACGACCCACACGGGCTGGTCAAGCGGTACATGGACGCCCTGGCGCCGGGGAGCTACCTGGCGGCGTCCAACATGCTGGCCTCGGTCAGCCCGCAGGCCCAGGCGCTGGAAGCCATGCTGCACGCGACGATGGGAACGGGCTACTTCCGGTCGCGGGAAGAGGTCGAGCGCTTCTTCGACGGGCTGGTGCTGGAGGAGCCCGGGGTGGTGCACTTCCCGGAGTGGCGGCCTGATGAGCGGTTGCCGGGGCCGTTGGCCACGTGGGAGGCGCTCCTGCTGGGCGGCGTGGCGCGCAAACCTCGCTGAATCGCTGCCGGCACTAGAGTGGGCGTCGTGCCGCGTCGACTGATCTGTTCCCCTCCGCCCGCCGAGTAGCGGGCGGCTTTTCCCGATTTCTCCGGATCTGACCAGATCTGGGGGTGGCTGCTGCCCGCGCGCCGGGCCCACTTCCACCACTCCATCCGGAGAGATCAGTCATGTCCCATGTCTCCGCGCGGCGGGGCGCCTTCTTCATGTCCGTGGCCGCGACCGCCTGGGGCACCGGCGGTGCCGCCGGTTCCCTGCTCTTCCAGTCGGGCGGGCTCGGCCCCGTCGACGTCTCGTTCTGGCGCTACCTTTTGGGCGCTGCCTTCCTGTACGTCACCACCCGCCTCACCGCGACCGCCGTCCGGCGAGCCGCCGTTCGGCCGGTCGTTGTTCGGCCAGTCGTCGTTCGGCCGGGTGATCTCGGCGGGCTTCCGCGGGGGCGTCTCGACCGGCGGGTTCTGGTCGTCGGCGTCGGGATGGCCGTCTACCAGACGGCCTACTTCGGCGCGATCGCCCAGTCCGGCGTGGCCATCGCCACGGTGGTCACGATGGGTGCCACGCCGGTGTTCACCGCTCTGGGCAGCCGCTTCCTCCTGGGGGAGCGCATCACCCGCACCGCGCTCGCCGCGCTGGCCGCGGCGCTGGGCGGCCTGCTCCTCCTCACGGGGGAGAACGCCCTGTCCGGGGAGAGCGTCGGCGGCGGGCGGACGGCCGGGATCGCGCTGGCTCTGGTGTCCGCGGCCGGGTACGCCGGCGTGACCCTCTACTCGCGCCACCACCGCGACGACCCCCAGCGCACGGCCATGGGCGGATTCGCCGTCGCGGCCGCATGCCTGGCCCCGTTCGCCCTGGTCGACGGGGTGCTGCCGACAATCGGGGTGGCCCCTGTCGCCCTGCTGCTCTACCTGGGCGCCGTGCCGACCGCGCTCGCGTACGGGCTGTTCTTCCGCGCCCTGACCGCGCTCAACGCCACGACCGTCTCCATCATCTCGCTCGGCGAGGCGGTTGGCGCGGCCGTGCTCGGCGTGGTGCTGTTCGGTGAGCGGCTCACGCTCATGGCATGGTGCGGATGCGCGTTGCTGCTGGCGGCGGTGGTGGTTCCGGCCGTTCAGGCAGGGCGTACTACAGAGAAGGATTAGTGGTCGCGGAGCGGAGTGGCGATTGCGGGCGTCCTATGAGTTAGGGTCCGGTACGGCGATGCTTGCCGTACCGTCGCTCCGCTCCCGATTGAGCGCACTTGACACTAAATGGGAACGGCGCTGACAAAGCATGCGTTGGAGGGATTGTGGCGTCGATTTCCGGAATAGTGAGAAACCTCCTGGATCGTCCGGGCGGGGTGAACCTCAGCCCGTACAAAAAGATCGTCAAGGCGGCGGGCGAACGAGCCGAACGCGTCAGCGCGCTCGAAGAGTTGCCCAGGCCGAAAATGGATGATCTGGCGGAGTTCTGCGCCGTAGCGCGGGAGGCGGCCGACCGGACGCTCGGGCTCAGGCCGTACGACGTGCAGCTTCTGGGCACGCTCGCCCTCCTCGACGGGCAGATCGCCGAGATGGCGACCGGTGAGGGCAAGACGCTGTCGGGGGCGATGGCCGCGGCCGGCTACGCGCTGCAGGGCAAGCGCGTGCACGTGATGTCCGTCAACGACTACCTGGCCAGGCGCGACGCCGAGTGGATGGCGCCGTTCTACGAGGCGATGGGCGTCTCGGTGGGCTGGATCGACCAGAACTCCACGCCCGACGAGCGGCGCGCGGCCTACGCGCAGGACGTGACGTACGGACCCGTCAGCGAGATGGGCTTCGACGTGCTGCGCGACCGGCTGCGTACTGACGCGGCGGAGATCATCGTGCCCGCGCCCGAGGTGGCGCTGGTCGACGAGGCCGACTCGGTGCTCGTGGACGAGGCGCGGGTGCCGCTGGTCATGGCGGGGGCGGCGGACGAGGGCAGCGCGGTGCCCGAGATGGCCGCGCTGGTCAGGCAGCTGATCCGGGGCTACCACTACGAGATCGACGACCAGGCGCGCAACGTCTACCTGACGACCAAGGGCGCCGACAGCGTCGAGGGCATGCTGGACGTCGAGCTGTACGACGAGAACGAGCCCGGCACGCTGATCGAGCTCAACCTCGCCCTGCACGCCCACGCCCTGCTCACCCGCGACGTCGACTACATCGTCCGCGACGGCAAGGTCCAGCTCATCAACCCGTCTCGTGGCCGGGTGGCCGTGCTCCAGCGCTGGCCCGACGGCCTGCAGGCGGCCGTGGAGGCCAAGGAGACGCTGCCGCCGAGTGAGAAGGGCGAGATTCTCGACTCGATCACCGTCCAGGGCCTGATCCGGCGTTATCCGCAGATTTCTGGCATGACGGGCACGGCGGTCGCCGTCAGCGAGCAGCTCGGCGAGTTCTACGGGCTCAAGGTCGCGGTGATCCCGCCCAACCGGCCGTGCGTCAGGAAGGACGAGCCGGACCGCATCTATCCGACCGTTCCGGACAAGGACGCCGCGCTGGTCGAGGAGATCCAGGAGGCGCACGCCACCGGCCGACCCATCCTCATCGGCACGCTGGACGTGGCCGAGTCGGAGAACCTGGCCAAGCTCCTACAGCGGCGCGGCCTGGAGCCCGTCGTGCTCAACGCCAAGAACGACGCCGAAGAGGCCGCGATCATCGCCAAGGCCGGCGAGCGCGACGCCATCACCGTCTCCACCCAGATGGCCGGCCGCGGCACCGACATCCGGCTCGGCGACGGCGTGGCCGAGCTGGGCGGCCTGTACGTGATCGGCTCGGGCCGCCACGCGAGCAGCCGCCTGGACGATCAGCTGCGCGGTCGCGCGGGCCGTCAGGGCGATCCCGGCGCTTCGGTGTTCTTCGTCAGCATGCAGGACGACCTCATCACCCAGTTCGTCCCCGACGAGCGCCCGCCAGCGGCCGACGCTGACGGCCTGGTACGCCACCGCCGCGGCCCCTACCTCGTGGCCCACGCCCAGCGGGTCGCCGAGGGCGTGAACCTGGAGATCCACCGCAACACGTGGCGCTACACCCGCCTGCTGGAACACCAGCGCGAGCTCATCCTGGAGTGGCGCGACAAGGTCCTGCACGGCGACTCGGCGGCCAAGGCACTGGCCGAGGCCGACCCCGAGCGCTGGGAGGCGCTGCCGGAGGACACCCGCGACGAGACGGCCAGGCAGATCGTGCTGCACGCGATCGACCGCTGCTGGACCGAGCACCTGGCGTTCCTGACCGACCTGCGCGAAGGCATCCACCTGCGGGCGCTCGGCCGGATGAGCCCGATCGACGAGTTCCACCGGGAGGCCGTGGCGGAGTACAAGTCGCTGCTGTCGGAGGTCGAACGCCGCTCGGTCGAATCGTTCGAGGCGCCGGAGCCAGACCTCAAGCGCCCCACCGCGACCTGGACTTATCTGGTGCAGGACAACCCGTTCGGTACGGAGTGGGACCGGATCCTCAAGCGTGTGACATCGGCCACTCGTCGCGGCTAGGCATACCTGACAGAAGATGGCAGGTACGCCTGCGAGCCTTCCATCATGACAACTCACGCGAAGCTCATCGCCTTCACCATCGACTGCGCCGAGCCCAAGAGGCTTGCCGAGTTCTGGCACCAGGTGACCGGGCTGGACATCCAATACTCCGAGGACGAGTACGCCGCGGTGGGCGACGGGACGACGAACATCTACTTCGGCCGCGTCGCCGACCGCAAGCCGGTGGAGTGGCCCAGCTCGGACAAGCAGTTCCATCTCGACTTCCGGGTGCCGGACGTGGAGCGGGCGGTGGAGGAGTACATCGCTCTGGGGGCGACGAAGCCCGCGTTCCAGCCCGGGGTCACGGACGGGAAGGTCGGGTGGATCGTGATGCAGGACCCAGAGGGGCACGCGTTCTGCGTCTGCCCCGAGAAGTCCTGAAAAATCCTGACACGTCCCGTCGTCCCGCTGCGTGGCTGGGATGATGGACCAGGTACGTCCGTGATGAGGGATGTCTGGCCAAAAGGATGATTCAAGCACTTAGCTTCCCTCATAAGCTGGTGCAATGCTCTTGGAAGGATCCATGTCCCTGCGCGGGCGCCGATGACCTGGGTCGGTCTCGTGATCGCGCTGGCCGGGGCACTCGGATACGCGTTCGGTGCGGCGCTGCAACAGTATGAAGCCGTAGCGGAGGGCGCCTCCCTCAGACTGGTGAAGCGCCCCCGCTGGTGGATCGGCGGGGTCATCGGCTTCGTCGGCGCGTCCCTGCACGCCGTGGCGCTGAGCCTCGCGCCGCTGGTCGCCGTACAACCGATCAGCGTGGCCACTCTGGTGTTCGCGGTGCCGCTCGCCGCGCTGATGTACGGCCGCCGCCCGTACAAGGCGGAGATCCTCGGCTCCATCGCGGTGGCCGTCGGGTTGCTCTGGCTCATGGTGCTGGTCCCGGCGCACAACGTCAGGCCGAGTCTCGGCAGCTGGGCCGCGATCGGCTTCATCGTCGTGATCGGCCTGATCGTGCTTGCCGCCGAACTGGTCGCCAACCGGCTGCGCGGACCCGGCAAGGCCCTCGTCCTGTCCGTGGGCGCCGGCGCCGTGACCGCGAGCGTGTCAACGTTCGTCCGGGCGGTCGGCGGTGGCATGAACGGGGACTGGGGCAGGCTGTTGCACTGGTTCACACTCGTCATACCTGTGTTGCTGGTCGGCGCGGTCGTGATGCTGCAGCGCTCTTACGCGGTGGGCTACTTCGGCATCGCGTACGCGGGCGTACAGGTCGTGGACCCGATCACCTCGGTGCTCGCCGGCGCGATCCTCCTCGGCGAACCACTCCCGACCAGCCCGTCCACGGCGGTCCCGGCCATGCTGGCGGCCGCACTCACCATCGGGGGGACGATCACACTCGGGCGGCTGGCCCCTGATCACTCCCAGCCTGTCGGGGTGGATGCCACCCGAGGATCTCGTTCATTGACCACCACCTCAGAGCTGACCCCGAGCTAGCACACCGGTCGAAACGGCACCTCTGCCAGATAACGGTCCCAATCAGTCTGGGACAGCCCTCCGTACCGGCCGCAGATCGACGCCGCCGACCCGGCCGGATCCGGGGGCGGGGTCGCGTGGGCGAGGTCGATGGTGAGGACCGTGCCGTGGCCGGCCAGTACGCGCAGCCAGCGTCCGCCCGGCGCGAGAGCGGCCTGGACGGGACGGTCGGCGCCGGCCGCCGGGACCTGGCGGTCCGTGAGGCGGGTGCCGTCCGAGACCCGCCAGACCCGCACGCGGTCGCTGTCCGTGCTGGCCAGGAGCTGGCCGTCGGCGCTGAAGGTGAGGCTGCCGGGAGAGGGCCGGAGCCGCACCGGGAGCATGGGCACGCCGTCCAGCGTGTAGATCTGCACCCCGGTCTCCTCGGCGATCGCCACCCGTTCACCCTCGGGACTGAACACCGTGTACTCCCACGGCATCCGATCCAGCCAGGGCGCCGGCGTACGGGCGCCACGGCCGGACAGGCGGACGACTTCCGAACGCGTTCCCGCGAACACCAGCCCCACCTTGTCACGCGGCCCCACCACCGCGTACTGGCCGACGAACGCGGCCCGGCCGGTCCGCAAGTTCCAGGCCCATCGCTCGCCCGACTGGCGGGCCGCGGCGAACAGCAGCCCGCCTCCCGGACTGAACCAGGCCGCCTGCTGTCCCGGCGCGCCCAGCCCCCGGCCGAAGGGCCGTCCCACGCCCGCGCCCGAAGTCGTGTCCCACAGGTAGGACCGGTCGACGCCGACGAGGGCCAGTGTCCGGCCGTCGGGGGACCAGGCCAGCGCCCGTACGCTCTGGGCGGGACCGGCGGTCATGGCCAGCTGCCTGCGGGAAAGGGGGTCGTAGACCCGGATCGTCCCGTCGGTCAGCGCGGCCAGCCGGGTGCCGTCGTCGCTGAGGGCGTCGAGCGAGTGCGGACCGCCGTACGGGTCGGCGAACACGTCCACCGCCGGATCGGCCGCCGAGTCCGCCAGCGCGGCACGGGCCTCCGCGACCGGGGCCAGGCGCCACGCGGCCAGGCTCAACCGGCGCGCCGTCACCGGATCGGCCGCCCGCATTGCCCGCGCCCTGGACGCCGCCACCCTCGCCATCGCCTGGTCCAGCCGCCCGTCGGCGCTGCCCTCGCGCCAGACGGCGACGACGACCGCCGCCAGGACCGCCACGAGCGTCACCGACGCCAAGGCCGCCATGGCCCGCCGCCGACCGCGGGCTCGCCCGCGTACCAGCGCGCGTCCGCCGTCCAGGAACGCCTGCTCGGCGGCGCTCAACGTCACGCGCCGCCGCCCGCTCGCCGCCCACGCCAGCGCCCGGTCCAGGTCTTCCTCCTGGAACAGGTCCGTCTCCCGTCGGCCGCCAGACTCCCACCGCCGCGCCGCGCTGGTCAGGTCGCGGTGTACGGCGAGGCCGTCGCGTTCGGCGTCCAGCCACTCGTGCAGGCGCGGCCAGGCCCGCAGGAGCGCCGCCTGGGCGATGACCAGGCCGCCCGCGTCGGTGCCGCTCTGGTCGGTGACCACCCTGTCCGCGTCGGTGCCGCTCTGGTCGGTGACCACGCTGTCCGCGCCGGTGTCGCTCTGGTCGATCAGCCCCGCTTCCGTGTACGCCCTGAGGACCCGGTCCATGGCGGCCTGTTCCGGAGGGCGGCCGGTGACCAGCTCGGTACGGGTGGCGCGACGGCGGGTGTCGGTGCCGTCGGCCGCCATGCCGACCAAGCGCAGGAACACCTCGGGCACCAGGTCCTGGTCTGCGCGGCTGAGCTGGAGGTAGAGGCGTTCGGCTCGCGCGCCCAACGGCGGGTCGTCCACCGGCTCCGGCGGGAGCAGGCGCCCCTGCTGTGACTGCGGCACGTCGAGCAGGGACAGCAGCAGCTGATGCGCGCTCGGCCGCCGGTCCGGATCCCGGCGCAGCGCCGCCAGCACAAGCTCCCGAAGCGGCCGAGCAAACCGGTCAAGCAGCCGCTCGGGCCGACCGGGCCGATCGGGGGGCTGGCCCGGCGACGGGTCCAGGCCGTCGGGTGGTGCGGGGCCGTATGCCGCGAACACCAGCAGCCTGCCCCAATCCCGCACATCCCCCGGCGGCCCACTCCCGTCAGCCGCGGCCCCAAGCCCGACCAGCCGCGGCCCCTCGGCCCCCAGGACGACCCGGTCCGGCGTGAGCCCTCCGTGCACCGCCCCGGCCTCGTGGATCGCCGCCAGCGCCGTCGCCGTGGCCGCCGCCAGCCGGTACAGGTCGTCCCCGCCGTACGGCCCCCGCCGCCCGACCACCTCCGCCAGCGTCGGCCCGGGGACGTACTCGCTGACCAGATACGGCGCGTCCCCGTCGAGACAGGCGTCCACCACCCGCGCGACGCACAGCGACCGGACCTGTAAGGCCGCCTTGACGGGGCCCGGAGGCTGCGCGGGGAGGCGGGTGAGCGCATATCGAGTGCCCGACTCGTCGTAGGCGTCATGGACGGCACCGCCGAGCCGGGAGCCTAACCAGTAGCCCCCCAGCCGGTCAGTCATGCGGCCCTTTCGGCTAACGGATCAGGCGAGCTCGGTGGTCCGGCCACTCCTCTTCGAGGATGCCGAAATAGACCGTGTCACGCCAGGTGCCGTCCGGCCTCCTGCGCTGGCGGCGCAGCGTCCCCTCGTGCACACCGCCGATGCGCTTGATGGCGTTCTGCGAACGTAGGTTGAGGACGTCCGTCTTGAGCAAGACGCGGTTGTAGCCCAGCTTGTCGAAAGCATGGTCGATGAGCAACACCTTGCAGGCGGTGTTGACCGCCGTACGCCAGACCGTCCGGCCGTACCAGGTCCAGCCGATCTCGATGCTCTTCTCGAACCCGGGCACGTCGCCGTACGTGGTCCAGCCGACGGCCAGCCCCGACGACCTGAGCACGACCGCGAACGGGATGTGCTTGTCGTCCGAGATGAGGCCCTGAGCGAGCCCCGCCAGCTCCGATTCCGCCTGCGGCGGCTTGGCGGGCATCCAGCGCCAGACCTCCTCATCCCCGCCGCCGGCCAGGAACAGGTCGGGAATGTGCTCCATCGTCAACGGCTCAAGGCGGACGACGTCGTTCTCGAGCACCACAGGGGAGGGCAGGTTCGCGGTCATAGCGGTCACCCTAAAAGAAGATCCGGATCGCCTTTACGGCCACCTGAGCCGGTTTCTCGGCGACCACCTGTCGACACTCATACCGGCCGGTCGGTAGGCTCCGGGGTATGGACTTCGCCTTCGACAGTGTCACCGAGGACCTGCGTGAACGGTTGCTGCTCTTCATGGACGAATGCGTCTATCCAGCCGAAGCCGCCTTCGAGGAGCAGGCCGCGACCAGCGGATGGAGCTCCCCGCCGCTCGTCGCCGACCTCAAGGACGAGGCCAGGAAGCGCGGCCTGTGGAACCTGTTCCTGCCGGGAGAGCACGGCGCGGGGCTGACGAACCTGCAGTACGCGCCGCTGGCCGAGATCATGGGCCGCAGCCCCAACCTCGCCCCGGTGGCCACCAACTGCGCCGCGCCCGACACCGGCAACATGGAGGTCCTCTCCATGTTCGGCAACGAGTGGCAGCGCAAGGAGTGGCTGCAACCGATGCTCGACGGGCAGATCCGCTCGGCGTTCGCGATGACCGAGCCCGACGTGGCCTCCTCCGACGCCACGAACATCGCCACCTCCATCGCCCGCGACGGCAACGAGTACGTCATCAACGGCCGCAAGTGGTTCATCTCCGGCGCGATGAACCCCGCCTGCAAGATCTTCATCCTCATGGGCAAGACCAACCCCGAGGCGCCCAAGCATCGCCAGCAGAGCATGGTCCTGGTGCCGCGTGACACGCCCGGGATGCAGATCAAGCGCGGCATGCACGTGTTCGGCTACAGCGACGCCGACCACGGTGGGCACGCCGAGATCGTGTTCGAGGACGTACGGGTGCCGGTCGACAACCTGATCGGCGAGGAGGGCGGCGGCTTCGCGATCGCCCAGGCCAGGCTCGGGCCGGGCCGTATCCACCACTGCATGCGGCTGATCGGCATGGCCGAGCGCGCCGTCGAGCTGATGTGCCGCCGCGCGCTGGCGCGTACGACGTTCGGCAAGCCCGTCGCCCAGCAGGGCGTGATCCAGGAGTGGATCGCCGAGTCCCGCATCCGGATCGAGCAGCTGCGGCTGCTCGTGCTCAAGACGGCCTGGCTCATGGACACCGTCGGCAACCAGGGTGCTCACACCGAGATCCAGGCCATCAAGATCTCGACCCCGATCGCCGTGGAATGGATCCTGGACAAGGCGATCCAGGTGCACGGCGCGGGCGGCGTCTCGCAGGACTTCCCCCTGGCGGGGCTCTGGGCGGGAGCCAGGTCGCTGCGCCTGGCCGACGGCCCCGACGAGGTGCACAAGCGCTCACTCGCCTACCGCGAACTGAAGAGGTACATGTGAACGAGGCGGAGATCAACGAGAAGGAGATCAACGAGAAGGAGATCAACGAGAAGGAGATCAACGAGGAGGAGATCAACGAGGAGGAGATCAAGGAGCGCGTCGACGCGCTCCTCGGCGCCAATGATCCAAAGAACCGGCTGGAGTTCCTGCGGGCCAGGTTCGACGCCGGGCTGGCCTGGGTCTGGTTCCCCGAAGGGCTCGGCGGCCTGGGCGTGTCGCGTGACCTGCAGCAGGTCGTCGAGCGGGAGCTCGCCGACACGCCGCAGCTCAACACCGGCGTGCAGGGCATCGGCCTGGGCATGGCGGCGCCGACGGTCCTGGCGTTCGGCACCGAGGAGCAGCGGCGCCGCTTCCTCCGGCCCCTGTGGACGGGCGAGGAGATCTGGTGCCAGCTCTTCAGCGAGCCGGGCGCGGGGTCCGACCTGGCGACGCTGGGCACGAGGGCGGTCAGGGACGGCGATGAGTGGGTCGTCGACGGCCAGAAGGTCTGGACCTCCGGCGCGCATCACGCCCGGTGGGCGATCCTCGTCACCCGTACCGACCCGGACGTGCCCAAGCACCGCGGCATGACGTACTTCATCTGCGACATGCACGCGCCGGGCGTCGAGGTGCGCCCGCTGCGGCAGATCACGGGCGAGGCCGAGTTCAACGAGGTCTTCCTGACCGGCGTGCGGCTCTCCGACGACCTGCGGCTCGGTGAGGTCGGCGACGGCTGGCGGGTCGCCCAGACCACACTGATGAACGAGCGCGTCGCGATCGGCGGCGCTCCGGTCCGGCGCGGCGGCGGCATGATCGGCCCGGTGCTCGACACCTGGCGCGAACATCCCGAGCTGCGCACCCACGACCTGCACCAGCGGCTGCTGTCGCTGTGGGTCGAGGCGGAAGTGACCCGCCTGTCCGGCGTGCGGTTGCGCGAACAGCTCGTCGCGGGGCACCCCGGTCCGGAGGGGTCAGGCATGAAGCTGTCGTTCGCCAAGCTGAACCAGGAGCTGTCCGGCCTCGACATCGAGCTCAGGCGCGACCTCGGCTACGACGACTGGACCTTCCGCCGATCGGAGGACCTCGACTTCTACGGGCGTGGCGCCGGCTACCGCTACCTACGCGCCAAGGGCAACTCGATCGAGGGCGGCACCTCGGAGATCCTGCGCAACATCATCTCCGAACGGGTGCTCGGCCTGCCCTCAGAACCCCGCGTCGACAAGGATGTCCCTTGGAAGGACCTGCCACGATGACCCTGCTGTACTCGGAGGTCGAGGAGGAACTGCGCGCCGCCGTGCGCGGGGTGCTCGCCGACCGCTGTCCGCCCGCCGCGGTGCTCAAGCGGGTGGAGTCCGACCCCTACGACCTCGACCTGTGGAAGACGCTCGCGGGGGAGATCGGGGTGGCGGGCCTGCTCATTCCCGAGCAGTACGGCGGGGCGGGCGCGTCGGCCCGCGAGGCCGGTGTCGTGCTGGAGGAGCTCGGCCGGGGTGTCGCGCCAGTGCCGTTCTTCACCAGTGCTGTGCTGGCCACCCAGGCGCTGCTGGCGACGGGCTCGGCCGATCTGCTGGGCGGGCTGGCGGAGGGGCGGACGACCGCGGCCCTGGTGGTGTCGTTCGCCGCCTCGCCGTACCGGCCGGGGCGGGGCTCGTCGGTGAGCCTGGACGGCGGGACGCTGTCCGGGACCGTGTCCGCGGTCGCGGGGGCGGAGGTGGCCGACGTGCTGCTGGTGCCGGTCGGCGGCGAGCTGTACGCGGTCGAGGCCGCCGACGCCGCCGTCCAGGTCGTACCGTCGCTGGACCTGACCCGGCCGGTCGCGACGGTCACCTTCTCGGCGGCGCCCGCGCGGTCGCTGGGCCCGTGCGACCTGGTCGAGGTGCTGCGGTCCGGTGCCGGGCTACTCGCCTCTGAGCAGCTCGGGGTGGCGGAGTGGTGCCTGGACACCACGCTCGCCTACGTCAAGGAACGCCACCAGTTCGCCCGCCCGGTCGGGTCGTTCCAGGCGATCAAGCATCGGCTGGCCGATCTCTGGCTTGACGTGGTCAGGGCGCGGGCCGCCGCGCGTGCCGCCGCCGGTGACGATTCGGCCGTGACGGTCGCCGTGGCCCAGGCGTGGAACGCGGGTGTGGCCGTACACGCGGCTGAGGAGGCCCTCCAGCTGCACGGCGGGATCGGGATGACCTGGGAGCATCCCCTGCACCTCTACCTCAAGCGGGCCAAGGCCACAGAGACGGCGCTCGGCACGCCCGGCGACCACCGGGAGGCGCTGGCCTCACTCGCCGACGTGCCCGGCCCCGAGCGAGGTCAGCAGTAGGTCGGCGAAGTGCTTGCCCACCTGGGCGCCGGTGAGCGGTCCGTCCGTGTGGAACCAGCTGCCCAGGTGGTGCACCGAGCCGAAGAAGTAGTCGACGACCAGCTCGGCCGGGACGCGTTCGCTGAACAGCCCCTCGCGCTGGCCCTCGATCACCAGGTCGCGGAAGCGCTCGTGGTAGCGGCGGCGCTCGGCGCGTACGGTCTTGCGCGTCTCGGGCGCCAGCAAGTGCATCGAGCGGAAGAAGATCTTGGAGTCGTCGAGGTTCGCGGTGGTGGTCTCGATGACGTCGGCCGCCGCCGCGTGCAGCCGCTCGGCGACCGTCCCGGGGCCGTCGGCGATGTGGGTCAGGCGCTCCATCTGCATGCGCAGCACGCGCGCGTAGATCTCGTGCAGCAGATCATCTTTGGAGTCGAAATAGTGGTACATGGCGCCCTTGGTGACGCCGGCGGCCACGACGATCTCCTGCACGGACGCGCCCTCGAAGCCCCGCTCCGCGAACAGCCGGGTCGCCTCGCTCAGCAGCCTCCTGCGTACCGGTTCTTCCTTCACGCGTCACAGCATACCGACTGGTCGGTTGATGGATTCCCGCAGGTGCTATTTCCGTCACCTTAGGGTCCCCTTGCTTCCGTTGGGGTCAGGTGGGGTATTAATTGACTCAGCGAGGGATCTTCGGCGTGGCAGATCCTGATGGTTCAGCGACTCATTGGGGGAGTTTGCCGTGCCTGGTGGCTCGATCTACGTGCAGCAGGACGAGAAGTTCACTGGGGCCTCGCCTCAGTGGTACTACGAGAAGTTCTGGCGGGAGGACGCCAACAACCGCAAGCGATCAAGGATGATCAAGGCGGGCGTGGGCTTCGTGGCCGGCATCGGCCTGGCGATCCGGTTCGACCTGGCGCTCACCGCCTTCTACGGCGTCGCCCTCGCGGGCATCGTGGCCGGCGTCGACTGGTTCATCGCCTGGCGCTCCTTCCACGCGACCGCGGTCTGGCGTGGCCGGCGGCGCGGTGAGGTGATCACCGGCCGGATGCTCCGCCGCTCGCTCGGCAAGCTCGGCTACAGCGTCCTGGACGGCCGGGCCATCAGGGATCAGGCCTCCATCGACCATCTCGTGATCGGCCCCGGCGGGCTGTGGGCCATCGACAACGAGTCGTGGAGCCCCGACACCGAGATCGCCACCTACAACGGGCGGCTGTTCTTCGGCGAGAAGTACGGCACCAAGGTGGCCAAGTCTCTCATCGAGACCTCCAACGCCTTCGCCGAACTGCTGACCCGCGAGACCGGCATCCCGGTGACGATCACGCCGCTGCTCGCCGTGCACTGCGGCCTGCTGCCGCGCGGCGGCCAGGTCACGGCGGAGGGCCTCACGCTGCTCAAGCCGAGCCTGGCGGCCCGGCGCGTCAAGGCGACCGCCGGCGAGGTGCTCGACGAGCAGCAGATCGAGCTGCTCACCCGCACCGCCGCCCGGGAGCTCCAGCGCGCCTAGGCCAAGTCCTGGATGAACGCGCTGAGCTGCGCGACATTGCGGCACTCGTACATCGGCACGACCGCGTCGTAGTCGGTGGCGATGGAGTCACCCGTGTCCCACTGCTGCCGGGGCTCCGGGTTGAGCCAGTAGGCGTGGCGGGCCTTCGCGGCCAGGGCGCGCAGGGTGTCGACGGCGGCCGGCTGGTAGTTGGAGCGGGCGTCGCCCAGGATCAGCAGCGAGGTCTTGGGGCCGATCGCGTCGCCGTAGCGTTCGGCGAAGCGCTCGAAGGAGTGGCCGTAGTTCGTCCGCCCGAAGCGGACCATGTCCGCCTCGTTGGCCAGCCGGGTCATCGCCTCCACCACGTCCGCGCCGGGGACGAAGAAGCGGGTGATCTCGTCGACCGTGTCCACGAACCCGAACGCCCGTACCTTGGTGAACTGCTCCCTCAGCGCGTACGTGAGCAGCAGTGTGAAGTGCGCGAACGACGAGACCGAGTCGCTGGTGTCGCAGAGGATCACCAGCTCGGGCTTGTGCGGCCGGGGCGGCTTGAAATGGGTGGTCAGCGGCACGCCGCCGCTCTGTAGCGAGGCCCGCATGGTGCGCCGGAAGTCGAGCCGTCCGCGCCTGCCCTTCCTGTGCTTGATCGTCAGCCTGGCTGCCAGGCGCCGGGCCAGCGGGTAGACCTCGCGCCGCAGCCGGGCCAGGTCCGCCTTGGTGATGCGCAGGAAGTCGAGCTGGTCGAGCGGGGGGCGTACGGCCGAGCGGGCGATGCGTTCGACGCCGGAGTCCTCGGCGATCCGGCGCCGCACGTCGGTGGCGACCGCCTCCTCGAAGCGCTTGATGCCATCGGTCACCCGCCTGCGGGCATTCCTCTCGGCCAGGCCGCCGCGTTCCTGGCCCGCGAGGACCTCCTGGAGGATCCGCGCCATCAGCGTCTCGGGGGACAGGGCGCGCAGGACGCTGTAGGAGAACCAGTTCTGGCGGCCCGGACCGGCCGGCTGGCGGCCGAAGCGACCCACCATGGCCCGGGCGAACTCCCGCATCTCGGCGTCACCGCCGTCGGTGAGCAGCCGGGCCAGGTATGAGCGCAGGTCACTCAGCTCGGCCGTGGCCTCATTTATCGTGCTTACTTGGTAAAGGCCGGTCGTCGAGGACGGGAACCACAGGTCGAACAGCATGTCGAACCCGGGCCGATACGCCGGCTTCTTGACCAGCGTCGCCGCGTAGGCGGCGCGCAGCGACTCGCGCTCGGTCAGATCGATCACCCGCAGCGCCCGCGCCGCGTCGAGCCCTTCGGCCAGCGACACGGGCAACCCCGCCTCGCGCAGCGCGTGCACGAACCCGACATGCCTGTCGACCAGCGAGGTGTCACTCATGAGGGCAGCCCGAGCTCCTTGACCGCGCGAGCATGGTCGGAGGCGTGCTTGAGCACCACGCCCAGCGTGCCGGCCACCGTCGGCTCGTCCAGCTCGTCGCGCCCGAGCGCGAGCAGCGTGTTGGCCCAGTCGACCGTCTCCGCCACCGACGGCGCCTTCTTCAGCTCCATGGCGCGCAGCGTGGCGACCGTCCTGGCCAGCTGCTCGGCCAGGTCCGCGCGGATCGTCGGCACCTGGCTGAGCACGATGTCGCGCTCGCGTTCGGGCGTCGGGTATTCGATGTGCAGATAGAGGCAGCGCCGCTTGAGCGCCTCGGACAGCTCGCGGGTCGCGTTCGAGGTCAGCACGACGTACGGCTTGCGGACCGCGCTGATCGTGCCCAGCTCGGGGATCGTCACCTGGAAGTCCGACAGGAGCTCCAGCAGCAGCCCCTCGACCTCCACATCCGCCTTGTCCGTCTCGTCGATGAGCAGCACAGTCGGCACCCCGGCCCTGATCGCCTTGAGCAGCGGCCGCTCCAGCAGGAACTCCTCGCTGAAGATGTCGTCGTCGGCGCTGGTGGCCTGGATGCGCAGGAGCTGCTTCTTGTAGTTCCACTCGTACAGGGCCCTGGCCTCGTCGAGCCCTTCGTAGCACTGCAACCTGACCAGCTGGGCGCCGGTCGCCAGCGCCACGGCCTTGGCCAGCTGCGTCTTGCCCACCCCCGCGGGGCCCTCGACCAGCAGCGGCTTGCCGAGGGCGGCGGCGAGGAACACCGAGGTGGAGATGGCGTCGTCGGAGAGATAGTCAACGGCGGCGAGCCGCTCGGTCACGTCGGCGGGCGAGTCGAACATCGATGCTCCTGTCTATTTGCCGAACTTTATTCTAGCGGCTGGCAGGCGGGTGATATCGATTCGACCAGGATGCGGAGTGCCGGTATATTCCTCTCTGCAAGCGCCGCTAGCTCAGTTGGTTAGAGCAGCTGACTCTTAATCAGCGGGTCCGGGGTTCGAGTCCCTGGCGGCGCACACCACATGCGAATAGCGCATCCCTTGATCGTAAGGGGTGCGCTATTCGCGTTTCCGGCGCCCTGTTTGCTGCAGTTTGTTCCCGATGTTGGCTCACGGTTCGTCCACGGCCACATCAGCCCCGCCACCCGCCGCAGCGGCCGCCACCAACCAGCGCACCGCCCCCGGCTGTCCCGGTCCGGGAAGACGACGTGGTCCTGCCCGACTGCCCGAACTTCGGACGAGCCAGACAGGGCCTCGAAGGTGTTCTGCCCCTATCCTTGCGCTCAAGGAGGGCCAGCCTGATTTCAGCAGGCTGGGCCTCCCCTAAGACGCCAGGAGCCGCAACGCCTCGGGTGGCACCTCCTCGATCGGGTCGGGCAGGGCGAGGTCAGCCCACACGAAATGGCCGAGCGCGTCGCTCCCGCACGCACCCGTCGTCACCGCCAACTCCGCCACGATCGCCAGACCGCGCCCGCTGAGCGCGACCCCCGCCAGATCCTCCACGCCTACGAGATCGTCGTCCAGGGTGGGCTTGTGAGAGCACGGGGTGGGCGCTCCGATCAGCCACCCCGCCCCGCCCAGATCGGCGACACCGACCCGTGCCAGCGTCCCGAAGGCCAGCTCCACGCCGAACCAGCCCCCCGGCCGCCCCGAACGCGTGTAGAGCACGCTGTTGTTGGCCAGCTCGTTCACAACGAGACCGGCGTCGTCCTCGCGGCTGGTGCCGGTGAACAGCTCCTCCACCAGCTTGCGCGCCCGACGCACCTGCTCGGGTACGCCCGCGAACGTGTAGCGGAGCACACCAGGCGGAGCGGCGGCCCGCCAATCTTTCGCCGAGGCGCCGGTAGTCGTGTTGTGCATGGGTTCTCCCTTGTTCGGGTCCCGACCGCCGGGCGGCGGCCGGAAGATCAAGACCCCGCCCGCTCCAGCAGGCGCCGATATGGGGTCTGTCGCGATCGTGTTCAGCAGCGCCTCCACCAGTACGCGGCCGCCCCACCGCGCCACCATGGCGTGGGCGGCGATCCGAAGTAAGCCTCGGGGTCGAGGGTGACGCGGTGACCATCCACGGTGATGCCGGGGATGCGGTTCCAGCGCGAGTCGAACGCCTCGGGCAGCTCGACACTGATCTTGTCGTGGATGGCAGTGGACACCTGGGTTTCTCCGTTCGAGGAGACGAGGTGCTCTCCGACCCGCTCGGGGACGAGGTCCCTCGGATGCTTTCGCTCCACACCCGTGACGACGTCGAAGCCGGTCTGAGCGGTCATCAGTCGACTCCTTCCGCGGACGCGTTCTCACGTTCTGTATTGGGGGTCTTGCTAACAGTGGCCATCCCACGAACGGGACCGCTATGGTCGATGGAGTCGCAGAGCGTTTAATCGGTTTATCCATAGGGAGTTCCGATGGCGAGGCCCCCCGGCCAGCGCTCCCCGAATGACCGGCTGCGGGAGATGATCTCGGCTTCCGGTCTGGGCTATGAGGGAGTTGCTCGCGCCGTCGTGCGCGTCGCTGCGGAGAACGGCGAAGCGCTGCGCACCAACAAGTCGGCCATCGCGCACTGGGCGGCGGGCATCGAGCCGGGTGAACGCACCCTCGGCTACCTCGTCGAAGCACTCTCGCGCCGCGCCGGGCGTCCGGTGACCCGACAGCAACTTGGTTTCTCCGCCGATGAACCGCCGGCACTCGAGGGTACTGAGCCCATCGAGACCGCGACCCTTCTTGGCAGAACCGACGTCGAGAACCGGGGCTATCTCGCCACGGCCGTCTACACCGCCGCCCAAGTAAAGATGCCTCTCGACTACGACGGCGAGGCGGTGAGCAGGCTCCTCCGGGCGCGCACCGGACTGGCCCGAGTCGGTGCGGGTGAGGTTGCTGTCGTCCGGCAGATCACCAAGGCGTTCGGCGCGGCCGACGAACGGCTCGGCGGAGGACACGGGCTTTCCACTGTCGCGTCCTACCTTTCCGACACCGTCGCCCCCACGCTGTCGGGACGCTTCGCCGACGAAGCAACACGACGTGACGCATTCAGCGCCGCAGCGGCCTTGGGAACCGTCGACTCCCACACCGCGAGAACCCTGACCGAGATCGGCGATCACCTCGGCACCGAGGCTCCGTCCGACCCTCGCCGTCTACAAACACCGAGGCGTCCCCGGAGCAGACCTGCTGGAACAGCGCATCCGGCAGGCGGCCACCGCCGCATGAAAGGATCGCATCCATGCCCACGCCCGGCACCGCCCTGCCACCCGCACTCGAAGCGCACACCCTCCTCGTCGCCGCCGTCATCGTCCACGATCAGGAGCAGGAACGGGTGCTGCTCATCCGGCGAGGACGTGAGGCGAAGTTCGCACCTGACCATTGGGACCTCCCTGTCGGCAAGGCAGGTAAGGGCGAGGTTGTCACCCAGACTGCAGTCCGTGAACTCAAGGAGGAGACCGGACTGGTCGTTGACCCCGCCGACCTCCGCGTGGCCGGTCTGATCCACTGCTCCTGGGGCGTCGAAGCACCGAACGGCTTCGTCACCGTCGTCTTCGTCGCCAGCACTTGGAGCGGCGACCCCGTCAACGCCGAACCGCACAAACACGGCGACGTCGCGTGGCATCCGGTCGACGAAGTGCCCGAGGCATTCGTGTCGACCACACGGACCGCACTGATCAACTACCTCAACAGCGGTCCCATGGTGACCACCGAAGGCTTCTGACGGCGGAGCCGCTCATTCTCGGCATTGATGACCTGCGGCCACTGCCTCGGGCTTCGTGCGTCGCCCGCACCAGCAAGGAGGGTATCCGGCTCCTCCAGGAACACCGCGACGAATTTATCGACGAACTCTGGCTCGACCACGACCTGGGCGGTGACGACAGCATCATGCCGATCGTGACGCTCCTTGAGGAGGCGGCCTTCAACGGGGAGCCCTTCCAGATCGGAACGATCTTCGTCCACAGCGCCAACCCGAGCGGCGCGGAGACCGTCGTCCGCGTCCTCACATGGTGGCCTTTATGAGCGGCCAGGACGCCTCGCCGAGCTCCTCCAGGGCCGCCGCCTCCTCCCGCAGCGCGGCGGGATCGGCGCCATGCAGAGCCTGATGGTCCAGGTCGGGCATACGATCCCGGACACGGTAACCGACCATTTCGTGATGGTGTACGCCGAGCCGATGACGTGGTTGAAGCAGTACTGGGCCGGTGAGTCCAGCTCCAGCGAGGTGGCGCGTACCGCGAACGTCCACGTGCAACCCTGGTCCGTCCGGCCTACGATCCGGCCGCCGGCCGCCTTCGTGAACGCGATGGTCCCGATCTGCGGAACCTGGATCTCCGGGCTGGGAGAGCAGTTCAAGCCCTGCTCGGGGCACCTGATGACCGCGACGTTCCGCATGCTCTCGCGGTCGGGCTGGTCGTAGTTCCACGTGCCCAGGTACTCGTGCCCGCCCGAGTCCCCGGCCTGCGCCATGGCGGGTCGTGGCGCGGCGAGGCCGAGGGCGGTCAGGGCCACCAGGCTCAGCAACAGAAGCGCGGCCGACTTGGCCGCTCGGGTGCTCAAGGTCGTCGTCGGCCTGGCCGCGTTTCTCGTCGTCCCTGACCCGCCGGGACAGCATGTGGTCGGCGATCTTGCGCAGGTAGGCGAGATAGCAGAGCGGGGCGATGCCGTCCCAGTGGGGTCGCGCTTTCTCGAATGCGTCGTGGACGATGCCCTCGGTGTCGGCCACGTTCTCCGCGAGGTTGCGTTCGCGGGCCTGCCGGCGGACGTACCTCAACAGCGGCTCGCGGTACTTGCGGTAGCCCTGTTCATACGTCAGCTTGCGCGGCGGTAGGGGCACGGGCCCGCCAGCGTCGTCGCCGGCAGGCCCGAAGCGGATGGCGCCGATGTTCGACCTACGGGTGCGAGAGGTGTGGCGGGGACGGGGGGCTCGGAAAGGCGGCTCTGGAATGGTTGACGGGTTACCTGTTCGAGGAGTTTCCCAAGGTGACGCGGATCGAGGGGAATATACGGCAGGACAACCACGCGATGCGGGCCGTGTTCCGGAAGTGCGGGTATGTGAAGGAGCCGCATTATCGGGAGGCTTGGCCGGCCCCTGATGGCAGTGTTCACGACTCGATCGGGTATGCGATTCTGCGGCGTGATTGGCTGTCGGGGACGGTGACGGCGCCCGATTGGGAGGACGAGCCCGCAGGGGACGTCCGCCAGGTGCCCTTCTTCTCCTTCAGGCTCTGACGCTGCCAGGTGGCCCCGTACCAGCTGCCTGCCGCCCTGGTACATCGAGATGGTCGCCGCTGCCGGACCCGCCGTTCTGTGCAGCTCTGGGAGGTCGGCGGGCGGGGACTGGTTCAGGTGGCCAGGGAGGTCGTGCGCTCGATGGCTTGGCGTCGGTGGATTTGCCTGATGTGCCGGAAGCAGTGACGTATTTCCAACTGACGATCATCCGACTAGGCTGGGCGCGTCTCTGCTATCTTCACTCACCGGACTGGATGTTCAGGGCGAGATGGCCAACGGGGCGACAAACGGCAGGCCGATCGGTCGCGACGCTGAGCTCAGCCTCCTCGCGAGCGCCGTGTCGGGCGCGGCAAACGGAGCCCTGCGGGCCGTAGCGGTGCGTGGCGATCCGGGAATGGGAAAGACCCGCCTACTCACTGAACTGGCCGATCTGGCCCGGGCCCATGGCTTCGCCGTCCATCACGGTCAAGCGACCGAGTTCGAACGTGACGTACCGTTCGGCGTCTATCTCGCCGCCTTCGAACCCCAGCAGGGTGATCGAAGCCGCGACGCGCAGCGCGCGCTGACCGAGTTGCTGCTGGACGCCACCGGGCCGTCCGAGGCCCGGCGCGCGGGGCTCGACCGCTACCGGCTCTTCCAGCAAGCGCGGCGGCTCATCGAAGTCCAGGGGGCCGCCGGCCCGGTCGCCATCGTGCTCGACGACCTGCACTGGGCGGATCAGTCCTCTGTGGAGCTGACCGAGTATCTGCTACGCCGCCCGCCGCGGGCGCCGTTGCTGCTCGCCACCGCGTACCGCGCGGCCCAGGTGCCCGCCGGCATCGCCCGGGCCGTCTCCCAGCTCGGCGACGCGACTGTCCACATCAGTCTCGGTCCCTTGGGCGAGAGCGACGTGGCGGCGCTGTTGCCGGAGGCGGACCGCGGCCGACGCCGGCTCCTGTACCGCACCACCCACGGAAACCCGCTCTACCTTCAGGTGCTCGCCGACGCCAGCGTGGAGACGCTCACCGCCCTCGCGGAGGCCGGGGACACGGCGACCGGCGCACCCGAGCGGGCGCTCCTAGACGTACTCAGCACCGAACTGACCGCCCTGACGCCGGATGTCCGACAGGTGGCCTGCGCGGCGGCGGTGGCCGGCGAACCGATTTCGTTGGACCTCGTCGCGTCCATCACCGAACTGCCCGAGTCCACCCTCGATCGCGCCATCGACCACCTGGTCGGCGTTGGCCTGGTGGTCGAGGCCGACGCCTCTTTCCGCTTCCGTCACCCCCTGGTACGGGCCGCGGCGTACTGGATGGCCGGCGCGGCCTGGCGATTACGCGCACACGATCGGGCGGCGG
Organism: Nonomuraea sp. NPDC052129; assembly: GCF_040680095.1. NCBI lineage: Bacteria > Bacillati > Actinomycetota > Actinomycetes > Streptosporangiales > Streptosporangiaceae > Nonomuraea > Nonomuraea sp. NPDC052129. Next base: position 151,905 of record NZ_JBFAVX010000009.1, on the reverse strand, counting down.
AGTATCTGCGCGCCAACGGCGGCCCGCTGCAACTGCTGGCTCACCACACCGCACGATCGGCGCAGCACGGCGACCTGCAGGCGGTACGGACGCTGGAGGCGGCGGCCGCGGCGGCTCTGGACGCCGCTCCGTCCACTGCCATCCGGCTGTTGCGGACAGCGATCCGGTTGTTACCGGATGAGGCGGACCGGGCCTCGTGGCGAGTCCAACTGCAATGGGCACTGGGCCGCGCGCTGGGGGTGACCGGCGATCTGGCGGCCAGCCGGCAGATCCTGCAGGAGGTGATGCGGGCACCAGGGCCGCTGCGGATCGCGGCGGTGAGCTTCTCCTCGATGGTCTATCGCCTGCTCGGCGACTTCGACGAGGCGAAAGCACTCGTCTCCACCGAGCTGACCCGGCCGCAAGCGCGCGACCGGTCGACCAGCCTGGCCCAGGTCGGGCTGGCCGCGGTCGAGTTGATGGGGCGAGAGCCGAGAAGAGCCCGGCTCGCGACCGCCGTCGCGCTCCAGTCCCTGAGGGACGCGGACGACAAGGCGCTGGAATCAGCCGCCCGCACCATCCACGCGCTGGCCAGTCTGCGCGACGGCGACGTGGCACAGAGCCGAAGCGAGGCCGACCGGGCGGCGTGGTTGACGGACGCCATGACCGACGACGTGCTCGCGCCGCACATTGAGCTGGTCGCGCCGCTGGCCTGGAACGAGATCCACCTGCGGCGCTACGACGACGCGTCGCGGCATCTGCGCCGCGCGCTGGACATCGCCTACCGTGCCGGGCGTAGCCACAGCGTGCCGTACCTGCTCATCGTCTTGTCCGCGCTGAACGAGCGGCAGGGCCGGCTGGCCGAGGCGGTGACCGCCGCCGAGGAGGCCCGCGAGGCGTCCCGGCTGATCCACAGCCGGGAGACCCTGGCCATGTCCAGCATCCTGTTGCTGCGTCCGCTGTTGTGGCGGGACGGACCGCGGGTCGCCCTGGAACTGGCCGAACGGATCTCCGGGACCCGGCCCCGGTCGGGCTGGTGGTCCGGGCTGGCGCAGCTCGACCTCGCGCTGGTCTACGCCGAGGCCGGGCAGCCGGACCGCGCTCTCGCCGTGTTGATCGGGGAGAACCCGGCCGACGAATGGACCAGGACGTACTGCCTGGCCCTCCAGGCGATGACCACAGCCACCGCCGGTGCCCAATCCGAGGCCGGCTCGCTCGCCGAACACGCCCTTTCCCGGGCGATGAAGTCGGGTCTGTCCCATCAGCTGGGATTTGCGCATCGGGCGCAGGCGAAGGTGCTCATGCTTTCCGGGCGATCGAAGGAAGCGGCCGTTCACGCGGCGCGGGGCGCCGACCATTTCGCCGCCGCCGGCGCGCCGGTCGAGGAGGGGCTCACGCGGCAACTCGCCGCCGAGTTGCATGCCGCTCTGGGCTCGGTGGTGAAGGTGCGGAACGAGATAGGCCGGGCCAAATCCCTGTACGCCGCCGCCGGGGCGGCCTGGTTGTCCGCCGCGTTGGCCCGCGACGAACGCCGGCTGGCCGCCCGAGTGCCCCGGGGACAGCGGCAACCGGCCGGTCCGCTCTCCGCGCTCACCACCCGGGAACGGCAGATCGCCGACCTCGCGGTGGGCGGATTGACGAATCAGCAGATCGCAGAGCGGCTGTACCTGAGCCCCAAGACCGTGGAGGCTCACCTCTCCCGCACCTTCGCGAAGCTCGGCATCCAGTCGCGCGCCACGCTCAGCCAACACCTGACCGCGGACGCGCAGGCCCGGGACGACTGAGCAGCCGCCGGCTCGATGTAGGGGGTGGAGTAAGGGACCGCCCGATGCTAGCGACGGCCGCCGTGGAGCATGCTGCTGCGGCAAGCCACGCGATCAACGAGGGATCTCTTTCATGCCACCTTCCCGTGTCAAAAGACGTACCCGGACACGCGTCGTATTGACGGCGCTGTTCGCCGTCCTGGGGCTGCTCCTGTCGGCCGCTCCGGCCAGCGCCGATCTACCGTCGCCGCCTCGGCCTACGCTGCTGCCTACGCCGATACCCGGCGTTCCGCTCCCGACGCTCCCGCCGCGACCGATCCCGCTACCGTGCCCGCCGACCTGTGTCGACCCGCCGGGACCGGCTCCCTACGACGCGGTGGTCTACGGCGACAGCTACACCAGCGGCGAGGGCGCGAGCCACAACCACACGTACGTGACGAAGTCCGATGGTACCGAGGACTTCACCCACAAGTCCGGTCTGGCCCCCTTCTCCGTGGCCTGGACGGCCCTGGAAATGGGCCGCTACCCGTTCTACAAGCCGACTCTCACCTCGGAGTCGATGCCCAAGTCGTTCGCACACGATCAGCTCTTCTTCAAGGCTTCGTCCGGCGCGTGGATCAAACACCTCAATGAGCCGCAGATGGAAAAGAAGGGCGGAACGGTCGTCCGCAACCCGCCACAGGCCGAGGACGTCCCGACCATGGCCAAGCTCGTCTACTTCGGGCTCGGCGGTAACGACGCCGGCTTCGCCGACCTGGTCAGCACCGCGGTCGAGGCGTTGCTGCGCCCGAACTGGAGTGGCTTCTCAGTGGACGGGTGGAAGCGGAAGCAGGAGAAGGCGGTCGGTCTCGAGGTGAGCCGGCTGCAGCCGCGAGTCGACGACCTGAAGGCCAGGATCGACCAGGGGCTGTCGAACGTCCGTGAAACCCACCCGCAGGCTGAGATCGTGGTGGCGCTCTACCCACTCCCGGTCAAGCCGTCGGACAACGCCGGCATCCCAGCGGTCACCGGCCGGAGCATGGACCTGATGTATTCCTTCGCGACCAAGGTCAACCAGGCTATCAGGGACGGGGTCGCACAATTCCAGGCCGGCCATCCGCAGACCACAGTCCACATCTTCGACCCCAACACAGCCGGCCCGAACGGCACCAGCGTGGTCGCGGGACATGAACTCGGCCAGCCCGACTCCTACTTCCAGGGCGTCGTCTTCCGCAAGGAACTCGGCCTGAAGTTCCAGGCGTTCCAGGAGAGCTTCCACCCGAACGAGCTCGGTGCGGTGGCCATCGGCAAGGCGCTCGCGACCTTCCTGGCGGCCAAGATGCCGACGCTCTTCCCGAAGGGGCCGAACTTCGGCGCCGTGACCATCAATCCGCAGCCATTGGTCGCGGCCCCGGAAGATACCCAGGCCCTCGAGGACTGGGTGAACGCTCCCGAAGCGCCGCAGATCTGCGAGGACACCGACATCGACAGCGTGTGCCGCTTCATCACCCCGACCGGCATCGTCCTGTCCACGGACCTCTGGTTCGACCCTCACAAGGTCCTGCCGTTCCCCGGCCCCCCGGTTCCCGGCGGCCCCGACACCGGCTCATCCGGCGGCGGTGGCGGCGGTGGCGGAGGGTCGCCCTCGATCCCGACCGACTACATTCCCAAGGACCCGTGCGACATCTTCCGGCCGGTCGTCAGCGAGTTCTACGAGGGCGTGCAGGTCCAGGGCGGACCGCTGCAAACCCCGATCACCATAGAGGGCATGCTCATGGCTCCCAAGAAGCCCCAGTGCATCCCAGGCATCGGACTGGTCTTCTGGGACTGATCTTCGAGTAACCGCCGCCTCCTCACGGCCACGAGCCGCCGCCCCGACCGGTTCCGTCGGGGCGGCCGGCGATGTAGGGGGTGGAGTTTGGGACCTCCCGATGCTACCGACGGCCGCCGTGAAGCATGCTGCTGCGGCAAGCCACGCATCACGAGGAAGGCGTCACAGCCGGTTGCGCTCCTTGCTGCCTGGAGTCGCGGGGGAGAACCGGGCGAGCGTGGCCTCAGCGAGGCTGACGGCCGCGGCTCTGCTCCAGTGCATCACACGTCGGCCTACGGCGACGGCCAGATGGCCGGCAATGGCTCCGGCCCCGGCCGCGATGAACGTGTTCATCAGGTCGTGGGCGAACAATTCTGCCTCCGATAGGGGGATGGGCGGCCGGGGCCGCTGTTGTACTCGCGTGCTGTCACCTAGGGAGAGGCGTGTTGCCGCAGAGATCTGACGAAATTCGTTCCAAGATCTTTTGCGACGCGGTGAGCTACAGAAACGCAGCGGCCCGGGCATGGTGTCCGGGTCCGCTGTTGTGATGGGGAGATCAGACGGTGATGGCGACGCGCTGTCCAAGGCCCGAAGGTGTTCATGGGTCTCCCTGATGTCAGCAGCCGGACAAGTTGTCGGCGTCGTAGGCCGCCGACAGTTCATCGGGGTTGCCGTCCAATAGCACGCCGTACTTGCCGAACTTCAGTGGCGTCGGTGACCCGCCGCCAGTTCCCGGCGGGAGCGGGCGGCGAGCTTGGCGGCCCAGAGGAGGATTTCGGGGGTCGTGTAACTGCCGTCCGGGTTCGTGGCGGGCTTAAGGTTCCGATCAGGCGCGGTTGACGGGTGGAGGGGGCCGCCCCCAGTCAAGGGGAAGGCGGTGCGAGCAGCGCCTCCAGCGATGCCCGCCAGATGTCCCCGGGGGTCGCGGTCGCGGGATCCCTCGGGGGAAAGGTCGGGGTCGCGCCCCGCGTCTTCTTGAAGAAACTGGTCGGGGACGTGCTCGACCGGGTCGACCAGTTCGCCGACTTCGATCCCCGCGTGCACTATCAGCTCACGGTGGGAACCGGGGACCTCAACGAGATCGAGCGCAACGCCGTGTCCGCTGACGCCCTCTCGGGTGGCTGCGTTGACGATATCAAGCTGGAACTCTCTTGAGCGCCGGGAATCTCCACCCGGTCGTGCTACACCACATCGTCAACACCCTGGGCTGGCCTGGGCTCCGCCCAATGCAGGAAGCCGCAGTGGATCCTGTGCTGGCAGGTTCTGACGTGCTGCTGCTCGCTCCCACGGCGGGCGGTAAGACCGAAGCTGCGATATTTCCGCTGCTCAGCTCGATGGCATCGGAGAACTGGCGCGGGCTGTCGGTCCTCTACGTCTGTCCGATCAAGGCGCTGCTCAACAACCTGCTGCCCCGCCTGGAGGCCTACACGGGATGGACCGGTCGCCGCACGGCGCTCTGGCATGGCGACGTGACCGGTCCCCGCCGCAAGCGGATCCTGCGTGATCCCCCGACGTGCTGCTGACGACGCCCGAGTCGCTGGAGGCGATGATGGTCAGCGTCAACGTCGACCACCGGCAGTTCTTCGCCGACATCCGGGCGATCGTCGTGGACGAGGTGCACGCGTTCGCGGGGGACGATCGAGGCTGGCACCTGCTGGCCGTACTGGAACGGCTGACGCACATCGTCGGTCGGCCGATCCAGCGGATCGGCCTCTCCGCAACCGTAGGAAACCCGCCCGAGCTGCTGGCCTGGCTTCAAGGGTCAGGGGCGGGGCGCTGTACGGGAACGATCCTCGCTCCCGATCTGAAGGCGGCAGCTGTACGGAGAATACCCCCCGGAGAAGTCCAGCTCGACTACGTCGGTTCCGTCTCCAACGCCGCCGCGGCTATCGCGGGGCTACACCGGGGCGAGAAGCGACTCGTCTTTTGCGACTCCAAACGGCTCGTCGAGGAACTCGGCTTTGCGCTACGCGCCCGCGGCGTGACCACGTTCTGTCGCACGCGTCGCTCTCGGTGGACGAGCGGCGGCAACCCGAGCAAGCGTTCGCCGAGGCCCGGGACTGCGTGATCGTGGCCACTTCTACCTTGGAGCTGGGCATCGATGTTGGCGACCTCGACCGGGTCATCCAGCTGAACTCGCCAGCCAGCGTCGCGTCGTTCCTCCAGCGGCTCGGCCGCACCGGCCGTAGGCCAGGCACCAGTCGGAATTGCCTCTTCCCCGCCCTCGATGAGGAGTCGTTGCTGCAGGCGGCCGGGTTGCTTCTGCTCTGGGGAGAAGGTTTCGTCGAGGCGGTCAAGGCGCCGCCTGAACCACGGCACATCGTGGCCCAGCAGATCCTCGCCCTGTGCCTTCAGGAGCACCGCGTTGGTGATCGAACCTGGCAAGAGTGGTGGAATGGGGTTGAGCTGTTCGGTCCCTCGGCACTACCGATCCTTAGACATCTGGTCAGCCAGGGTTACCTGGACAGCGACGATGGCATGCTCTTCGTCGGACCCGAGGCCGAACGCCGTTTCGGTCACCGTCTGTCCATGGACATGACGGGCGTCTTCACCTCCGCCCCGGAATTCACCGTACTGTCGGGACGCAAGGAGGTCGGTCGGACCGACCCCGCACTGCTGACTGAAGAGATCGAAGGCCCGCGACTGTTGCTGCTGGCCGGGCGGACCTGGCGGGTGACGTACATTGACTGGTCACGGCGGCTCGGCGAGGGCTGCGCTCTCCGACGACAGCCAGGGCGGCGGATTTCGCAGCAGACCTGCCACATGCTGAGCCGACCAGCGGCCGCTACCGGGACGTAGCTGCCGGATCACATCGACCGGCAGGCTGAACAGCTCGGCCACCGATGCGTCGGAGAGCCGGGTGGCGGCGCGGATGGCCGCGTCGACGGCTGCCTGCTCGGCGGCGAGCAGGCGTTGGAAGCGCTCGGCGTCCGCCTTCGCCGCGTTGACCGAGACGGGGTCGAATGTGCGGTCCGGCAGGCGGCGGAGCAGGCTGGTCTCGACCGCGAGCTCGACTTCCCAGACGGCGAGGCCGAGCTCCTCGCGCACCTTCTTCATGCCCAGACCGCGTGCCATGGACAACAGTGTGCTGGCGGCCTACGACAGTTTCGCGGACTGATATCGATGGGCGCGACAGGTAAGTAACCGTTACTGTACAGAGAGTGAAGTCCTTTAACACGACGGGTCCGTGTCGGCCGGGCAAGCACTTCATGCTGCCCCCGATTCCCCGGATCCCCGAGGCGCGGGAGCTGATCGACGAGGAGAAATACTTCGTCATTCGCGGGCCACGCCAGAGCGGCAAGACGACCTCGCTCCAGGCCCTGGCCGCCGAATTGCGGGACGAGGGCGAGTATGCGGCGGTATATCTCTCGTGCGAGAGTGCCTCCACCCGGCCCGATCAAGCCGCCCCGGCTGAGGTGCGGATTCTCTCCGTGATCGCAGCCAATGCGCAGGATTCTGGGCTGCCACAAGAGTGCTTGCCGCCGGAGCCGTGGCCGGAGGCTCCTGGAGGCAACCGACTGCTCAGAGGGCTCTCCGCATGGGCTCGCCGCTGCCCGCGCCCGGTCGTGCTGCTCATGGATGAGATCGACGCGATTCAGGGCGATGAGTTGATCAGCGTTCTCCGGCAGCTCCGTGAGGGATACAACGGCTACCCAGTGCCGTTCCCACACAGTGTGGCGCTGTGCGGGATGCGTGACGTGCGCGATTACAAGGCAGCCTCGGGCGGCGACCCGTCAAGGCTGGTCGGCCCCTCGCCGTTCAACATCCTCGCCGAGTCGATGCGGCTGGCGGACTTCACCTTCGAGCAGGTGGCCGAGCTGTACGGCCAGCACACCGACGCCACCGGCCAGGAGTTCACCGCGCACGCGATCCAGCGTGCCTTCCACGCCAGCCAGGGGCAGCCGTGGCTGGTCAACGCCCTCGCCCGCGAGATCATCCGCAAGATGCGCATCCCGGAAAGCCAGTCGATCACCGACGAGCACATGAACCAGGCGGTCGAGCGGCTAATCGTCGCCCGCGCCGTCCACCTGGACTCTTTGGCCGCCAAGCTACGTGAGGACCGCGTCCAGCGCATCATCGAGCCACTCCTCACCGGCGAAGTTCGGGAGAATGTCTATGACGATGACCTCGCCTACGCCCGCGATCTCGGCCTCATCACCCAGAAACCACCAGTCCAGGTCGCCAACCCGATTTATCAGGAAGTCATCTTGCGCGTCCTCAGCCAGGATGTCGAGGCTGAGATCCGGCTCGACCGCTCAGCCTTCCTCACCCCGGACGGGCGGCTCGACATGCCCGCGATTCTGCAGGGGTTCCTCACCTTCTGGCGGCGCAACGGCGAGATCCTGCAAAGCCGCGAGACCTATCACGAGGCCGCCTGCCACCTGATCTTCATGGCTTGGCTGCATCGGGTGGTCAACGGCGGCGGTGTGATCGACCGTGAGTACGCCCTGGGCCGTGGGCGCATGGACATCTGCGTCCAATGGCCCTACGCAGACGCCGACGGCAAGCGCGGCTGGCAGTGGGAGGCCATCGAACTCAAGGTCCATCACCCCAGACGGCCCGATCCCGTCGAAGAGGGCCTGCACCAGCTCGACGGTTACCTCGATCACCTCGACCTGAGCCACGGCACCCTCATCGTCTTCGACCGCCGGCCCACCGCCCCGCACCTCCTGGAGCGCACCGCCATCGAAAAGGTCACCAGCCCGCGCGGTCACGCCGTCACCCTCGTCCGGGCATGAAGGGTCACACGCTGACATCCAGGGAGTCAGGCCAGGTGACGCCGACCCACGGGTGCGGTAGGCCCAGCCGTACCCGCGGATGGGCCGCGTACCGCAGGCAGGCGGGGACGGGGACGGACGCGTCGGGGATGAGCGCCGGTCCTTCGTCCGCGACCGATAGCGCATGCACAGTCCTTCCATCCGCCTGTACGGCTCTGCAAGCGCCGCTGGCTCAGTTGGTTAGAGCAGCTGACTCTTGATCAGCGGGTCCGGGGTTCGAGTCCCTGGCGGCGCACCACTTCTGATCAGGCCCGATTTCCCTCATAGGGATCGGGCGTGCCAGTGGCGGACCGCGGTCGGCTCCGGCCGGAGAACTGGGCGGTATGGCAGGCCGCAAACAGCTGACTTACGGCTCTGGATGGGTTTCCAGGAGTTTGGCGGCGGCGTGTGGGTCCATGAGCGTGGACCAGATCTGCTCATTGCCGATCAGGGCGCGTTCTGGCATGCGAGCTTCGGGTGCCCAACTGCGGGGGTCGCAGCCGGGTATGAGTTCCAGGACGAGGGCTACGAGATCGATGGGGACAGGGCCGGTGATGCGGACCGCGCAGTAGGTTTCGTGGCCGTCGTCGGCGCGCACCTGGATGCCAATCACGCTGGTGCCCAGGTCGGCGGCATGTTCGTGCCCGTCATGGAGCGAGGCACACGTCAGATGGTTGATCGTCTGGCGTAGCTGGCGCAGCGCACGGATGCCGGACTCGGCCTGGTAGCGGATGCGGTCTTCGTCGGCAGGCAGCAGGTGTCCCACGTAGGTGGGCCCGGAGATCGGCTGCGCGTGCTCGGCGTTGTAGCGGGCTCGGGCGGCTTTGGCTGTCGTTTCGAGGGCGGTGTAGAAGTCATCGGCAGCGCCGTCCTCGCGCGTGCCGGCGGCGATGATCCACGGCAGGTCGGCCTCCAGCCAGGCGGCGGCACGCCAACGCTGGATCTTCACCTTGAAGAGCACTTGATCAGTGATCGCACGGATCCGCTCGTGCGGGGTGGAGTCGTCGGCGAACTGGGCAGAGGCCTTGACCAGCACCGGATGGTCAATCTCATCGAGCGGGTCGTCGATCGGCGGGACTGGAAGGCGGAGGTCCTCGCGGAGGGCACGGAGGGTGGAACGGGCGCGCCGCATCGTGGGGTTCAGTCCTCCCGGACACCGCCGACCGCATTGATCTGCTCAGGGGTTAGGCCGGTGAGCAGGGCTACGCGGGCGAGGTTGGAGCCGTCGAGTTTGCGCATGGACTCCATCATCCTCGTGCGGATCTCCTCGCGCCGCAGTTCGAGGTATATCCGGACCGCTTCGGCGACCAGGTCCTTCTTGGTCAGCCCGAGAAAGTGCGCCCCGTCGGAGATCAGTTGGTCGACGTCGGGGTCAACCTTCAGCGGTGCGGTGGTCCGGCTCGCTTTCGGGTGAGCGTCGGGTCCCGTTGCCGTGGCCATCGGCACCTCCCCTATCGATGTCCTGGTACCACATGGTACCGAGCGATGAGGGGATTCACCACGCGCAGTCGGCGCTCCTGGCTTGACGGCTGCGTAGTCCTGCGGGTGAGACGGAGGCGAGGGTGCTCGTACGTCGAGAACTGTACGAGCACCGGAGTGGACGGGCCGGTGCGAAAATCAGCGGAGGCGCGTTCCTGCCAACGTCTAATGTGACGTGCGGGCTTGCAGGAGGTCGGCCAGGAGATGGAGCAGGGCCGCCGCCGTGGTCGCGGACGTGATGGCCTGTTCGCTGATCAGCCGCTGGATGCCCAGCACCGGTAGCCATTCGGCCCGTTCTCTTTCGTGAGCCTGGTCGCCGGTCGGCGCGGTCTTGTCGCCGACCGGCGCAGTCTGGTCGTTGGCCGGTGCGGCGACGGGGGTGGCCTGGTAGGCGACGAAGATCACGTGGTCGCTGTCGGCGACGTTCTCGGCGGTGCGGATCCGGATCAGCGGCATCAGGGGACCGGGCCGCCAGCCGGTCTGCTCCTCCACGAGACGGGCCGCGGCCCTCACCGGGTCCTCGTCCGGGCCGATCTCGCCGAGCGGGATCTCCCACCCCCACGTGTCGGTGACCGGACGGTGCCGCCACAGCAACAGAGCGCGCCCGCCATGAAAGACCACCGCTCCGGCGGCCTGCGGCGTACGGACGAAGGGTTGCTCCACGTGCCCGCCGTCGGTCAGTTCGAGGTCCACGACGCGAAGATCAACCCCATTCGCCGCGTAGAGCAGCCTTTCCGACCGACTCATGGGACGCTCCTCACCGATTCGCCGGGGACTCGCTCCTTTGAGCATACGCACGGGGATGAGCCGGCATCCCGGGCGCATGGACGTCGGTGGGGGAGATTAGCCTGGTAAAGGCCGGGGTCGGTTCGACCTGGATGTCATTGATGTCCCGACGTCTGACCGGAGGGAAGCGATCGTGGGGTCTTTCGCGGGCGGAGAGTTGCCTTCGGATGACGTCATCGTTCCGGCCCTGCGCGCGGGCGATGAGGCGATGTTCGCGGCGCTGCTCGACACCTGGTCTCGGGGCATGCTCCGGGTGGCCAGGTCGTACGTGCCCACCGACCACGCCGCGGAAGAGGTCGTCCAGGACACCTGGCTGGCGGTGATCGGCGGGATCGACGACTTCGAGGGCCGTTCGTCGGTCAAGACGTGGGTTTTCCGCATCCTGGTCAACGCGGCGAAGAAGCGCGGCGTACGCGAGAGGCGCACGCTGCCGTGGAGCGCCGTCAAGGACGACGGCGGCGCGATCGCGGGCCAGAGCATCGACCCGGTGCCGCCTGGCGGTTGGCGGGATCCGCCCGCGGCATGGCCGACGCCCGAGAAAGAGGTGTTGGCCTCGGAGGTGCGCGGCCTGATCGGCGAGGTACTGGCCAAGCTGCCGCCCCGGCAGCGGACCGTGATCACGCTGCGGGACGTGGAAGGATGCACCTCCGACGAGGTGTGCGAGATCCTGAAGATCTCCGCCGCCAACCAGCGGGTCCTGCTGCATCGCGCCCGCGTCGCGGTGCGCGGGTGGCTGGCGGACTACTTCGAGTTCGTGAGACAGCCGGACTGACTCCTTCTGGTCCGTGCGGCGGCCTGCTCCGTGCGGCGGCACAATAGGTGAAACGGTTCATTCAGCAGACGAGGGCGGTCAACGTCGTGAAGCGCTTCACATGCGGCGAGCTGGTGGAACTCCTCACCGCCTACCTTGACGACGCCCTTGATCAGCCCGAGCGCGAGGGCGTGCACGCCCACCTGGCCGCCTGCGAGGGGTGCGGCCGCTACTTAGAACAGTTCCGCGCGACCATCGTCGCCCTGGGCGAGCCGCCCCCGGAGAAACTTCCCGCCGACGTGCGCAATCGGCTCATGTCCGCCTTCCGCGAGCGTCGGCGGTCATGAGGCGCGAGCCCTCCATGTGACCGCTCATCCAATTACCCAAATCCATTTACCCGAGATTCGTGTGTAACGTTCGCGCGGCTCGTGGGTCTGTAGATGGGGCCACCGTTGCCGGCGGTGGACCGCTGGACCATCAGAGACCCATGCGCCACGCGAAGGGGAAACGATGATCGGGCTTACAGCCGAGAGTCCGCCGTTGCAGGACGCCTCGGAGGTGGTGGACTTCGCGCGTCGCTGCTTTTGTCCCGCCGCCGCGGACCTGGTGGGCGTGGAGCTGGAATTCCTGATCTTCGACCGTACGGCGGCAACGAGGCATGTCCCGCTGGCCAGGATCGAGCGGGCCATGCCCGAGCTGCCCGGTGGCAGCCGGTTGACCTTCGAACCGGGCGGACAGCTCGAACTGTCCGGCCCGACGGGCCCGTTGACGGAGTCGCTGGCCCGCCTGGCCGCCGACGTGGCCGCCGTACGCGCCGCCTTGCGCGCGTCCGGGCTGGTGCTGGCCGGGGTCGGTCTCGATCCTGTACGGCCGGCCCGGCGCCAGTTGCGTCTACCCCGGTACGACGCGATGGCCGAGTTCCTCGGCGTGCCGTACGGACAGCTCATGATGTGCTCGACCGCGTCGATCCAGGTCAACCTGGACCTGGGCGAGCGGCCGGTGGCGCGCTGGGAACGGGCGCACGCGCTCGGCCCCGTGCTGATGGCGGCCTTCGCCAACTCGCCGCTGCGCGACGGCCGGCCGTGCGGCTGGATGTCGGGTCGCCAGGCCGTCTGGGACCACCTCGACCGCTCCAGAACCTCGCCCGTGCCCGCCTCGGACGATCCCGCCGCGGACTGGGCCGAATACCTGCTGGATGCCCGGCTCATGCTGGTGCGGGAGGACGAGCAGAGCTATCGCACCGTCCGTGACGGCTCCAGCTTCCGCGACTGGCTGAACGCCGACGGCCGGCGGCGGCCCACCGCCGAGGACCTGGCCTACCACGCTACGACGCTGTTTCCACCGGTGCGGCCCCGGGGTTGGCTGGAGATCCGCTACCTCGACGCCCAGCACCCGGCGACCTGGCCGGTCTGTGTGGCCGTGACCCATGCCCTCGTCACCGACGACCGCGCCGCTGACGCCGCGATGGCCGCCGCGGAGCCGTACCGACAGCTCTGGGAGGTGGCGGCGCGGTGCGGGCTGGCCGACCCGCGCCTGCGCCGGGCCGCCGAGGAGTGCTTCCGCGCCGCGCTGGAGGCGCTGCCGCGCTGCGGCGCGGGTCCCGGCCTGGTCGGCGAGGTGGCCGCGTTCGCCGACCGGCACGTTAGCACGGGCCGCTCACCGGCCTCCTATCTGCTGGATCTCCCGAACTGGCCGAGCGACGAAGGATGGGAATGAACGACATCAAAGAACGTATCGCGGCCGAGCTCATCGCGGTGCGCGACCGGTCACTCACCTACACGGCCGCGGAGGACGACCTGCTGGTACGCCAGCACTCCCCGCTGATGTCGCCGCTCGTCTGGGACCTGGCGCACGTGGGCAACTACGAGGAGCTCTGGGTGCTGCGTGAGGCCGGGGGCATCGACCCGCTCCGGCCCGAGATCGACGACATCTACGACGCGTTCAAGACACCGCGCAAGGATCGCCCCAGCCTGCCCTTCCTGGGTCCGGCCGAGGCCCGCCGCTACATCGAGGGCGTACGCGGGCGGGTGCTCGACGTCCTCGACGCGATCGACCTGGACGGGCCCGCGCCGCTGCACCGCGACGGCTTCGTGTTCGGCCTGGTGATCCAGCACGAGCATCAGCACGACGAGACCATGCTCGCCACCCTGCAACTGTCCGGGCAACCCGGGCTGGTGCGCGACGGTGACCTTCCGCCGGGGCGGAGTGAAGGCCCGGAAGAGGTTTTCGTGCCCGCGGGCTCGTTCCTCATGGGCACCGACACGCTGCCCTGGGCGTACGACAACGAGCGGCCGGCGCATCGGGTGGACCTGCCCGCGTACTCGATCGACCGGCTGCCTGTCGGCAATCGCGCCTACGCGGCGTTCATCGAGGACGGCGGCTACGACGACTCGCGCTGGTGGTCCGCGGAGGGCTGGCAGTGGCGGCAGCGCAGCGGCGTCTTCGCCCCGCTGTTCTGGGTCAGGGACGGGGGTGCCTGGTGGCGTACCCGCTTCGGCCGTACCGAGCCGGTTCCGATGGACGAGCCGGTCCAGCACGTGTCCTGGTACGAGGCCGACGCCTACGCCCGCTGGGCGGGCAAGCGGCTGCCGACCGAGGCCGAATGGGAGAAGGCCTGCGGCTGGGACGCCCGGTCGGGGAAGGCGCACCGGTATCCCTGGGGTGAGGACGCCCCAGGCGCCGAGCGGGCGAACCTCGGGCATCGCGCCGCCCATCCCGCGCAGTTGGGCGCCTACCCGGCCGCGGCCAGCCCCTACGGGGCCGAGCAGATGGTGGGAGATGTCTGGGAATGGACCGCCTCCTGGTTCCAGCCCTACCCCGGTTTCCGCAGCTTCCCGTACAAGGAGTACAGCGAGGTGTTCTTCGGCGAGGAGTACCGGGTGCTGCGCGGCGGCTCCTGGGCGGCCGATCCGGCGGCGGTGCGGACCACGTTCAGGAACTGGGACTACCCGATCCGCCGGCAGATCTTCAGCGGCTTTCGCTGCGCCCGTTCGGAGCTGGTCTAACGTGTGCAGGCACGCGGCCTGGCTGGGCGCCGCCCGCCCGCTCGCCGCGCTCATCAACGAGCCGGACCATGGCCTGTTGAGGCAGTCGTACGCGCCGCGGCGGCAGCGTTACGGCATGATCAACGCCGACGGGTACGGCATGGGCTGGTATGAGCAGAGTCCGGACCCGGTGCGCTATCGCCGTGCCATCCCCATGTGGGCCGACGCCAACCTGCCCGGTCTCGCGCGGATCGCCCGCTCGACCTGCCTGCTGGCGGCCGTACGCTCGGCCACCGTCGGCATGCCGATCGAGGAGAGCGCCACCGCGCCGTTCACCGACGGGCGGTGGCTGCTCAGCCACAACGGGCGCGTCGAGCGGGACGCGGTCAGGGACTTGGCCGACAGCGCCGAAAGCGCGTGCGACGCCGCCTGGGTCGCCGCCGCCGTGTTCCAGCGCGGGCACGCCGGGCTGGGCCTGGGCGAGGCGCTCGCCGAGGTGGTCGTCCGTGCCGGGGAGAAGGACCCCGGCGCTCGCCTGAACCTGCTCGCCTGCGACGGCGCGTCGATCGCCGCGACCGTCTGGGGCGACACCCTCTTCCATCACCGACTCCACGACGGCGTGCTGGTGGCCAGCGAGCCGCTCGACGACCTGCCCGGATGGCAGGCCGTACCCGAGCGCAGCCTGCTCACCGTCACCCGCGACGACGTACGCGTCCAGCCGTTGTAATCCACTTCAGGAGGCATCGTGCCTGTCAGCCAGTCGACCGTGCAGGTGATCAACTATCTTGACCGCGACTATCTGCGCCAGGCGCTCGAACACGATGTCAGGGCCGGGCTGACAGCCGTGCCCAAGTGGCTGCCGCCCAAGTGGTTCTACGACGCCGCGGGCAGCGAGTTGTTCTCCCGCATCACCCGGTTGCCCGAGTACTACCCGACTCGGCGCGAGCTGGCCATCCTGCGCGCGCGGGCCGCGGACCTGGCCGCCGCCAGCGGCGCGGACACGCTGGTCGAGCTGGGCTCGGGCACCAGCGAGAAGACCGTCCTGCTGCTGGAGGCGCTCGCCGCGCGCGTCTACACGCCGGTGGACGTCGACGCGGTCACCCTCACGGAGGCGGCGCACCGGCTGGCCGGGCGCTTCCCCGGGCTGCGGGTGAAGGCGGTGTGCGCCGACTTCGAGCGCCATCTGGCGCTGCTGCCGCGTACCGGAAGGCGGATGGTGGCTTTCCTCGGCGGCACGATCGGCAACCTCGAACCGGCCGCCCGCGAGCTGTTCATGAAGGACCTGCGGGCCACGCTCCAGCCCGGGGACACGTTCCTGCTGGGGGCGGACCTGGTGAAAGACGCCGATCGGCTGGTGGCGGCCTACGACGACCCGGCCGGGGTGACGGCCGCCTTCAACCGGAACGTGCTGCGGGTGATCAACCGGGAGCTGGAGGCGGACTTCGACCCGGAGGCGTTCGAGCACGTGGCGCTGTACGACGAGCGGCAGGAATGGATCGAGATGCGGCTACGGGCAAGCCGTGACATGCGGGTGCGGATCGGCGGGCTGGGGCTGGTCACCGACTTCGCGGAGGGGGAGGAGGTACGGACGGAGATCAGCGCGAAGTTCCGGCCGGAGGGGCTGTGGGCGGAACTCGTGGGGGCGGGGTTCAAGGTGCGCCGTCGCTACACGGACCCGGCCGGGGACTTCACCCTGGTCCTGGCCGAGGCCTGAGCGCCGATCCTGGCCGAGGCCCGAGCGCGGCGCGGTGGTCACGCTGGGTCGGCGAAGCCGGCTGAAAGTTTCAGCAGCGTTCCCGGCCTTGGCCAAGGTCGGCGTAGGTGCCGCGCTCTCGGGCGTCGGGACGCTCTTGCGAGGTGTGCCCGGGGCGGCAGATCGTTGGGAGCGCTCCCAATCGCCGGAGTCGCTGCTTGGCCGCTTCTAGAGAGCGGTGTCCATCGGTTTCGTCACGGAGGGCTCCCATGCCGATCGTGTTACGCAGGGCCTTGACGGCCGCCGTCGCTGTGGTGCTGGCCGGGTTCGGCCTCGCCACCGTCCAGAGCGCGGCCGATGCCGCCGTGTCGTGTTCGGCCACCTATACCAAGAGCTGGGACAACGGCAGCGCGTTCGGCGCCACCATCGCGGTGACCAATACCGGCGACGCGTTGACCAGCTGGACGCTGAGCTTCGACTTCCCCAACAATCAGGTGATCACCCAGATGTGGGAGGGCGTGCCCACTCCGGCGACCCCCACCCCGGCGGGTGCGGCCATCACCGTCAACCCGGTCTCCTACAACGCCGCCAAGGCCGCCGGGGCGACCTGGAGTCTCGGCTTCAACGGCACGTACACCGGTGGCGCCAACACCAACCCCAGCGTCTCCTGCACGGGAACCGGCGCCGGAGGGACGCAACAGGCGCTGGTGGTCTCCGCCACCAGTGTGAGCGTGCCCGAGGGCGGGACCGGCGGCTACACGGTCCGCCTGCGTTCCCAGCCGACCGGCAACGTGACGGTCACCAGCACCGCGGGCACCGGTGACGCCAACATCACCGTGACCGGCGGAGCCTCCCTGACCTTCACCACGGCCAACTGGAACACCCCGCAGACGGTGACGTTGAGCGCCTCGGAGGACAGCGACACCACGAACGGCACCCGGCCGATCACCGTGGCATCCAGCGGCTTGACCTCGGTGACGGTGAACGCCACCGAGGCCGACAACGACGGCAGTACGGGAGGCGCGGCACCCGCGCTGCACGTCTCGGGGAACCGGCTGGTCACCGCCGCCGGCGCCACCTACCGTCTGCTGGGCGTCAACCGGGCCAGCGGCGAGTTCGCCTGCGTACAGGGCAAGGGCATGTGGGACAGCGGCCCGGTGGATCAGGCCTCGGTCGATGCGATGAAGGCGTGGAACATCCGCACGGTCCGGATCCCGCTGAACGAGGAGTGCTGGAACGGCACCAACGGCACCCCCAGTGGCCCCGCGTACCAGCAGAACGTCAAGGACTATGTGAACCTGCTGGTCGCCAACGGCATCACGCCGATCGTGGAAATGCACTGGAACTACGGCCTGTACACCGGTCAGGGCGCCGGTTGCTCCGACACCACGGCGACCTGCCAGAAGCCGATGCCCGACGCCCAGTACGCCCCGACGTTCTGGACCGGGGTCGCCAACGCCTTCAAGGGCAACAACGCGGTCGTCTTCGACCTGTTCAACGAGCCCTATCCGGACGCGGCCGCGAACTGGGACGCGACCGCGGGCTGGAAGTGCTGGCGCGACGGCGGCACCTGTACCGGCATCGGCTACCAGGTGGCCGGCATGCAGTCGCTGGTCAACACGGTGCGCGCCACCGGGGCCACCAATGTGATCATGCTTGGCGGGCTGGCCTGGTCCAACGACCTGAGCCAGTGGCTGACGTACAAGCCGACCGATCCGACCGGCAACCTGATGGCCGCCTGGCACACCTACAACTTCAACACCTGCTCCAACACCGCCTGCTGGAACAGCCAGGTCGGCGCCGTCGCGGCCCAGGTGCCGGTGCATGCCGGTGAGATCGGCCAGAACTCCTGCGCGCACGACTACATCGACCAGGTGATGAGCTGGGCCGACGCGCACGGCGTCGGGTACACGGCCTGGACCTGGAACCCATGGGGCTGCAGCCAGGGCAACGTGCTCATCACCGACTACAACGGCACCCCCACCAGCACGTACGGCGAGGGCTTCAAGGCACACCTGCTCACCCAGAACCCTCTCTCGTAGCAGCACTCGACCGGGTCCGTCATCGGGCGGGCCCGGGTCTCTACTTGGAGCCGCTCATGCGCCGCAGATCCCACCTGTACGCCGTCCTCGTCACGCTCCTCGTGGCGGTCGCCTTCGGCGTCGCCCTGCCCGCGCGGTCGGCGACGGCCCCCGTCCGGATCATGCCGCTCGGCGACTCCATCACCGCCGGACCCGGCTGCTGGCGTGCCCTGCTCTGGAACCACCTGCAGACAGCCGGATATACGAACATCGACTTCGTCGGCAGCGTCCCCGACGGCGGCTGCAATTACGGGTTCGCCTACGACGGCGACAACGAGGGCCACGGCGGCTACGCCGCGACCGGCATCGCCGACCAGAACCAGCTGCCGCCGTGGCTGGACGCGGCAAAGCCCGACATCGTCCTCATGCACCTGGGCACCAACGACATGTGGGGCGGCTTCATCCCTACCGCCACTGTCCTGGCCGCATATACCAAGCTGGTCGGCCAGATGCGGGCGAACAACCCGAACATGAAGATCGTCGTGGCCCAGATCATCCCCATGAACCCGTCCGGTTGCCCCACCTGTGCGGCGAGTGTGGTGGCACTCGACAACGCGATCCCGGGCTGGGCCGCCGGCCTCACGACCGCGCGGTCGCCCATCGTCGTCGCCGACCTATGGACCGGCTTCAACGCGGCCACCGACACCGGTGATGGAGTCCACCCCAACGACACCGGCTTCCGGAAGATGGCCGACCGCTGGTACCCGACGCTTGCGCAGATGCTCAACGGTGTGATCCCGCCGTCCTCACCCAGCCCCACGCCTGATGCTCGATGCACCGCCACCTACAAGGTGATCTCCCAGTGGGGCGGCGCCTTCCAGGGCGAGATCACGGTGAAGAACGACTCCTCAACCGCCTCCTCCGCGTGGACGACCACCTTCACCTTCGCCAACGGCCAGCAGATCAGCCAATCCTGGAACACCGCACTCACCCAGAACGGCGCCACCGTCACGGCACGCAACGCGAGCTACAACGGCAACCTGCCGGTCGGCGCGTCCACGACCTTCGGCTTCACCGCCACCTGGAACAACACCACCAACGCGCTACCCCAAGTGAACTGCACGCTCAGTTGAGCGCATCCTGGTAGGTCTCCCCGGGTGTAGGTCATCCTTCTGCGGCCCACCTTCTACGGCGGGCTGCGCTGACCGCCTGCGGGGGCGGTCCGGGCTGAGCGGGACCGTGGCCACCGTGGCGGCGAGCCGTTCCTGGCGGTTGACGACATCGCCGACCACGAAAGTGCCCAGGTAACACCGGCCCCTTGGAGCCCCCGGCTACGTACAAGGTTGAATTCGTAGAGCCGGCCATGTGCTCAAGGGATGTTCGATCGTGAGTCTCGTCTGGCCCAGGCGACCGTTGATCAGATGTGGCCGGTATTGGAGCTTCTTGAGCTTGCGCTTGAGGATGCGGATGAGTCCGGACAGGTCGACGACGACGAAGTCGCCTATGGCGCAAATGGCAACGGTAGGCGCAGACGTATGCCACGTCCGCTAGTGAGGCTGCAATATCCTAATTCTTCTCCGATCTCCGCTCATCGGGGATTGCAGCTCCGGTTGCCCTGTCAACTACCTGGGCATTAGCTAGCGGGCGCTTTAGGAGGATTGTGGTTCGATAGAAATAGGCATTCATGAAGTGGTCGCCGCTTCCGTCAAAGGGGGACCAACAGGTGTCTTTTGTCTTAATTCCGACTACGACCCTCTGGGATGATTGATCTACGCTTTTGTCTGCAACCTGTTCACAAAGGGCGCCATTCTTCTTTTTGGGGGAAATGATGAGGGTAAGTGTTAAGGAGTGACCATCTGGCGATGGACTGGCCGAATAGATTGCGTGCCAGTCCGCCTGCAGTCCGCAGGCCGACATTGGTAATGTCAGCACGGCAAGAGCAATGAATCCTTTGGCTGCAGACGAACTGGCCACAGGTTATCCTAACTATGAACGCTTGCGCTTCAGGATGTCGCCGCCAAATGTAGCTCTGGCGTCGAAGAGGTCAGTGAAGGATTGCTTGCAATTCAGAACGTCATTGCCGCCGCTGATGATGCCCTTTGCGATAGCTCCACCTTCGCCTTGCCCTCCATAGATGATGGTGTAGACCGGGCCGCCGGAGTCGCCCGAGTCGGAGCACTTGCCCGACTTCGACCCGGTTGTCAAAGGATCGATGAAGAAGGTCGAGCCGGTCTCTTCGTCGCGCATTTCTTTTCTCTTGTGTGCGATTTGGACGACGTAACCGCAGATTTCGCCCTCCATGGCACCGCCCGTACAATATCTGTCGCCGACTTTGGCCCGCTGCGTGTATCTACCGTATATCCCTCTCTTAAAGGCCCCGGGGGGATCTTCTGCGGTCGCATCGGTGATGCCTCTGCCGTAGAAAATTGATGCTGTGGGGATCTTGGAGATCGTGCTGGCGTCGATGAGACTTAGATCTCCGTACGGCTTCTTTTGGCCTGTACGGATAACCGACCCGCTCTTGCTGTTAAAGGTCGAACCGACGACTTCGCCGATGGTCGGCTTCCCTGCGACGTCAACGGGATTGCAGTGACCGGCTGTCAGGATGTACTTCGTCGTGGACGTCTTCCAAGCGAAACCGGTACTGCAGGCGTGAGCGCCATCGGATGTGCCGTAAATGCTTCCGCCGTTGATGTAGTCATCGTCGTCGTAGCCGTCGCGCGATCGGCAGTCGGATACCTTGCCCGTGGAGAGCACCGGACAGGATGGCAGAGCATCGTCCTGTATACGGCTTCGGGTGTTCACGTGATCACGTGTTGCGCCGGGTCTCAGCCAAATGGAAACCGTGGTGGTTCCGTAGCGTTGAGCGAGGGCCAGTCTCAACGCAGGGCTGACTTCCGATGCCTCCACCATGACCTGGTTCCGCGCTGGCCAGATGGAACTCTCCAGAAGCTTGTCGCCGTCTGCTATTTGACCGTCGATATTGAGGATCTCATCGGCTATGGCGTTCAGCTTTGCGGAGCTGTTCGGAACCGTCTCGACGGACGGATTGAACGCGTAGTTCTCCGCCGCTCCAGGGATGCCATCTCCATCAGTATCGGCTTCATTGGAGTCGGTAACGCCTCCCGGCAGCGTCAAATCTACGCCTGCATCGTAGTTGTATGCCGTCCCGCTGATCGCCTGCGCCGCGATCGTTTGTCCTTCCGGCGTTACCGCGGGGATGTGCACAGCGCCAGTCGCCATGTCCACCAGGGGGACTCCAAGGGCCGATGAGTTCGCATCGGCACGATCTTCGGCTGCGTCTAGAGCATGTCCTAGGGTCGAAGACATCGGCAGGGAATCTCGGCGCCATGATTCCGGGGCCGTGAAGACCTCGACCCCGTCGGACCCGGCAGGGTTGACGACGGTCGGCCCTCCGTAGCCCTGGTATGTGACCGTTAGCTTTGGTGGAGTTGGACTGCCGCTGTATTCGGAGGAGGCGAGGACCCGCCAGTTGTCATCCTGGCTGCTCTCGTCTGGGGTGCGGAGTTCGAGGCCGTAGTTTCCACCGCCTTCAGCCCAGTTCTTCGCGATCGCGGTGATCGGCCAATCGAGCTGTCCTGGTCCGCAATCTGATGAGTATGCCTTGGTGACGGTCTGAGCACCTTCGTCCGTCGAGGACGGCTTGTTGGCCCACGTGAGGTTTTCGTTGTGCCATGCGCTGGTCACACGGCGAACCTGGATCCCGTCGCCGATGCCGTTACCGCACGCTGGGGCGTCAGTGTTGAGGAGGGAGAGCTTGGCATCAACGATGTCTTGGCCGATCAAGGCGTTGACGTTGAATCGCAGATACGTCCTGTTGAGGATGCCGAAAATGGCCCCCGCTGTAAGGAGGGGTCGAGTGGGGTCGCCCATCGCTCCATCGTCAGCGACATCGATATCGCCATCGAGCGACATGGTGACCGCAGAGTCGATAGTGACAGGGTATTTAGTCGCCGGATCGTTGAGGAAGGATGCGTCGGGGGTGATGACCAGCGACTTCTGGGCCGAATCGCCCGTCAGAGTGGTCTTTACCTTGCCGGGCACAGGGGATAAAAGTGTGGCTTGCTTGCCCTCCTGCAGCGTCGCGAACGCGCTGGAGTTGAGGGCATGCGCCAGGCTATGTCCGGAGGCATCCGCCAATTCGAGGCGGCCATCCTTACCTGTCCGGAGCTTCAAGTTCTGCGTTATCACCGGCATGCTGATCTCCAAGGGCTTGGAGCGCTTGGTACGCAGCACTATCTCTTGCCTGTAGCCGGTGGGCAATGCGGTAAGCACGAGATCGGCTCCTGATCCGGCAGCGTCAGCGTAGGTAGCTCTGTTGCCGACGATGGTAGGTCGAGGGAGCGTTGTCGGCCAGTTGAGGCTGACGGATTGCTTGGTCTGGGGGCTGAAGGTCACCAGCGGTTTGTTACTGCCACCTGTTGAGAACTCGGTTGCTGCCTTTGCGACCTTGGGTCGGAGAACACCGTTTTCCTCGACCAAGGTCGTGTCGATCCACGCCCACTTGCCTGTGGACTGCTGGACCCGTACGGGCTGAGACCAGCTCTCAACGGTGACGCGGCCACCAGGGTATCGCATGGCCCTCATAGTTTCAGTGGCTGCCCCGAGCATCTCGACAGGCTGTTTGGGGTCTTCATCCACCAGGCGGACGCTGGGGGGAGTGGCTGCCAGCGCGGGGGGTTGAAGGATTGCCAGCGAACTTACTAAGACGGCGCCTCCGGCTACTACAGGTAACAGCCGATGATGGCGCATGGAGGGATTTCTCACTCAATCGTCCTTTCGGCGATCTTGCAAGGGCCTGCTAAAGTTACATTGAAGATCACAAGAGTGCAAGAGTGATGTAAAGAGGCGTGAAAGGGGCAAATGCTCGCATTTCATGCTGGCCTGGCAAAACGCCTGAGCTCCAACGCGAGAATGGGATTTAGACCTACGAGGCCTTGACGGCTGTGGCGGCCAGCGAGGCTCCGGGTATGAGCCAGGGTGTCGGAGCGAAGGACGCCGCCTCGATCGCGAGCCAGGCGTTGGCTTCGAGCTGGCCTATCTGAAGGCAAAGGGCCGGCGACGTTGCCGAGCACCCTGTACACAGGCTGAATTCGTAGGGTCGGTCATGTGTTCAAGGGCGTTCGATTATCAGGCCGGTCTGGGCGAGGCAGCCGTCGAGTAGGTAGGGGAACTGATAGATGCGCAACCAGTCGGCGTTGGCCTGGGCGAACTCGGTCAGTTCCGTGGCCAGGTGGATGTTCAGGGTGAGGTAGGCCGCCGGCGAGGTCCCCGTGGCTTGGATCCTTTTCCGTCGGCCCCCTCCCGAGCCGTGCGGGCGGCGTCAACCGCCCACGGCTCTCCAGTGATCACTTCCGGGGGACGGCTGTTCCGCGTCCGTTGTGGATGTTGTGGTGGCATGTTGAGCAGACCACCAGGGTCTTGCGCCGCTCTGCTCGGCTCCTCGACACGACCGACAGCGGGAATCGCAGGTTGCTGCCGAGGACATGAGGGACACTTGACCTCATGTCCTCGCCGACCCAGGAGCCCCAGCCCTTCGCCCATCTGAGTGCGCCGAACGCCGCCCTCTACCGGGACGTGCTGCGGACCTTCGTCAGCGCCAAAGAGCGGTTCATCGTGCACCTGCGGCCCGAGGACGTGGCCGTCGAGCTGCGGCGCGACAGCGACGAGCAGTTGGCCGGCGCGCTGGACAAGCTCGTGGAGTGGGGCAATCTGCGTGCCGACGCCGACACCGGCCGGGTCACCACGGTGGAGGAGTTTCACCGCAAACGCCTGCTGTTCCAGCTCACCCCGGCCGGTCAGGCCGCCGAGCAGGCCATCGCGTTCTACGAGGAGGCGATCGGCCGGCGCGGCTCGCTGCAGTCGGTGGCGCTGGCCGACATCGCCGAGCAGTTGCGGTCGCTGGCCCTGCTCGCCGGGGAGGACGAGCCCGACCCCGCCAGGGTCCATCTGCTGTTGCTGTCGCTGGCCGAGCGGTTCTCCTCGCTGGCCGACAACGCGCAGGCGTTCATGGCGTCACTGCGGCGGGCCATCGACTTCTCCGACGGCGACGTGGACGGGTTCGTCGCCTACAAGGAGCGACTGATCGACTACATCAACCGGTTCATCGCCGACCTGGCCAATTCGGGGGCGCGCATCGCGGCCCTGCTCGTTGAGCTGGAAGGCAGTGGTCACGAGCGGCTGCTGGTGCTGGCCGCCCGGCGCGAGGCCGCCGACGCGGTGCCGGACGGCGAGGACCAGGGGCGGGCCCAGGAGAAGGCGCTCGGCTCGTGGCGGAACCGCTGGCGCGGGCTGACGGACTGGTTCGTCTCCCAGGACGCCGGTCACCCTTCGCAGGCCCGGCTGCTGCGGCAGGCGGCGGTGACCGCGATCAAGCAGCTCATCGACACGGTCGGGTTGCTCAACGAGCGGCGGGCGGGCCGCTCCGACCGTACGGCCGACTTCCGTACGCTGGCCCGCTGGTTCGCCGAGGCGCCCGACGAGGCGTCGATGCACCGGCTGTGGCGGGCGGCGTTCGGGCTGACCTCGGCTCGGCACCTGAGCGTCACCGCGTCCACGCTGGACGAATGGCAGGACGTTCCGGCCGCCACGCCTTGGGCGCAGGCGCCGCCGATCAGGATCTCGCCGCAACTGCGCCGTACCGGCTCCTACGAGCGGCGGGGCAAGCCGAACAAGGTGGCCGACCGTACGCGGGCCCGCCGGTTGCTGCTGGAGCAGGCCGAACGCGAGGCGGCCGAGACCGCCGCGGCGCGGGCGCGGCTGCGCACGGACGGCCCGGTGCTGCTTTCGGAGCTGGACGTGCTGGACCCGCGCGCGTTCCGGCTCTTCCTCGGCCTGCTGGGCGACGCGCTGGCCGCGCGGCACCCCGACGACCTCGAGGTGAAGACCGCGACGAGCGACGGCTCTCTCGAGGTACGGCTGGCGCTGGTCCCCGGCGGCGGCCAGGTCGAGATCCGTACCGACGACGGCGTCCTGACCGGGCCGGAGCACCTCGTCGAGATCACCGACCTGATGGTGGCGCCGTGACACCGGAGGAGGACCTGGCCCAGCGGCGTACGGCGCTGCGTGCCCTGCTGGCCGCCCCGCTGCTGCGCGATCCGGACAAGCTGGTGCTGGTCCGGCGCCACCTGAGCGAGCTGCGCGACTGGCTGACCCGTGAGACGGGCTGGCGGCTGGTCGTCGATTCCGAGAGCGCGCGACTGTTCAAGACGGCGCCGGACCCGTCCGACGCCACCCATCCGGCGCGCGGCCGGGCCGGCGAACCGTACGGAAGGCGGCGGTACGTGGTGCTCTGCCTGGCCCTGGCCATGCTGGAGCGGGCCGACGCGCAGACCACGCTCGGCGGGCTGGCCGAAGAGGTGCTGAACGCGGCGGCCGAGCCGGAGCTGGACTTCGCCTTCACCCTGGACAGCCGCCAGGAGCGCGCCGACCTGGTGGCCGTGGTGCGCACGCTCATCGACTGGGGCGTGCTGCGCAAGGTCGCGGGCGACGAGGACGCCTACCTGTCGGCCACCGGCGACGTGCTGTACGACGTACGCAGGCCGGTGCTGGCCGCCCTGCTCACCGGCACTCGCGGCCCGTCCACGATCACCGCCGAGTCCTTCGACGAGCGGATCGCGGAGCTGGCGGCCGAGCCGGTCGCCGACACCGACGACCTGCGCAACCAGGCGCTGCGCCGCCGTCTCACCCGGCGGCTCCTGGAGGACCCCGTCGTCTACTACACCGATCTGGACGAGCCCGAGCGTGCCTACCTGACCTCCCAGCGGCACGCGATCACCCGCCGGATCGAGGAGGCCACCGGCCTGGTCGCCGAGGTCCGCGCCGAGGGCATCGCGATGGCCGACCCTGACGACGAGCTGACCGACGTACGGATGCCCGAGCAGCGTACCGACGGCCATGTCACGCTGCTGGTGGCCGAGCAGCTCGCCGCACGCGGTGAGCAGAGCATGGAAGAGCTCAGGAACTTCGTCCGGCGGGCCGCCCGCGAGCACACCTCCTTCTGGCGCAAGGGCGTGACCGAGCCGGGCGCCGAGGACGGCCTGCTGGCCACAGCGCTGGGCAAGCTGACCGCGCTGCGCCTGGCCGAAGTCCGCCACGACACGGTCGCCGGACTGCCGGCGATCGCCCGCTACGCGCTCGACGCCCCCGTCGTCAAAGGATCCTGATGCTCCCCGAGCCCACTTCAGAGCGCTGGAAGCCGCTGCGCGCCGGCCTGGTCGACCTGTTCTACTACGACGTGGAGGAGTTCCACTTCCACGACGGGCGGCTGCTGCTGCGCGGCAACAACGGCACGGGCAAGTCAAAGGTGCTGGCCCTGACGCTGCCCTTCCTGCTGGACGGCGAGCTGGCCCCGCACCGGGTCGAACCCGACGGCGACCGGCAGAAGCGGATGGAGTGGAACCTCCTGCTCGGTGGCAAACACCCGCACGCCGAGCGGCTGGGCTACGCCTGGCTGGAGTTCGGCCGCCGCGCCGCCGACGGCACCCGCGAGTTCCGTACGATCGGCTGCGGGCTCAAAGCGGTCAAGGACCGTGGCATCGTCCGGCACTGGTTCTTCGTCACGCCCCAGCGGCCCGGCCTCGACCTGCACCTGTTGTCCGCCACCGGAGTGGTGCTGACCAGGGAGAAGCTGCGCGAGGCGGTCGAGGGCCACGGCATGGTGTACGACCGGGCCGCCGACTACCGGCGGGCGGTGGACGAGGCGATGTTCGGCCTCGGCGAATACCGCTACGAGGCGCTGGTCAACCTGCTCATCCAGCTGCGCCAGCCCCAGCTGTCCAAGAAGCCGGACGAGAAGCTGCTGTCCAGGGCCCTCACCGAGGCGCTGCCGCCGCTCAGCTCCGCCCTCATCGCCACCGTCGCCGAGGCCTTCCGGGGCCTCGACGAGGAGCGCGACGCCCTGCGCGGTCTGGAGGAGGCGCGCGCCGCCGCGTCCGCGTTCCTCACCCATTACCGCCGGTACGCCACCATCGCCGCCAAGCGCAAGGCGGCGGGCCCCCGCCTGGCGCACAGCCGGTACGAGCACCTGGGCCGCGACCTGGGCGAGGCGGAGACCCGCCAGAGCGCGGCAGAGACCAGGCTGGAGGAGCTCGACGACCTGCTCTCGGACCTGGCCACCCGCCAGAATCAGCTGGAGGCCCGCCGCAACGCACTCCAGGAGAGCCCGGAGATGCGCTCCGCCGAGCGGCTCAAGCAGGCGGGCGAGGAGGCTCGTCGGCTGGCCGAGCACGCGGGCCGCGCCGACCGCGATCGCGACCGCCTGACCGGGCAGGTCGACAAGATGCGCGGGCGGGCGGACACGACCCGGCTCAAGGCCGAGCAGGCGGCGGCCGGGCTGACGGCCGCCCAGGAGCGGACGGCGCGGGCGGTTCGCCAGGCCAGGTTGCCCAGCGATCCACGCGGAGCCGGGTTGCCCGGCGAGCCGCTGGACCGGCAGGCCGCCGAGGCACTCGCCACCCGGCAGGAGCACGCCGTGGCCGAGCTCGAACGGCTGCTCCACGCCGTCGCTCAGGCCGAGGCCCGGCTGGCCGCGGCCCGCACGGAGGTGGACCGGCTGACGGGCGAGCTCCAGGCGTCGGCCGTACGCATCGCCGCCGCCGACGAGACCACGGCCACCAGGATCACCGAGCTGGTCCAGGCGTACACGCTCTACCTGGCCGGACTGACCGAGCTGCGGCTGGCGGACCCCGACGGCGTGCTCGCCGCGCTGGCCGGCTGGGCGAACACCGCAGACGGCGCCAATCCGGCGGAAGCCGCCGTCAACGACGCCGTACGCGCCGCCACCGCCGCACTCGGCCGCCGTGGTGCCGAGCTGGACGCGGCGCTGGTCGCGGCGCGCCGGCAGGCCCTGGAGCTGGGGGAGGAGATCGTCAGGCTGGAGGCGGGCGGTCATGACGCCCCGCCCGTGCCGCACACCCGCGGCGCGGCGCGCGACGGCCGTCCTGGTGCGCCCCTGTGGCGGGCCGTGGACTTCGCCGACGCGGTGCCCGCCGAACATCGGGCCGGGCTGGAGGCCGCGCTGGAAGCGGCGGGCATCCTCGACGCCTGGCTGACCCCCGCCGGAACCCTCCTGGCCGAGGACGACACGACCATCGTGGCGGGGGCGCCGGTGTTCGGTCCGTCCTGCGCCGTCGTGCTGCGGCCAGCCGTGGACCGGGCCGACCCGGGGGCCGCCACGCTGCCGGACACCGCCGTCGAGGCCGTACTGGCGGCGATCGGGCTGGGGCCAGGAGCGGCGACGTGGGTCGCGGTCGACGGGCGGTGGGGCAACGGGGCGCTGGCCGGGTCCTGGCACAAGGTCAGCGCCGACTACATCGGCGAAGGTGCGCGGGAAGCGGCCCGGCGGGCCAGGCTGATCGCGCTCCGGGCCGAACTCGCCGAGGTCGACGGGCAGATCACCGCGCTGGGCGACGAACTGGCCGCGCTGGTCGTACGCCAGGACGACCTGGCCGCAGAGCAGCGGGCGTTGCCGCCGGCCGCGGCCGTCCGCGAGGCGCACGTCAAGCTGGCGGCCGAGCACGAGCGGCGCGGCCAGCTGGCGGCCGAGCACGGCGTGGCCGAGCGGCTGGCGCAGGACCGGCAGGGCGAGCTGGGCGTCGCGCGGGAACGGGCGGCGGAGTTCGCGGGCGACGTCGGACTGCCCGTCGCCGCCGCGGAGCTGGCCGAGGTCAAGGCGGGCCTGGCCGCGTACCGGCTGGCGCTGGCCGAGCTCTGGCCCGCCGTGCGGGCGGCGCGGACGGCCGAGGAGGCCGCGCGGGAGGCCACCGACGACCTCGCGCAGGCCCGCGAATCGCTGACGGAGGCGGCCGTGGCGGCGGCCGAGGCGCGCGAACAGGAGCAGGCCGCCGCCGAGACCTACCGGGAGCTGACCGCGACGGCCGGCGCCGCCGTGGAAGAGCTGTTCCGCCGCCTCGAAGAGGTACGACTACAGCTACGCGAACGGGCGAAACAGGAACAGCAGGCCCGAACCGACCAGCAGCAGGCGCTGACCGAGCGGGGCCGGGCCGAGGCCACCAGCGCGAGCCTGCGCCGCCAGATCAAGGAGGCGGCCGACACGCGCGACGACGAGGTGCGCGAGTTCCGCGCGTTCGCCGCGACCGGGCTGATGCGGGTCGCGCTGCCTGAGCTCGATCTCCCCGATCCGGGCGCGGAATGGGCGGCCACCCCTGCCGTGCACCTGGCCAGGACCGTCAACGCGTCGCTTGAGAGCGTCGATGATGGTGAGGGTCCCTGGGACCGGGTGCAGAAGAAGGTCGCCGAGGAGCACAAGCTGCTCTCCGACGCCATGGCCAGGCACGGCCACTCGGTCGGACTGACCCTGCGCGAAGGCGTCATGGTGGTGGACGTGCACTTCCAGGGCCGTACCCGGGAAGTGCCCGGCCTGGTGGCGGCGCTGGGCGAGGAGACCGAGCACCGCGCCCGGCTGCTGTCGGCCAAGGAGCGCGAGATCCTGGAGAACCACCTGCTCAACGAGGTCGCCGGCACCCTCCAGGAGCTGATCACCGCGGCCGAGGCCGAGGTACGCGAGATGAACGCCGAGCTGGCCGCCCGCCCCACGTCCACCGGAATGCGCTTGCGCCTGCTGTGGAAGCAGGCCAGGAACGCCCCGGAAGGGCTCGATCGGGTACGCGACAAACTCCGGCAGATCGTGGACGCCTGGTTGCTGGACGACCGGGTGGCGGTCGGGGCGTTCTTGCAGGAGCGGATCGCCCGCGAGCACGCCGACAACCCGGCGGCAGGCTGGACCGAGGCGCTGACCAAGGCGCTGGACTATCGGACCTGGCACGAATTCGCGATCCAGCGGCTCCAGGACGGGCAGTGGCGGCCGGCCACCGGGCCCGCCTCGGGCGGCGAGCGGGTGCTGGCGGCCTCGGTGCCGCTGTTCGCCGCCGCGTCGGCGCACTACAAGTCGGCGGGCAACCCGTACACGCCGCGGCTGGTCGCGCTGGATGAGGCTTTCGCCGGAGTGGACGATGATTCACGAGCCAAGTGCTTGGGGCTGCTGGCCACGTTCGACATGGATGTGGTGATGACCAGCGAACGTGAGTGGGGATGTTATCCGTCGGTGCCGGGGTTGGCGATCTGTCAGTTGACCAGGCGTGACGGGATCGACGCCGTGCTGGTGACGCCGTGGCGGTGGGACGGGCGCGAGCGAACCCGGGCCGAACGGCCGCAGGCGATGGCCGCCGCCGTTGCCGATCCCGGCTCCGCTGCTGTACAGGACAGTCTGCTTTGACGGGCGGAGATGCGGCGGGCCGGGGTTTGACCGGCAATGGCTTGACCGGCGAGGAGCGGTTGCGGCGGCTGTTGGGGGGCGAGGAGATCGCGTGGCTCGTCGACCGCGCCCGGCAGCGGCTCGAACGCGGCCGGCCGCTCACGGGCACGGTCACCCTCGGCACCGCCTCCGCGGTGCAGCGCCGCGCGGCCGAACTGCTGCTCGGCCGCCGCGCGGGCGCCGGCGCCTCGCTGTCGGTCTCCCTGGAGGAGGTGGACCGGGTCCTGCGCGCCAGCGGCGCCGCCCCCGAAGGGCTCCATGAGGCGGTGGTACGGCTCCGCGGCCCCCTGCGCGACCTGGCCGGGGAACGGGAGGCGTCGGCGTCGGCCTGGCGGGCGGCGTACGGGAAACTCGACGCCGCGACAGCCGCCCGCCCCGAGCTGGCCGGATGGCGGGCCTGGCTGGAGTCCACCGGCCTGGTCAGGCGGCTCGCCCCGGACCCGGTCCAGGCGCGGCACCTGCTCGACCAGCTGGCCCAGGTGGTGGCGCGACTGCCGTCGCCCGGCCTGCCCATCGGCCGCCTGGCCGCGCAGACCGCCGGTGACGCGCACGCCCTCGACGAGGGAAGGCCGCTGGGGACACTGGCGCTGTCGGCGGCCAAGGCGCTCACCGGTCGGGCGTACCCCGGGGAAGGCGGCGCGGACGCCCGCCGCGCCGCGTGGGCGGCCGTGGGCGTTCACCTCGACGACCTGTCCTCGCTGGTGCTCTGCCTCGGCCTGCCGGGAGACGATCGGACGCCGACCGGCCGCATCCTGGCGGCGGCGCGCGCCGCGGGCGAACCCTGCGTACTGACCCTGCGCCAACTCCGCCGCCACGACCGGCCCCTGTCGTGCGGGCTGGTGCGGATCTGCGAGAACCCCGTCGTGGTGGCGGCCGCCGCCGACGAACTGGGACCGTCCTGCCCACCGTTGGTCTGCGGTGGCGGCCGGCCGTCGGCGGCCGTCTGGCGGCTGCTCGACCTGCTGTCGGAGGGTGGCGGGCGGTTCGCGTACCACGGGGACTTCGACTGGGGCGGCGTCGCCATCGCGGCCGCCGTCCACGAGCGGTACGGCTTCGAGCCTTGGCGCTTCGACACCGCCGCCTACGAAGCGGCGCTTTCCTCCATGGCGCTCTCCCCGACAGGGCTCTCCGCGACGGGGCCCTCTCCGGAGGCGCCTTCCGAGGCAGCGGTCTCTCCAGCGGCGGCCTCGCCGGCGGCGCTCACCGGACGGCCGTGTCCGACGCCATGGGATCCCGCCCTGGCCGAGGCGATGGCACGCCACGCGGTGCGAGTGGAGGAGGAGCTCGTACTGCTCGGCCTGCTCAGCGATCTGTCGCCAGGTCCCAACGATCGAGGTACGAGGTGACGGACCTGTAGTGGACTCAGTCCAGAAGGCTTCCCCATACCTCACCATAGGTAATCAGGGTTCGACGACGTACCCGCCGCACGCAATGCGGCGCCCTTGCTGGATGCCCTCGACGATCCCTTCTTGGTTGAGCCTTGGATAGTCGGCGCAACCTGAGCGCCGGCTCGCTCGCGCTCGTCCGACATCTTCAACGAAGACCTGGAGGTGCACGAACTCGTGACCGAGCTTGGGTATCGGGAGGGCGCTGACGCTGGCACCGACCGGTGGCATCCACACCCCATCGAGGCCACCGCACCTGCCGTTTCCCCCGACGAGATCACTGCCCGTGTCCATCGAGGCTGCCGAAGCGGGCACAGCGATCATTCACGCCTACGACCCCGAGGCTGGCCGGCCCGACCACAACCGGAGCTGTTCCTGAACGTCATGCCGAAGACCAATAGCGCCTGTGACGCCCTCCTGAACGTCTCGACCGGACGGAGCCTCGGCATGATCCGCGAGGAACGATTGCGAGCCGCGTCCCCGAGCGTGCACAGCCTATGACCGCGTATAACGCCTGTCCAACCCCCGTTGGTGTAGGGAGAGATACCTTCCCCGTATGACGTACACCTTTGAGCAACTCCGAGGCTTTGTCGCCGTAGCCGAGGAACTGCACTTTGGTCGGGCGGCTATGCGGCTTCGCATGACCCAGCCGCCGCTGAGTCGGCAGATCCGGAAACTCGAATCAGCCGTGGGCGTGCAACTGCTCGAACGTGACAACCGGCGCGTGGCGCTCACGCCGGCCGGTGAGGCATTCCTCGGCGAGGCTCGGCGCATTCTGGCCATCGCCGAAGCCGCGTCCGATCTGGCGCAGCGCGTCCACTTCGGCACCTGTGGCTTGATTCGGCTCGGCTTCACGGCCACAGCCACGTTCAGTGTCCTTGGCCGTATGCTCAACCAGCTCGAACACGAATTGCCGGACGTACAGATCGAACTGTTTGAAATGGTGACCCGCGAACAGGTCGCAGCTCTCGCCGGCGAGGACCTCGACCTCGGACTGGCACGCCCACCGTTCGACCCCGAGTTGTTTGATTCCCTCTTGGTGTATCGCGAGGCACTATTGCTGGCGGTGCCCGCCGGGCACCGGCTGACCCGACTCGATCGGCCCGCGCACGCCGACGACCTCGGCACAGAGCCGTTGATCTTCCACGGGCAGCAGCGAGCTCGCTACTTCTACGACCTGGTGGTCAGCACTGTGCCGCTGACCCAGGAACGAGTGGTGCACAGCGTGAGCCAGGTGCTCACCATGCTGTGGTTGGTGTCCGCCGGTCGTGGTATCGCCTTCGTTCCCGCATCCGCCGCCCGGAACAACGTCCCGGGGGTGGAGTACGTACCCCTGGCCAGTCGCCATCCCGAACCCGTCGAACTGCACCTACTCTGGTTGCGGCACTCGCGTAACCCAGCGCTCAGCCGGGTGCTGCACGCTCTGGGGACTGGTTGCCCCGATGGTCCGCCCACGCGGTGACCTTGGTGTTTACTGAGCGCCGCCGCCGATGATGCCATCACGGTATCAAGTGATACGGAAATGCTCTTGGACAAGCATCATCGATGCTCCTAGCGTGACGGCGTGGCGCTGACCCCCCTTCCGAACCGGCCAGCCGATTGACCACCGGCCTGCTCGCGTTCCCCGTGACCCACTTTGACGATCAACTCGGCGGCGACGACTCCGATACCGTGACCACCTCGCACGGCAGGCGGAACTCGCTATGGCTGGACCAGGTGTGGTTCGAATCGCCTCGCGTGGACCTGCGAACCCGCCCGGAGTGGGACCGGTCGAGTCGATCAGAACCGACGTGACCGAAGTGCTGCGAACGCAACGCTTCGACACGCGCGCCGAAGCCGAGGCGGTCGCCCGCTCCGTCCGCGCCGGCTGGACCTGTCGGGTCGACCTGACGCCATCGAGTGCCATCGCCATTCCCGACGACGGGTCACCGGTCTTCAGAGCCGGCTAGCACCCCTACCCGGCATAGACGCACATGAGACAACGCGGCGTCCTTCTCATCGGCCATCTCGTTGCACACCGGGGTTTCGTCATCACGCCTCGTCCGCACCCCCCAGAAGGGAAACCGCACATGGAATCGAGCAACGTGGATCGCAGAACACTGTTCCGCGCTGGCGCCGCGACGGCCGGGGCCGGCCTCGCATCGATGATGGCCTCGTCAGACCCTGCCGCGGCAGCATCCGCCGACGCCCAGGAGTCGGGCAACACCGCCAAGCCCCGCATGGTGCTGGGCACCCAGAGGCGCTCGCCGTCTGAGGCCGTGCTCCAGGAGTTCAAGCGCCACGGCGTCGCCCGAGTGTGCGGCTACCCGGTGGACCCGCCCTACGACCAGAAGACCGGCGATCGCGGGTATTGGCTCGTGTCCGAAGTGGAGCAGGAGAAGGAGCGCATCGAGAGCCAGGGCCTGCAGATGGACATGGTCGCCCTGCCGTTCCTCGAATCATCATTGATCGACACCGACTTCCGTCCCGCGATCATGATGGGCAAGAGTCCTGAGCGGGACCGGGACATCGAGGACATTCAGCGGATGATCGAGGCCTGTGGCCGTGCCGGCGTCGGAACCATCAAATACAACATGAGCATCCTGGGTGTGATGACCACGGGTGAGGTGCCCGGCCGCGGGGGATCGAAGCTACGCCAGTTCCGTGCGAGCGACCTCGACCACACCTTGCCGGACACCATCGCGGGCAAGGTCGATCCGGACACGTTCTGGGAGCGCATCGACTACTTCCTCGAGCGGGTCGTCCCGGTGGCGGAGCAGTACAAGGTGCGTCTCGCCTGCCACCCCCAGGATCCGGGAACGCCGCCGGGCGGGTACCGCGGCGTGGTCGAGAACGTCCTCAGCGTCCCCGGCGGCAAGGGCCTGTTCACGTTCCTGGACCTGCGCCGCAATCGCTACCACGGCCTCAACCTCTGCTGCGGGACGCTGGCGGAGATGCTGTGGAACCCGAAGCGAGAGATCTACCCCATCGTCCAGAGGCTGGCCGCCACCAAGCGGGTGTTCAACATCCACCTGCGCAACATCAAGGGGCGGCGCAACGACTTCATCGAGACGTGGGGCGACGAGGGTGACATCGACCACGCGGAGATCATCAACATCCTGGCCGACGCGGGATACGACGGGGCGATCGACCCCGACCACGTACCTCCGAGTGACGCCGACCCATCGAAGTCGCAGGCATACGCGCAGGGGTACGGCTATATCCTCGGCATGATCGCGGCCGCCGAACACCGAGCAGCGCGACGGAACCCCCGAGAGTAGCCGTTCCGCGGCGTCGACCACCGCAAGATCGCTCAACGCAGCCCCTAAGCGGCGTCCGGCACTGGTCCGCAAGGCGCTCAAAGCCGCTGCGGGCCGTACGAAATATCTGGACAGCGATGAGGCGTCGGAGGCGATCGCGGCAGCGGCCATCGTCGCCTCTCAACGCAGCGGCGTGCCGATCACCTCGCCCTATGCGCCGGACTTCCTGCTGGAAGGCGGCAGGGTGGAGATCGATGACGAACTTGTGGCGCTGGCCGTGCGGGCGTTGGACCGGGTGATGGGCGAAGACTCGGAGTGGCTGGCGCTCTGGGAGGAGAGCGGCTCCTCTCCGGAAGCCGTGGCCGTCATAGAAGGCATTCGCAGTGCTCTCTAGAACGGCCCCGGTCCACATGGATGGACCGGGGCCGTTCGTCGTGACCGGGCTTGGTCTACCTCTCCTTTGGAGGCTGCGGGTCACAGGCTGCGGGCGGTGATGTCGCCGCTGGAGGTGGTGGCGTGGATGTCGAGCTCTGCGGTGCCGTCGTTCTTGAGGGCGTTGGTGATGCGGCCGTGGGTGGTGCCGGCGTCGAGGGAGGCCGAGACGCCGGCGGCGGCGCTGATCGTGATGTCGCCGGACTCGGTGCGGAGCACGACCTTGCCGCCGGTGGCCTCGGCGATCCGGATGTCGCCCCGTGCGGTGCTGATCTCCGCGGCGCCGCCCAGCCGGCCGACCTCGACGTCGCCGTCGGTCGCGGTGAGGCGGAGGCTTGCGGTCTCGTCCAGCTTGATCTGGTGGTAGGCACCTTCGAAGGTGACGTCGCCGAGGCGGCCGACGGCCCGGAGTTCGGCGCTGCCCGACTTCGCCTCGACACGGGAACCGGTGGGCAACTGGATCGTCACCTCGACGGATCCGGTCGGGCCGAGGTACTGGTTCTTCGTCGCGGTCTCAATCCGCAGGACGCCGTCGGCGTATTCCACCGTGGTCTGCTCGGCGGCCTTGACGTCACGGCCCTTGGAGGCGTTGGCGGGCAGGACCTCAACCGTGGTGTCGGCCCGCTCAGAGGCGATGAACTGAACGCGCCCGGCGGGGATGTCCAGGACGGCGGTGATCGGGGCGAGGGTGTCGAACGTGTGCATCATGTGCTCCTTGTGCGGTGTTCTTTCGATGTCCACCATCGCTAACCGCTCTGATACCGGGCTGTCGCCGTCCTGACGCCGCCGCTGACATAACGCGGAGAGCAGCCAGCCGGGCCCCGGATCCACCCTGCCGAGGTGATGGAACGCGGTGCCGGTGGTACGGACAGTTCCTGTCGGACGTGCCTGGAAGGATCTCCAGCGTTGACCCCGACGACGTGGAGACCTGATGAACGCCGACGACTACGCCTGGTTCGACGACCACGACGAAAGTCTGGCCATGGCCTTCTGCATCACGTTCGTTCGAGGGCTGACCCCGCAGGAGGCATTCGACCGGCTGGGCATCACCGTCCATCCGGAGGCGGGCATCGAGGACCTTCTCGACGAGAGGGCGGTCGCTGCGAGCGCGGTCGAGGGCGGCGTCATCCTCATCGAGCCCAACGGCTTCGCCGGGATACAGGACTCGGTGACCAAGCCGCTGTCGGCGGGGACGGTGACAGCTTCTGTGTTCCTGAACATCAACGCCGACCAGCACTTTGTCCACGCAGCCGATGGCGAGGTGGTGACCAGGTTCGAGCCTGACTATCCCGGCTCCCGATCGGGCAGTGATGAGGATCGACTGCTGGCGCACATGGTCGCACTCGGCATGCCCATCGAGGATGTCGATGACGACGATGAGGACTGGGGCGATCCGATCCACACCGCGTTCGCGCTTGCCGAGCGGGCCACGGGAGTGCGGCTCACGCCGCAGGCCCTCGACAATCCGACCCTCATCGGATCCACCAGGCCCTCACCTGACATGGATGCCCAGGTGGGGCAGTTCCCACCAGGGACCCGCTCTGATCGACACTCCTGGTCTCTTGGCTGACCGTTCCTGGCACTCGCACAGAGACGCGCGGAGCGCACGTCAAGCGACGTGACCAAGAGAGATCGTTTCCCCGTGTCCCGAGCGACCGGCCACAGGACACGCGGTGGCATACCTTCGGCGAGTGCACGGGCCGGTCGTACCTGAAGCGGTTGCGGTGAGGTGATCCGAACTGTGAGTGCGGAGGTCAGGCGCTCCCGTTGAACGGCGTGAGTCGTAACCTCAGGGACGTCGGGGCAAGGTCCTGCGCATAAGGCGCGAAGTTCGCGACGTCGGCGAACGGGAATCCGCACGCCTTGAGGTCCCGGGTGTTCTCGTGCAGACGGCTGAGGCTGAGCAGCTCATCGAGAGTTGCCGCTCGGCTTTGGTAGATGGGCAGATGGTCGTTCGCGAAGTAGCCGCGCGCCGCCCCGGGAGCCGCAGGTACGCTTCTTAATGTATCCGACCGTGCACTTTACGTGACTATGCGAGGTCGGAATGTGCGGCAGTCGAGGGAAGGAAAGATGCGCGAGGTGCGCCAATTGTACGGATTCGAGCTGGAGCTCGAAGTGAGCGAATGGCTCAATAGTCTCAGCGACAGCGATTTCAAACGAGTCGATGAGGTGGCTGGCCTGCTCGCCGAGAAGGGCGCCGAACTTGGCGGACCGTGGTCGGACCACTTGGAAGGTCCGGTCTGGGAGCTCCGGGTACGGCTTCGGGATGTTGCGGCCCGGGTAACGTACTGGTGTACTGCCGACAGGACCATCGTGTTGCTCACGGTCTTCCGCAAGACCAAGCAGCATGATCAGCGACAGATCGATCGGGCGGTGTGGGCGCAGAAGATCTGTGAACGAGACCACAACGGACCGGTGACCGAGATCTTTGAGAGGCAGGTGTGATGGCCGGCTACCACACCCGCTGGGTACGCCCTGAGGTGCGACCGGATGATCCCGAACGGATCGCGATTCAGGAGGCCCTGGCCTTCGGTAAGGCCGTCTACGACCGTCGGACCTCTCTCAATCTGACCGTTGAGGAACTCGCCCAACGGGCGGGCATGACCGTAGACGAGATCGAATGCCTGGAAGAAGGGGGCACGACACCTACGGTCGCATTGTTGCGGTATATGGCTGCCGCTCTCGACGCGGATGTGCGGTTGACGTCCGGGCACGATCTCGGTTCGGTGTGGTTCGAAGCCCACGCAGCCTGAACGAAGCCATTGGTGGAAGCACCCGCAGTCGAGAGGTGGATGGTCGGCAGGTCGCGTCCCGTACACCGCTGGCGGCGTCAAGCTGGAATGTCAGGCGGTCCCGTTGAACGGCGTGAGTCGTAGCCGCAGGGCTGTTGGGGCCAGGTCCTGTACATAGGACGCGTAGTTCGCGACGTCGTCGAATGGGAACCCGTAGGCCTTGTGGTCCCGGGTGTTCTCGTGCAGGACCCGCGCGTAATGGTTGCTGACCGACGTGAGATAGAACGTGCTCCGGTCGGTCGTCGGCTGGTCGGGGTGGTTGTGCAGGGTCGAGCGGTTGAACGCGGCGCCGAGGATCGCCGCGACCGGGCCGGAGGTGCCGCCGGCGTCCAGGGCGCCGTTGCAGTAGAAGATGTCGCGGGTGCTCGGCCGTGCGAACGTCCGGATGCCGTTGTTGAAGACGAGTTGGCCGCCGGACACCCGCCCGGTGTACGTGGTTCCGCCGACCGCCACCCGCAGGTTGGCCGACGCGTACGTGTTCCAGACCTGCGTGATGTACGGATCGAAGTACGTGGAAGAGAAGATGCCCGAGTCGACGCCGTGTCCCGGAGCGATCACCCGGAGGTTGTCGCCGACGATGAGGGGCCGGAAGGCGGGGTTGGCCGCGATGCCGGCGAAGATGGTGTCGCGGCCGTTGGGGACGAGGGTGCCGACGGTCTGGCTGGACTGCCCGTCGAGCCGGAGCTCCATCGGGATGCTGAACATGTCGACCATGGTGGTGTTGCAGAACATGCCGTCGCTCTTGAACGTGAACTCCATGAAGTCGTGCAGCACGCCGTAGCTGGGGTCCGAGCTCACCCAGCCGGCCGGGTGCTGTAACGCCGGTCGGCCGTTGCCGTCCGTGACCACCCTGAACTTCACCTTCTGGCCGATGGAGACGTAGATGCGGCCGGACATCCATGGCAGGTTGAGGCGGGTGTCGCCGTTGGCGGCGAGCGGGATGGACAGGTCGGCGAAACCGTCGGGGCCGTTGAGTGAGCCCGATACCGGCACTCTCGTGCCGTCCGAGCGGACGTAGACCTGCTGGCCGGTGGCCAGGTCGGTGCCGACGATGTAGAGGAAGATCGCGTTGTTGGCGTACCGGAAGGTGTGGTTGACGACCGTCAGGGGGAGCGTCGTGGCGGCCTCGGCTCGGGGGGCGAGGGCCAGCACCGGAGTGGCGGCGGCTACCGCCGCGCCGGCGAGTAGGGTTCGTCTTGTGATCATGGTTCGAGCTCCTCACGGTCCTGCCGGCTGCGGGGTCACCTTGCCGCCCAAAGGCTAAGAGAGCGCTCTCTCGCAGCATTTGGTTAAGTTTCTTTTCTGTAAAGCGAGCTGTCAAGGGCATGGGTGGCGGTCAGTGGAGGTGGGGTCGTGAATCTGCTCGACGACGATGCGCTCGAACGTTCCTCCGTCGTGGCCAATTGCCGGATGAACCGCGAACGTCGCCTGCCCGGCTACAACCGCGAGTTGGGCATCGACGTCGTCGACACACTGCGTGCCCGGCGGCGCGTGGGGGAGCCCGTGCGTTGGCTCGATCTGTGCTGCGGGACGGGGTACGCCCTCGGCCAGGCCGCCGATCTGCTCGGTGGCGAGGGCGACAAGGGCGGCGACGGCGGCCAGGGTGGCGAGGCTGAGATCGTCGGTGTGGATCTGGTCGACTTCTTCGCGCGCCCGCCGTGCCCGCCGCGCCTGCGGCTGATCACCGCCTCCGTCACCACATGGCGGCCCGAGCATCCCTTCGACCTGATCACCTGCGTGCACGGGCTGCACTACATCGGTGACAAGCTCGGGTTACTTGCCAGGATCGGCACATGGCTCGCCGATGACGGACTGTTCATCGCGAACTTCGACGTTCGCGCCATCCGTCTGGAGGGCGGCGCGCCCGCGGGCCGCCGCCTCACCACGTCGCTGCGCTCGCAGGGCGTGACGTACGACGGCCGGACCCGGCGGATCGGCTGGACGGGGCGGCGTCTCATCGACCTGCCGTACCGCTACCGGGGGTCCGACGATCAAGCCGGTTCCAACTACACCGGCCAGCCCGCGGTCAACTCGTACTACGAATACCGCTGAGCTGGGGTCTTCCCATTAGCTCGTGAGCAGAGCTAATCTTTTTGGTATGAGCACAGCGGATCTACCCGACGCCCTCGTCGGTGTCCTGACCGGTATCCAGCGGCTCATCCGGCGTCGGCTGCGTCAGGGGATGACCGGGCCGCCGCTCCGTGGCGCCCAGGTCGAGTTGCTGCGGCTGGTGGGCGCCAACCCCGGCATCGGCGTCTCGGCGGCGGCCAAGGAGCTCTTTCTCGCGGGGAACTCGGTGTCCACGCTGGTCAACCAGCTCACCGCCGCCGGGCTGCTGCGGCGCGAGATCGGTCATGACGACCGCCGCTCCGCCCGGCTGCTGCTCACCCCCGAGGCCGAGGCGCGGCTGCGGGCGTGGGAGGAGCGGCGGGCCGCGCTCGTTCGCGAGCAGGTCGAACGGCTCAGCGAGGAGGACCGGGTAGCGCTGGCCGTCGCGCTTCCGGCGTTGCGCAGGCTGGCCGAGGGTCTGCGAGAGGAGGCGGAAACGCTATGAGTGACGACACGCCGGCCGTCGCCTGCACCGGCCTGCGCTACTCCTTCGGGCAGACCAGGGCCGTGGACGGCCTTGATCTGACGGTGGTCTCCGGCGA
The DNA here is from genome assembly GCF_040680095.1 of Nonomuraea sp. NPDC052129. Lineage (NCBI taxonomy): Bacteria > Bacillati > Actinomycetota > Actinomycetes > Streptosporangiales > Streptosporangiaceae > Nonomuraea > Nonomuraea sp. NPDC052129. The sequence continues at coordinate 111,109 of NZ_JBFAVX010000009.1, read as the reverse complement.
GGTGTTCGGCCTGCTCGGTCCCAATGGCGCGGGCAAGACCACCGCCATCCGCTGCGTGACCACGCTGCTGCCCATCCCGTCCGGGATGGTGCGGGTTTTCGGGCACGACGCGGCCACCGAGCAGATGGCGGTACGCCGCCTGCTCGGCTACGTACCCCAGCAACTGTCGGCGGACGCGAGCCTGACGGGGCGGGAGAACGTCTCCCTGTTCGCCCGCGTCTTCGACGTCCCCCGGCGTGAGCGGGCGGCCCGTGTCGAGCAGGCGCTGGAGGCCGTGGGGCTCGGCGACGCCGCCGACCGGATGGCCGCCACCTTCTCCGGCGGCATGGTACGCCGCCTCGAACTCGCCCAGGCGCTGGTCAGCGCGCCGCGCCTGCTCATGCTCGACGAGCCGACGATCGGGCTCGACCCCATCGCCCGCACCAGCGTGTGGGAGCACATCATGGCGGTACGCGCCGCCACCGGGATGACCGTCCTGGTCACCACGCACTACATGGACGAGGCCGACCAATACTGCGACCGGGTCGCACTCATGCACCAGGGACGCGTACGGGCGCTCGGCACACCGCGGCAGCTCACCGATGACCTGCGCGCCCGCCTCGGCGACGGCTCGGCCCCGACGCTGGAGGACGTCTTCCGTGACGTCGCCGGCAGCGGCCTCGGCGACGGAGGAGGGGAGTTCCGCGATGTCCGACGTACCCGCACCACTGCCACTCGACTCGGCTGACAGGAGCGGCTTCGACCTGCTGCTCGTTCCGCCGCGCCCTCGCACCGGGTGGCGGGTGCTGCCCGCCAGGGTCGCCGCGATGTGCGTGGTGGAGCTGCAGAAGCTGCGCCACGATCGCACCGAGCTCTACACCCGCGCGATCCAGCCGGCCCTGTGGCTGTTGATCTTCGGCGAGACCTTCACCCGGATCAAGGTGATCCCCACCGAGGGCATCCCGTACCTGGACTATCTGGCCCCCGGGATCATCGCCCAGTCCACCATGTTCATCGCCATCTTCTACGGCATTCAGATCATCTGGGAACGCGACTCGGGCGTCCTGACCAAGCTCCTGGTCACGCCGACGCCGCGGGCCGCGCTGGTCACCGGCAAGGCGTTCGCCGCCGGGGTCAAGGCGATGATCCAGGCGGTGGTCGTGGTGCTCATCGCCGCGCTGCTGGGCGTGAGCATGACCTGGAACCCGATCCGCCTGGCCGGGGTCATCGTCGCCGTGTTGCTCGGCTCGGCGTTCTTCTCCTGCCTGTCGGTGACGATCGCCGGGATCGTGCTGACCCGCGACCGGCTGATGGGCATCGGGCAGGCCATCACGATGCCGCTGTTCTTCGCCTCCAACGCGCTCTACCCGACCACGGTCATGCCCGACTGGCTGCGGTACATCAGCGTGATCAACCCGCTCAGCTACCAGGTCGACGCGCTGCGCGGGCTGCTGCTCGGCATCCCCACGAACCTGCCGCTGGACTTCGCGGTGCTGCTCGCGGCCGCCGCGCTCGGCATCACGGCGGCCTCCTGCCTGCTGGGGCGGCTGGCGCGGTAACTCACCGGCTCAGCCAGGTGAGGGCGCCGGTGACCAGGGCTTCGACGCCCATCGGCAGGGTTGGGGAGATCAAGGGGGCGAAGAAGGGGGAGTGGTTGCCCGGTACGTCCTCGGCCAGGCGGCCCTCCCGCTCGGCGCGCGCGTACTGGGACGGATCGATGCCACCGAGACCCCAGAAGACGGAAGGCACCCCGGCGGCGGTGCCGAAGACGCCGAAGTCCTCGCTGCCCATCATCGGCGCCAGGTCGGCCACCCGGGCGGCCCCGAAGCGGGTGGTGAAGGCGTCGGTCACGTCGGCGGTGGCGCCGGGATCGTTGGCGGTCAGGGGGAAGGCGTTGAGGGTGTGGAACGAGGGCGGCCGGGGCGCGCCGGACGCCGCGGCCTCGGCGTTGACGACGCGTTCGATCGCGGCCAGCAGGGTGCGGCGGACCTCGGGGGAGAACGTGCGGATGTTGAGCGTGATGGACGCCTCGTCGGCGATGACGTTCTCCTTGTGGCCCGCGTGAATCTGGGCCACCGTCAGCACGGCGCGCTCGAAGGGGGACACCTCGCGGGAGACCACCGTCTGCAGGCGCATCACGATGGCCGCGGCCAGGACCACGGGGTCGACCGTACGTTCCGGCTGAGAGCTGTGCCCGCCCCTGCCGTACAGGCGGATCTCCATGCTGTCGGCGGCGCCCAGGATCTCTCCCGGCCGGATGAACACCGTGCTTGCCGGTCGCGGGAGGACGTGCTGCCCGAGAACGACGGACAGCCGGCCGGTCAGGTCGAACAGCCCGTCGTCCACCATGGCCTGAGCCCCGGCCGCGATCTCCTCCGCGGGCTGGAACAACGCCACGAGCGTGCCCGCCCACTGGTCGCGGCCCGCCGACAGCAGGTGCGCGGCCCCGGTCAGGCAGGCCACGTGCATGTCGTGGCCGCAGGCGTGCATGAGCCCGTCATTGGTGCTCGCGTACGGCAGGCCGGTCCGTTCCAGCACCGGCAGGGCGTCCATGTCGGCGCGCAGCGCGACCGTCGGGCCCTCCCCGTTGCGCAGGACGCCCGCCACGCCGGTGCCGCCGATGCCGGTGCGCACCTCGAACCCGGCCTCCCGCAGGCGATCGGCGGCGATGCCCGCCGTGCGCTTCTCCTCGAAGGCGGGCTCGGGGTGCTGGTGCAGGTCCCGGTAGAGCGCGGCGAGCTCGTCCCGGGCCGCGTCGTCGAGCCGGCCCATCACCGCGTCGATTCCCCTCATACGAGTCCTTCCAGCGTGATGATCTCCTTGATGAGGGTACGGCGAGCGGTGTCGAGCTGGTCCGGGGCAGGGATGATTCGGGGGAAGCCGTCGGGCAGTTCGCGGAGTACGGCGTTGTACAGGGCGCTACGGCGAGGCTGGCGCGCCGGTCGCGGCAGGCGGAACAGCGCGGCCACCAGCCGGTCCACGGCGCCGGTGTCGAAGACGGACTCCCACGCCTGCCGCTCCGGTCCGAATCCGAAGCCCTCACTACAGTCGAGCAGGCGGGACGCGGCGGTGGCCGCCTCATCGACGGTGAGCCCGACAGCGGTGCTGTCGAGCACCACGCCGTACTCGCGCGCCGCCGCTTCAGGCGAGACCACCCCGCGCTCCACGTCGCGCAGGACGGCGGCGGGGTCCCTGGTGCACGGGTCGCCGTAACCGCCCGCGCCCGAGGTCAGGAGGGTGACGACGTCCCCACGCTCCAGCGGCAGCACATCGATCTTGAGATGCCGGCGCTCTCCCGGCGTGCCCGGGTTGACGATCAGCTCCGTAGGCGCGCCGGGACCGCCGCCCCGCACGCCCCACGGGCGGAAGCACAGCCGTTCCAGCCCCCGGGCCAGCAGTTTCGAGCCGTCGTCCAGCACACGGAAGGTCAGTTCGAGACCGCAGCCGCCGCGCCAGCGCCCGGCGCCCCCGGAGTCCGCCCGCAGGCCGTAGCGGAGGATCTCGACGCCGATCTCCGTCTCGACCGTCTCCACCGGGTTGTTGGACAGGTTGGAGATACCGCTGTCGCGGCCGTCCACTCCGTCGGCGCCGTCGCGGGCGCCGGTTCCGCCGACCATCGGCTCCAGCACCTGGACGTTCTGCTGCTCGGCCACCACGACGGGCACCACCAGGCCGCTGGAGGCCGCCGGGAGGATCGCCGGAGCGGCGAGCCCCAGCGCGCCGCCGACCGCGTCGTTGACGCGGGACGCCGAGGCATGCCGTACGCCCACGGCCGCCGGGCGCAGGGGGTTGACCAGCGAGCCCTCCGGCGCGGTGACGCTGATCGGCTCGATGAGCCCGGCGTTGAGCGCGATGCCCGGGTCGAGCGTGCAGATGAGCGCGAGCACCCGGGTGGTGATCCAGGCGTGCGGCCGGCCCAGGGTCGCGATGTTGAAGGCCGCGGCGACCTGCGGATCCGTACCGGTGAAGTCGAGGTGCAGCTCGCCCGCGTCGAGGGTCGCGGTGACCGACAGGCGTACCGGGATGCTGGAGACCGCGTCGTCGTCGAGGTAGTCGACGAACCGGTAGGTGCCGTCGTCGAGCCGGGACAGGGCGGCCCTGGCCTTGCCCGCGGTGTAGGAGACCAGGTCGTCCTGCGCCGCGAGCACCGTGTCCACGCCGTGCTGGGCGATGACGCCCGCGAGCCGTTCGCGGCCGGTGCGCAGGGCGGCGAGCATGGCCCGGATGTCGCCCAGGTTGGCTTCCGGCGTGCGGCTGTTGGCCGTGATCAGTGCCTCCACGTCGCGGCTGGGCTCGCCCGCCCTTACCAGCTTGACCGGCGGGATCTGCAGGCCCTCCTGGTAGATCTCGTCGTTGATCGGCGACAGGCTGCTCGGCACCCGGCCGCCGATGTCCGAGCAGTGGATGAACGCCCAGCCGTAGCCGACCACCTCGCCCTCATGGAAGTACGGCTCGATGACCTGGATGTCGGTGAGGTGGGTGGCCAGGCCGCCGGACCGGTACGGGTCGTTGGTGATGATCACATCGCCCGGTTCCAGCGGCCCGGCGCTCCGTACCGCCTCCAGGAGGTTCAGCCCGACGAACCCCGACACGCCGATGCCGCGCGGGTAGGCGACGAAGCCGCCGTCGAGCCCGGCGAGTGCGCAGCAGAAGTCGGCGGTCTCCTTGACGTACAGAGACCGGCTCGTACGCTGCAGCGTCAGGCACATCTCCTCGGTCAGGGCGCTCAGCCGGTTGCCGACGATCTCCAAGGTGACGGGGTCGAGCCGCACGATCAGGCCTTTCGATGTAGATGCAGGTTTCCGGCGCCGTCCACGTCCCCGGACCAGCCGGGCGGGACGACCACGGTGGTGTCGTCCTGCTCGACGATCGCCGGGCCGTCGAACGCGTCGCCCACGCCCAGGGCCGTCCGCAGGTGGACGTCGGCGGCGTGCCACGCGCCGTCGAGCAGGACCTGCCTGCGGCCGTGCGGGGTGGGACGTCCCGTTCCCGGGGCTACAGCGGCGGACGGCAGCTCGGCCACCGGCCCGACGACGCCCAGCCTGGCGGTGCCCAGCTCGATGGGGGCGTGCTGGTCACGGAAGCCGTACAGGCGCTCGTGCTCGGCGTGGAACGCCTCGGAGATCGCCGCCACCTCGAACCGGCCGGGATCCAGGGCGACACGGAGCTCGTACGCCTGGCCGGAGTAGCGCATGTCGGCCGAGTAGGACAGCGAGGAGCCTGCTGCTGCTGCGGCGGACTGTTCGGTGAGCCAGGCGCGGGCCTGGCCGGACAGTTCGCCGAGGACGTCGGCGAGGCGAACGGCGCTCGTGGGGTCGAGGCGGCGGCGCAGGCTGCGGGCGAAGTCGCGGCGCAGGTCGGCGCCCGCCGCGCCCAGGGCGCAGAAGGTGGCGGCCGTGGGCGGTACCACGATGTGGGTGATGCCGACCTCTTCGGCGAGCATCGCGGCGTGGGTCGGGCCCGCGCCCCCGAACGGGACGAGGGTGAACAGCCGGGGGTCGAGGCCGCGCTGGGCCATGATCTTCTGGAGCTCGGTGGCCATGCCCGCCGTGGCCACCCGCAGCGCGCCCGAGGCGACTCGGTGCGCCGCCTCCTCAGCGGCGCCGTCCCCCGCGGAGCCCAGGCGGGTGGCGAGGTCGGCGAGGGACTTGCCGGCGGCGTCCGCGTCGAGCCGCATCCGGCCCCCGAGGAACGTCGCCGGATCGATCAGCCCCGTCGCCAGGTAACAGTCGGTCACCGCCGGACGGTCCCCGCCCCGGCCGTACGCCACCGGGCCGGGCTCGGCCCCGACGCTCTCGGGCCCTACCTTGAGCACCCCTTGATCGTCCACCCGGACGACGGACCCGCCGCCCGCCCCGATCGCGCTCACCGCGACGACGGGCACGATCAGCGGCAGCCCGCCGACCGTGGTGTGCGTGGCGAGTTCGGGCGAACCGTTGACGGTCACGGCGATGTCGCTGCTGGTGCCGCCCATGTCGAAGGTGACGATGGCGCCCATGCCGAGCCGGGCGGCCGCGGCCACTCCGGCGGCCGGGCCGGACAGGACGGTCTCGATGGGCCGTTCGGCGGCGGAGCGCAGGCTCATCGACCCGCCGTTGGACGCGCTGATGAAGATGGGGGCGGGCACGCCCAGCGCGCGTACCCGGCTCTCCAGCCGCCCGAAGTAGTCGCGCATCAGCGGCTGGATGTAGGCGTTGAGGCAGGCCACCAGCGCCCGCTCGTACTCGCGTACCTCGGGCCAGACAGTCGCGGAGGCCATCAGCGGCAGCTCCGGGAGCCGCGCCCGCAGGCCGGCCGCGACGCCCTCCTCGAAGTCCGGGTCGGTGTAGCCGTGCAGGACCAGGACCGCCGCCGCGTCGGCCCCGGTGGCGAGCAGCCGGGCGGCGACGCGGTCCAGTTCCGGCGCGTCCGGCTCGGCCACCGGCACGCCGCCGGGGCCCAGCCGGGCGGAGATCTCGACGATCCGGTCACGCGGGACGAGCGGCTCCTCCTTGCCCGCGTACAGGTCGAAGGAGGACGGCATGCGGCTGCGGCCGATCTCCAGGATGTCCCGGTAGCCCTCGGTCACGACCAGGGCGATCCGCGCGCCACGGCGCTGGATGATGGCGTTCAGCCCGATCGTGGTGCCGTGGGTGATGCCGCCGATCTCCTCGGGCCGCAGGCCGGCCTGGGCGAGGATGGCCGCCAGCCCGTCGGCGACCGCTCTGGAGGGGTCGGCGGGCGTGCTCGGCTCCTTGTGGTGGACCACCAGGCCGCGTTCCGGTACGGCGGCGACGAGGTCGGTGAACGTGCCCCCGACGTCGATGCCGATCCGCGCCATCAAGGGAACAGCCGTAGTCACAAAGCCTCCGAAATACGAGCGAACCTATCGGCGATCACCATCACGACCACGCTCGCGGCCATGAGGAGCGTGGACACCGCGGCCATCGACGGGTCGAGCTGGTACTGCACGGCCGAGAAGATCCGCAGCGGCACCGTCGTCGTGTTGGCACCGGCCACCAGAGCCGTCACGGCCACCTCGCCCAGCGACGTGACCGCGGCGAGGATCGCGCCCGCCAGGATGCCCGGCCGCAGCAGCGGGAGCGTCACGGTGAAGAAGACCCGGACCCGGCCCGCGCCCAGGCTGGTCGCGGCCCGTTCGAGCGCCGGGTCGAGGTTCGCCGCGCTCACCATGACCGCGCGCACCACGAAGGGCAGCGCGACCAGCGAATGCGCCAGCCACAGCCCGGGGACGCTGTTGATCAGGCCGACGCCGTGGAAGTAGTAGAGCAGCCCGAGCGCGGTGATGATCTCCGGGACCATCAGGGGCGACAGCGCCAGCCCCTGAAGCAGCCGCCGCCCGGGGAAGGAGCCCTGCGCCAGGCCGTAGGCGGCCAGGGTGCCGATCACCACGGTCGTCGGTACGACCATGAGCACGAGGATCCCGCTCAGCCGGAACGACACCTGCCAGTCGGGCGAGCCGAGCACCTCGGCGTACCAGCGCAGGGACAGCCCGGACGGCGGGAAGGCCATCGAGGCGTCCCGGTTGAACGAGCTCACCACCAGCACCACCAGCGGCGCGATCAGGAACAGGAAGACGGCCGTCGCGCAGGCGCCGCCCAGCAGCCCCACGGCCCGGTCGTAGCCGAATCTCCGTCGTCGCTCAGCCATGGAGCCGCCGTTCCCAGATCCGGAACCCGCCCGCGAGCAGCGTCGTGGACAGGAGGGTGAGCGCCAGCAGCGCGAAGCTGAGCGCGGCCGCGACCGGATAGTTGAACACCGTCTCCACCTGGTCGTAGACGCGGATGCCGGCCAGCGGCTGGGTGACGCCGCCGACCAGCAGCGGCGTGATGTAGATCCCCATGGCGAGGGCGAAGACGATGAGCGCGCCGGTGACCACGCCGGGCAGGCTGAGCGGCACCGTGACCCGCAGGAACGTCCGTACCGGCCCGGCGCCGAGCGTCTGGGAAGCCCGGTGCAGGTTGTGGTCCAGCCCGCCGAGGGCGGTCGTGAGCGGGATGATCGCGAACGGCAGCAGCACGTGCGTGACGGCGATCACGACCGACGGGTAGCTGGTGAGCAGCCGCGCGGGCTCGTCCCGCAGGCCGGTGGCGACGAGCAGTCGGTTGACGACCCCGTTGCCGGACAGCAGGACGACCCATCCGTAGGTGCGTACCACCACGCTGGTCAGCAGCGGCGAGATCACGATGACGAACAGCAGGGTGCGCATCGTCCCGGGGGCGCGGCGGGCCAGGACGTACGCGGCCGGGTACGCGAGCAGCACGCACAGAGTCGCCACCAGCAGCGCGGTGGCCAGGGTCTCCAGCAGCGAGCCGTAGAAGTAGGGCTCGGTGAAGATCCGCTTGTACTGGTCGAGGGTGAAGCCGGGCAGCGCCGTGTTGTAGGAGTCGACCGGGCTGAAGCTGAGCCGGAGCAGCTCCACGAGCGGCACCAGGAACAGCGCCGTCAGGAAGACGACCAGCGGAGCCACGTACGTCAGACCGGCCCATCGTTTGGCACGGGTCATCCGCCCGCTCCTGCGTCTTCGCCGCCCGCTCCCGTGTCGAGGACGATCACGTCCGCCGGGTCCCAGTGCGCGACGACGCCCGAGCCCGCGCCCGGTGGGTCGGCGGAGTCGGCGCCCGTGTCGGCGACCTGCACGGTCAGCGTGCGCCCGTTCGCCAGCCGCACCTCCACGTGCCAGGCGTCGCCGGCGAAGGCGCGATAACCGACCGTGCCGGGCACGCCCTGGCCATCAGCGCCCAGCCGGATGCGTTCGGGACGAATCGCGACCACAGCCCGGCCGCCCTGCCGGACCGGCAGCGGGCCGGCGTCGAGCAGGATCCCGTCCACGTCGAGCCGGCCGTCGGCCACCGTGCCCTCCAGGACGTTGGCCGCGCCGATGAACTGCGCGACGAACCGGGTCGCCGGCCGGCGGTAGACCTCGTCGGGGGTGCCGAGCTGCTCGATCCGGCCGCCGTTCATGACCGCGATCCGGTCGGACAGAGCCAGCGCCTCCTCCTGGTCGTGGGTGACGAAGACCATCGTGGTGCCGATGCGGCGCTGGATGGCCCGCAGCTCCACCCGCATCTCCCTGCGCAGCTTGGCGTCGAGGTTGGACAGCGGCTCGTCGAGCAGCAGGACGGCGGGCCGGATGGCGAGGGCGCGGGCGAGGGCCACCCGCTGCTGCTGCCCGCCGGACAGCTGCCGGGGGCGGCGGTCCGCGTAGCCCTCCAGGCCGACCAGGCGCAGGGCCTCGCGTACGCGTTCTTCCCGCTCGGCCCGGTCCAGCCGCCGGATCCGCAGCCCGTACGCCACGTTGCCGGCGACGGTCATGTGCGGGAACAGCGCGTAGCTCTGGAAGACCATGCCGAGCCCCCGCCGGTACGGCGGGCGGTCCGTCACGTCGGCGCCGTCGATCACGATCCGCCCGGCCGTCGGCTGCACGAAGCCGGCGACGCAGTTGAGCAGGGTCGTCTTGCCGCAGCCACTGGGCCCGAGTATCGACAGGAACTCGCCCTTGCGGATCGACAGCCGCTCCAGATCGAGCACGCGGGCGCCCTCGTAGCCGGCGGCCAGGCCCTCGATCTCGACGTGTCCGGCGCCTTCCTCGGGCAGTTCGATCATCCGAAGATCTGGTTCCACCGCTGCTGCCATTCGTTCAGCTTGGGGGTGGCGACCGCGTAGTCGACCCAGATGAACTTCCGGTAGACCTCGGGGCCGTGCTGCACCCGCTGGTCGAACTCCTTGCTGTAGGTGATCGTGTCGTTCCCGGCGGCGTACCAGGTGCCCTCGCCGAACGGCTTCTGGTTGGGCGCCGCCGTCAGATAGTCGAGGAACTTGGTCGCGAGAACGGTCTTCGCCGTGCCGGCGGCGACGAAGTAGGAGGTCAGCGCGCCCACCGGGCCGGACTTGGGATAGGTGTAGCCGATCGGCGAGCCGGCCTGCTCCATGGCGAAGGCGCGGCCGTCCCAGAAGGGCATGATCCAGGCGTCGCCGTTCTCCATGACCGTGGCGGCGTTGCCGGCGTTGGCCGGGAACGACGACACGCAGCCCTTCAGCTTCGCCAGCTGGGTGAACGCCTTGTCCACCGCGGCGGGGTCGGACAGCTTGCCGCCCTGGGAGGTGACCAGGGCGGAGAAGAACTCCAGGCCCGGGTTGTAGGTCAGGGGCGGCAGGGCGACATGGCCGCAGTACTGCTTGTCGAAGATGTCCGACCAGTCGGCGGGCGGGTTCTTGATCTTGTCGGTTCGGTACATCAGCCCGGTCGAACCCGTGGTGAGCGGCACCCCGTACTGCTTGCCGTCATAGGCGGACTTCTCGGTCAGTACGGGGTCCAGCTCCTTCCAGTGCGCCAGCCGGTCGGTCGGAAGCGGCTGGAGCAGGCCGGTGGCCGCGGCGGGGCGCGAGGCGTCGGGCGTGAAGGCGATGACGTCGAACGGCGGGTTCTCGCCGCCGGCCGCGCGCAGCTTGGTGAGCCATTCGGCGTTCGCGCCGTAGACGAGGTTCACCTTGACGCCGGTGTCACGCTGGAACGGCTCGACGAACGACTTCTTGAACAGCTCACCCCAGGCACCCGCGAACGCGGTGACCGTGATCTCCTGCTTCGCCGCATTCGTCGAGCCGCCGCCCGTGTCCACTCCGCCGCACGCCGCGAGCCCCAGCACGATCGCCACGCCCGCTGCCGCAAGGCGTGTTGTTCCGCCCCTCATCAATCCCTCTCTGTCTGAGCCGCCAGTCAGGCCCGAAGACAAAAACCGACTATAACAGTCGGAATGATGGGTTACTTTACCCCATGTCGAGTTTGGCCTGGGGCGCCCCATACCCCACTTATTGCGATGTATGGCAGTCTGACTGGCTGTATGGGGTAAATGGCGGGGTCACCGCCGGCTGAGCCGGTGGGCGAGCCGGTCCAGCGACAGGTTGATGCCGATGAAGATGGCCGCGATGAGGATGGCCGCCGGGATGATGTTCGAGAAATTGGCCGCGATCCCGTTCAGCCCCCGGTCCACCAGCTCGTCGTAACCCACGATCAGCCCGAGCGCCGAGTCCTTCAGGAGCACCACGAACTGGCTGATCACGGCCGGCATCATGGCCCGGAACGCCTGCGGCAGCAGCACCAGCCGCATGACCTGCCCCTTGCGCAGCCCGATCGCGTGGGCCGCCTCCGCCTGGCCGCGGGGCAGGCTCAGCACCCCGGCACGGATGATCTCGGCGATCACCGACCCGTTGTAGAAGGTCAGCCCGAACACCACAGCCGTGAAGGCCGAGACGTTCACCCCGATGAGAACGTACGAACCGAAGAACGCGAAGAAGATGAGCAGCAGCAGCGGCACGGCCCGGAAGAACTCGACCACGGCCGCCGCCGGCCACCGGATCCACCGGTGGTCCGAGAGGCGGGCCGTCGCGAAGACGAGCCCGAACAGGCCCGCCAGCACGACACCCGCCAGCGCCGCGGCCAGCGTTCCGGCCAGTCCCGGCAGGATGAAGGTGGTCCACACCTCCGGCCGCAGGAACGGCGTCCACTTGGCGGCCGACCACTGCTCCTTGGCGTCGAACCGTACATAGATCACATAGGCCAGCGCCAGCAGCACCAGCGCGATGACCCCGGCCAGCACCCGGTTGCGGCGCGCGCCGCGCGGCCCCGGCGTCTCGTAGAGGTTGGCGTAGCTCACCGGGCCACCGCCAGCCGCCGCGACAGCCAGCCGAACAGCAGGCCCATGGGCAGGCACAGCAGCACGAACCCGGCCGCGAACCCGAGGAAGATCTGCATCACCTGGTCCCCGTACGTCTCGATCATCTCCCGCATCCGCACCGACGCCTCGCTCACGCCCACCACGAGCGCGATCGTGGTGTTCTTGGTCAGCGCGATCAGGATGCTGCCCAGCGGCGCGACCACCGCGCGGAACGCCTGCGGCAGCGTGATCAGCCGCAGCGTCTGGAGGAAGCCGAGCCCGAGCGAACGGGCGGCCTCGGCCTGTCCCACCGGCACCGTGTTGATGCCCGAGCGCAGCGCCTCGCAGACGAACGCCGAGGTGTAGGCGGTCAGGCCGATGCAGGCCAGCCAGAAGTTGTTGGTGGCGATGTCGGACGAGAGCTCCACGCCCAGGTTCGCGCCGACGCCGAGGCCGGTGAACAGCAGCACCAGCGTCAGCGGGGTGTTGCGGGCCACGGCCACGTAGACGGTGGCGGTACGGCGCAGGGTCGCCAGCGGCGCGACGCGCATGGCCGTCAGCAGCGTGCCGAGCAGCAGCGAGCCGAGCGCGCTCACCGCCGTCAGCCACACGGTCATCCAGAAGGCCGCGACGACGGTGTCCCACTCCAGGAGCAGCGCGTCCATGATCAGTACTGCTCCAGCTTCGGGGCCTCCGGCACGGTGAAGCCGGCTCCGCCGAAGCTGGTCTCCAGCGCCTTCTTCCAGCTACCGTCGGCGAACATCTTGGTCAGCGCCTCGTTGACGGCCTTGCGGCCCGCCGAGTCGTCCTTCTTGAGCCCGATGCCGTACTTCTCCGTACTGAACGGCTTGCCGGCCACCTTGAGCTTGCCGGTGTGCTGCGCGGCGTACCCGGCGAGGATGACGTTGTCCGTGGTGATCGCGTCGAGCTGCCCGCCGAGCACCCGGTCCACGCACGCGGAGTAGGTCCGCTCTTCCTGCAGTTGCACCTCCTTGGCGTAGCTGTCCTTGACCTTCTGCGCCGACGTCGACCCGGCGACCGAGCACAGCTTCTTGCCGTTCAGCGCGTCGGGCCCGGTCAGCGTCGCGTCGTCCGCCCTGACCAGCAGGTCCTGACCGGCCACGAAGTACGGCCCGGCGAAGGAGACCTTCTGCTTGCGCGCGTCGTTGATGGAGTACGTCGCCACCACCATGTCCACCTGGCCCTGCTGCAGGAACGCCTCCCGGTTGGCCGACACCGTTTCCTTGAACGTGATGTCCTTGGCCTCGACGCCCAGCGACTTGGCCACGTACTTGGCGATCTCGATGTCGAACCCGGTGAAGGTGCCGTCCGGCGTCCGCAGACCGAGCCCCGGCTGGTCAGCCTTCACTCCGATGACCAGCTTCTTGTCGTTCTTGGCCTTGTCCACGACCGAGTCGTAGCTCGCCTGGCCGCCGCCGCACGCGGTGGCGGTGGCGGTGAGGGCGACGACGGCGAACACCGCGTAAAGGGATCTTCCAAACATGACGCGTCCTTAGTGAGTGAGGATCTTGGCGAGGAACGACTTGGCGCGCTCACTGCGCGGGGTGCCGAAGAAGTCGTCGGGGGCGTTCTGCTCGACGATCTCGCCGTCGGCCATGAACACCACGCGGTCCGCGGCCCGGCGGGCGAAGCCCATCTCATGGGTGACGACGACCATGGTCATGCCCTCACGGGCGAGCGCCGTCATCACCTCCAGCACCTCGTTGACCATCTCCGGGTCGAGGGCCGAGGTGGGCTCGTCGAACAGGAGCACCTTCGGCTCCATGGCCAGCGCGCGGGCGATCGCGACGCGCTGCTGCTGGCCACCCGACAGCTGCGCGGGGAACTTCGCCGCCTGACCGCCGATGCCGACGCGCTCCAGCAGCTCGTACGCCTTCTTCTCGGCGTCCGCCCTGCTCTTCTTCAGCACGTGGACCTGCCCGAGCATGACGTTCTCCAGAACCGTCTTGTGCGCGAACAGGTTGAACGACTGGAACACCATGCCGACCTCGGCCCGCAGCCGGGCCAGTTGCCGCCCCTCTTCGGGCAGCGGCATGCCGTCGATCCGGATGGTGCCGGAGTCGATGGTCTCCAGCCGGTTGATCGCGCGGCACAGGGTGGACTTGCCGGCGCCCGACGGGCCGATGATCACCACGACCTCGCCCCGCCGTACGCTCAGGTCGACGTCCCTGAGTACGTGATGATCGCCAAAGCGTTTGTTGACTTGGTCGAGGACGACCAGCCCCTGTTCGGACACGGGTAACGCTCCTTCCGTCCGCGTTGGCGCAACGGTAGGAGCGGCATGTGTCACGCAGAGGGTTGTGCGCGTTCTGCTCAGTGATCGGCGGGCCGGTTAGTGATCAACCGGCGGCTTGGCCTGTGTGGCGGTCGCGCCGGACAGGCCGATGGTGTCCCTGAACGCCCGATCCCACTGCCCGTCGCGCAGATAGCGCCCGATCAGCCCGCTGAGGTAGTCGCGGAAGGCGACGTCCTCCTTGCGGACGCCCATGCCGTACGGCTCGCGGCCGAACGGCTTGCCGACCAGCCGGAGCGCGCCCGGACGCCGCTTCACCAGGCCGAGCAGGATCGTGTCGTCGGTGCTGATCGCGTCGATGCGCCCGGCCGTGAGCGCGGGCACGCATTCGCTGGAGTTGTCGACGATCACCAGCCGGGCGCCGGGCACGCGTTCCCGCAGCCGGTCCAGGGAGGTGGAGCCGGTAGTCGTGCACACCGCCCGGCCGTCGAGATCCGCCACGCCGTCGATGCGCTTGTCCCCGGCCCTGGCCAGCACGTCCTGTCCGGCGTAGTAATAGGGGTTGGTGAAGCCGACGATCCGGCTCCTGGCCGGTGTGATGGAGTACGTCGCGACGACGATGTCCACCACGCCCTGCCGCAGGAAGTCCTCGCGCTGCACGGGCAGGGTCTCGACGAACCGGACGTTGCGCTCGCTGCCGGTCAGGTCCTTGGCGACCAGTCTGGCCATCTCCGCGTCGAACCCGGTGATCCGCCCGCTGCCCGGGTCCTTGAACCCGAACAGTGGATAGTCGAACTTGATCCCCACCGTGAGCATGCCGCTCCGCTGGACGCGGGCCATCGTGGAGCCCTCGGGGAACGCGGGCTCCCCGGAGGAGCCGCAGGCCGCCAGTGCCAGGCAGGCGAGTACGGCGAGCAGCGCCCGGACCGGCTTCACCGCACCCAGTACCGGTGCTGCGGGCGGCCCGTCGGCCCGTACCTCAGCCGGGCCTCGACCTGCCCCCGCTCGACCAGGTGCTCCAGATAGCGGCGGGCGGTCGCCCTGCTGACACCGATGGCCTCGGCCAGCTCGTGCGCCGACAGATCGTCCTCGACCGCGGCCAGCCCGTCGAGCACCGTCTGCTCGGTCGCCGCCGAGATGCTCTTGGCCCGGGGAGAGGCGTCCAGATGCAGCGAGCGGAAGATCCGGTCGATCTCCTGCTGCTCGACGAACCTGCCGTCCGAGCCGAGCTGCTCGACCGTCGCCGCGTACCGCAGCAGTGTCTGCTCCAGAATCCCGGCCCTGGTCGGTTTGACCAGGTAGTACAGGGCGCCGCGCTGCATGGCCGCGCGCACCGCGGCCGACTCCTTGTGGCTGGAGATCACGATCACGTCGGTGGGCGGCTGGTCCGGGCGCCGCAGCCGGTGCGCGACCTCGAGCCCGGGCAGGTCGGGCAGGTGGAGGTCGAGCAGCACCAGCCGTGGCGCGAACCGGCGGGCGGCGGCGAGCGCCACCTGGCCGGTGTGCGCGATTCCCACCACCTTGAACCCGGAGACGCGGTTCACCTGGGCGTGCAGCGCGGCGGTCACGACCGGGTCGTCGTCCACGATGAGAACGGT
The DNA here is from genome assembly GCF_040680095.1 of Nonomuraea sp. NPDC052129. NCBI lineage: Bacteria > Bacillati > Actinomycetota > Actinomycetes > Streptosporangiales > Streptosporangiaceae > Nonomuraea > Nonomuraea sp. NPDC052129. Next base: position 95,624 of record NZ_JBFAVX010000009.1, on the reverse strand, counting down.
GATGTCCCCCGCTCCAGGCATCGCCACACTCCTAGCTCGACTGTGATCGACGCGGGCATCTTAGGGACGTTGTGTTACAACAAATCGCGTTCTGCTCCTTTTGCTCAGCGCGGGGCTTCGCGCCAAGCTCCCGCCTCCTACTGTGTTCTGCGGTGTGTCAGCGGCCGCGCGGCCGACGAACCGCAGGGGGAGGTGACGCTGGTGAGAGACCGTGGATGGCTCCTGGCAGTGACGGCACTGTGGATTCTGCTCGGCCTGCTCCCGCTGGCGCTGCTGACGTCGTCCAGCATCACGCTGTCGGCGGACGCCGTCGGCGACGAGGTCGGCGACCGGGTGCGGACCACCGCCTCGGTCAGCCGGGTCGTGGTGGAGCAGCAGCTCGGCTCGCTCAAGCAGCTCGTCAGCGCGTTCGCCCAGCAGCCCGCGGTACGCGCCGCGGCGACCTCCGGGAAGCCGGCCGGCCGCGACACCATGATCGGGTTCCGCGAGGAGCTGGCCAGGATGCGCGCCGGAGTCGGCGGCGTGATCGTGATCGGGCCGCGCGGCGACATCGCCGGCGCCGAGCCGACGAGCGTGCTGCCCCAGGACGTGAGCAGTACCGACTGGTACGTCTCCGTCCGCGACCGCCCGCAGCCGTACGTCTCCCAGGCGTACACGCCCACGATGCGCGGCGTGTCCAGGGCCGTCGCGGCGGCCGCGGCGATCCCGAGCGCCGACGGCAAGAGCGTGCTGGGCGTCCTGGCCGTCGTCTACAGTCTGGACGCCATCCAGGACTTCGCGTCGCAGGCCGCCGAGGCGCAGGGGATCCGGCTGCTGATCACCGACCAGTCGGGCGTGCTCGTCGCCGATCCCGGCAGGAAGCTCTACGCCCTCACCTCCCTGCGCGAGGACCCCAGGGTGGACGCGGCGCTGGCCGGCCGTACCCTCTTCACCACCCACCAGGGCCCCGACGGCAAGGTGCTGTCGGCGTCGGAGCCCATCCCCGACGTCGGCTGGACGGTCACCGCCGAGGTGCCCGCCGACACGGCGCTCGCCTCCGCCGAGCAGCTCCGGGTACGGGTGCTGTCGATCGCCGCCGTCCTGGCGTTGCTGATCCTCATCGGGCTGGGCCTGCAGATCCACACCACGCGCGGCCGGCGCCGGGCGCAGCGGACACTCGCCCGGTACGCGGCCGAGCTGGCCGCCGCCCGGGACGAGGCGGTGAGCGCGTCCGGCGCCAAGTCCGAGTTCCTCGCCAAGATCAGCCACGAGATCCGCACCCCGATCAACGGCGTGCTCGGCATGAACTCCCTGCTGCTGGAGACCCGGCTCGACGGCGAGCAGCGCCACTACGCGAGCACAGCCCAGGAGTCCGCGCGGGGCCTGCTCCGGCTGCTCGACGACTTCCTCGACCTGTCGAAGATCGAGGCGGGGCATCTGCAGGTGGAGTCGGTGCCGTTCGACCTGCCCCGGCTCTGCGACGAGGTGGTGGCCCCGTTCGCGCCGCACGCCTACCAGCAGGGACTCTGGCTCACCTCGCGGCTCGGCGACAGCCTGCCTCAACAGGTGATCGGCGATCCGGTACGGCTCGGGCAGGTGCTCACCAACGTCGTCGGCAACGCGCTGAAGTTCACCGTCCAGGGCGGCGTCGACTTGGAGGTGACCCTCGACGAGGGCGGTCCCGGGGATGATCGGGTCGCGCTGCGGTTCACGGTGACCGACACCGGTGTGGGCGTCGGGCAGGGAGATCTTGAGCGGGTCTTCGGCATCTTCCGCCAGGTCGATTCCCCGATCACCCAGCGGACCGGCGGCAGCGGCCTCGGCCTGGCCATCAGCAGGCAGCTCACCGAGCTGATGGGCGGCGAGATCGGGCTGGACAGCGTCGAGGGGGTGGGCAGCCGTTTCTGGGTCACGTTGCCGGTGGACGTACTGACCTGGTCGGCCCCGGCCGCGCCCGAGGTGCGCGGACGGCGAGTGCTCGTCGCCGACGCCCGGCCCGAGGACCTCGCGCTGGCCGGCCGCATCCTGGACGACGCCGGGCTGGTGGTGGAGACGGTATCCGACGGCCCGACCGCGCTGACCGCCCTGCGGACCGCCGCCGCAGCGGACCGGCCGTTCGACCTGGTGGTGATCGACCTCGACCTGTGCGCCACGAACGCCGATTCCACGCTGACCGATGGGGTGCTGACCGGCGGGGTGTCGACCGACGGAGTGCTGTCCGATCCGTTGCTTCGTGACGCCGGCGTCATCGTGCTCGTCACGCCGGGGCGGCCGGGGCGCTCCTGGCCGATCTCGGTGGCCGAGCGGATCGTGCAGTCGATGACCCGCCCGCTCAGCCGCCGCCGCTTGCTCGCCGCCGTGGAGAACGCGCTGGCCCCTGCGCAGGGCTCGGCGCTGGTCCCCGGGTCGGCCCACGCGCTGGCCTCCGCGCACGGCGCGGCGCTGGACCCCGCGACCGGTGCGACCGAGGCGCCGGGCGCCGGTGTGGCGCCGGTCCGGATCCTGGTGGCCGAGGACGATGAGGTGAGCCGCCAGGTGGCCGTGGTCGTCCTGCGGAAGGCGGGCCACCACGTCGACTCCGTCGCCGACGGGAGGCAAGCCGTGGCGGCGGTGCTCTCGGGCGGGTACGACCTGGTCTTCATGGACTGCCAGTTGCCGGTGCTCGACGGCCTGGCCGCGACCGCCGAGATCAGGCGGCGCGAGGAGCCGCGTACGCCGATCATCGCGATGACCGCGGCGGCGATGCCGGACGACCGGCTCCGATGCCTGGAGGCGGGCATGGACGACCACCTCGCCAAGCCCGTGGACTGGCAGTACGTCCTGACCCAGGTACCGCTGTGGGCCGCCGCGCCGGGGCTCCCGCCGGAGCTGGCGGGACTGTCGCGGGCGGAGATCACGGCGATCGCCGAAGCGTTCCGCTCGACGGCCATGGAGGTCTATGACGAGCTCTTCCAGGCAGTACACGGGGAAGACCTGGCCCGCGCCGCCTCGCTCGCGCACCGCTTGAGGGGCGGCTGCGCGACCGTCGGGCTCACCGACGCGGCCGAGGTGTGCGAGCGGGTCGAGGCATCGGCCATGCGCGGCGTCGCCGAACGGGAATTGGCGGATCGGCTGGGCGGTTTATTGCGCGCACAAATTAACTGCGGCGACGGATTTATTAACTTGTGAGTAATTTTGTAGCACTAAGGTGCTTATGTCCGTAAATTAACGTGTTTGTAATGGGGGAGCGCAAATGGCGGATCCAACCGAGGAGCCCAGTCCCACGGGCACTCCCAGCCCCACCGCGTCGGACACCCCAACACCCACGCCTACGGACACGCCGACTCCGACCCCGACCCCGACGGACACGGCGACCCCGACTCCCACGCCGACCCCGACCCCGACTCCCACGCCGACCCCGACTCCCACGCCGACTCCGACGGATGCCTCCACATCCACTCCGCCGAGTACCCCCACGCCGTCGAGCCCGACGCCAAGCGCCCCTGCGTACACGCCGATCCCCACGCCGAGACCCTCCCCGACGTACACGCCAACCCCAACCCACCGGCCTGGCGCGTCGGACCGGGTGCAGATCGACTGGGCGTCCATTCGCGAGCTGGCCGGACTCTTCGACAAGCTGGGCGACGACGTCGTGGAACGCCGCCTGAACTCCTGGAAGCTGGGAGACACCTCCGGCCTGGTCGGCGGCGACGACGAGGGCCGCGATTTCGCCGAGTGGTACCACGCCGGCTACACCGCCCTGACCCATCACATGGACGCCATCGCCGACAAGAACTTCACGACGGCCGGCAACCTCCGCGATTTCCGGAAACTCTGGCATTACCTGGAGCAGGACATCATCGCGACCCTGCCCGCGGCCCTGGACCTTCCCGACGCCCCGATCCCCGTGACCCCACCGGCCAGGGAAGGCGCCTGATGTTCGATCCGTTCCAGGCGCTCGCCTATTTCGCCCAGGTACACGTTCCTGTGGCAGATGTGTCCAACCTGCGGGCCCGCGCGACGGAGCTGCGCGAGTTCGCCAAGGCGATCGGCACGCTCGCGCAGCACACGGAGAGCGGGGTCGCGGGCGTGCTCAAGGCGAACGACAGCCGGTCGGTCGACCGCTTCGCGGACGTGTGGCCCGACCAGCTCGCCCCTCGCTACGCCGCCATGCGGGCGGCGCTGAACGAACTGGCCGACGGCTGCGACGACTACGCCGACGCGGTGGAGGAACACCGGGAACAGCTCAAGATCATCGGCACCCAGCTGGCCGCCATGGCGTTCACCATGATGTTCGGCTATCTCTACCCGGCGGCCAGGATCGCGGCCGAGGGCGTGTTCAAGTGGCTCGTGGCGCGGGCCAGGCTGGAGAAGACGATCTTCCAGAAGCTGATGAAGACCATCCTGGCCGCGAAGGTGGGCAAGTTCAACGTGGGCACGTACGCGGTGCGCGAAGGACTCGACGCCGTGGCCGACTCGGTCGTGTGGGCCACGGTGAAGACCGGCGTGCACGCGGCGAGCTCCGCCGCCACCGGCCAGCCGATGGGCAACCTGTGGGAGTACGCGGGCAAGCACTTCGTCGCCGAACTGGCCTATGACGGCGGTATCAAGGCCCTGCGCGACGTACGCAAGTTCATCCCGGCCACCAGGTTCACCGAGACCATGCTCGGCACCGGTCCCATGGGCAACTTCTTCCGGCGGACCACGTCGGCGGCGACCCTCTACGCGCTGGTCGCCAACGGGGACATGTCCGTCCAGGGATCGCTCCGATCCGCTTTGGCGCACGCCCCCCGGGCGTTCATCCTCCACCGATAAGGAGCCGGTATGACCATACCCAGGAGCGGCGATCCGGAGATCGACCGGGCGCTGGCGCAGCTCGCGGTACAGACGGCTCAGTTCGAGGAAGTGGGGCGCCGACTGGAGTCGGCCAGGGGGCGCGGTGTGGCGGCGGACGGGCAGGTGACGGTCGAGGTCCTGCCCAGCGGCGGGCTGGCGAGCGTGCACATCGCGCCGCGAGCGATGCGGCTGGGCTCCGAGGCGCTGTGCGAGGCCCTAATGGAGGCGGCCCGGCAGGCCGAGGATGACGTGACCGCCCAGACCTTCACCGCCACCCAGGCCCTTTTCGAGGAGCCCGGCCGCTGACGTCGCGGGGTCAAGGGCGGCCAGGTGGGGCCGCGATCGGGCTGTAGTGGAGGCTCGCCAGCAGGCGCCGGTCCCCGTCCTTGACCGAGATCTGGGTGACGCGGAAGCGCCCGTCGGCCGGTGTGCCCTGGAACGCGGCGCGCTGCGCCAGTATGCCGATGGCCACCGCCGTGTCGCCGTATTCCCGTACGGTGACGTCCGCCCAGCTCATCTCGTGCGTGACCATGCCGCCCCCGCGGTAGCGCGCCAGCCACTGGTCCTTGTTCAGGATGAAGCCGAGCGGTCCCACGAGGGTGAAGTCGGGTACGGCGAGCGCGTCGAGCGCTGCGGTGTCGCCGCGGCGCTCGGCCTCCATCCACTGCCTGCTGAGTTCGTCGAGTCGCTGGTCGATGGTCATGATCAGATCTCCTGTCTCTCCATGGGCTGGCCCTGGCGGTACATGCGCGGGGGCTTGTTGCCCGCCGCCTGCCCGCCGTCGATGGGCAAGGTCACTCCGGTGATGAACGACGACTGGTCGGAGCAGAGCCACACGACCGCCGCGGCCACCTCTTCTGACCGGCCGACGCGCCGCATGGGCGTCGACAGCCCGGCCAGGCGCTGCGCCTCCTCGCCCGCCGCCTCCAGGTGATGGGTGAGGATCGGACCGGGGGCGACCACGTTGACGCGGATGCCCTGGTCGGCGTAGTCGAGCGCGGCCACCTTCGTCAGTCCGATGATCCCGGCCTTGCCCGCCACGTACGCGCTCAGGCCCGCGTGGCCCTGGAGACCGGCGAGCGAGGCCATGTTGACGATCGACCCGCCCCCTGAGGCGAGCATGGCCCGGATCTGGTACTTCATGCCGAGGAAGGTGCCGCGCACGTTCGTGCGGATGCCCCGGTCGAACTCGTCGGGATCGATGTCGGCCAGCGGCGCGGGCATCGGCCCGTCAGTGGCGTTGTTGAAGGCCGCGTCCAGCCGGCCGAAGGTCTCCAGCGCCCGCTGGACCAGCCGCTCGCTCGACGCCGCGTCACCGACGTCAAGGGACACGGCCAGCGCTTGCCCGCCGTCGAAGCGGATGTCCGCGGCGACCTGTTCGACCGCCTGCGTGTCGCGGGCGCCGAGCACCACGGCGGCGCCGGCCTGGGCCAGGGCCTGGGCGGTGACGGCGCCGATGCCGCGGCTGGCCCCCGCCACGACCGCGACCTTGCCATTGAGGGAAGGGTTTGGCTGCATGTCTTTGACGATAGATATCGAAGCATTAGATGTCAAACGATTAGATGGCGCTGCTAAACTTGGCGGCATGATGCCACCCTTCCGGCCACCGATCGGCCTGCTGCTCACCAACACCGCCAGGACCGTGAGCCGGGCCTTCGACGACGCGCTCGCCTCCGTCGGCGGGTCGGCCCCGGTCTGGCAGATCCTCATCTCGATCAAGTCCCGGCAGCTGGGCAACCAGCGCGAGCTCGCCGAGGCAGTGGGCATCCAGGGGGCGACGCTGACCCACCACCTCAACGCGATGGAGAGCGGCGGCCTGCTGACCCGCCGCCGGGACCCCGCCAACCGGCGCGTCCACGTGGTCGAGTTGACCGAGGAGGGGGAGCGGTTGTTCCACCGGCTGCGTGAGGTGGCGATGGCCTTCGACATCCGCCTGCGCACGGGGCTCAGCGAGGAGCAGACCGCCTCGTTCGAGGAGATTCTCACCCAGCTAGCGCAGAACATCCGCGACTAGACAGGCGGTCGGACCGGGCTCAGCCTGCGGGTTTCGGCCGATCCACGTCGGGAAGCATGGCCCACGGCCCCCGCCCGCGGGAGGTGGAGACGTATGCGCATCGAGGTGACGCCTGACGGTCCCTACGTGGTGACCGGATCGGTCCCCATGACCAGGCAGGTCATCGGCGCCGATGCGATGGGCCAGTCGATGGAGTGAGTCCAGGGCGAGGACTACCCTGACCCCGGTTCGACTTCACCTCCGCGGCCTGGGGAGGATGGGTTTCATGAACACACGATCTATCGGCCAGACCCGTGTCGGCGCCATCGGGCTCGGCGCCATGCCCATGTCCGTAGCGGGGCACATGCCCGACGAAGCCCAGTCGATCAAGACCATCCACGCGGCGCTCGACGCGGGAGTCACCCTCATCGACACCGCCGACGCCTACACGCCGTCGGCCGACCAGGTGGGTCACAACGAGCGGATCGTGGCCAAGGCCCTGGCCAGCTGGAGCGGGGACACCGGCGACGTGCTCGTGGCCACCAAGGGCGGTCACACCCGGGTGGAGGGCGGCGGGTGGCAGGTCAATGGCCGGCCGGACTACCTGGCCGAGGCGTGCGAGCGCTCCTTGAAGGCGCTGGGGGTGGAGGCGATCGGGCTCTATCAGCATCACCGGCCCGACCCCGCCGTGCCGTACGAGGAGACGCTCGGCGGCCTGCGTGACCTGCTCGACGCGGGGAAGATCCTGATGGCGGGCATCTCCAACGCCAACCCGGAACAGATCAGGCTCGCCCACGAGATCCTGGGCGGCCGGCTGGCCAGTGTGCAGAACGAGTACTCGCCGAAGTTCCGGTCCAGCGAGCCGGAGATCGACGTGTGCGCGGAGCTCGGGGTGGCGTTCCTGCCGTGGTCGCCGCTGGGCGGCATCAGCTCGGCGGGGGAGCTCGGCGGCAAGCACGCGGCGTTCGGCACGGTGGCGGCGGCGCGGGGCGTGTCGCCGCAGCAGGTCTGCCTGGCCTGGGAGCTGGCGCGCAGCCCGGTGGTGATCCCCATCCCCGGGGCGAGCAGGCCGGAGAGCATCGTCGACTCGGCCGCCGCGGCCGACCTCGTCCTCACCGCTGAAGAGCTGTCCCTGCTTTCTTAACTGGACGCTTTCATAGCTGGACGCTTTCTTAGTCCTACTGCAGGTGGGCTGGGGCCGGCTGGTCGGCCGGCTCCAGCCCGCGCAGCTCGGCCAGGGTCTCATCGGCCCAGGCGAGCGCCGAACGGCCCTGTGTGAGGCCGAGATTGAGCGCGTACCGGCCGAGCCTCGACCCGTCCTCGGGTTTGCACTCCAGGACGGCCAGCCGCTGCTGGAACCCCGCCCTGATGCGCTCGACCACCGCGATGGCCGACTCCCTGTCGAGCAGCGGAAGCAGGAACGCCTGGAGGGCCACCTCGCTGCGTATTGCACCGACCGGTTCGTGCTCGACCAGCCAGGAGCGCACCTGCTCCGCGCCCTCGGGCGTGATCGCGTACATCTTCCGTCCGCGCGCCCCCTCCGACTCGACCGCCACCAGTCCGTCGGCGGCCATCTTCACCAGCTCCGGGTAAATCTGCGTGTGCCCGGCCTGCCAGACGTGATTGAGCGACCGCTCGAAGGATTTCGCCAGGTCGTAGCCGCTGGCCGGCCCCCTGGCGTCGAGGAGCCCGAGCAGCGCGATCCGTAGGGACATGTCGGCAAGCATACCAATGGGTTGACATGTCAATCCTTACATGTCACTCTCCACACGTGAATATTGACACGAAGCGCAGAGGCGATGGCCTCCTGCTGGTCGCCGTGCTCGGCGGCATGTTCTTGGGAATGCTCGACCAGACGATCGTTGGTACGGCCCTGCCGCGGATCATCACGGAGCTGGGCGGCGTCGATCTCTACACCTGGGTCGTCACGGCCTACCTGCTGACCTCGACCGTGACCGTGCCCCTCTATGGAAGGCTGTCGGACCAGCACGGCAGGAAGCCGCTGCTGTTGATCGGCATGTCCGTGTTCCTCCTGGGCTCGGCGTTGTGCGGGGTGGCGCAGGACATGACGCAGCTCATCCTGTTCCGCGCGTTGCAGGGCTTGGGCGCGGGCGCGCTGCTGCCGCTGTCGATCGCCCTGGTGCTCGAACTGTTCCCGCCGGAGAAGGGCGGGGCGCGGGTGCAGGGCGCGATGGGCGGGGTGATGGCGCTCAGCTACCTCGCCGGGCCGTTCCTGGGCGGGCTCTTCACCGACCATGCGAGCTGGCGCTGGGCCTTTTATGTGAACGTGCCGATCGGCCTGGTGCTGATCGCGATCATCGTGCTGCGCCTGCCGCGCCAGCCGGGACATGGTGGCGGGCGGCCTGACTACCTGGGCATCGGGGTCTTCACGGTGGGCATCAGCGCGCTGCTCATCGGCCTGACCGAGAAGGGGCTCGACGGCCACACGTGGACCAGCGTGCCGGTGATCGGGCCGATCGTGCTGGCTCTGGTGTCGCTCGTGGTGTTCGTGGTGGTGGAGATGCGGGCCGAGGCGCCCATCATGCCCATGCACCTGTTCCGGAACCGTACGTACACGCTGGTCAACGTGACCTCCTTCTTCACCGCCTTCTGCATGTTCGCCGGTGTGGTGTTCCTGCCGCGTTACTTCCAGGAGGCGCTCGGCGCCAGCGCCACCGAGTCGGGGCTGCGGATCTACCCGCTGACCCTGGCCATGGTGGTGGGCAGCATGGTCGTGGGCGCGCTGATCAGCCGGACGCGCGTCTACAAGCCGTGGCTGGTGGCGGCGCCGTTCCTGCTGGTCGTGGGCACGCTGCTGTGCGCCGGTCTGACGCTGGACACGCCGCCCTGGGTGCTCGTCGGGTGGATGGCGCTGATCGGTCTCGGCATGGGCCCGATGCTCTCCGGCCTGACCGTGGCCGTGCGGGACTCGGTGCCGCCCCAGTACATGGGTACGGCCTCGGCCAACCTGACGTTCTTCCGCCAGATCGGCGGCTCGGTCGCCCTGGCGCTGGCCGGCACCGCCTACACCTCTGTCATCGCCACCGAGGCGCCGCTGCACGGACTGGCTGCCGCGCACGCCTCGGCCGCGGCCCTGGTCATCCCCTCGCTGGGTGTCGCGGGCGCCCTCGTGGCGCTGGTGGCCCTGATCGCCATGCCCGGTGCGCGGATCGACCGGGAAACGCCCCAGTCCAAGGTCGAGGCCAGTTTCGCGTCCTGAGCGCCGTCATGGGAAGCTGGTTCTTGTCCCCAACACCAGGAGGTCCTCATGGCGGAAACACCGGAGCCGGAAGTCGACGAAACTCCCGAGGACGAGATGAAGCGCAAGTTCCGCGAGGCGCTGGAGCGCAAGCGTAACCAGCATGCCGACTCGAGCGCGGGTGGCAGGGGCAACGACCCTTCCAAGATTCACGGCGCTCACGGGCCCGCCGCCAGCAAGCGTTCTTTCAGGCGGAAGAGCGGCGGTTGACCTGAGCTTTTCTGGGGGTACGGCATGCCGTACCCCCTTTTTTCTTGACCTCCTAGGTAGATCTTCGCCCGTTTCATGGCCTTATGTTTGCCTTTGTCCGGTTCGGTACCTATAGTTCATGGAGTTACCAGCCGGTGACTTTGGGGCTTCAACAGGGGAGTACCAACCGGCAGGCGCCGAATCCCGCTCGCGGGAACCGGGGAACCAAACGTTCCTTAGGGGTGAATCCGACCGCGGTCGGTAGGGCATCTCCACGTCCGAACCCGTCAGCTAACCCGGTAGGCGAGATGGAGAGGACACCTACCGCATGCGTTACCCCCGCGTCGTGCCGCCAGCCCGCGTGTTGTCGTCCGCTGACTGACCGGCACCTTCCCCCCGCTCTTCCACGCTCCGCGTAGCGCCCGTTTGGCGTTTTGCCCGGCTACGCACACCTTTCGCGAGCGCAATCCCCTTGTTCCCGTATAAAGGACTTTGCTACTCCATGTCTGTTCGATCTGCCATGCTCACCGCCGCCGTCGTCGGTGCGATCTCCATCGGCGCAGGCACCGCCGCACACGCCGATTCCGGCAGTGACAAGAAGGTCCTGCTCAAGGGCAAGACCACCGCGTCCTACTTCTGGGACGACTCCTCCGGCCGCGCCGGGGACACCGGGCTGCCGGCCAGCGGCAAGCCCATGCAGAAGGGGCTCGCCGCCAGCCCGAGCTGGCCGCTCATGACCGAGGGCTACGTCGTCTACAAGGGCAAGAAGATGCCCTTCTTCGTCGGCGACCGCGGCCCGGGCGTGCCGTCCTCCAGCGGCGTCATGCTCGACCTCGACGCCAAGACCTTCGCCGCCCTGACCGGTGGCCGCTTCAACTCCAGCACGCTGGGCGTGGACGGCAACGGTGGCGCGGGCCACATCAAGATCGACTATGTCATCACCAAGTGGGGTAGCGGCCCGGGCAAGAAGAACTACCCGCAGCCCTTCTCCACCGGTGCGTACGCCGTCGTGGACCACAACCCCGCCAAGCCCCCGAAGATCGTGGCCGAGGGTGACAAGCCCGCCGCGGTCAAGCCCGCTCCCGCCAAGGCTGTGCCGGTGGCCGCCAAGAAGGCCGACAAGGCTGAAGAGAAGGTTGTCGAGTCGAACGCCATCGGTGGCGCCGCCGCGGCGGTCGCGCTGGCGATGTTCGGCGGCTCGACGGTCGGCCGCGACCGGATCCGCAAGCTCGTCCGGCGCTGACGGCCGTCAGGTCCGAAGACGGTCTTGCTGACGGCCGTCAGGTCCGGAGCCGACGGCCTTGATGGTCGTCTATTTCGGAGCTGACGGTCTTTGCGTCGCGGGAAACAGAATGTCATTCTGACCTCGTGACCACGCTTGCAGCCGCAAACGGCATCGAGATCGCGTACGAGACCTTCGGCTCACCCGGCGGACGTCCCCTGCTCCTCATCATGGGGCTCGGCGCCCAGCTCATCCACTGGGACGACGAGCTCTGCGAGCTCCTGGCGGAGCAGGGCCATCACGTCGTCAGATTCGACAACCGTGACTCCGGACTCTCCACGCACCTGCACGACGAGGGCGTTCCCACACTGGGGACGTCCTCTTCGTATCTGCTGGACGACATGGCCGACGACGCGGCCGGGCTGATGGACGTCCTCGGCTGGCCCGCCGCCCACGTCGTGGGCGCCTCGATGGGCGGGATGATCGCCCAGACGCTCGCCATCCGGCACCCCGAGCGGGTGCTGACCCTTACCTCGATCATGTCGACTCCCGGCCCGGACGTGGCCCCGCCCACGCCGGAGGCCAGCGCGGTGCTGCTCGCCGCGCCCCCGACCGATCGGGACGCCGTGCTCGCCCAGTCTTTGAGGACCTGGGCGGTGATCGGCTCGCCCGGCTTCGACATGGACCGGGAACGCATCCTCCGGCTGTCCGGCCAGGCGTACGACCGGTGCTTCGACCCGCCGGGCACGACCCGGCAGCTGGCCGCGATCATGGCCTCCGGTGACCGCACGGAGCGGCTCGGCACGCTGGGGATCCCCGCCCTGGTCATCCACGGCGAGGCCGACGCTCTCGTCCCGGTCGCCGCCGGCCACGCCACGGCGGCGGCGATTCCGGGCGCCACGCTGCTGACGTTCCCCGGTATGGGCCATGACCTGCCCCGGCCGCTCTGGCCGGACATCGTCGGCGCCATCACCAAGCTCACCACGAGCTGACGTAAGGGATCGGTGGAGGTCGGTGGCTCGTGTCCGCCGCGCCCGGACGCGAGCCACCGGATCTCTCAGACCTCCAGCTTCTCCTCGATCCCGCGGAGCTGGTGCCGGGCCAGCGCCAGGTTGGCCCGTGCCCGATCCAGTGCGAGATAGAGGAAGAGCCCCTTGCCGCCGCGGCCGGTGATCGGCCGGATGATGTGGTACTGGCCGCCGAGCGTGATCAGGATGTCCTCGATGGAGTCCTTGAGCCCCAGCGAGTCCATCGTGCGCAGCTTGGCCTTGACCACCTCCGTGTTCCCCGCCGCGGCGACCTGGAGATCCAGGTCCTTGGAGCCGCCGAGCGCCCCCAGCGCCATGCCGCTGCCGTGATCGACGATCACCGCGCCGATGGAGCCGTCGATCGTCATCATCTCCTTGAGAGAGACGTCCATGCTGGCCATGCCTTCCTCCGTTCAAGCTCAGTGAATCCGTGCTGAGATGGCGGCCACGCTGGCCGCCGTCTTGCGCCCCTCCAGCCGGAGCAGCCCGAGATTGGTGCCGGGCTCAGCCAGGACTGCGAGGACGATGGTGGGGCCCGCCGCGTAGAAGGCGGCGAAGCCGGCGGTGCCGGAGATGAGCGTCTCCTCCAGTACGCCCTGGCCGGTCATGATCGTCATTCGCCTGCTCAGCGCGAGCAGTGCCGCGGACAACGCGGCGACCTGCTCGCCACTGCCGTCGGCGTTGTCGCAGGCGATGCTCATGCCGTCGACCGTGCAGGCGACGCTCCCGCTGATGTCCGGAGTGCGCTCGCGCAGGAGAACCATCTCCCTGAGCACCTCTTCACGCAGCTCCACCGGTGGCCTCCTTTGCGGGCGGGGGAACCTCATGTCAGCTCCTCCAGTGCCTTCTTCAGGCGCATCAGCAGGGCCAGGTCCGTGGGGTCCGCCGTGACCGGCGGGCCGAGCGGCAGGCCCGGGGCGCGGGGATCGTGCGGCGGCCGTTGAGCGGCGGGCACGCGCCCCCGCTGCGGCAGCGCCCCCTGCCCGTCTCCGGCGGTCTTCGCCCTGTGCTCACCGGTCTTCGTCGCGCTCTCTTCCGGGGCGCGCGTGGTGGTGGTCGTCTCCACGGGCTGTGCCAGCAGCCCGGCCGCCGCCATCCTCCGTACGGCCAGCAGCACCGAATAGCCGGACCTGCCGATCCGCTTGGCCAGGTCGAGCGGTGTCGCCTCGGCCCCGGCCCCGGTGAGGACCTCCCACTGGACCGAGTCCAGAGTCACCCCGCTGCCCGGCAGCCACTGCGCCGGCCGTACCGGAGCCGTGTCCAACTGGGCGGACGGCCAGATCTGCGCGAGATAGGCGCGGCGGCGCGCGCACTCCCGCATCAGGCCCGCCACGTCGAAGAACCACTGCCCGCCCAGCCAGTGCTGCTCGCCCGGCCGGAACTTCGGCCGCGACCCGCCGGCCGGCAGCAGGAAGAACGCGGCGTCCAGGACGGCCCCGAGCACGCAGTACTGCAGCTCGCCCAGCGTGACGGGCCCCTCCTCCAGCAGGCGCGCGCAGCCCCCGTCGGCCTGCAGCCTGCGCAGCGCGGTCTCCGGCAGCCGCCCGCGTGCCGCCAGCAGCCGCTCGACGCCGGGCGTCTGGGCGCACTCCATGTACGTGACCCGGCCCTCGCTGAGGAAGATCGTCCCGGCCCGGCCCACGCGGAGGGCGCCCGTGGCCCGTTCACGGGCTAGACCGGCCAGAAGCGTGTCCAGCGGTGCCATGGCTCAGGTGAGCAATTGGCGGGAGATGTTCAGCAGGCGGTATCGCGCCAGGGCGAGATTCGACCGTTCCAGGTCGAGGCGCAGGTAAATGACGAGCGGCCCCTCGAATACCGTTTCGAGGAATCTCAGTAAATGATGGCCTTTGTCGGTAGTTACCAGCATGTCGTCGATACGAACAGTTTCACCCGGGCAGGAGCGGGCCAGGCCGTCCATGGTCGCGCGCAGCGTCTCCGTCAGGGCGGCGGCGGAGCTCTCGGCGTCCACGCCTTGCGGCGGTCCGCTGATAGCCACGGCCATGCCGCTCGTCTGGTCCACCAGCATCGCGTCCAGCGCCCCTGGTATCGCCATGACCTCGGTCAGGCAGTCATCCAGTCCCAGCACGTGACCCTCCCACGCCGTCATGAGGACGGGGACAGCGTAGGAGCGGCGGATGGCGGCCGGGTGATCGGATAAAGCGAGATATGTATGAGGTTAAAGATGTCTACGGCTAAGGGGGAGAAAAACCTAACCGCGACGGAGATTTCCTGATTGGGAGTATTGCTTGCGACATCTAAGAGTATCGCTCACATTATTCTTGGCCCAGCTCGCCAGTATCCAATGGATACTCTGGAGAATATGAAGATCCTTCTCTTTGGCGCGACCGGCATGGTCGGTCAGCGCATTGCCGCCGAGCTGGCGGCCCGCGGCCACGAGGTGACCGGTGTCAGCAGGTCGGGACCGGTCAAGGGAGATGTGCGCGACGCCGACACGCTGGGCCGCGGCCACGACGCGGTGATCTGCGCGATCGCGCCGCCCCGCGACGGGAGCGAGCCCGAGGGACCGTTCCTCGACGCCCATCGCGCCCTCATCGACGGCGTCCGCGCCGCCGGGGTCAGGCGGCTCGTCGTCGTCGGCGGCGCCGGCGGCCTGGAGGTGGCGCCCGGTGTCGACCTGGTCGACACGCCCGGCTTCCCGGAGATGTACAAGAAGGAAGCGCTGGCCCAGCGGAGCGCTCTCGGCCTCTATCGCGAGGTCGACGACCTCGACTGGACCTACGTCTCCCCGGCCGCGGAGATCGCGCCCGGAGAGCGCACCGGACACTTCCGTGTCGGCGGCGACCAGCTTCTCGCGGACGCCGAGGGCAACAGCCGCATCTCCGCCGAGGACTACGCGATCGCGATCGCCGACGAGGTGGAGAAGGGCGAGCACCCGCGCCGGCGCATCACGGTCGCCTACTGAACTCCGTCCGACTCCTCAAGGTCCGACTCCTCAAGGTCCGACTCCTCAAGGTCCGACTCCTCAAGGTCCGACTCCTCAAGGTCCGACTCCTCAAGGTCCGACTCCTCAAGGTCCG
>NZ_JBFAVX010000009.1:0-80005 GCF_040680095.1 Nonomuraea sp. NPDC052129 | reverse complement strand
TCCGACTCCTCAAGCAGGTCGTCCGCCTCCTCCAGGAGGCCGCCCGGCTCCTCTGGCAGGAGGGCCTTCTCATCGGGCTTGTGGACGAGCACCTTGTCCACGTACGACTTCACGGCGGCCGCGATGCCCACGTCGGCCCCGGCCGCCTCCGACAGGTACCACCGGTGGTCCAGCACCTCGTGGAACAGCTGCGCGGGCTCCAGCTTCCCGCGCAGCCGGGCCGGAATGCCCTCGACCGTCGGCTGGAACACCTCGGCCAGCCACCGGTGCGCCACGATCGCCTCGTCCTCGTGCCGCAGGCCCTTGGCGACCCGGAACCCGTCGAGGTCGTTCAGCAGCCGCCTGGCCTGGTTCTCCTCGACGTCGAGGCCGGTGAGCCGGAGCAGCCGCCGCTGGTGGTGCCCCGCGTCGACCACCTTGGGCCGGACGATGAGCCGCCCGGTGCCGACCTTGCGCCGCACCATCATCTCGGCCACGTCGAAGCCCAGCAGGTTGAGCCGCCTGATCCGCTGCTCCACCCGGTGCCAGTCGACCTCCTCGATGATCTCGTCCTGGGTGATCTCGTTCCACAGCCGGTGGTAGCGGGTCACGATGTCCTCGGCGGTGTCCATGGGGTCGATCGACGGGTGCAGCAGCCCGCCCGCCTCCAGGTCGAGCATCTCGCCGAAGATGTTCATGTGCGCGGTCTCGATGTCGCCGAGCCGCTGGCCCTCGCTGATCATCGGGTGCATCTCGCCGGTCTCCGCGTCCACGAGGTAGGCGGCGAAGGCGCCCGCGTCCCTGCGGAACAGCGTGTTCGACAGCGAGCAGTCGCCCCAGTAGAAGCCGATCAGGTGCAGCCGCACCAGCAGCACGGCCAGCGCGTCCAGCAGCCGGGTGAGCGTGTCGGGCCGCAGCGTGCCCGACATGACCGCGCGGTACGGGAGCGAGAACTGCAGGTGCCGGGTGATCAGCGCCGCGTCGAGCCCCTCGTCCCGGCCGGTGACGTAGGCGATCGGCTCGACCGACGGCGCGTCGAGCCTGGCCAGGTCCCACAGCAGCTGGTACTCCCGCCTGGCGTACCGCTCGCTGATCTCCTTGATCGCGTACACGTTGCCGGACAGCCGCACGAACCGCACCACGTGCCGCGAGATACCGCGCGGCAGATCGACCATGTGATGCGTCGGCCAGTCGGCGAGAGGGACCTCCCAAGGCAGGCGGATCAGGTCGGGGTTGCCGAGCGCGCCGGTGATCTGTAGGGGCATATGCCCAGGATATTGTGCGGACGTGGACGAGTTTCTCAAGTGGTACTTTTCCGGTCGTCCCGTCGTCGCCAGCACCCTGGGAGCCGACGGCTACGATCACACGCTCGGTGACTTCACCGCCGCCGCCTTCGCCGCCCGTGAGCGGGAAGAGATCGTCTGGCTGGACCGGCTCTCCAGACTGGAGACGCCGACACCGGACGACGCGATCGACAGGGATCTCGTCCTGTCTCAGCTGAGGGGCTCCATCGCCCTCGCCTCCTGGCCGGACTGGCGGCGCGACCCGGCCGTCTACCTGTCGGCGATATTCACCTCCATGTTCACGCCGTTCCAGCGGCGGCTCAAGCCCGAGCCCGAGCTGGTGGCCGCCGCCCTCTCCCGGCTGGCCGAGGTGCCGGACGTGCTGGCCGCCTGCCGGGCCAACCTCGACGCCGAGCTCGCGGCGCCGCTGCTCGTCCAGCGCGGCCTCGGGCAGGCGCGCACCGGGCGCAACTTCCTCACCAAGACCATCCCGTCGATGGTGACGGACCCGGAGCTGCGCGCGCGGCTCGCGTCCGCCGCAGAGCCGGCCGCCGCCGCTTTCGATGCGTTCGTCACCTTCCTCGAAGAGTTCAATTGCGGCGGCACCTGGCGGATGGGCGAGCGGCTCTACTCGACGCTGCTGCGCGAGCGCGAACTGCTCGGGTACGGCGCAGCCGAGCTGCACAAGAAGGGCGAGGCGGCCTGGGCGTCGCTGGACGCGCGGATGCGCGAGGTCACCAGGAGACTCAACGGCACCGAGGACTGGCGCGCCGCGATGGAGTCCTTGATGGACGACCATCCCGCCACGCTGGCCGACATGCGGGCCGAGTACGAGGCCGAGACTCACCGGGCCCGCGAGTTCGTCAGGGAACGCGACCTGGTGACCTTCCCCGAGGGGGAGGAGTGCCTGGTGCTGCCCTCGGCCGAATACACCAGGCCGGTCCTGGCCGTGGCCCACTACCTGTCGCCGCCGCCGCTGAGCAGCTCGCGTACCGGCGTGTTCTTCGTGCCGTACACGCCTGACGGGTTCACCGAGGAGCAGGTGCGGCAGCGCCTGCGGACGAACTCGCGGGCCCAGATGCCGTCGATCGCCGTTCACGAGGCCTATCCCGGCCACCACTGGCACCTGTCGCACATGGCGAGCAACACCCGGACCGTGCGCAACGTGTTCCGCACCCCGTACTTCACCGAGGGCTGGGCCCTCTACGTCGAGAAGGTGCTGCACGAGCAGGGCTACTTCGACACGCTCGCCACCGAGCTGGCGCACCTGGACTGCCGCATCTTCCGCGCGGCCCGCATCGTGGTGGACACGGCGCTGCACTGCGAGGACATGTCGATCGAGGAGGCGGAGACGTTCATGGCGACGAAGGCGTCACTGTCGCCCGGAACGGCGCAGGGGGAGGTCAACCGCTACTGCGCCTGGCCCACGCAGGCGCCGTCCTACCTGACGGGCGCGATCGAGATCGACCGGATCAGGGAGTCGTACGACGGGTCGCTGAAGTCGTTCCACGACAAGATCGCGGGCTCGGGCGGCCTGCCGCTGGGCCTGGCGGAACAGGCGGCCCACCTGTAGTCCTGCTGGACTCAGGAGGTGCGGCGGGTTGAGCGAGGGTGGCTTTTCAGGACGTGCGGCGAGGGAAGGCCGGTGGGTTGAGCGAGCGGTCGATCACGGCCGCGAGCTGCTCATCGGTCAGGATCGTGGGCTTGCCCACGCTCAGCCCCCGCACGTACACCTCACACAGCCATTCGAGTAACCGGGTGGCCTCGAAGGCCTGCTCGAGCGTGGCGCCGATGGTGACGCCGCCGTGGTTGGCCATGAGCGCCGCCTGCTTGCCGTCCAGCGCCGCCCGGACGTTGGCCGCCAGCTCCGGCGTCCCGTACGTTGCGTACTCGGCCACGCGCACCACCCCGCCCAGCAGCAGCGCGTTGTAGTGGACCGGCGGCAGCTCGGTCATCGTGGTGGCCACGACGGTCCCGAACACCGAGTGCGTGTGGACGATGGCCTGCGCGCCGGTGGTCTCATAGACGGCCAGGTGCATCGGGGTCTCCGAGGACGGCTGCAGGTCGCCCTCGACCAGGTACCCCTCGATGTCCACGATCGGGCACATCTCCGGCGTCAGCCGGTCGAGCGCGACTCCGGACGGGGTGACCGCGACCAGTTCGCCCTGGCGGACGCTCAGGTTGCCCGACGTGCCGATGACCAGGCCCTGCTCGACGGCTCTCTGTCCGTACTCGCACAGCTGCTCGCGGAGGCTCATGGCGGAGCAATGTAGTCGGTCGTCCGAAATGCGGCAATGCCAGGGGCGTGCGGCCCGCCGCTTCCCACGGGAAGTGGCGGGCCGAACGCCTGTGCGCCTGCCGGTCAGTAGCCGACGGCGAAGCGCTGCCGGCGGTGGCCAGGCTTCTCGATCTCGTCGAGGAGGGCGACCGCGTAGTCCTCCACGGAGATGGTGCTGTTGCCGCCGTCGTCGATGACGAGGTCGTCCAGGGCGGTGCGGTAACTGCCGGTGCGGGTGCCGGGCTCGATCGGACGCGCCCTGTGGCAGATCACCGGCGAGGACGCCCCAGCCCTGCGCCGGGCCCTCGACCACCTCGCCTGCGAGTACGACACCACCCGCATGCCGGCTCCCACCCGCTCCGCCATCCTCCAGCGGCTGCTCGCCGTGCTCCTGCTGCGCCTGACCCACCTGACCGCCCCCGTGGGCACCCTGCCCGCCGAGCACGCGGAAACCTTCCAGCGCTTTCGCGCCGCCGTCGAAATCGACTTCACCCGGGCCCGCGACGTCGGACACTACGCACGCGTCCTCGGATACTCGCCGCGCACCTTGACCCGGGCCGCGCTCGCCGCCGCCGGCGTCGGCGCCAAGGAGTTCATCGACCGTCGCGTCGTGCTGGAGGCCAAACGCCTCCTCGCCCACGGCGACCAATCTGTCGCGGGCATCGGGGCCCGCCTCGGTTTCCTCGACACCAGTAACTTCGTCAAGTACTTCGTCCAGCGCACCGACAGCACACCGGCCGCCTTCCGTAGCCGGTACCGCCCGGCCCGGGCCGCCCGCTGAAGCCGCAGGGCAGAGCCGCCAGACGTACGAGGACCGCCACCTGGTGCTGATCAATTCGTCGAAGTCATGGCCCGATCCTGGCGATGCATGGCACTCGGGCCTCTTCTCGTTCGTGCTTCGCCTTCATACGGTCGGGGCGTGAACGACATATTCGCCCTGCCCACGGGGCCGCTGGCCGACGCGAGCCTCGCCCTCGTACAGAAGTCGGAGAGCACGCCGATCGCCGAGCACAGCATCCGCTGCTTCCTGTTCGCCCGCCTGCTGGCCGAGCAGGAAGGCTGCCTGAATGACGCGGCTTACGACGAGAACCTGCTCTTCGCCGCCTGCGTGATGCACGATCTGGGGCTGGGCAGCCTCGCGGCCGGCCAGGCCCGGTTCGAAGTGGAAGGCGCCGATCTGGCGGCATCCGTGCTGACCGAGCACGGCGTCGCCGCGACGGACGTCGACCGGGTGTGGGAGGCGATCGCCCTGCACTCCTCCCTGGGCATCGCCGACCGGCGCGGACTGCTGACCTACCTGACCCACAAAGGCGTCTTCACCGACACCGGCCACGTCACCGACCTCGGCGCTCCGATGCTCCAGCAGGTCTACGCCAAGTACCCCCGACCCGCCGACGACCGCTCTGTCCGGGACGCGATCATCGAGCATGCCGCCCGATCCCGGGCCGCGGCACCGCCGTACTCGCTCGCCGCCGAGTTGCTGCGCCGGCAACGGGCCGGAGAGTGACCTCTGAGAGCGCCGTCACATTGCCGGCAACTGGCCGAGGATGAGGGCCGAATCGGGTAACCGAGCGCCGTTGCGGCGGGACGTTGCGCCCGGTCAGCGGGCGTCTCCCTGGACAGACGCCCGCCACGTGCGGCGGTTGGCGGGTTGGGCGGCTTGCCGTACAGGATGGAAGGTCTTTTTAAAGACCATCACAGATGGTCGAGAGCGGCGAGCATCAGGCGCTCCAGATCCACGCGGGCGAGGCGGCCGGGATAGAGCAGCAGGTGCAGGCTGAGCCCGTCGACCAGCGCCAGCAGGCGCTCCGTGATGTCGTCGAGGTTCTCGTCGGTGGTGAGTTCGCCCGCAGCCCGAGCCTCGCCGAGCAGCGTCCGTACGGCGCCGCGGAGCTCGGCGGCCTCGGCGCGCTGGATCTCGGCGAGCCGCTCCGAGGCCAGACTGCGGCTCCAGAAGCTGACCTCCAGGCGCGTCTCCTGGGTACGTTCCGCGTCGAGGGGCAGGTTGTCCAGCAGCAGTTCGCGCAGGGCGGCCAGGCCGGTGGCGCCCTCGATCTTGCGCGTCAAGCGCTCGCGGATGCGCTGGTGGGACTGCCGCAGTGCCGACAGCAGGATCTCGTCCTTGTCGGCGAAGTAGTGCGCCAGCACGCCGTTGGAGTAGCCCGCCTCCTTGGCGATGGCACGAGTCGTGGCGGCGTCGATGCCGTCCCTGACGATCACCCGGCGGGCGGCTGAGAGCACCTCGCGCCTGCGCTCGTCATGGTCAACGATCTTCGGCATCCGGTGGCCCCCTTCTTCGGTGCTGTCCTGAGCATATTGACTTTTTATTCGGACGTCTGTCTATTTAGACCCATGACCGTCGCCACGGTCGGCGTGCACATCGTCGACATCCTCGCCAGGCCCGTCTCGTACATCCCGGAAGGGCAGGACACCGCCCTGGTGGACCAGATCCGGCTGACCGCCGCCGGGTCTGCGGCCGGGACGGCGGTCGACCTGGTCAAACTGGGCAACGAGGTCGTCTCCATGGGCGCGATCGGGGACGACGAGCTCGGGGACTTCCTGGTGGCGGTGATGGCCAAGCGCGGTGTGGACGTCTCCCTGCTCACCCGCAAGGCCGGCGAGCAGACGGCGGCCTCGATCCTGCCGATCAGACCTGACGGCGGGCGACCCAGCTTCCACGTCCCCGGGGCGAACCTCGGGGTCACGCCGGCGGACCTGGACGAGGCGCGGCTGCGTGGCGTGCGGGCCGTCCATCTGGGCGGGATGGACGTGACGTTCGGGCTGGGGGATCCGGCGTTCTTCGCGCTGCTGGACTCACTCCGGGCGGCCGGGGTGATCGTGACGATGGACCTGCTGTCGGAAATGCCGGACTTGCTGGGGATGGCACGGGCATTCCTCCCGCACGTGGACTATGTCCTCCCGAACGACTCCCAGGCGCTCCTCATGGCAGGTGACTCCGGCTCCGGCTCCGGCTCGTCGCCTTCTGTGGCGGAGGTGTCGTCGGCGGCCAGGGCGTTGCTGGCGGAGGGGCCGCGCGGGGTGCTCGTCACGATGGGGGCTGAGGGAAGCCTGGTGGTGACCGAGGCGGGGATCGAGCAGGTGCCCGCGCTCAAGGTCGAGGTCAGCGACACGACCGGCTGCGGGGACGCGTACTGCGCCGGGTTCATCACCGGGCTGCTGCACGGACAGGACGTGGTGGGCGCCGCCCGCTGGGGCACGGCCGCCGCCGCCCAGGTCGCCACCGGACTCGGCTCGGACGCGGGCCTCACCGACCTGGAATCCACCCTCGCCCTCCTGGCATGACCCCGCCGGCCGCACCGCACCGTCGGCCGCACCCGATCGCCGGTCGCACCGCACCGTCGGCCGCACCCGATCGCCGGTCGCACCGCACCGTCGGCCGCACCCGATCGCCGGTCGCACCGCGCCCCCGGCCGCACGCGACTGCCGGTCGCACTGATCCCGGCTGTGCTTGACCCGCTGCCGGGCGGATGGAACTTGGAGAGAGGGATTTCAGATGACAGACGCTGAGCTTCGTCAGCGGGCGTTGAAGGTCGTGCCCGGCGGCATGTACGGGCACCTCAACGCCGCGATCTTCGCCCCGGGATACCCGCAGTTCTTCGAGCGGGGCGAAGGGTGCCGCCAGTGGGACGTGGACGGCCGCGAGTACATCGACTTCATGTGCAGCTGGGGCCCGGTGGTGCTCGGGCACCGGCACCCGCGCGTGGAGGAGGCGGCCGCCAAGCAACTGGCTCTCGGCGACTGCCTCAACGGGCCGGGGCCGATCATGGTCGAGCTGGCCGAGCTGCTGGTCGACACCGTGCCCAGCGCCGACTGGGCGATGTTCTCCAAGAACGGCACCGACGCCACCACCCAGGCCCTCATGGTCGCCAGAGCGGCCACCGGCCGCACGAAGGTGCTGATGGCCCACGGCGCCTACCACGGGGCCGACCCCTGGTGCACGCCGTCGCTCGCCGGGACGACGCCGAACGAGCGGGCCGACCTGGTGGAGTTCGACTACAACTCGATCGAGTCGCTGGAGGCTGCGGCCGCCACGGTCGAGGGGGAGGTCGCGGCGATCATCGTGACGCCGTTCAAGCACGACTCCTTCGAGGACCAGGAGCTGGTGGAGCCCGCTTTCGCGCGGGCCGCGCGGGCGCTGGCCGACCGGATCGGGGCCGCGCTGGTGATCGATGACGTCCGGGCGGGGTTCAGGATCGACCTGCGGGGGTCGTGGGAGCCCTATGGCGTACGTCCGGACCTGACGGCGTGGTCCAAGGCCATGGCGAACGGCTACGCCATAGCCGCCGTGACCGGCACGGACGCGCTGCGCGGACCGGCTCAGACGCTGTATTCGACGGGCTCGTTCTGGTTCTCGGCCGTGGCGATGGCGGCGGCGAAGGCGACGATCGAGACGCTGCGCGACACCGACGGCATCGCGGCCATGGAGCGGGCCGGGACGCAGCTGCGTGACGGGCTGTACGGGCAGGCCAAGGCGCACGGGTTCGTGGTGAACCAGACCGGGCCCGTGACGATCCCGTGGCTGAGCTTCGACGGCGACGCCGATCTGTCCACCGCCATGTACTGGAGCGACGCCTGCCTGCGGCACGGCGTGTACATCCACCCGTGGCACAACTGGTTCATGTCGGCGGCGCACACGGAGGAGGACGTGGCCCAGGCCCTGGAGGGCACCGACCTGGCCTTCGCCGAGACCAGGGCGCACTTCGGCTGACGGGATCCGAGAGCGCTTCGGGTTGGCGGTGGGTGGCCGTTTGGGCGGCAGGCATCTAGTGTCCTTTCTGCGGAGGATCGCGGCAAAGGTGTTACGGCTCGATTGCGCCCCTTGACGGGTGCGCCCGGCCGTTCGTACCTTCGGGCAAACGGTTAGGAAACTTTCCTAATTCGTCCTCTTCAGGAGCCCCCATGACCCACCCGGGAGAGATCACTCGGCGTCAGCTGCTGCGCCGAATCGGCATGACCGCGTTCGTCGCCGGCCCCGGCGCGGGCTTGCTGAGCGCCTGCGCCACCAGCGGCGCCGGCGACGAGCCCACCGCGACGCCGACCGGCTCGATCGCCGTCTCCGCCGATCCGAAGAACCCGTTCGGCGTCGACGCCAAGAAGCCGCTGGAGGTCACGATCTTCAGCGGCGGCTACGGCGACGCGTACGCCAAGGACCTGCACGAGAAGATGTACGAGAAGAGGTTCCCCGGCGCGACGGTCAAGCACAACGCGACCCAGCAGATCGGCACCCAGCTGCGCCCGCGCTTCGTCAGCGGCGACGTGCCCGACGTGGTCAACAACTCGGGCCCCGAGGCGCTCGACCTGGCCGCCATGGCCGGCGAGGGCCAGCTGGCCGACCTGACCGCGCTGTTCGACGCGCCGTCCTTGGACGACCCGTCCAAGAAGGTCCGCGACACCGTGACGCCGGCCGTACTGGACAACGCGAAGATCGACGACAAGGACCTGGTCCTCAACTACACCGTCTCCCACCGCGCGCTCTGGTACAACGCCAAGCTCTTCGCGGACAAGGGGTGGGCGCTTCCGAAGACGTGGGCGGAGTTCAAGGCGCTCGGCGACACGGCGAAGAAGGAAGGCATCCTGCTCTTCGCTTATCCCGGGCAGAAGGGCCCGTACTACCAGCTCTGGAACGCCCTCTACACGGCCGCCAAGATCGGCGGCAACCAGGTCCTCATCGACATCGACAACCTGGTCGACAACGCCTGGAACGCCGAGCCGGTGAAGCAGTCGGTGACCGCCTGGGTGGAGATCCAGACGCTTTACGGCGATAAGGCGTACTTCGGCCTCGACCACACTCAGACCCAGGTCAAGCAGCTCCAGAACAAGCTGCTCTTCTACCCGGTCGGCTCGTGGATCGAGAACGAGATGGCCAAGGACAAGCCCAAGGACTTCGAGTACGCCATCGCCCCGATCCCCGACGTCACCGCCGCCGACAAGATGCCGTACGGGGCCATCCAGGTGGGGGTCGGCGAGAACTTCTTCGTCTCCGCCAAAGGCAAGAACCCGCAGGGCGGCCTGGAGTATCTCCGCATCATGCTGTCGAAGGAAGGGGCCAAGGGCTTCACCGAGAAGACGCTGAACCTCACCGTGGTCAACGGCGCGGCCGAGGGGCTGGATCTCACCCCCGGCCTCAAGAGCGCGGCCAAGGCACAGGACGCCGCCGGCCAGAACATCATCACCGACGCCCGTTTCGAGGGCTGGTACAAGGAGTTGTTCGACTACGGCACCCAGCAGATAAACGTGGTCATGGCCGGGCGCATCACGCCCGAGAAGTTCTGCCAGAACATGCAGAAGAAGGCGGACGCCATCAAGAAGGACTCGTCCGTCGTCAAGCAGACGCGGAGCAACTAGCCCATGGAGCGGTTGCGCAAGTACGGGTTCGTCGCCGCGTTTCTCGCCGTTCCTGTCGCTCTCTACTCGGTGTTCGTGATCAGCCCCTATATCCAGGCGTTCCAGATCTCCCTGACGGACTGGAACGGCTACAAGTCGAGGCTGCACTACATCGGGCTGGACAACTTCACCCGGTTATTCGGGGACGAGGTCTTCTGGCGGGCCCTGCGCAATCACGGAATCCTGCTGCTCGTGCTGCCGCTCGTGACGGTCGCCATCGCGTTGTTCTTCGCGTTCCTGCTGAACCTGGGCGGGGGAACGCGCGGCGCGGGAATGAAGGGGATCTGGGGGTCGAGGTTCTATCGGGTGGTGTTCTTCTTCCCCCAGGTGCTCGCCGTGGCCGTGGTCGGGGTGCTGTTCAAGGCGGTCTACCGGCCCGACGAGAGCGGCGTGATCAACGGAGTCCTGGTCAAGCTGGGCCTCGATCCCGTCGGCTGGCTCGTCGAGCCGAATCTGGCTCTCTGGGCGATACTGGCGGTGATGATCTGGCAGGCCGTCGGATTCTACGTGGTGCTCTTCTCGGCGGGAATGGCCGCCATTCCGAAGGACTACTTCGAGGCCGCGGCGCTCGACGGGGCGGGGCGGGCGCGGCTGTTCTTCTCGATAACGCTGCCGCTGCTGCGCGACACCATCCAGGTGGGCTGGGTGTATTTGGGGATCGCGGCGTTCGACGGGTTCGCGCTGATCCTCGTACTCGCCGGGGACAAAGGAGAGCCCGACGGGGCGACGACCGTGCTGCCCGTGGAGATATGGAAGACCGCGTTCACCTATTCCAAGGTCGGTTACGCCTCGGCGATGGGGGTCGTGCTGTTCTTTCTCACCGTGACGTTCGCGGTGCTGACCTTGCGCACCACGAGGCGCGAGAGGATCGAACTCTGACATGGCATCGACCTCTGAACTGGCCACACCTCGTCCGGCCAGACCCCGGCTTGGGGTGCTCGGTGGCCTCTCTCATCTGGCGCTCTTCATCTGGGCGCTGCTGATCATCCTGCCGCTGCTCTGGACGTTCCTCGCGTCGTTCAAGAACAACACGGAGATCTTCGGGGACGCGCTTCAGCTGCCCGGGCAGTTGCGGCTCGACGCCTGGGGGAGGGCCTGGGACAAGGCCCATGTGGGGCAGTACGTGCTCAACACCGTTGTCGTCGTATTTTTCAGCACTTTGGGGACGATGCTGTTCGGCTCGATGGCGGCGTATGTGCTGGCGCGCTACCAGTTCTTCGGCAACAGGGTGATTTATTACTTCTTTGTGGCGGGGATGGCGTTCCCGATCTTCCTGGCGCTGGGGCCGCTGTTCTTCGTCGTCCTCCAGCTCGGACTGCTGAACTCCCACATCGGGCTCATCCTGGTCTACATCGCGTACTCGCTGCCGTTCACGGTCTTCTTCTTGGCCGCATTTTTCCGTACATTGCCGGACACCGTGGCCGAGGCGGCGGCGATCGACGGCGCCTCCCACACCCGCACGTTCTTCCAGATCATGCTTCCCATGGCCAAGCCCGGCCTGATCAGCATCACCATCTTCAACGTGCTCGGCCAATGGAACCAGTACCTGCTGCCCCTGGTCCTGCTCACGGACGACAAAGACAAGTGGGTCATCACCCAGGGCATCGCCGACATCTCCACCATCGCCGGGTACGAGGCCGACTGGCCGAGCCTGTTCGCCGCCCTCAGCATGGCGATCATCCCGGTGATGATCGTCTACATCATCTTCCAACGCCAGATCCAGTCCGGCCTCGGCGCGGGGGCGCTGAAGTAACGTGAGCTTATGGACGTCGACAGCAAGCTCAACGACCTGCCCGAATGGCGTAGGGAGGGCGAGGAGATCCGACGTACGATCACCGCGCCCGACTTCCCCACGGCCATCCGGATCGTCGACGAGATCGCGGTCCAGGCAGAAGAGATGAACCACCATCCCGACATCGACATCCGGTGGCGCAAACTGCACCTCTCGCTGACCACCCACGACAAGGGGCGGCTCACGGAGAACGACTTCACCCTGGCCGGACTCATCGACGGGATCGCCGCCAAACACGGTGCGTAGCGGGTCGGTTACTGGTTAGAGTGGTGGCCCCGTGAGCCTGGCCAGGGCTCGTCATCGCTTTGGGGGTTCCCATGCGCCTGCCCACGCCCGCCATCGCACAACGGATGCCCGCGTCCGTCCGGTCACTGAGGGCGCGCGCCCGCGGGCCTCGCGCGCACCTGAGTCCCGGCTACCCCGACTTCGTCGTCGTGGAGCAGTCCGCCGCCCCGCGCGACACTGCCCATGGGGTCGCTCGCCCGCTGAGGGCGCGTTCGGTCGCGTTGCTGCTCGCTCTGGCGGTCGCGGGCTGTGCGCAGAGCCCGGCCGATCCCGAGGCCGACGCGCCCGTGGGAAACGCCGTCCACAGCTCCGATGCCGCCGCGGCGCCCACCACGCTTACGGGCGCCGGGGTGTTCAAGCCACGCACCACGATGGCCATCGTCTACAACCGCAAGCTGGTGCCCAAGGGGGCTCAGGCGAGCGTGACCGCCGAGTCCACGGGCGGCAAGACGGTGACCTCGCTGGTGGTGGAGGGCCTGGTGCCCAACCATCGATACGGCGCCCACCTTCATGTCGCGCCCTGCGGAAAGGGCCCCGCCGACGCGGGGGCGCACTTCCAGCACATAGCCGGCCGAGCCGACGCCACCAGCGAGGTGTGGCTGGACCTGAAGACGGACGGCTCCGGCGCCGGGCGCGCCACCGCCCGCCACGACTGGCCGCTGACGGGCGAAGTGCCCCACTCCCTGGTCCTCCACGCCAGGCCGACCACCCCGTCCGAGCAGCCCGCCCCGCGCATCGCCTGCCTCACACTCAACTGATCTTTTTGCCGACTTTCTTTACGGCCGGCCACACCCACGCCACCCACCGTCCCACCTGGGCTCCGTCCAGGGGCACGCTCCTGCGGTTCACGGGGCTGGGCGCCGTGACGTGCGCACTCTTGGCCGCTCGCAGGGCCCATTCGTAGACCGGTGTCAGCACGTATGACGAGAGGTTCGTGGACCGCTGTCAGCGCGTGTGACGGGAGTTTCGTCGACCGCGGTCAGCCCGTACATAGATCGCGGTCAGCCCGTACGACGAGAGCTTGGCAGACCGCGGTCGGTGCGTGCGACGAGATAGAGCCAGTCACGGCAGATGCTGGGCGGTCGCGGCACCAGCCCAGCATCTGCCGTATCCGGCCTCCGTAATGGACCGCCCTTACGAGCTGACCACGACGTCGATCGTCATCTCATCATCACCCGGCGTGCCGGAGACTTCGATGGTCACGCCGGTCCATCCGCCCCCGGGCAGATCGAGCGGGGGCCTGGTGTCCCGGCCGATGCTCGTGTTGCCCAGTGAGGGATACAGATCGTTGGCGTCGCCCCTGTTCCCCAGGCTGCCGATCTGGGCGAGCTGGCGGAGGCCGTCGGCCTGCATCAGCTCGATCGCCAGGCGCCGCTCGTCGTCGACGTTGGGAATGGCCTCGTCCACGACGTAGGCCGCGATGCCCTGGTCGGGCAGGAACTCGTCCTGGCCCCGCTTGCGGCGGTATTCCACGACGATGTACTGCGAGTCCTTCATCGTCCGATCGTTACGAACGACGATGAAGTCACCGCCCTCGGCCGCCGGCCGGAGCGTGATGCCGTGGGTGGTCTCGGTGACCAGTCGCGGGCTGACCCAGTCGTGGAACATCCGCAGCATGCTGGTCGGGAAGACGGGCGTGACGCCGCGGTTGCCCCACGAGCCGGCCGCCATCAGGCAGAAGTTGCCCAGCCCGTGCGACTTGGCGCCGGTCTGCGCCCGGTCGGTGTCGTAGTAGTCGGCCCAGCGCGCCGCCAGGTGCCCCCACTCGTGGGCGCAGACGCCGACGTTACAGTCCTCGGGCACCGTCAGGAAGGTGCTCACCTCCAGGTCGGGCCCGACCGCGATGGGCTCGTCGCCGACGGTCCACTTCAGGCTCCAGATGTACTGGAGCCCTTCGGCGTCGGCGAAGGTCTCCGCGCCTGGGCCGGCGTGCACGACGAACAGCGCGGTGACCCGGTGCTCGTCGAGTACGTCGTAGGAGGGGTCGAACTCGACGCCCGCCGCCAGAGCGGCCTGCACGGCGTCCCGCGCCATGCCCTGGGCGTTGCGCGGGAAGTGGTCCTCGTCCAGCCCCGACTTGTTGTTGGCGTAGAAGGCCAGCGTCTGCGGCAGCCGGAACCAGCCGAACACCTCGCCCTGCACGTCGATGCCGTGGTCGTTGCTGAAGCCGCTGACTTTCCGGTAGAAGTCGCGCATGCTGCCCGGCTGGGTGCCGAACAGCAGCCG
Organism: Nonomuraea sp. NPDC052129; assembly: GCF_040680095.1. Taxonomy (NCBI): domain Bacteria; kingdom Bacillati; phylum Actinomycetota; class Actinomycetes; order Streptosporangiales; family Streptosporangiaceae; genus Nonomuraea; species Nonomuraea sp. NPDC052129. The sequence continues at coordinate 65,757 of NZ_JBFAVX010000009.1, read as the reverse complement.
CCTGAAGTGCTCCGCGTCGTGAGCCGGATCGTGCGGCTTGTCGTCGAAGTCGACCAGCAGTACCAGCGTCTGGATGACGCCCTTGAGCTTCTTCGGCGGCCGGTTGATCAGGCTCACGTCGGGAGCCTGCGGGGTGAGGTTGCCGTCATCCAGGCCCACCGAGCGCGGCCCACGCCGCTCGGAACGCCACATCGCGTAGTAGTCCTCGAACGTCAGGTGCTCGGGCAGAAGCCCGGCCGCCTTCAGCTCGTAGAAGCGGGTTTCCAGCTTGGCCAGCGCATCCGGCGCTAACGGAACGAAGTGCATGGTGTCCCCCCATCGTCCGTCCTTCCGTGAAGGTAGGCCGGATAACGGGTTCCGTCCTGAGTACCCCATACTCAACCGATGCCGTGCGCACCAGAGCTCCAGGGCGACATAATTACACGATTACATGTGGGAGGTACGGGTGAGCAGGAGTTGGCAGCCGCCTAGGTTACGGCTGTTCGAGGGAGTGCAGCGACGGGCCACCTGGCTGGAGCTGCTCTATGACCTGGCGTTCGTGGTGGCCGTGGCCGAGTTGGCCGATGTGCTGGCCGAGGGGACCGAACCAGGGCGGATTCTGGCGTTCATAGGGCTGTTCGTGCCCATCTGGTGGGCCTGGGCGGGGTACGTGTTCTACGCGAACAGGTTCGACACCGATGATGTGAGCCATCGCCTGCTCGTACTGCCCCAAATTCTGGCTATCGGGACGATGGCCGCGAGCGTGGGCGACATCGGGCAGCGTTCCGCGTTGTTCGCGCTCTCCTATGTCGCCGTGCGGATCCTGCTCATCGTGGCCTACCTGCGCGCCGGGCGGCATGTGCCCGAGGGGCGGCCGTTGACCAGCAGTTATGTGGCCGGGTTCACGGTGTCGGTGGTCATCTGGACGGCGTCGCTGGCTGTCGAGCCGCCGCTGCGCTATGTCCTGTGGGCCGTCGCCATGGTCATCGATCTGGCCACGCCGCTCCTGGCGCGGCGGCACCAGGGCGCGCTGCCGCCGCAGAGTGAGCACCTGCCCGAGCGGTTCGGACTGTTCGTGGTGATCGTGCTGGGCGAGGTCGTCGCCGCGGTGGTGGTCGGGCTGAAGAGTCACGCGGTCACGCCCGGCACACTGCTGATCGCCCTCGCGGGCATCGCGATCGCCATGGCGTTCTGGTGGCTGTATTTCGGGCACATTGACGAGTCTGTGGTGCTGCGTACTCAGCTGGCCGGACAGGTCTGGGTCTACTCCCATCTGCCGCTGTCGCTGGGACTGGTCGCGTTCGGCATCGGGATCGAGCACGCCATCGCCCACCCGGGGACGGGCTGGGCCGTCGGGGTGCCCGCCGCGGTGGTGTTCGTCACCCTCGGCCTTCAGCACCTGTGCTCCGGCGACCGGCTCGCGACCGGCATCCGCATGACGGCCGCTGTGCTCACGCTTGTCACCTCCGCGCTCCCGGCCGCGCTGGCGCTCCCCTTGATTCTCTTGTACGGCGGAGCGCAGGTCGCCTACGATCTTCGCCGTCCCCTGCCCGGAGGAGAGGCATGACCGTGATGGAGCTGTTCGACCGCCAACTCGCCGCTATCGCGGATCGGGACCTGGAGGCCCTGCTGGCGCAGTACCACGAGGAGGCCATGGTCGTCCGCTTCGACCGCGTGGCCAGGGGCGCGGTGGAGATCCGGGAGCTGTTCGGCGCCTATCTGGCCGCCGAGCCGCAGGTCGTCGAGGTCATGTCGATCCAGGCGGTGGACGACGTCATCTTCTACAACGCCCTCATGATCATCGCCGGCAACAAGGTCACCACGTTCGGCACGCTAGTGATCAAGGACGGCAGAATCTGGCGCCAGACCGCCGCCGCCCTGCCGTCCCCCTGACCGCACCCAGCCCGCCTGACCGCGCCCAGCCCGTCAGCTGAGCTCAGCCCATCAGCCCAGTTCGTCAGCTGAGCTCAGCTCGTCGGCCCAGTTCGCCTGTCAGCTCAGCTCGGCTCAGCCCATCACTTGTCTCATCGGCTGCCACGGCGTGGCGTCGAAGATCAGCATGATGGAGACGATCCGGCCGTCGACGAGCTGGAAGTGCTCGGCGGTGCGCTGGGTGCCCACCGGCGTGGCGGTGTGCACGTCGTAGACGAGCGTGGCCTCCGACTCGCCGTAGAGCTCGCTGATCAGGTCGACGCCGGTGACCACCTGGACGAAGCCGGTGATCCCGGCCAGGTGGCCGGCGGCGTCGTCGGAGCTCATGAGCGGGCTCCGGAAGCTGAACCCGTCACCGATGAGCGCGGCGGCCGTGGCCACATCGCCGCGGAAGCGCGCCTCGTGGTAGCCGCGTACGACCTCACGCGTCCGGTTCTCGCCGCTCATGAGGCACCTTCCAGGTATTGAGCGAGTCGATGCTGATTGTCGGCCACCCGCAGGCACAGGTCCCGGAACCGGGTCAGGTCGTCGGCCGTGAAGTCCCTGAACATCGCCGTCATCGCCCGCTGTGACGGCTCGCTGAACGCCTTGATCCAATCCCGTCCCTCTGCCGTGATCTGGGCCAGGACCGAGCGCCGATCCCGCTGGTCGGGGACCCGCCGCACCAGACCCTCACGCTCCAGCGTGTCGACCAGCCCGGTCACGTTACGGGAGCTGACACCCGCGGACTGGGCCAGCTCCCCGATGCTCACTCCGTCCCCTTCGGCGGCGCCGAGCCGCATCAGCAGGTCCATCGCGCCGGAGCTCAACCCCCTGCCCTGGCTGCCATGGGCGCGCATCCGCTCGATGGCGTGGAAGGCAGTGCGAACGGCGGCCGCGGCCTCCAGCGCGGCAGTGTCGCCTCCGCTGGTGAACTGCCGCATGGCGGTCCTGGTCGCGGGATCGAAGAGGCTTCCGTCGGGGTCAGTGTCGAAATCTGGTTTATGTACGTCCTTCATGATGAAGCAGCACATTAGTACGTACTTCACGACTTGTCGATCGGCCGGAGCCGGGATCGCAGGGCTCCCGGCCGGGCTCTCCTCGCGCCCGGGCCGGGTCCCTCGTCGCGCCCGGCCGGTCCGTCCGGGCGTGGGCCGTCCTCGACGGGCGCGCCGAAATCGCCTCGCACTTTTTATGAACTTTGCCGCCGATCTCGTCGTCTTTCCTACGGAAATGCAAAACGACAGGGGGCATTGTGAAAAAGCTGCTACTCGTCACCGCCATCGCCGGACTGGCGCTCGCCACCGTGGGCACCACCGCCGCTTCGGCAGCCGCGCAGGCGATTCCCCGCGCATCCCTGAGTGACGGGCACGGGGGCGTGCTCGCCGAAGCCCAATTGGAGAGCGACACGAGAATCATCGTCTGCGACCGGAACGCCGACCACCGCTACGCGATGGCCAAAGTCAGATACCAGGGGCACACCTACCAGTACGCCAACTACTACAAGAACCAGGACTGCCTCGAGCAGCGGACCAGGCGCATGTCGCACGGCAAGATCGAGTTCTGGGCCTGTGTGAGCAAGCCGTACAAGGTGAAATTCGACCACTGCGGGCCGAAGAAGACGGTGGTCCGCCCGTAGCCGCCGCGTCGCCCTTTAAGCACAATGGGCCGCCGTGAATAACGGCGGCCCAGTTCCAATGACTTGGCGGCGCGCTCAATAGCGCCCGTTCAATCGCGGCCTACTCGATAGCGGACTCGCTTAATAGCGCGCCGCTCAATGCGATTCTCGTAATCAGGCGGCGGGAATGGAGCCCAGGCGTCCCGCCTGATAGTCCTCGAAAGCCTGGGCCAGCTCGGCGCGGGTGTTCATGACGAACGGGCCGTAATGCGCCACCGGCTCGCCGATCGGCTGACCGCCGAGAATGATGACCTCCATCGTGTCCTTCGCCGACAGCGTGATCGTCTCGCCCGACGTGGTCAGCCCCGGACGGTCGCCGAAGCCGTCGAACACGGCCAGTTGGCCGCTGACCAGGGGGCGCCGCTCGGTCCCGACCGTGCCGCGTCCCGACAGGACGTAGGCGAGGGCGTTGAAGTCCTTGCGCCACGGCATGGTCAGCCGCGCACCCGGGCTGATCGTGGCGTGCAGCAGGGTGATCGGCGTCTGGGTGCTGCCGGGCCCGGTGTTCCCGGCCAGGTCGCCCGCGATCAGGCGGACCAGGGCGCCGCCGTCGTGGCTGCTGAGCAGTGCGACGCTGGAGCTTCCGATGTCCTGATATTTCGGGGCGATCATCTTCTTGGCGCCCGGCAGGTTCACCCACAGCTGGATGCCGTGGAACAGCCCGCCCTGCTGCACCAGCCACTCCGGCGGCGCCTCCTTGTGCAAGATGCCGGCGCCGGCGGTCATCCACTGGGTGTCACCGTTCGTGATCGTGCCGCCGCCTCCGTTGGAGTCGAGGTGCTCCATCACGCCGTCGATCATGTACGTGACGGTCTCGAAACCGCGATGCGGGTGCCACGGGGTGCCCTTGGGCTCGCCGGCCGCGTAGTCGACCTCTCCCATCTGGTCCATCATCACGAACGGGTCGAGGTATTCAGGCTTGATCGCGGCCAGGGCCCGGCGTACCGGGAAGCCCTCGCCCTCGAAGCCGCTCGGCGCGGTCTCGACGGCGAGCACCTTGCGGCCCTGCGCCTCGGCCAGCGGCTCCGGCAGGCGGGGCAGGCTGAGCGGGTTCTCTACGGTGACGGCGGGCATGTCGGGCTCCCTTCGGCGGAATCTGCTGTACTCAACCAAGTTGAGAATTCAACTATTCCAGGCGAGCGGACTCCGCCACCAGGAGCCCGGACTCGGCTGTCGGAAGTCCAGCCTCAGGACGCCGAAGGGCCCAGGGTCAGGACGACTTGAGCAAGGCGAAGGCGCCCCGCGAGAGCGCGACGAGCTCCTCGTACACCTGATCCTCCTTGAGGGCGGCGGACGGGTCGGAGGCCATGGCCGTGACCACGAAGGTGCGCCCGGACGGCGTGCGGGCCAGGTAGCTCAGGTCGAGCACGCCCGGCTCGGAGCCGCCCTTGTACCAGACGGTGGGCCACTCCTTGGCCGGCAAGTTGATCCCGCCGTCGTTCTGCGACATCACCTCGCCGATCCGCTTGTCCCGGCTCTTCGCCAGTCCCGCGTACGCGCGGCAGATGTCGGCCGGGGAGCCGAACCACTCCACGGTGTCCAGCTCACGCGGCGCGATCCACGGGATGATGCTGGACAGCGGGAGTTTGTCGACGACCGCCGACAGGTAGCCCCGCCGCCCGGCCGTGTCTCGCGACAGGAACTCCTTGGAGTGTCGTGGGTAGTCGGCGCCCTTGAGCGCGAACAGCTCCCTGGTGGTCAGGAACGGCGTGTTCCGCTTCACCTGGCCGCGCCAGGCCCGTACGCGGTCCTCGACCGCCGTCCGGCCGGCCTGGTGGAGCAGCAGGTCCGCGCCCGTGTTGTCGCTGATGGCGATCATCATCTTGGCCGCCTCCAGCACCGGCACCTGGCTGTTGTCGGGGCGGTCCTGGAGCTGGCCGCTGGGCAGGCTCTTCAGCTCGGGCTTGATCGTCATCGCGGTGTCCCACGAGAATCTGCCCTGCTCGATCTTCTTGGCGACGGCCCCGAGGACGTACAGCTTGAACATCGAGCCGAGCGGGCGCGCCTGCCGGCCGGCGACGGCGTGGACCGGGCGGCAGGTGCCATCGCGCTTGACCTCGGCGGCGAGGAACCCCACGCGGGCCGCTGCCTTGCGCGCCCGCTGATCCAGCTCGTCCCAGCTCGTGGGGGAGGGCTGAGGAGTGGCCGGTTCGGTGAACTGTGCGCTGTTGATCTTGCCCGTGGCGTCCACCGAGAGCGTCAGCTTGAGCGTCTGGGTGCCGACCACCACATGCGCGATCAGAGCGGTGGGCACGGCTGCGATGATCTTCTGCAGCTGGATCCCGCGCAGCCCGGCCAGGGTCTCGTTGATCCTGTCCGCGGGGACCTGCTGCAGGAACGCCGGGGCGAAGTGCTCGGCCAGCTCGGCCTGCCCGATCGGCGCCTTGGCGGGGGCGTCGAGCAGCCAGCGCAACTGCTGCCCGACGGGCGTACTGGGAATCTCCACGGGCGGCGCGGTGGTCGCCGGGGGAGTTCCTGGAACGTTCCTGCCAGCGGCGGAGACCGTGAGCGGGTTCGCGGCGGTCATGGGCGAGCTCGTGTCGCCCGTAGGCCGGTTCGCGGCGAGCCCAGACAGGCTCGTCACGCCCGCAGGCCGATTCGCGGCGGTCCCGGACAGGCTGGTGACGGTCGCAGGCCGGCTCGCGGCCGCCCCGGGCGGGCTGGTGGTGGTCCCTGTCGCGCAGGCGGTCAGTGACACGGTCACGGCGGCGGCCGCGACAGCGAGGGCGGGTTTCGACGGGGAGTGCATGGTGGCTCCTTCGACTTCACGTTCGATTTCGACTCAGACCCCGGTGGAACACGTGCCTCCCACCCAACAGACCCCGTCCTGCATACCCCACCCGGTGAGCCGCCGTCTTGAGTCTGCGGATAACCGCATCGAGTGTGCGGTTATCCGCATAGACGCAGCCCACCGCCCCCGCGACGATGGGGCCTTATGAGTTCCAGGTTGGTGGCCGGACTGCTCGCGGCGACCGCGGCCACGGGTGTGACAGCGGGTGCGTTGCTCGACAGCGGCATGCCCGCCCCTCCGACGCAGTGGGCGTACATCGTCATCGGCCTGGTCTTGCCGGCGCTCGGCTGGCTGCTGGCGGTCCGCCGGCCGCAAATCCGCTATGTCTGGCTGCTCCTGGCCACGGCGGTCTGCCTGGGTGTGAGCACCTTCGGCGTCGGGCTGAGCACGCTCGACGTGGCACCGGTGCTCGTCCGCGTGCTGGTCGCGGTCTTCCCCGTCTACTACGGCCTGTTGTGGATCTTCGTCCCGCTGCTGTTCCCCGAGGGCCGGCTGCCGTCGCGCCGCTGGCGGCCCGTCGCGTGGATCGGGGCCGTGGCGATCGCCGTCCACTTCACGGGCAACCTCATGATCGGCCCCATCTCCTCCGCCACGCCCGGCCAGCCGGCGTTGACCGGCTCGACCGACCTGGTCGCCTGGCTCACATCCGCGATCGGCCAGTTCGTCACCTGGATCATCACCCTCGTCGTGTTCGGGGGGCTGATGGTCCGCTGGCGGCGGAGCGGAAAGGGCGAGCGCGGCCAATACGCCTGGATGGTCGCCGGAATGACCGTCAACCTCGCCGGGTTCCTGCTGCTCTCCTTCTTCCTCTTCGGGCTCGCCGCGCCGCTGGCCGGGGCGGTCGGCGTGCTGGCCGTGCTGGGGTCGCTGCCCGTGGCGATCGCGGTCGCGGTCGTCAGGCACCGGCTGCTCGACCTCAGGATCGGCATCAGGGGCTCGCGGCTCCTCGTGGTGTTCGACGTCCGGCCGACCGTGGGCGAGATGCTGACGAGCCTGGGCACGGCGTTAGAGGAGACGCCGGAGCCCGTGGAGCAGCTGGGCAGGCTCGCGGCGGCCGTACGCGATGGGTTGGAGGTCAGGTGGGCGGCTGTCACGCTGGCCGACGGCACCCGCGTGGTCGCCGGGCGGGAGGAGGGCGCCGCGGCGCTGACGCTGCCCGTGCGGGGCGGTTCAGGGTGGATCGAGTGCGGGCCCAGGGACGGCGACCGCCTCACCGCCGGCGACCGGCGGCTCCTGGAGGCGCTGGCCGTGCCCGCGGGGCTCGCCATCCAGAGCGCCGGGCTGGCCGGACGCCTGGTCCACGCCCAGGAGGCCGAACGCCGGCGCATCGAGCGCAACATCCACGACGGCGTGCAGCAGCAACTCGTCGCGCTCATCGCCGGGCTGGAGCTGGCTCGCGCCACCGGTGGCGGCCCCGACATGCTCGCCGAGCTGCGCGAGCAGGCCCGCCAGACGCTCAACGACCTGCGGGAGCTGGCCGCCGGCATCCATCCCAGCTCGCTCAGCCAGGGCGGCCTGGTGGAGGCCGTGGAGGGGCGCTGCGCCCGGCTGCCGGTGCCGACCACGGTCGTCGCGAGCAGGGAGCTGCGCGCCCAGCGCTTCCCCGACGAGGTGGAGGGCGCGATGTACTTCACCGTGAGCGAGGCGGTGGCCAACGCGCTCAAGCACGCGAGCGCCACCAAGATAGAGGTACGCCTGGCGCGGGCGGACGGCCGCCTGCGTGCGACCGTCATGGACGACGGGCGGGGCTTCGATCCGTCGGCCGCAGGCCGCCGGGGGCTGGCCACGCTCGCCGACCGGCTCGACGCGCTCGGCGGCGGACTTGACCTCGACAGCGGGCAAGGAGAGGGGACACGGATGAACGCCTGGGTGCCGGTCGATGCCTGAGCGGATCCGCACGATCGTGGCCGACGACCACTACCTGGTACGTGAGGGCACCCGGCGGCTGCTGGAGACCTCGGGAGAGGTCCTGGTCGTCGGCGCGGTGGGCAACGCCGACGAACTGGTCGACGCCACGCGCAGGCTCGGCCCCGACGTGGTGATCACCGACATCCGGATGCCGGGAGGGGACTGGCGCCAGGGGTTCGAGGGGATCGACGCCGCCCACCGCGTCCACGCCGATCATCCGGGCGTCGGGGTCGTGGTGCTGTCGCAGTTCTCCGACGCGCTGTTCGCCTTCGAGCTGTTCAAGCACGGCACCGAGGGGTTCGCCTACCTGCTCAAGGACAGGGTGGGTGACCTCGACGAGCTGCTCGGCGCCATCAAGGCCGTTGCCTCTGGTGGCTCGGTCATCGACCCCAAGGTGGTCGAAGGGCTGCTGGCCAGGCGTGACGTGCGGGGCGAGCAGGAGGCGCTGACGTCGCGTGAGCGCGATGTGCTGCGTGAGATGGCACATGGCCGGTCCAACGGCGCCATCGCCAGGGCGCTGCACCTGTCGGTCTCGTCGGTGGAGAAGAACGTCAACTCCATCTTCGCCAAGCTCGGCCTGGAGAACAGTGGCGACGTCCACCGCCGGGTCGCCGCGGTCCTGGCCTACCTGGGGCCTGAACAAGGGGCCGGGACCGGGACCTGAGGGCCCGCCCGAGTCCTGAGCGCGGGCCCCAGGACCCGGCCACTTGGTCCTGAGCGCGGGCCTCAGCCGAAGACGGCCGGGGGTGGCACCGGGGCCAGCACCGCGTCGCCGTCCTTGATCGGGTGGGCGCCCGCGACGAAGTTCGTCAGCGCATCCCCGTACACGCACCTGGCCTGGGTGAGGCCGCCGGCCGCGCGGCGGGTCAGCAGGTCGATCGGCAGCTCCGCCCGCGAGGCGGCGACGATGAGGTTGCCGAAGCGGCGCCCGCGCATGACGCCCGGCTCCGCCAGCAGCGCGACATGCCGGAACGTCCCCTGGACCGTCGCCACGAGCCGCCTGGCGAAGGCCAGGCCCTTGCCGTCGGCCATGTTGATCAGCAGCGTGCCCGACGGGCGCAGCACTCTGGAGATGTCGCCCATGTACTCCGTCGTGGCCAGCTCGACCGGCATGGTGGCGCCGGAGAAGGCGTCGAGGACCAGCAGGTCGGCCGAGTCGTCCCAGACCTTGGCGGTGCCCTCGCGCCCACCATGCACGATCACCTTCAGCCGTGGCACGGACCGCAGGTCGAGCTGCTCGCGGATCAGGTTGACCAGGAGCCCGTCAGGTTCGAGGACGATGTGCCGGGACCCTGGCCGAGTGGCCGCGACATAGCGCGGGATCGTGCACGCCCCGCCGCCCACGTGGACGCAGGCGAGCGCGCCTTCCGGAAGAAGGTCGATCACGTCCGCCATAAGCCGTACGTACTCGAATTCCAGATATGTAGGGTCTTGTAAGTCAACGTACGACTGAGGTACGCCATCCTTGGACAGTACCCAGCCGTCCTGCCTATCCAGGTCCCGGAGTAGTTCGATCTCGCCGAACGTCACCGGGTAAAGGCCGGGCATCGGCTCCCGCTGTCCTCGTGCCACGATGATCCCCTCCTGGGAGTAACCGTATGCGACGACGAAGGCTGATTGTGCTGGTTATCGCCGTTGTTGCGGTAGTTGGTGCAGGTGTCTTCGCGACAGTGGTGTCCAAGCGGGTCAAGGGCAGCGCCGCGCAGACCTCGGCCGCCTACTTCACGGCATGGCAGCGGGGGGACCTGCGGACCATGGCCACCCTGGTCTATCAGCCGCCCGCTGACTTCGTCACCCGGCACCGGTCGTTCTCCGACGACCTGCACGTTCAGGACATCCAGTTGCGGCCCGGGGCCGTGAAGAGCACGGGGGAGACCTCGGCCGAGGTGCCGTTCACCGGGAGCAGGACGCTGAGCGAGTTCGGGGCGTGGCCGTTCAGCGGTACGTTGCGGCTGGCCGTGCGCGACCGGACCTGGAAGGTGCTCTGGGCGCCGGAGACGCTGGACCCCCGGCTCAAGGACGGGGGCACGGTGCGGCTGGCCGAGTTCGACGGGCCCGCGGTCGAACTGGTGACCAGCGAGGGTGACAAGATCCCCAACGACAGCTACGCCGAGTCCTATCTCGCCGAGCTCAAGCCCGAGTTCGACGAGGTGAGCCAGGGATGGGCGCTGGAGTCGGCGCTGCCGGGACAGCAGGCGCGGCGGCTCATGACCGTCGAGCCCAAGGTGAGCCTGGAGCGTACGACGCTGTCGCGCTCGGTGCAGGCGGCGGCCGCGCGGGCGCTCGACGGGGTGCGGGACGCGTCGATCATCGCGATCCGGCCCAGCACCGGCGAGGTGCTCGCGGTGGCCGACCGGCTGGAGGGCAACTACAGCGCGTTCCGCGACTTCTTCCCGCCCGGGTCCACGTTCAAGACGATCACGGCGGCGGCGCTGCTGGAGTCGGGCCTGGATCCGGCGGCGGAGGTGGACTGCCCGGCCACGTACACCGTCCCGAACTTCAGGCCGATCAAGAACGCGGGCGAGCAGGCGCACGGCCGCGTGACGTTCGCCGACGCGTTCGCGTACTCCTGCAACACCACGTTCGTGCGCGAGGCCGTCAGCCGATTATCGGGTGACGATCTTGTCGAGACCGCCGCGAAGTGGGGGTTCGGCGGCGCCAAGCTGGCCACGGGCCTCGGCGGCAACTGCGGGCGGATGGACCCGCCGGACGGCACGAACGAGCTGGCGGTCGACTCCTTCGGCCAGGGCTCGGTGGAGGCGACCCCGCTGTGCATGGCGATGGTCGCGGCGGCGGTCGAGAGCGGCACCCTGCGCGTGCCGCGCATCCTGTCCAAGGCCGCCGCCGAACGGATCGACGGCCCGGCCGCCAAGCCGGTCGACCTCGACGAGGGGGCGGTCGCGGCGCTGCGGGAGATGATGGCCGCCGTCGTCGACCACGGTACGGCCGCCGCCGCCGGATTGCCCGCGGGCGTGTCCGGCAAGACGGGTACGGCCGAGGCCGCCGGCGGGCGGGAGCACGGCTGGTTCATCGGCTACCGCGACGACCTGGCCTTCAGCGTCTTCGTGCGCAACGGCGGCTCGGGCCGGAGCGCCGCGCTGCCGGTCGCGGCCCGCTTCCTCAACGGGATATGACCTATTGGGACATGACCTTTTGGGACATGACCTTTTGGGACATGACCTTCGTCTCGTCGAGGGTCAGCACCCTCAACGTGGCCATAACCTACGGTACCGTAGGTTATATGACGACCATCACCGCGAAGCCGAGGCTACGAGGCTGGTTGCACGCTGGAGCGTTGCCCGTGACGCTGGTCGCCGGGTTCGCGCTCGTGGCGCTCGGCCCCACTCTCCAGGCCCGTATCGCGTCCGCGATCTACGCGATCACCTCGGGTCTGCTCTTCGGCATCTCGGCCACCTACCACCGGGGCACGCTGGGCCCCCGCCTGGCGGAGGCGCTGCGGCGCTTCGACCACGCCAACATCTACCTGATCATCGCGGGCACCTACACGCCCTTCGCGCTCCTCGCGCTGGACGGGGCCGCCCGCGTGGCCGTCCTGGCGGTCATCTGGGGCGGCGCGTTGTCCGGGGTGCTCTTCCGGGTGTTCTGGATGAGCGCGCCGCGCTGGCTGTACACGGTCCTCTACCTGGCGCTCGGCTGGACTGCGATCTTCGTGCTGCCGCAGTTGCTCGCGGGCGCGGGCGTGGCCGCCGTCGTGCTGGTCGCCGTCGGCGGCGTCTTCTACAGCGCCGGAGCCATCGTGTACGGTCTGCGCCGCCCGGACCCGGCGCCCGGCTGGTTCGGCTACCACGAGGTGTTCCACGCGTTCACGATCGCCGCCTACCTGGTCCAGTACATCGCGGTGTCGATCGTGGTCTACTCCCACGTCTAGGCCTGCTCGGTCAGGTTGTTTCGCCCCGACGGCGGCGACGGGTTACCGAGTTTTGACCGCGCCGTGGGCTGCTTGCGTGATCGATCGGGAGATCACACCAGTATGGAGCAAATCGCACGCAACTGGTGGCTCGTCCTGATCCGCGGCATTTTGGCGGTGATCTTCGGCATCCTGGCGCTGATCTGGCCCGCGATCACGCTGCTCGTGCTCGTGATCTTCTTCGGCTCGTACGCCATCGTCAGCGGGCTCGTCTCGGTGTTCTCCGCCTTCCGGCATGGAACGGACTCCCGCGTCTGGCTCATCATCTCCGGAATTCTCGGGATCCTGGCGGGGATCATAGCTTTCGTCTGGCCGGGCAAGACCGCGCTGGTCCTGCTCTTCGTGATCGCGTTCTGGGCGATCCTCAGCGGAGCATCGGAGATCGTCGCGGGCGTGCAGATGCGTAAGGTGATCGAGAACGAGTGGATGCTCATCATCGGCGGAATCCTGTCCATCGTCTTCGGCGTCCTGCTGCTCATCTGGCCCGGCGCGGGACTGCTGACGTTGGTCTGGCTGGTCGGGATCTTCGCCATCCTGTACGGCATCGCGATGATCGTGCTGTCGTTCGAGGTAAAGAAATTCGCCCATGCCGCCTGAATTCCGGAAATTTTCCGCATAGACCTAGGTTTACCTGGGAAATGTACGCCATGTCTGGTTTCAACGTGGAGGTGACATGGACGTACACGACCGCCTTGCCCGCCATCTGCTCGTCGACGGTTACCGGCTCGTGCTCGATCTGGAGCACAGCCAAGGCTCCTGGCTCGTCGACGCCGGCAACGGCCGCCGATACCTTGACTTCTACACGTTTTTCGCCAGCGCGCCGCTCGGCGTGAACCCGCCCTTCGACCCGGAGTTCGTCCGGCTTCTCGGCGAGGTGGCCCGTAACAAGCCCGCCAACTCCGACATGTACACCGCCCACCTGGCGGACTTCGTCGAGACCTTCTCCCGTGTCCTCGGCGACCCCGAACTGCCCCACCTGTTCTTCGTCGAAGGCGGTGCGCTGGCCGTCGAGAACGCCCTGAAGACCGCCTTCGACTGGAAGAGCCGCCGCAACGAGGCGGCGGGCCGCTCCCGCGACCTCGGCACCCAGGTCATGCACCTGACGAAGGCGTTTCACGGCCGCAGCGGCTACACCTTGAGCCTGACCAATACCGAACCAGGCAAGACCGACCGTTTTCCCCAGTTCCGCTGGCCGCGCATCGACGTACCCGCCGTACACCTCGGAGGCGTCGAGGCCGCTGAGGAGCACGCGCTCGCCCAGGCGCGCGCCGCCTTCGAGGCGCACCCGCACGACATCGCCTGCTTCATCGCCGAGCCCATCCAGGGCGAGGGCGGCGACAACCACATGCGCCCGCAGTTCCTGCAGGCGATGCAGCAGCTGTGTCACGAGTACGACGCGCTGTTCATCCTGGACGAGGTGCAGACGGGCGGCGGCACCACGGGCACCCCCTGGGCCTACCAGCAGCTCGGCCTGGCGCCGGACATCGTGGCCTTCGCGAAGAAGGTCCAGGTGGGCGGCATCATGGCGGGCCGCCGCGTGGACCTGGTCCCCGACAACGTCTTCCAGGTCAGCGGCCGGATCAACTCGACCTGGGGCGGCGGGCTGGTGGACATGGTCCGCTCGCGCGGCCTCCTGGAGATCGTCGAACGCGACAACCTCATCCCGCGCGCCGCCACCCTCGGCACCGTCCTCGTCGAACGCCTCGTCAAGCTGCAGGCCGAACACCCGGACCTGGTCTCCAACGCCCGGGGGCGCGGCCTGATGTGCGCGTTCGACCTGCCCGACGGGGCCACGCGCGACGCGCTGGTCACGCGACTGCGGGACGAGGCGGGCGTACTGCTCCTGGCCTGCGGGCCGCGTTCGGTACGGCTGAGGCCCGCGCTCAACATCCCCGAATCCGACCTGGAACACGGCCTCACGGCCATCTCGGCGGCTCTTCCGCAGATGGTACGGGCATAGGCCGCGAATCCGACCTGGAACACGGGCTCACGGCCATCTCGGCGGCCCTCCCGCAGATGGCACCGGGCTTGGGCCGCCGACCCTCTGACACGCGGCGACGTCCACACGACGTCGCCGCCACCTGACCGAAGCTTCCACCGGCACTGTGCTCCTGCCCGGCTACGGCTCCTGCCTGGCTACGGCTCCTGCTCGGCTGTGACGCCTGCCCGGCTGCGGCTCCTGCCCGGCTGCGAGGTCTGCCCACTCGCGAGGGCTGCCGCACTGTGACCTCAGCCCCGCTGCGACCCCTGCTTGCGTGGAGGTCAGGAGGGGTCTGTGGTCGGGGTGAGCGGGCGAGCCGAGCCGGAGTGAGTGGGAGGCGAGCGGGCAGGTCGAGTCCGGGTCAGTGGCCATGGATGGGCGGGCCGAGCCGGGGTCAGCGGCGGTGGATGGGCGGGCGTGCCGACCTGGGGTCAGTCGCGGTGGCGGGACTGCAGGAAGGCCGCTGTGGCAGCGTCGGCGGGCAGGAACGCCTCCAGCTTGAGCTCGGCCAGTGTGACGTCCACCGCGGTGGCGAAGGACGTGAGCGTGGTCAGCAGCCGCAGCTCGGCATCGCCGGTACGCAACCGCAGCGGCACCGCGAACCCGAGATGATCGCTCCCCGGCACCGCGTCGGGCACGTAGGACTCCAGCTCGGCGATGAACGCGTCGAGCCGCGGATCCGGGCTGCGGAGGAGCTCGGCCCGCAGGCTCTCGACGATGTGCCGGCCCCAGTCCGCGAGGTTGACCACCCGAGGGCCCATGCCCTTGGGATGCAGGGCGAGCCGCAGCACGTTGACCGGCGGCTCCAGCAGCTCGGGCGCCGCCCCCTCGGTGAGCACGTCGAAGGCCGCGTTGGCCGCCAGCAGCTCGCCGTAGGGCCGAACGACGACCGCCGGATACGGCAGGTGCCCGTCGAGGATGCTGTCCAGAGCCTCGCGTACGGGGCGCAGCATGGCGTCGTCCAGACCCGACTCGGGGAACACGGGAGCGTAGCCGGCCGCCAGCAGCAGGCCGTTGCGTTCGCGCAGCGACAGCTCGAGTGACTCGGCCAGGCGCACGACGATGGCCCGCCCGGGGCGGGAACGGCCTTGCTCGATGAAGCTGAGGTGACGCTGGGTGGTGCCGGCCCGGTTGGCGAGCTCCAACTGGCTCACCCGCCGACTGCTCCGCCATCGCCGCAGCTCGCTCGCGAATCGTTCCACGCCTCCCTTTCTAGCCCACGCGGGTGATGAAGCACGATTCCCCGCAGGGAATCATCTGGGGGTCGGCTCCGGCTCACAAATGGCCCTCAGACGGTCTCACCGTCTCGTAGCGGCGGCCGACCACCTCCACCGGAGGAGCGTCCCCCTGGACAGAGCTCAGCCACGTGTGGCGGGTGGGGGTGCCCCATGCCGGCCGTATAAGGACATGCGGGCCGTAAGACAAAGGCCCCGCAACGCCCGCGCGGAGATTCGGCACGCGCGGGGATCTGTCCACGTGAGGTGGCCCGCCACCTGAGAAGGGCCGCCACAGGGGGTGGCCGTCGTGTGGGATGGCGCGTCACACGAGACAGCCCGCACACGAGAGGGCCCGCCACCTGAGACAGCCCGTCACGGCGAAACGCGCGAGATCGCCGGGTCAGGGCAGGGGGCGGGACTGCCAGAGGCCGATCGCGGTGACGCGCGAGTCCACGCCGAGCTTGGCGTAGATGCGGTTGACATGGTTCTTGACCGTTTTCTCGCTGAGAAACAGTCGCTGCGCGATCTGCCCATTCGACTGCCCAGTGGCGATCAGGTCCATGACCTCGGTTTCGCGCTTGCTCAGGGACGTGAACACGCTATCGAACGCTGCGTCTTCGACTCTCATCCGGCCTCCGGGGGCGCGCGCAGACGGTCAGATCGCCGAGGCCCCCGCGCATCCGGCGTAAGCGGTAGACAGCGAGCATAACTCGCAATGTCATGTTTTGGGGACGTTGCCGTAGAAAAACGACAACGGCCGGTCCCGAAGGACCGGCCGCGTGCATGGGGTGAGTGAAGGGACTTGAACCCTCGACATCCAGGACCACAACCTGGCGCTCTACCAGCTGAGCTACACCCACCATTGGCCGCCGACGTGGCGGCACAGGAAAAGTGTAGCGTTCTTCGGGAGTCTTTACGCCACTCGATTAGCCGCTGACACGCTCGGCGACCGCTCTGGCGGTGGCCGAATCGGGGCCGGGCTGGCCGACGAAGATGGCCGCCCGGTAGTAGCGGAGCTCCCTGATGCTCTCCGTGATGTCGGCCAAAGCGCGGTGTCCGCCCTGCTTTTCCGGGGCCGCGAAGTAGACCCGGGGGTACCAGCGGCGGGCCAGCTCCTTGATCGACGACACGTCGATCATCCGGTAGTGCAAGTAGCCATCGACCACGGGCATGTCGCGCGCGATGAACGTGCGGTCGGTGCCGATGGAGTTGCCGCAGAGCGGCGCCTTCTTCGGCTCGGGGATGTGGCGGCGGATGTAGTCGAGCACGAGCGACTCCGCCTCCGCCAGCGTCACCCCGCCCGCCATCTCGGGCAGCAGCCCCGAAGCGGTGTGCATCTCGCGGACCACCTGCGACATCTGCTCCAGCGACTCGGGCGGCGGCTTGATGACCACGTCGACGCCTTCGTCCAGCTGGTTGAGCTCGCTGTCGGTGATGATGCACGCCACCTCGACGAGCGCATCGCGACCCAGGTCGAGCCCGGTCATCTCGCAGTCGATCCAGACCAGCAAGTCACTCATTCGATCTCCTCGCCCAAGCGGCTCGGAGTCATCCGCCCGCCTGAATACCCCACCAGCCTAGTGCCACCGGTTACGCGGGCTTGAGCGAGCTGAGAACCTTCTCGACCACGTCGGTGCCCAAATTGTCCGGAACTGACACGTATACGAGGGCTGGGCTCTGGCCCGCGCCGCGATCCATCACCACGATCGCGCCGTTTTCCTTGTTCCACTTGTAACCTTTGGCCTTCGACTCCTTCGAGAAGTCGAGCTGGAACTGGAGCACCCAGGCGGACTTATCGCCGATTTTGAGTGCTTTGTCCTGAATGATCTTGTTGGTGTGGGCAACCGGGTAGTACTCGGCGAAGTCCACGAACACTGTCTTGGCCGTGTCACCCAGCCCGTCCGTCCCCGTGTAGGGGTATTGCTTGTTGAGCAGCCCCGTGTAGACGTTGCCGCTCCAGTCGTCCTTGCCGTTGTACTTCTCCTGCGAGGTCGCCCCCACGCCACTCGACCAGGCCTGCTGGGACGGGTCGCTGCCGTTCAGGGAACTGGCGGCCGGCACCTTCCAGCCCTCGGGCACCTGGTACGACAGGTTGGCCTGCGGGTCGGTGATGCGGCCGTCCTGGGGCTGTGGCAGCTCTGTGATGCTCGGTGGCGGCTCGGTGGTCTCCTGCTGCTGCGGCAGCTGCTCCGTCTCGCTGGGCGTCGGCGACGAGGCAAGGGTGCCGTCGGTGTTGCGGTTGACGAAGAAGATCCCGGCCACCACGATCAGGCCGACCACCACCAGCGCCGCCAGGCCGCCGAACACCCACGGCAGCGGATTGCTCTCCTTAGGCGGCGTACCGTAGCCGGGGCCGGGCAGCGGCGTGTCACCCCACTGACCCTGCCCGTAGGGGGCCGAGCCCTGACCAGGCTGCCCATAAGAGCCCTGCGGGGGCTGGCTATAAGAGGGCTGGCCCTGGGTGGATTGCCCGTACGCGGGCTGTTCCTGCGTCGGTTGCCCGTACGCGGCCTGTCCGTATGTCGGCTGCCCGAACTGCCGCGTCGGGTTCGCCGGCGTGGCGGACCAGTCGGGGCTCGACTGCGGCTGCGGTCCGGACTGCGGTTGCTGTTGCGGTGACGCCCCCTGCTCCAGCGGGTGGGTGGCGTCCGTCCACTGGCCGCCGTCCCACCAACGGAGTTGGGGCGATCCGTACGGGTCGGGGTACCAGCCCGCGGGGGTCTGCGTGGTCATGTTCGTCAGCGTAGTAACAACAGCTTTGATATGCATTGCTGGCTCGGCACCAACGCTCAAGATCAACGCTCAGAGATCAGCGCTCAGGGATCGGCGCTCGGCGTCAGCACTTGTACGTGAAGCTCGCCTTGTCCGTCCTGAGCGGGCCGGGAGACAGCACCCGCAGCGTGGCCGTGGCCTTGACGGTGCTCTTGCCCTTGAGCGTCCACCGGAGCGGCACGGTGTAGGAGGTCTGGTCGGCGGTCGTCCGGAGCGTCTGCTTGACGACCTCCTTGTCCAGGTTCTTGCGCCACTCGTAGCTGATCTCGCCCGCCTCCCCATTCGTGACGATCTTGCCCGTGACGACGACGGCGGTGTCGCAGCCCTGCGTCTTCTTCGGGGCCACGACGTCGATCGACTTGATCGCCAGCTCCGGCGCGCCGCTCAGCTTGAGCCAGGCCAGGATCGCGCCGCCCATGATGACCGCGAACAGTATCGCCGAGAGGATGGTCCGGCGCCGCCTCGCCCGTGCCGCCTTACTCGGCTTGCCGCCGCGCTGGACCGTTCCGACCTGTTCCCGGCCCTCACGCCAGATCCGTTCGGCCGTGGTGCCGGCCTGGGCCGATTCCGTACTCACTCCAGAGCTCACGCCGGGCCCGAAGTGCACCGGCGTCTGATGCGGGCTGGGAACGGCGAGCAGCGTGACGATGTCGCCCTCGTCGAGCGGCGGCTGCGCCTCCACGGGAGGATGCGCGAACGCCGACCTGCCGCGGGCCGCCTGGGCCAGCTGATCGTTCCTGATCGCCCCGCCCGGCAACGCCGTGGGCTCGGAGAGCACGACGGACCTGGCGGTGCCCAGGCCGTGCGTCGTCGTGGTGACCGCGGCCCGCTCGAACAGGGCCGCCGCGCGCGGGGCGCTCCGCGTGACCGAGGCGGCCAGTGCCCGCGCCAGGGACGCCCACGCCGCCACGTCCCGTTCCGGTGGGGAGACCTGGCCGCGGATGGCGTCGGATAAGCCGCGTTCCGACAGCAGCGCCGCGCCTTCGGCGGTGATGACCACCGAGCCGGGATGCACCGAACCGTGGGTGACCCCGGCCGCGTGCAGCGCGAGGAGGGTCTGGGCCGTCTCCGCCAGTATGGCCGCCGCGCCGCTCGCGTCGATCGCCCCCGAGGCCAGTAGGTCCGACAGCGTCGGGCTCACGGCCTGCGCGGTGAGCAGCCAGACCTGCTCGCCCGCCGCGACGACGTCGGCGACGGGGATCAGCCCGGCCAGCCCGCCCAGGACCAGCCGCTGGTCGGTCAGAACCGTCGCCACGACGCGCTCGCGCACCCCGGGCAGCCCGATGATCTTCGGGTCGAACAGCAGGGCCCCGGCCCGGCGTCCGTCGGGCGAGATCGCGTCGATCCAGTTGCCCAGTTCGGTGTTCCAGGTGTGCTCGGTGAGCCGGAAGCCGGCGATACCGTTTCTCGGGTTGTCCATCGCCGTAGCCCCCCGAAGCCTTTCTAACGCTTTCTCCGATGTCGTCCCGCCATACGGCGCTTAACCGCAAGTGTGACCGGAAGCGCGCCAGACGTCACCAGCACGAGCCCCAGGAGGGCGCCGTCCTGCGGCGACGGAGTCCGCGTGGATCCTTCCCCGCTGCCGCTGCCTTCCCCGCTGCCGGGGCTGCTCGGCGGGTCGGAGGAGGGGGCCGGGCTGCTGAGGGTACGCGTCGGACGGACGGTCGGGGGCGCTGTTGGGGGCGCCTTCGTGGCGGCGGCCGTGGCTCCCGACGGCGGGTTGTCGACCGTGCCGGTGAACTCGGGCTCGGCCGACTCGACCGGAGGCGGAGTCTTGATGACGGTCTTCGACGGCCGGGGCTTCACGGTCCTGATGGGCTTGCGAGTCGGCGTGGGCGTCGGCGTCCGCTTCGGCGTCGCGCTGATGACGGGCGGTGGCGCGGTGCTCGCCGGGGTCGTCGGCTCCGGCGTCGTCTCCTTCGCCGTCGGCGTGGGCTCCTCGGAAGGCTCCTCTTCCTCCTCGGCCGCGGCGGAGGGTTCCGGCGCCGTCGTGGTGGGCGTCACCTGCGAGGTCTGCGCCTGCAGGGCGGGCTCGGCGGACATCGTCTTCACCAGGACGATCGCCACGCCGATCAGCAGGCCCGTGCAGACGGCGCCGACCACGATCTTCGTGGAGAGCCTGCTCAGCAGCCCGCGCGGCTCGGTGAAACGGGTCTCGGCGAGCGAGGTCTGCACCTCGGCGGTAACCTCGGGCGGGCTGGGGAACAGCATGAGCAGCAGGCCGGTCAGCCGGGCCAGGCGGCGCCTGCCGCGCTCCTCCCAGTCGGACCCGTACGCCCTGGCCGCGACCGCTTCGAGCTCCGTCAGGAACGCCTCGGCGGACGGCGGGCGGTCGAGGGCGTTCTTGGCCAGACCGCGCTCGACCAGGTTCCGCAGCGGGCCGGGCACCTCCTCGATGGGCGGTGGCGAGCTCTGGTGCTGGCGAGCCAGCGCCGCGAGGTTGGGCGAGCGAAAGGGGCGGGTGCCGGTCAGGCACTCGAAGAACACGATGGTGGCGGCGTACACGTCGGTGGCCGGTGCGGCGGAGGCGCCCGACCACTGCTCGGGCGCCATGTACGGCGGGGTGCCGGCGGCGCTCGCGTCCTCGCCGGTCCTGACCGCGATGCCGAAGTCGACGAGCTTGCTGGAGCCGTCGCCCTGGACCATGACGTTCTCGGGCTTGAAGTCGCGGTGCACGACGCCGATCGCGTGGGCCGCGGCCAGGCCCTGTAACGAGCCCTTGAGCACCAGCAGCGCGGCCTCCGGGCCCGTGGGACCCTCCGACCTGAGCAGCTCCCGTAAGGAGACCCCGTTGACGAGCTCCATGACGATGGCCGCGCCCCCGCCGGCCTCGACATAGTCGATCAGGCGGGCGTTGTGCGGGCTGCGCATGGTGCCCAACAGCCGGGCCTCGTGCCGGAACCGGGCCACGAAGCCGACGTCGGACCGGAGCTCGTCGGACAGGTACTTGACGGCCACCTCCACGCCGTCGTGGTCCCTTCGGGCCAGCACGACCCGCCCGGCGGATCCCGCGCCGAGTTCGCGAATCTCGGTGTAGCCCGGGACCCCCCACTGACCATGGTCGTCGTACATGCGGTCTCCCTCTGCGGTCCTCTGGGCCCCCACCCTCATCAGACGGACCGTAGCTTAACCAGAGGCGACCGCTTTCCCACAGTTAATGTCCGGACACAGTATGAATCCGGAGCTCAACCAATGGTGCCCGAATCGTCAGCCGAAGGGGTGTCGGGGGCCGGGGTCTTCGGTCCGTCCTTCGTGGGGTCGTCCTTCGGCGGATCGTCCTTGGGTGGGTCGTCATCCGTGGGCGGGTCCTCCTGGCAGGCCGCGGTCTTGCCGCCCGAGCTGTCACCGCCGTTGTCCGCCGTGGGCCGGGTGGCGGCCGTCACGAGCCAGGACGTGCCGCACGGCACCTTGTCGAAGGTGTAGCTCACGGTCCTGGTGTAGGAGGTGTCGCCGGACAGGGTCAGGGTCTCGGTGTGCGCGATCCGGCCGCCCAGGGAGAAGGCGATGCTGAGTCGTACCGGCTGGTCGTTGTCGGTGGTGACGGCGACGACCGCGGTGGCCGGGCCGCGCGGGCTGAGCGAGGCCCGCACGATCGACACCTTCCGCACGCTCGGCGGGCAGGTCACCCTGGTCCGGGCGGTGGTCGTCCGGTCGCCCGCGCGAACCACGACGGAGACGGTGGTGTCGCACGGGCGGGACCTGAAGGCGTAGGTGAACGTCCGCGAGTAGGCCGTCCGGCCGGACAGGGTGGCCGAGCGGGTGGCGACCTGGTCGCCGTTCAGCGCGAACGCGGCCTCGACGGGCACCTCGGCGGTGCCGCTGGTGGTCACCCTGACCCGGGCCTGAGCCGTACGGCCCGGCGAGGCGGCCAGATCGAGCGAGACCCGCAGGCCCGTTACCCGCGTGGGACACGGCGGTACGTTCATCGTGGCCGTCCGCGCCCCGCCGGGAGCGACGGGGAAGGTGGTGACGGTCAGCGTGACGGTCTTGCCGCACGGGCGCTCGTCCGCGGTGTAGCTGAGCGCGCGGTCATAGGACCGGTCGCCGCTCAGCCGCAGGGTCTGGCTGCGGACGCCGACGCCGCCCACGGACCAGGCGGCGGTCGCCGTGACCGGTCCCGTGCCGGTGGTGCGGATGGACAGAGAGGAGCCGGCCACGTTGTCGTCGTTGATCGTCAGCCCGCCGAGCGTGAGCCCCGCGACCGAGGTCACCGGAACCGGCGTCGGCGTCACAGTCGGCGTGGTCACGGTGACGACCGGCGTCGGCGTGATGGTCTTGGGCGGCTTAGGCGTCTTGGTCGGCGTGGGCTTACCAGGCGTGGGCGTAGGCTTGCCGGGTTTGGTGACTGTGGGTGTGGGTTTAACAGGCTTGGTGACAGTGACCTTGGGAGTGGGCGCGGGCTTGGTGGTCGGTGGCGATGTGGCCACCACGGGCTCGGCGGTGTTCGGCTTGGGGCTGGGAGACACTACGGCCAGAGCCGTCGGCTGGTCGCGGGGGAGGCCGACCGGGGACTCCTCGGGCGGCTGGCTCAACGTGACCGGCGTGGCCGGCGGTGAGCCCTCCTCGGCCGCTCCCTGCGACTGCGAGGGCCTCGCCAGCGCCACTTCCACGGCCTGGTCGCGGCTCGACAGCACGACGATCACGGCGATGGTCGCGACCGCGACCACTCCCACGCCCATGGCCAGCCGGGCCGCGTTGTGCTTGGCCGTACGCAGCGTCGTACGGAAGACGGTCTGCGCCAGCGAGGTCGTGACCTCGGCGGGAGGCGTCTGGGGCACGGGCAGGAGCAGGGCGAGCAGGGCCACCAGCCCGGCCAGCCGACGCCTGCCGCGCTCCTCCCAGTCCTCGCCGTACGCGGCCCGCGCCGCCGCCTCCAGCTCGATGACGAACGCGGCGGCGCTGACGGGCCGCGCTGCCGGGTCCTTGGCCATTCCGCGGGTGATCAGCTCGCGCACCGGCTCGGGCGCGTCGTGGACCGGGATCGGCGCGTGCATGTGCTGGTAGCCGAGCACGCTCGGCTCGGTCGACCGGTACGGCCGGTGCCCGGTCAGGCACTCGAAGAACACCGCCGTCGCCGCGTACACGTCGGTGGCGGGCGAGGCGGGCATGTTCTCCCACAGCTCGGGCGCCATGTACGGGGGCGTGCCCTCGGCCCGCGAGGCGGTCCCCTGCTGTACCGCGATGCCGAAGTCGACCAGCTTGCTGGCCCCGTCGTCGCGGACGATCACGTTCTCGGGCTTGTAGTCCTTGTGCACCAGTCCGTGCGAGTGGGCTCGGGCCAGGCCGAGCAGCGAGCCCTTGAGCACGGCCAGGGCCGCCTCCGGCCCCGTCGTCCCGTGCTCGCGCAGCAGCGCCCGCAAGGACACGCCGTTGACCAGCTCCATCACGATGGCCGCGCCGTAGCCGTCCTGGATGTACTCCCACAGCGTGGCGATGTTCTGGTCGCGCAGCGTGGTCAGCAGCCGCGCCTCCGACTGGAACCTGGCCAGGGCCACAGGGTCGCCGAGTAACCGCTGCGAGAGGTATTTGATCGCGACCTTGACGCCGGTCTCATCGTGCACCGCGAGCACGACTCGGCCGCTGCCGCCCGCCCCGAGCTGCTTGATCTCCGTATAACCAGGAGCGTTCCACTCCATCGCCATCCCCCATCAGGAGTTGGGCCCACCTGATGAGACGTGTGATCAAGGAGAGAAGTTTGCCAGGTGGTTCCTGATTTATGGAACTACCTCCGGCCGCGGATGTGAACAGGTACATCGATACCTTCTGGGAGTGCCGTGTCCGGCAGAGGCTCTCCCCAGGACGTCACGAGCGGCAGAACTCCGGCCCAGATGGGCAGCTCATAGTCCTCCTCCTCGTCCAGGGGACCGCCGCGCCGCATCTTCACCGACGCCTCTTCGAGCGACAGGGCCAGCACGGCCGTCGCGGCCAGTTCCTTGGGCGACGGCTCCCTGACGTAGTCCCACTGGCCGGGCGCGAGCTGCTCGGACACGGCGCGGAGCCCGGCCAGCCGCTCTTCCGGGTCCGTCAGCAGCCGGGCGCGGCCGTAGATGATCGCGGAGCGGTAGTTGACGGAGTGATGAAAGATCGACCGGGCCAGCACGATGCCGTCAAGGTGGGTGACGGTGACGCACACGTCCGTGCCCTCGCTCGCGCGCAGCGACCGAGCCCCGGTGGAGCCGTGCAGGTAGAGGGTCTCGCCCAGGCGCCCGTATCCGGTGGGCAGCACCATGGGGTGGCCGTCGACCACCACACCCAGGTGGCAGATCAGCCCGGCGTCGAGCACCTCGTACAGGTCGTTCCTGTCGCTGCTGCCCCGGTCCTTCGAGCGGCCGAGCGTGGTGCGGGGTGTGGTGGAGAGCATGAGGCCACGGTAATGAGAAAGTGGACATAGCCTGTAGGGCCACTAATGTCCACTTCCCGGAGACCACTTTCGTGCGCACCCTCGTCGACCTGCCCGTATCCCTGGCCAGGGGGTCGGGTGTCCCGCTCTCGGCACAGCTCACCGGCTGGCTGCGCCAAGCCATGCTCGCCGGGACGCTCGCGCCGGGGGAGCGCCTGCCGTCCTCGCGCGGGCTCGCGGAGCAGCTCGGCGTGAGCAGGACCGTGGTCACGGAGGCGTACCAGCAGCTGTACGCGGAGGGGTGGCTGGAGGGGCGGCACGGCTCCGGCACGTTCGTGGCCGCGCTGGAGACGTCACACCTGGCCGTCGAGCCGCCGGCCGCGCCCGAGCCGCCGCCGCGTCCATCGGCCGAGCGGGCGATCGACCTGACCCCCGGCACTCCCTGGGTGCGCGACTACGACCACGCGGCCTGGAAGCGGGCCTGGCGCAGGGCCGCCGACCTGCCTCCTGGCGACCACCCGGACCCGTACGGCCTGCCGTACCTGCGCGAACTGCTCGCCGACCACCTGCGGCGGGCCAGGGCCGTGACGGTCGGCCCCGAGAACGTCCTGGTCACCAGGGGCACCGGCAACGGCCTCGACCTGTGCGCGCTCGCGCTGCTGAGTGAGGGCGGCCGGGCGGGCGTCGAGGATCCCGGCTATCACGTGGCGCGTACGGTGTTCGGGGCCAGGGGCGCGAAGGTCGTGCCGTGCCCCGTCGACGAGGAGGGCGTGATCGTCGAGGCGCTCCCCGACGACCTCCGCGTCCTCTACACCACGCCCGCCCACCAGTACCCGCTCGGCGGGCGCCTGCCGATCCCGCGCAGGGAACGGCTGCTCGCCTGGGCCAGGAGCACCGGCGCGATCATCGTGGAGGACGACTACGACGCCGAGTTCCGCTACGACGTCGCGCCGCTGCCCGCCCTCTACGGCCTCGACCCGTCGCGCGTCGTCCTGCTCGGCACGCTCTCGAAGACGCTCGCCCCCGACATCGGCGTCGGCTGGCTGGTGGGCTCGCCCGAGCTGCTCGATCGGATCGCCGCCATCCGTGTCTCGATGTCCGACCGCACCAGCGGCCCGGTCCAGCAGGCCGTCGCGACCCTCCTGGAGCGCGGCGATCTCGACCGCCACCTGCGCAGGATGCGCCTGGAGTACGCCCGCAGGCGCGGCGCGATCGTCGAGATCCTGGGCCCGGTGTGCCGCCTGCGCGGCGACACGGCCGGCCTGCACCTGGTGGCGGAGCTGCCGCTCGAAACGGTCTCCGGGCTGGTCGCGGCCGCGCGGGAGCAAGGCGTGCTGCTCGACTCCACCGCCCGCCACCACTACGGCACCGAGCGCCTGCACGGCCTGGTGATCGGGTACGGCTCGGCCACACTGGCCGAGGTCAGGCGCGGCTGCCGGACGGTGGCCGAGCTGATCCGCTCGGCCACCGGCGCGTAGTCGTCTCAGGCGGGCTCGAGCTTGCGCAGGATCGGCAGGGAGCGGGCGGCGTAGACCGGGTCGACGGGCAGGGCGTGGCGGGCCCACCAGCGGGCCGGGGCCGGATCGGGGGAAGGGTCGGTGAAGGCGGGCGCGTAGTCGTCGTACGGCGGGTCGTAGAGGTAGCCCGTCACCACCCCGCGCCGCTCCAGTGTGGCGATCGCCGCATCCCGGTCGCGCACCAGCAGCGGCACCCGGAACAACGGCTGGTCGACCTGATCCCGTACGCCCGCCGCCACCGACGGCAGCTCCGCCAGCGAGCGCACCCCCGCCAACCGGCGGGCCCGCTCCCCGGGCACCTTGGCCAGCCGCCTCGACTGGTACCAGCGGGCGAGCGCCCCTCTCCGGGCGCGGTAGTCGTGTAGATCGGCGCGTACCCACGGATCGAACGGCGGCAGCGACGGCACCTGCTTCATGGCCGCCGCGAGCTCGTCGGGCCGCAGCGGGATGCGGTAGCCCTCCCGCGACTCCTCCATGCCCAGCAGGCGCGAGAGCCGGAGCGCGGGCCGGACCAGGTCGAGCCGGAGGGCGGCCTGGCGGGCCATCGAGCTGGCCACCGCCAGCAGTTCGGCGCGGAAGGCGCCCGGCTCCAGCAGCGCGTCGCGGGCCCGTTCGAGCGCGCGCAGGTCCGCCAGGCTCTCCACCGCGAGAACCCCGCCCGAGCCCGCGCCCGGGTGCTTGGACAGGCTGAAGACTCCGGCCTGGCCGAACGTGCCGAGGGGGCGGCCGGCCACGCTGGTCTCCATGGCGTGGGCGACATCCTCGATCAGGATTTTTCCCGTGAAGGCGGACACGGTGTCCGGCAGGCCGTACAGGTTGGTGGTCAGGACGGCGTCCACCTGGCCGAGGTTGACGCGGGTGGCGTCGATGTTGCCGTCACGGCGCGACAGCGGCGCGATCACCGGGCGCAGGCCCGCCGCCAGCACCAGGAAGAGGATCTCGTCGGCGGAGATCGGCGACATGAGCAGCCGCTGGCCCGGCGTGCACCAGTGACGCAGCGCGAGGTAGAGGCCGAGGCGGTTCGAGGGGAGCAGCAGGCAGTGACGGCCTGTGCGCTCAGCGATCCCCTTCACGACTGGAGGGCCGTGCGCAGTCGCCCGAACGTCTTCAGCGCCCGGTCGGCCGTCCTGTGCAGCAGCGGGTTGGCCAGCACGGTGGCCCGCGTCTTGCGCACGGGCACCCGCAGCAGCCAGTGGACGGCCGAGGCGACGCCGACCGTGGCGACCCGCCCCTCGGCCACCTGGAACTCGCCGTTCTTGAGCTTCTCTTTGTACTCCTTCTCGCCCCGGCCCATGTCGATCACCTGGATGCCGGAACCGGCGGCCTGCTCGGCCATCGCCAGGTGATGGATGAGGCCGGGGGAGTATTTGGCGTAGTGGGTGTCGTAGGCCGGGAACCAGCCCGCGAGCGTGGTGCGCGTGCGGAGCCCGAAATGCCCGGCCATCGGCAGGTCGTTCACGTAGATCATGTCGAGCACCCCGGCGAAGCCCTCGGTCTGCGTGGCCAGCAGCCGCTCGACCAGCTCGACAATCCACTGTTGCGCGAACCGGTCTGTGCGCCCCGTGCGCCGGTATTGGTCGGTCTTCCAGCCGAGCAGCGTGTGCAGCGGCGCCGGGTCGGTGGTCGCGTAGTCGTGGCGGATCGGCCCGACGTCGCGCTGGAGCTTGCGCGACTTGGCCAGGGTCGTCTTGTACGTCTTGCCGGAGTGCAGGCGCAGGAACTCGGTGTAGGGGCCGTGCCCCTCACGCAGGTCGATGATCGGCGACGGGTGGCGCTCGTGCCGCCCGGCGATCAGCGGCTGGCCCGCGACCAGGTGGTCGAACTCGTAGACCGACAGCCCGCACTGCTTGATCAATCGGCGTGGGTCGATCTCCAGGTCCTTGGCGTGGACCAGGCCCTGCGCGTCGGTGAGCCCGGCGGCCACCGGCTTGCCGATGCCCATCGGATGGCGCTCGAAGGGGAAGAACCCCACGATGTCGGGCCCGTCGTAGAGCACGGCGACACGGACCATGTCGCGCAGCTCACCGACTGTGATGGTGAACTCGGGAGACAGGAACGGATTGTCGAAGGCCGCGTGCCCCTCCTGGAGAGCCCGCCATCGGCTCAGCTCAGGTGCTCCCAGCTCGCGAGGGTGAGCAAGTGTGACGCGCATGGGCTCCTACGTTCGGCATACCTTCAGTTAGTTTGGAGGTAGCTGTGTACACCCAGGGTAAATGGTCTCGCATGATGGTCGTCTCCGCAGCTCCGGAACGTTACACAACTCTCAGCTAGCGTTCAGGACAGAGTGACGTTCTAATGTGTGTGCATGACCGTACCTGGGATTGACCGGCCCCGGCTGTTCGGCTGGATGGGCGCGAACGTGCCCGACGCGGGCGAACCCCTGTCCGTCTCCCTGATCTCCGGCGGCAGGTCGAACCTCACGTACCTCATCGAGACCCGCGAACGCCGGGTGGTGCTGCGCCGCCCGCCCCTCGGTCACGTGCTGCCCACCGCGCACGACATGCGGCGCGAGTGGCGGGTCATCTCCGCGCTCGCCGCGACGCCGGTCCCGGTGCCGGAGCCGGTCGCGTTCTGCGCCGACGAGGAGGTCATCGGAGCGCCGTTCTACCTGATGGGGTACGTGAACGGCCTGGCCGCCAGGACCCGTGAGCAGCTCGGCGAGCCCGCGCCCGCCGAGACGCGGCGGCTGGCGGAGCGGCTCGCCGAGGTGCTGGCCGCCATCCACGCCGTCGACTACCAGCAGGTCGGGCTCGGCGACTTCGGCCGCCCCGACGGCTACCTGGCCAGGCAGCTCGGCCGGTGGTGCCAGCAGTGGGACCGTTCGAAGACGGCCGACCTGCCGGAGTACGACCGCCTGGTCACGCGGCTGCGTGCGTGCATGCCGGCCCACTCGGCCAGCACACTCGTGCACGGTGACTACCGCCTCGACAACACGCTCGTACGGCTGGCGCCCGGTCCGCCCGAGATCCTGGCCGTGGTCGACTGGGAGATGTCCACCCTCGGCGACCCGCTGGCCGACCTGGGGCTCACGCTCACCTATTGGCAGGACTCCGGTGACGAGGAGCGGGCGGGGATCCCGGTGGCCGGAGATGTGACGCTCGCCCCCGGGTTCCTCAACGCCGCCGAGTTCGCCGCCCACTACACGAAGGTCTCCGGCCGCGACATCTCGGATCTTCCGTTCTACGTGGCGTTCGGGAACTTCAAGCTCGCGGTCATCGTGGAAGGTATCCACGCCCGTTTCCGGCAGGGTAAGACCGTGGGTGAGGGCTTCGAGAACATCGGCTCCGCCGTACCCGCGCTCATCGCCCGCGCGCACCGCATGCTGGACCAGCCCGTGAACCCCTGAACCGCCCGACCCGTGAACCGCCCGAGCATGAGCCCATGAGGAGCGCACATGAGCACTGTGGCACTGATCACCGGAGCGGCGAGCGGCATCGGCGCCGCGGTGGCACGGCGGCTGTCGGCGGGCGGGGCCAAGTGCGTCCTCCTCGACCTCGACGCCGAAGGGGCCGAGCGCCTGGCGAAGGAGGTCGGCGGCGTCTGGCTGGCCGGTGACGTCGGCACCGAGGAGGCTTCGCGGCAGGCCGTCGCGCTCGCCGAGGAGACCTACGGCCGGCTCGACCTGGTGCACCTCAACGCGGGGATCTCGGGCGGGGTGGATCTCGCGGCGTTCGACGTCGAGCGCTATCGCCGGGTCGTCGGGGTGAACGTGGACGGCGTGGTCTTCGGCGTCGCCGCCTGCCTGCCGTCGCTCAAGCGCTCGGGCGGTGGCGCGATCGTGGTCACCTCGTCGCTGGCCGGGCTCGTCGGCTTCGCCGGTGACCCCGTGTACACGATGACCAAGCACGCCGTGGTGGGGCTCGTCAGGGCGCTGGCCGCGCCGCTGGCCAAGGAGCGGATCCGGATCGGCGCGGTCTGCCCGGGGTTCACGGACACGCCGCTGGTGGCGGGAGCGCGCGAGATGTTCGTCAATGCGGGGTTCCCGTTGCTGAGCGCCGCCGATGTCGCCGCGGCCGTCGAAAGCGCCTTCTACGCCGACGAACCGGGCACGCTCCTCATCGTGCAACCGGGGAGGCAGCCAGTGCCGTACCGTTATGCGGGAGTCCCCGGACCGGCTGGAGGGCAGCGCCCGCCAGCCCCTTGATCGACCGCAAGTCCCTTGCAAGTACTGATATATACCGTGGGAAGGGCTGGGAGAGGCGTCCCGGCCCTTGTCTACGCGCGAGGGTGGAGGCACCGTGATTCCCACCGATGGCAAACACGCACGCAGACGGCCGCCATGGCCGATCGCGCTGGGCGTCGGGATCCTCGCGGTCGCGCTCGTCGCGGCGATCATGGTGTACGCGGGCACGCGGAGCGGCCCCCGCGACGAGTACAAGGGCGGCGAGATCGCCCAGACCCAGCCGAGTGAGCCGCCGCCCACACTGGAGCAGCCGCCGGCCCTGGACGACTGGCCGCGCTGGGGCGTCACCCACACCCAGTACAGCGCCGACAACGTGCCCCGCGAGATCACCGAGCAGGCCAAGAACATCCTCGGCCGCGTCCCCATGGTGCAGAATCAGCACATCATGGGCTGGGGCGTGGGCAACCCGGAGCCGAGCCCGGACCAGTACAACTTACGGGACCTCGACCGGCGGCTGAAGCTCATGGCCTCCTCGCGGGCCGTCCCGGTCATCACGCTGTGCTGCGCGCCCGACTGGATGAAGGGCGGTCAGGCCGGGCGTACGGACTGGTCCAAGAACCACACCGTCGCCCCCAAGCGCGAGCATTTCGACGATTACGCCAAGCTCGCCGTGCGGATCGCCAGGCAGTATCCGACGGTGAAGTACTTCATGGTGTGGAACGAGTTCAAGGGCTTCTGGAACCCGTCCACGAACCGCTGGGACGCCGAGGGCTATACCGAGCTCTACAACAAGGTCTACGCGGCGCTGAAGAAGGTGAACGGCGACATCCAGGTCGGCGGCCCGTACATCCCGGTCGAGACCAACTCCGGCAGCGGCCCCTCGGAGCTCAGCGGCCCCTGGGGCACGGTCGACCAGCGCGCGCTCGACGCGATCGAGTACTGGATCGAGCACAAGAAGGGCGCCGACTTCATCGTGGTCGACGGCGCCTCGATGACCAACGACAAGGCCAACGTCCCGGACGACTTCGCGGCCCAGGCCAAGTTCAGCGCGGTCACCGCCTGGCTCAGGCAGAAGAGCAACGACATGCCGGTGTGGTGGGCCGAGTGGTACGTCGAGCCCACCAACTCCGGCTGGAGCGAGGACAAGCGCACCGCCGTACAGGCCACGACGCTGATGGAGTTCGCCAGGAGCGGCGTGACGACGGCGCTCTACTGGAACCCGGAGCAGAAGGACGGGACGGAGTGCCCCGGCTGCCTTTGGTCGTCCGGCACGGGCCAGGAGCTGCCGATGGCGGGGCTGCTGAGCGGGTTCGCGAAATGGTTCCCCGCCGGGGTGAAACTGGATGCCGTCACCACCTCCGACCAGCGCATCAAGACGCTGGGGCAGGAGCGGCAGATGGTCATGGTCAACACGGCCGACACGAGCGTCACCGCCACCGTGGACGGCAAGCGGGTGACCTTGAAACCGTACGAGATCCAGTGGGCGGGACGCGGGGCCTGACCCTCGGTCAAGGGCTCCGTTCGTCTGCTCGGACGGTCGGCCGGAGCCCTTCTCTCACCATTCTTCGGAACAATCATTGCCGTCCCCCGGAATTCCATTGCCTGGGGCGACTTGCGGCGGACAGAGAAACGTCAAACCGCTTTTCCACTTCTGTGGTGATCGAGGCGTCGGCTTGGGTTTGCCCAGGCCCCAGCGGGGTTCTGGTATGGGGCGGACTGCGAGCGCTTTATCGCTGATTTACATATCACACATGCGCAGATCTTTTCCATGAGCACCGGTCAAATCAGATCAAAGAACGCCCACAAGCCCTGATTTTTCACCATTTGGGTGCTAGCGTCCTATTTTGAAAGCCGAAATAGTGCTACTGGCACAGGGGGGAATCATGACTCTCGGTAAGCTCTTCCCGGCTCACCGTAGCGACTGGTGGGGATGGGGCCGTCGCGGTGGAGGTTGTGGTCGACGTCGCTGGTGGGGTGGATGCGGCGGCGGCTGCGGTGGCGGCTGGCGCAGGCGGTGGTGGTGGTAGCGGAGGTGCCACCAGAGAGCCGTCGGGTTACCCAGCGGCTCTCACTCTCCGCTCAGCCCCTGGCGCCGACGGTGTCCATCCGGAACACCTTCCGGGCCTTCTGGCCGGACACCCGTGGCGTCAGGGCGCTGTTCGCGGCCGGGGTCGTGTTTGCGATCCTGGCCGCTCTGTGTGAGGTCGCCGCGATCGCCCTGTTCGGCTACATCACCGACAAGGTCCTCAGCGAACGGGACCTGGGCGCCTTCTGGGCCCCCGCGGCCGCCTGGCTCGGCCTGGCGGTTCTGGCCGGTCTCGTCTCCTTCGCCGGCGCGTACATCACCGCCGCGGGCGCGGAACGCTTCCTCCTCAAGCTCCGCGACCGGGTCTTCGGCCACGTCCAGACCCTCACACCCGACTTTTTCGAGAACCGCCGCACGGGCGACCTGATGGCCCGGCTCACCGACGACATCGAGGCCATCGAGGAGCTCGTCGGCTCCGGCCTGGTCAAGATGTTCACCACCGTGGCCAGCGTGATCTTCTTCGCCGGCGCGGCGTTCATCATCAGATGGGACCTGGCGCTGGTCACGTTCGCGCTGATCCCGGCGTTCCTGGTGGTCTCCAAGGTCTTCGCGTCCCGGTTCAGGAACGCGGCGGCTCGCGAGCGGACCAGCAACGGCACCATGAACAGCGTCATCGAGGAGAGCCTGTCCAACCAGTCACTCGTCCAGGCCTACAACCAGGAGCAGACCGAGGCCAGGCACCTGCACCGCGAAGGTCGCACCTGGCTACGCGCGAACCTGTCCCAGGCGTGGCTCTCCGGCCTCTACGGCCCCGCCGTACAGGTGCTGGAGACCATCTGCCTGATCGTCATCCTGGGCTTCGGCGCCTGGGAGATCACCCAAGGCCGCCTCACGCTCGGTGGCCTGCTCGCCTTCGCCGCCTACCTCGCCTATCTGTACCCCGCCGTCCAGGGTCTGGGCCAGCTCGCCCTTACCGTCTCGGAGGCCGCCGCCGGTTCGGACCGCGTCATGGAGATCCTCTCCGTAAGTCCGACCGTCGTCGACCGTCCCACCGCCGTACCGGTGGTGGGACGCAGCAAGGGGCGGATCGAATTCTCGCGAGTCGGCTTCACGTACCCCAAGCGGATCAGGGCGACACTGCGCGAGCTGTCGTTCGTGATCGAACCGGGGGAACTCGTCGTCTGCACCGGCGCCAGCGGTGCGGGCAAGTCCACGCTCGCCAAGCTGCTCCTGCGTTTCTACGACCCGAACACCGGCCGCATCCTCCTGGACGGGGTGGACCTGCGCGACCTGACCCGATCGTCGCTGCGCGACACCATCACGCTCCTGCACCAGGAGAACCTCTTGTTCTCCGGTACGGTGCGCGACAACATCGCCTACGGCTCTCCGGGCGCCGACGACGCCGCCGTGATTCTGGCGGCCGAGCTGGCCGACGTACACGATTTCATCCAGACATTGCCCCAGAAGTACGACACGCCCATCGGTCAGCGGGGCCGCCTCATGTCCGGCGGCCAGCGCCAGCGCCTCGCCATCGCCCGCGCGATCCTGCGTGACACGCCGGTGCTGGTGCTGGACGAGCCGATGACCGGGCTGGACGTGGTCACGGCCGAGCGGGTGATGGTGCCGTTGCGCCGGTTGATGGAGGGGCGGACGACGCTGCTCATCACCCATGACCTGCGGCATGTTCCGGAAGGGGTGCGCCGGATCGACCTGGAACCGGTACGACGTTCGGATCGGATCCGGCTCCGGCCGAAACGAAGTGACCTCGGGGTGCATGGCGCGTACTGACCTGACAATTCACCGGCCTGGGCGGGAAACCGCCCAGGCCCTGTCATGTGAACGCCACCCCCGCCTCGGCCAACTGTGCCATGATCAACAACGCCGCCGACGTCGAAGGGGGCCTTTCGCCACCGCCACTCAGTAGCCGAGAGCCTACTGATCCGGCATACTCCACACCCAGCAAGATCTGTTGTCAGATCCGGCGCCCATGCTCAAGGAGCTCGACTATTGAGCAGGGCGGGCGACAATGGCCGCAATTGGTGACCAAGTGCCCACGCAAAGCGAAGATTCCACTACAATCCGATCAAGACTTCCAGGCCGTATGTTTCTGACCTCCGACGAGGACTTGATGTCAGCAACTCACATACCTGTTCACCGTCGGGCCCTGCTCGTACCGCTTGGCGTCGCCGTCGTGGCCGGCGTCGCGTGCGTATGGGCCGTGGCCGAGGCGCCGGTCGAGGGGCGGACGCTCGTGGCCTGGTGCCTGGGCATAGCCGCCCTGCTGCTGTGCGCCGCCATCACCTATGGCTTGTACGGCCGGCAGCAGGCGAGCCTGCTGCGTGACCGGCTCGCCATGAGGGAGGCGGACCTCGCCCAACTGGCCGACCACACCCTGCCCGCGCTGGTGAAGAGGTTGCGTGACGGGGCATCGGTCGACACCGCGCTCGCCGAGGTGCCCAGGCCCGCCGACCTGGCTCAGCAGCGCATCCTGTGGACGCTGGCGCAGGAGGTCGGCAGAGGAGACCGGATGCGCGCGGCCGCGATGTCGGCCTGCGCCAACGCCGCCGGCCGGGTGCAGGCACTGGCGACCAGCATGCTGGCCGATCTGCGGGAGATGGAGGACCGGCATGACGAGAAGGTCCTCGGGGACCTGCTGAGGCTGGACCACAGCACCGCCCAGGCGGGCCGGCTGGCCGACAGCATCGCCGTGCTGACCGGTTCGCGTTCCGGGCGGCGCTGGACCAAGCCGATCGTGATGGAGAGCATCATGCGCGGCGCGGTGGGCCGGATCAGCGCCTACCAGCGGGTTCGGGTGCACTCGGCCAGCACCGTCGCGATCGCTGGGCACGCCGCAGAGGGCGTCATGCACGCCCTCGCAGAGCTGATGGACAACGCCACCAGCTTCTCGCCTCCGTCCGAGGAGGTGCACGTGTACGTCGAAGAGGTGAGCACGGGCATCGTGATCACCATCGAGGACTGCGGTCTGGTCATGAGCGCCGTGGCGCTGAACCGCGCCCGGCAGGCCGTCTCGTCCGAGCCCCTGGACCTGACGACGCTGTCCGGTACGCGACTGGGCCTGGCGGTCGTGGGCTGCCTGGCTCGCAAGCACGGTCTGACCGTCTCCTTCAGGCCGTCCTCACGCGGGGGCACCGGAGTGGTGGTCATGATCCCGCAGAAACTGGTCACCCAGCCCGCGCCGGCTCCCCAGGTGGAGGCCCCGCGTAAGCCGAGCGTCCCGGCCGCCCGCCGAGCCGCCTCGGCCCCCGTCCCCGCGCAGGCCGACCCCGCGAAGGCCGACCCCGTCGCGGATGGCGAGCTGCCCAGGCGACGGCGCGGTCAGACGCTCGCGGCGGCGACGTCCGCGGCCCCCGTGCCCGAGCAGGCTCCGGCGCGGCCCAGGCCGTCCCTCTCCGAGGCCGGAGCGAGATTCAGCGCTTTCCGCCAGGCCAGCCGTGGGACCGGCGCCGGCGCCGGTGCGGCGGGCCAGGAAGTGGAACACCCGCAAGCAGAGGGCCCGGCAGCAGAAGGCCCGAAAGACGACACCCGGTGACCAACTTACAGATTGGAGGGAGGGCTGCTCGTCCGGCGACGCCGGATGACCGTCCCAGACTCTCGATGAGAACCTCAGACCGCGACCTCGCCTGGCTGCTGGAGAACCTCCTGGAGAGGACACCGCAGACCCGGCACGTCTTGGTGCTGTCGAAGGACGGCCTCAAGCTCTCCCACACTCACGGGCTGTCGGTGGACCGGGCCGATCAACTGGCCGCCATCGCCTCGGGCATCCAGAGCCTGGCCCACGGGGCGTCGATGGAGTTCGGCGACGGTTCCGGCGGGCTGCGGCAGTCCATGACGGAGTTCCACGGCGGGCTGCTGTTCATCGTGGAAGCGGGAGAAGGCGCCCATCTCGCCGTCGTGGCGAGCGACGACGCCGACCCCGGCATCATCGGCCACAACATGAACGAACTGGTCGAGCAGATCGGGGAGTATCTGACCGCTCCGCCGCGCGAACCTCAGCAGAGCAGCCGCTCGCTATGATCTCGCGGCGAGTGGCCAGCGAGAACCCGGACCGGCTGTACACGGTCACCGGGGGGCGCAGTCGCGCGGACGAGAGTGCCATGGACGTGGTCACGCTGATCGTGAGCGAATGCGATCCGACCCCCGGCATGCAGTCCGAGCACGTCAAGATCCTCCAGATGTGCCGCCAGCCGATGGCGGTCGTGGAGATCTCCTCGGAGCTGAGACTGCCCGTCAGCGTCGTACGGATCCTGCTGTGCGACCTGCTGGACACCGGACGCATCACCGCCCGCCATCCGCCCAAGGCTCCCGCCAAGGCGCAACTGCCCGATCCCGAAATCCTGGAGCAGGTGCTTGTTGGACTTCAGAACCTCTGACCCACCCGGCCGTACACCGCTACGGAGCACGATGACCACCGGTCTCAAGATCGTGGTCGTCGGCGGGTTCGGCGTGGGCAAGACGACCATGGTCCGCTCGGTCAGCGAGATCCGGCCGCTGAGCACCGAAGAGACGATGACCCAGGCAGGAATGGGGATCGACGACGCGAGCGGCGTACAGACCAAGACCACGACCACGGTGGCCTTCGACTTCGGCCGCATCAGCCTGAACGAGCAGATGGTGCTCTACCTGTTCGGGGCGCCCGGCCAGGACCGGTTCTGGTTCCTGTGGGACCGGCTGTTCTCCGGGACGCTGGGAGCGGTCGTCCTGGTGGACGCCCGCCGCCTGGCCGACTCGTGGTACGCCATCGACCGGCTCGAACACCACGGAATGCCGTTCATCGTCGCGCGCAACAACTTCGACGAGCCGACGCATCCCTTGGAGAAGATCCGGGAGGCGCTGGACCTGTCCGAAGAGGTTCCGCTGATCGACTGTGACGCCCGTCAACGTGACTCGAGCAAGGCCGTGCTGATCGCCCTCGTCAACCACCTCCACGCGATGTCCTCCGCCCGGGGGGTTACCCGATGACCGATACTCACTACACACCCGAGCCCATCCGGATGTACGGGCCCCAGTTCCAGGAGGATCCGGAGCAGCTGTACCGGGACATGCGCAAGCTGCACGGGCCCGTCGTCCCGGTCCTGATGGAGGGCGATATCCCCGCCTGGCTGGTGGTCGGCTACCGCGAGCTGCGCTACGTCCTGAGCAATCCGCAGCTCTTCGGCCGCGACTCCCGCCGGTGGAACGCCTGGGATCGCATCCCGCCGGACTGGCCGCTGATGGCGTTCGTCGGCTACCAGCCGTCCATTCTGTTCACCGAAGGCGCCGAGCATCAGCGGCGGGCCGGCGCCCTCAGCGACGCCCTCGCCTCCGTCGACCAGTTCGAGCTGAGATCGCAGTGCGAGAAGGTCGCCGACAGCCTGATCGACGCATTCACCGGTCACGGCCGGGCCGACCTGATCGCGCAGTACTCTCAGCCGATGCCGCTGCTGTCCATGGTCACGATGTTCGGGTTGCCGGAGGCGGAGACGCCCCGCATCGTGGCCGACGTGACCATGGTGCTGAACGTCGGCCCGGAAAGCGCGGAGGCGTACGGGCGAGTCCAGAACGCGATGCAGCGGCTGATCGCCGCCAAACGCGAGCGCCCCGGCCCGGACCTGCCCTCACGCCTGCTGGCCCATCCCGCGGGGCTCAGTGATGAGGAGATCGTCCAGGACCTGGTCGTGCTGTTGAGCGGGGGCCAGGAGCCGACCGCCAACTGGATCGGCAACACCCTGCGGTTGATGCTGACCGACGAACGGTTCGCCGTGACCCTGTCGGGCGGCCGCCGCAGTGCCAGCCAGGCACTGAACGAGGTCATGTGGGAGGACTCGCCCGCCCAGAACAGCCTGGGCCGCTGGGCGGCGCACGACACGCAGCTGGGCGGGCAGCGCATCCGGGCCGGTGACGCGCTCATCATCGGTCTCGCCGCCGCGAACGCCGACCCGCAGGTGCGGCCCGACTCCTACGGCGGCTCCGCCGGCAACCACGCGCACATGTCCTTCGGCCACGGCGAGCACGGCTGCCCGCACCCGGCGCCGGAGCTCGCCGAGGTCATCGCCTACACGGCCGTCGAGGTGCTGCTGGACCGGCTTCCGGACATGGGGCTGTCGGTGCCCGCCGACCAGCTCGTCTGGCGGCCGTCCTTCCGGCTGCGCGCCCTGACCACCCTGCCGGTCGAGTTCACGCCCGGCTACCTCAGGGGACCCGGCTAGAACCGCCGAAGGGGTGTGCCCCCTGACACGTCAGGGGGCACACCACCGGTCAGCTCGCCGTCAGTGGACCGGGCGGCCCGTGATGGACCGTGGGGAGTCCTGCGGAGACAGCGTCGTCGCGGGCGGTTCCGTCGGGAACTGCGTGGCGCAGTGCGTTCCCGGCGCGGGCATGGTGCGGTTGATCAGGTACTTCTCGATGTAGTCGCGCGCACAGGTGCTGTTGCGGAACTGGCCGTGGCCGACGCCGTCGTACTCCAGTACGACCGAGCGCGGGATCTGCCGTGCGGCGGCGTAGTTCCAGGCCGCCGGGGTGGCCACGTCATCCTTCGCCTTGATGACCAGGATCGGCGGAGTGCCGCTGATCTTGAGGCGATGCTGCGGGTTGGACGTCTTGCCCTGCCAGTTGAGGCAGCTCATGACGTCGCTCCAGAACGGGGAGAGCTCCGTGTGCGGGGCGATGGCCTTGAGGCGGCGCTTGTAGGCGTCGAGCTCGGCGAAGCCGCTGACGTTCCACTTCCAGTCGGAGCACCAGATGACCGGGTAGGCGTTGTTGACGCCCTCGGCGGTCGACGTCGAAGCCTCGGCCGCGGCCCTGGCCGTCGACTTCGCCTCCGCCGAGTCCGATGCCACCGGCTTGTCCGCGACCTGCTGGTCCGCCTGGCCGGCCGCCAGCGCCTTCAGCCGCTCGGCCAGCGGGAAGAAGCCCGTCGACGGCTTGTACATCGGATTGAACACCTCGATCCGGAGCTCCTCGTCCGAGATCACGGCGCCGGTCTCCGGGTCCTTCAGGGTGCCGGCCCTGGCCTTGGCCAGCAGGCCGTCCAGGACCGCCGTGGCGTCCTGGCCGTGCAGCGCGCAGGCCGCCGTCTCGCCGCACCACTTCGCGAACGCCAGGTAGGAGCCTTCGAGGTCCTCGGTGGCGGTCTTCATGTACTGGTAGGCCGAGGTGATGCTGTGGTCCATGTTGGAGTCGATGGCCATCGCGCGCAGGTTCTTCGGGAACATCTCGGCGTACTGCTGGCCGACCTGCGTGCCGTAGGAGATCGCGAAGAAGCTGATCTGGCGCTCGCCGAGCGCCGCGCGGATCGAGTCCACGTCGCGCACCACGTTGGTGGTGCCGACGTGGTCGAACAGCGGGCCCGTGCGCTCGCGGCAGTCCTTCGACAGCTTGGCGTTGAAGGCCAGCCAGTTCTGATACTCCGCCTCGTTGGCCGGGTAGGTGAGCGGGGTCTCGTTGACCACGTCCTCGCTGCACAGAATGGGCGTGCTGCTGCCGACGCCGCGGGGGTCCACGCTGACGATGTCGAAGTACTGGCGCAGCGGGCTGTCGTCGGGGATGCCGCGGCCCATGATGTACGCGTTGAGGCCGGACCCACCGGGACCGCCCGGGTGCACGAACAGCACGCCCTGCCGCTTGGCCGGGTCGAGAGCCTTCAAGCGGCCGATGGCCAGGTCGATCGTCGCGCCGTTGGGCTTGGCGTAGTCCATCGGCACCTTGATGGTCGCGCACTCGCCCTTGTACGTGGTGCCACATTCCGCCCAGTCGATCGCGGTCGACGGGGCCGACTGGGCTGATGCCACTCCGGTGAGCTGGGTCACCAGTGCGGCACCGGCCAGTGCCGTGGTGAATAACCTTAACCTCACTATCGGTCCTTCCTGATGTGTCGATGTGTCCCATCGATCATCCTGGCGGGCCGACAGTGCGGTTTGCGGAGTTTTACGGATGTTGTGGAGAAAAGCCGGAGTCGGACTAGGTGTAATAGCCTTCGACCGGCCCCCGCGCCTCGTCGTACAGCGCCGGTCCGTCGAGTCGCGCCCCGGCGTTCTCGACGGGTGGCTTGAGCCCGCTGAGCTGCTCGGTGGACAGCGCGAACACCACCCGCCCGAGCCCCGACCGCTCGATGGCGGCCGAGCACATGCCGCAGGGCTGGCAACTGGTGTACATGACGGTGCTCGCCGCGGCCTCGGGGCTGAGCTCACGGGCCGCCCAGCGGGCCAGCTTCAGCTCAGGGTGCGCGGTGATGTCGGCGTCGCTGATGGAGGTGTTGACGTCCTCGGCGAGCACGCTGCCGTCCGGCGCCACCAGGAGGGATCCGAAGGGCGGGTTGCCCGCCGCCCGTGCCTTGGCGGCCAGCCCGATGGCCCGGCGCAGGAACTGCTCGTCGTCATGTGTCATGGCTGCTCCGTTCGTGGGTGGTTCGTGTGGAGGTCCCAGGAGGCGGCTACGGCTGCGAGGGCGTGCCAGGCCACCTCAGGGTGGCACGTCTCCTGCGGGTCGCCGTCGAAGGGGTCGAGGACGACGGTGTCCGCGCCGAGGAGGCGTAGCTGTTCGAGGTCGTCCACGATCTGCTCGATCGTGCCCTCGCCGGCGCGCCGCTCGGGATCGGTGATCGGCGACGTGGTGAGCCTGAGGATGATGCGGGGCGCCTGGGCGGGCATCGGGCGGCCCTGCTCGTCTGCGAGGGACTTGAGCCGGCCGAAGGCCTCGCGCAGCCAGGGCAGGGTGTTGCGCAGCGGATGCCAGGTCTCGCCGAGGCGCACCGCGCGGCGCAGGCCGGCGTCGCTGTTGCCGCCGATCCAGATCGGCACCGGCCCGCCGCGGTAGTCCGCGCCGTCCGCCCAGGCGGCGCGCAGCGCGTCGAGGTATTCGTCGGTCAGCGCCCCGCGCCGGTGGAACGGCATGCCGAGCGCCTCGAACTCCTGCCGCGCCCAGCCCACGCCCACGCCGAGGACCAGCCGCCCGCCGCTGAGGTCGTTGAGGTTGGCGGCCATCCGGGCGACGAGCAGCGGATGCCGGTACGGCATGATCAGCACCGTGGTCCCGAGCCTGATCCGCTCGGTGATGCCCGCCAGCCAGGCCAGCGTGGTGAAGGGCTCGTAGAACGGCGCCGGATACTGCTCGGCCACGTCCGGCGTCACTACCACGTGGTCCGACAGCATCAGCAGGTCGTAGCCGAGGCCCTCCACCGTCCGCGCCCAGCCGCGCAGCACGTCGGGGTTGGTGCCTGGTCCGAAGTTCGGGACGTTCACGCCTATTCGCACCCGTGCAGGCTAGCCAATCGGCCATGGTGGCAGGAAGGGAGTTCTCCCTCCGTACGGGACGATTGGCCGGGGAATTGCCGGTATTTTGGGCCGATGACCGAGAGCCTTGACGCGACGGACTGGGCGATCATCGCCGAGCTCCAGAGAGACGGGCGCGTCGCGCTCACCGAGCTGGGACGGCGGGTCAACCTCAGCTCCTCCGCGACGACCGAGCGGGTCAAGCGGCTGGAGGCGGCCGGCGTCATCACCGGCTACCGGGCCGAGGTCGATCTGGAGAAGGTCGGCTACGCCGTGCTCGCCGTGGTGCGGCTCAAGTATCCAGGCAGTCGGCACGAGCCGCTGCATCGGCTGCTCGGTGAGCGCTCCGAGATCCTCGAATGCCTGCGCACCACCGGCGACGACTGCTACCTGCTGAAGGTGGCCGCGGCCTCCATGGCCCATCTCGAACGGGTCGTGGACGAGCTCGCCCAGTTCGGCAGCACCACCACCAACCTGGTCTACAGCCGGACGCTGCCCTATCGGGGGCCTCAGGCGCGCGCCGACTTCTGATGAGCGCCCCGGTGGTCGGGCCGGCTCCAGTACGTCACGGCGCGCAGCAGCCATTCCACCGGCCCGTACCGGTGCCCACGCAGCCACCAATGGCTGAGGAAGACCTGCCCGACGAAGACGACCAGCGCGATCACCACCTCCACCGGTGGGCTGACGCGGTCCACGAGCGCCAGGCCGTACCCCGTGAAGATCAGTGAGCAGATGAGCGACTGCCCCAGATAGTTGGACAGCGCCATCCGGCCCGGCGCCGCCAGCGCTCGTCCGATGCGCGGCAGGTGCGGGAGCAGTCGAAGGAAGGTCGCCGCGTAGGCGGCGGCGAGCAGGGGAGCCGTGACCAGGTCCACGGCCTCGCCGAGGAACTTGTTCACGCTGCCGTGCCAGGCCGACAGCGTGTAGACGAACGCGCCGCCCAGCCCGAGGGTGAACCCGAGCCACTGCAGCCGACGGAGCGTGGCCGTGTGCGCGGACACATCGCGCAGCACGCCCAGCTTGCCGACCGCCAGCCCGATCAGGCAGGCGGCCAGTACGGCCGGACCCTGGAAGAGTACGCGCAGCACGACGATGAGGGAGAGCTTGCGCAGGTGCTCGCCGATGATCTGGAAGCCCGAGCCGCGCAACGCCGTGTCGGAGTGCACCGCCTCCGCCACCCCGTGCGAGACCGTCCCGGCCGTGTCCAGACCCACCATCGCGAGGACGGCCAGCAGCACGAAGCCCAGGGCGAGCATGGAGGTCAAGGCGATCGCGAGCATGACCGCGGTCTTGGGCGAGATCTTGCGGAGCAGCAGCAGGGCCAGCCCGACCGCGGCGTAGGTGGTGAGGATGTCACCCGGGAAC
This sequence comes from Nonomuraea sp. NPDC052129, assembly GCF_040680095.1. NCBI lineage: Bacteria > Bacillati > Actinomycetota > Actinomycetes > Streptosporangiales > Streptosporangiaceae > Nonomuraea > Nonomuraea sp. NPDC052129. Next base: position 22,955 of record NZ_JBFAVX010000009.1, on the reverse strand, counting down.
AGCAGCACCGCGTGAGCCAGCCCGATCAGGAACAGCCCGGCCAGGCGGCGCAGGAACATCGGCACGAACGCCTTGCCCCGCCGTACGGCCGAGTCGACCTGCAGCGTGAAGCTGTAGCCGAACAGGAAGGAGAACAATAAGTAGAACTTGTTCTCCATGAGCAGGGTCACGGTCCACCGCACCGCCCAGTCGAGCGGTGAGGTGAACGCGGGCTCCGCCATCCCGGCCATCCGGTAACCGGAGGCCAAGAAGGCGATGTTCACGACGAGGATGCCGAGCAGCGAGAAGCCGCGCAGGGCATCGACCGAAGTGATGCGTGTAGCCATGGATCGCCCAGGTGAAATGGCGGGATGTGTCCTCATCAGCGAACATCATTCCGCAAAACCTGAGGGTTTCCTGTGAATCTAGGTATTTGATGCGATATAGATAAATCGCTCGATGATCACGCCTACTGCCACGGCGAATGCCGGGATGGCCACCCACAGCAACCGCCGGCGCGCCTTGACCGCCCGATTCGGCCCGTTGAGCCGGATCACCTCGTAACCGAACAGAGTTGCCCAGGTCAGGGCCAGTGCCGCGAGGCCGACCGGCGTCCAGGGCGAGGTGGGGTCCCCGGGTCCCAAGTATGACCGGGGCTCCGGGATCTCGGTGCCCTTGACGAACTTCTTCCAGGTGTACAGAGCGGCGTCTTTGTTGGCGTAGACCCTCTTGACATCCGGCGAGGCGTCCAGCGCGGCCCTGAACCTGGGACCCCAGTCTGCCGGGAAGCCCTCATTGAGCTGCAGGTAGGCGATCTGACCGGTGCTGACGGCGAGATAGGTGTTGCGCTGGCTGGCCTTGAGCGTCGCGACCGCCTTGGCGATGTTCGTCGGATCCTGGTAGACGAGCGCCTGGCCGTTGAAGTTGACCAGTTCGATGTCCTTCTCGCCCCACGGCAGTGTCGGCGTGACCTCGGGGCCCTCCTTGGCCGTCAGGTAGAGGACCTTGGCGCTCGGCTTGTCGTGGGCGTAGATGTAGTGCATCGCGGCGACCTCGCCGGTCGTCACCCGCTCGAACTTCTCGTTGCCGTAGCGGGCGATCAGGAACGCCCCCGCGAACACCACCGCGAAGCAGGCCGCGAGCACGACCGACAGCTTCCTGGTCAGCTCGGGGTTGAAGCGGACGTTCCGCTTGCGCATGGGCACGGTCTCTTCGCGCACGTCCGCGCTGTCGGCGGGCAGGTTCGGGAAGAACGCGTACGCCGCCAGCAGGCAGGCGCCGGGCAGCGCGAACATGTAGATGCGCAGCCCGATCTCGCCGCCGTAGCTCTGCAGCCCCAGCGCCAGCACCGGCACACAGAGCAGGATCAGCGCCGCCCGGTCGACCACCCCGCGCCGCAGCCGCCTGAACAGGCCGGTCGCCGCCAGGGCGAGGATCACGACCAGGATGCCCAGCCGCGCCTGCAGCACCAGCGCGTGCGCCGGGTCGCTGCCCGCGATGCGGTCGCCGGTGTTGCGCTGCAGGTTCGTCAGAATCCGGCCCAGGCCGCCGAAGATCGCGTCGATCTGGCCCGCCCAGAAGCCCACGGTCTCGTAGCTGATCCAGGCCAGCACGGCCAGACCGAGGAAGAACGGCAACGCCCAGGTCAGCTTGGTCCGCTTGAAGATGAGGAAGGCCGTCACCACGCCGAGCATCATGAACGGCGTGATCTGGTGCGAGGCCGTCGCCGCGAAGAACAGCGCGAGCAGCATCAGCAGCATCAGCAGCCGGTCGGCCCGGAACGTACCGGTGTTGGCGATCTCGCCCGGCGTCATCGCGTCGAGGCGGCCGAGCAGCTTGCGCAGCCCCTTCGGTGCGATCGGCTTGGTGCGCGGCTCCACCCGCCCGAACCAGCGCAACAGGATCGCGACAAAGGCCAGATAGAGCGCGAAGGTAAAGCCCTGCGGCGAGAAGTAGTCCTGCCCGATCCACTGCACCAGCACGAACAGCAGCGCCGCGTACCAGCGCGCCCGCGTGGTGGCCACCACCTGGCGCAGGATCAGCACGAACGGCAGGAGATAGAGCAGGTTCGTCAGCAGGGGCGTCCACTGGAGGATCGTGGTCATGTCGCTGATGCCGGCGGCCTTCGTCACGAAGGCGAACAGCGCGAAGTAGCCCGGCCAGCCCATGCGGGCGTCGATGCTGATCGCGGTCTCGCCGGTCCGGCCGATGAAGTCGACGAAGCCCGCGTGGATGTACGCCGTGGGGAACCGGGGCTCGCTCGCCACCAGCGAACCCGCGCCGTGCAGGGCGAAGGTGATGACGGCGATCTGGAACAACAGGAGGAACTTACGGTCGGTGCTCTGGGCGACGGTGACGAAGAACGACACCAGCATGATCAGGATCGCGGCGAACGCGCTGGCCGGGAGGGCGGCGATCAGGCCGAGACCGTTGATGTCGGCCGGGTTCACGCCGCGCAGCGGGCCTGGGGCCACGCGCAGGGCGAGGACGTACATGATCAGGCCCTCGACCGTGAGCAGCGCGGGGAGCCACATGGGCGCGCTGCGCCCCAACTGCCGCAGCCGCTCGCCCAGGCCCTTCGCCTTGGCGGGGGCGGGTTCGCTAGCGGCGGGTTCGGCCGTGGCGGGTGCCTTGGTCGGAGGCTTGGCCGGGGTCTTGGTGGCGGTTGAGGCGGGGGTTGTGGCGGGGGGCTCGACGGGCGCTTTCGCGGGAGCCGGGGGAGCTTCCACGGCCAGACTCGCGACCGGGGCGGCCGTCACCTTCGTCGGCACGGTCCCCGCGGCGCTGTCATCCACGGTCGGCGCTGACTTGTCCGCGCCCGGGTCCTTGGTGCCCTTCGGCTCCTTCGGGTCCTTGGGCTCTTGCGTGGCCTTGAGTTCCGTCGGGTCCTTGGTGTCCTCGGGGGCTTTTGGTGGCGTGCCGATGTGGAGGGTGGCGGGCAGGCGGATGGCGGGCAGGGTGCCCGTCTCCGCCTCGTCATCGCCGTCGTCGTCACCGTCGGCGACGTCCGCGGCGGCGTCCGGCACGGGGGCGGCCGGCCCCTCCAGGACCGGCAGCCGGGGGATGACGCCCGTGGCGTCCGGATCGAAGGGTACGCCCGTTTCCCCCTCTGCCTCGGTGCCGTCCGTGGAGTCGCCCACGTGCTCGGAGGAGCCCGTGATCCCCGTTGTCATGCCATCGCCGTCGCGTTGCCTCACGTTGACCATCATGCGGCCCCGGACGACCCCTGAGTGACGGGAGTCCGCCGAGTATCGCCAAGAATGAGTATTTTGCGAAGAGATTTGAAGATCAAAAGTGCCATCAAAGTCTCGCTGAGCAACAAGCCGTACCCAACGGCGTTGACCCCGGCGAACGGGAACAGCGCCAGGATCGACACGAGAACGAGCACCGCGAGCCCGATCTGCACGATGGCCAGCTGCCGCGCGTCACTCCGCGCCCGCAGCACGCTCAAATAGACCTCGATCAGCACCCGCGGCAGCACGGCCAGCGCCATGAGCCGCAGCAGCGTCGTACCCTCCGCCGCGAAGCCTTCGCCGAAGACGCTCAGGATGAGCGGCGCTCCCGCGATCACCACGACGATGATCGGGACGATGATCATGAAGGCCCGCTGCAGCGCTCGGCGGCAGTTCTCAGCCAGTTGCGACCGGTCGAAGGAGCCCTCGACGGTCAGCGACACGGCCATGTTCATGGCCAGCAGCTCGATCATGCTGGCCAGCGTGTGGGCCATCGAGAAGCGTCCGAACGTGGCCTCGTCCACCCGGGTCGCGACGACGGTGGGCACGAGGTAGACGATGGCCAGGATCGACAGCGTGCCGGGGAAGTCGCCGGCCAGGAACCGGCCGATCTGGCGCAGCCGCGGCGGCTCCTGGACGGTCTCGGTCCGCTTCATGTGCCGGGGCACGATGACGCCGAAGATCAGCCAGTTGACCGGGATCAGCGCGAGAGCCGTCGGCACCATCCAGGAGGTGAAGATGCCGCCGTCGGGCAGCGCGCCGGCCATCGCGATCAGCAACCCCATCTTGGCCAGGCCGAAGACCAGGTTGTTGAGCGGCACCCAGGTGGCGTTGCGCAGTCCGGTCAGCACCACGTCCTGCAACGTGAACACCGACCAGACCAGCACCGAGCCGAGGAAGAACAGGCCGGGCCCGAACGCGCCGAGCACCGAGTAGGTGCGTCCCCACAGCGGCAGGGTCAGCAGGAAGCCGAGTGCCGCCACGCCGCCGGTCGCCGCCGCCAGGCCGTACCCCCGCAGGATGAGCTCGGGGATGCGGCGGCCCGCCAGCGGGAGGAAGCGGGAGAGCGCGCCCACCAGGCCCAGCGCGGTCAGCGACGCGAACAGCCGCATCGCGGTGATCATCGCCTGGCCCCGGCCGAACTCCTCGGGCGTGTAGAAGTGGGCGGCCAGCAGCCAGTAACCCATGCCGAGCGTCGCGGTGATCGCCGTGTTGGCCATCAGCGCGTAGCCGTTTCGGAACAGGGGGTTACGAAGGTCGCGCAGCACCCTCCCCCAGAGGCTAGACATTTCCACGCACCCGCTGCAGGCCGTACTTCGTGCGCCTGACGATCGCGTAGCCCTTGGTGAGGACCCGCTCCTTCAGGTAGATCAGGGGCACACCGGTGCCCTCGACGGCGCGCTTGAACATGCTGATGGAGGTGTGCCGCGCCACGGTCAGCCGGGGGATGGCCAGCATGTCGTGACGGTCGGCGGCGATCGAGTTGTTGACCGCGCAGGCGGCGAAGTAGCCGGCCTTGCGCACCTCGCGCCGCACGCGGGCGCTGGAGTAGCCGTAGGGGTAGGCCATGGTGGCGACCGGCGCGCCGATCTTCTCCTCCAGCAGGCCCTTGTTCTTGCGCAGCTCCTGGCGCAGCTCGTCGATGTGGAGCTGGTCGAGCTGCGGGTGGCTGTGGCTGTGGCCGCCGATCTCCATGCCGGCCTGGGCGGTCTCGCGGGCCTGGCCCCAGGTCAGCATGTCGTCGAGCGGCCGGCCCGCGGCGTCGTCGCCGGCGTCCGCCACCCAGCCACTGGTCAGGAAGACCGTGGCCGGGAACTTGTAGCGGTCGAGCAGCGGCAGTGCGCGGCTGTGGAAGTCGGCGTAGCCGTCGTCGAAGGTCAGGACGATGGGTTTGTCCGGCATGCACCTGCCGTTGTTCTTGTTCAGTGAGGCCACCAGATCGCCCAGCGTGAGCGGGGTGAACCCGCTCTCCGACAGGTAGGCGAGCTGTTCGTCCAGGTCCGACGGCCGTACCGAGTGAGGGAGTGTCTCCTCGTTCGGGTCGTCGGCGACGGAGTGATACATCAATATCGGTACGCGGATCATCAGCGCACTGCCTTCAGTCGTGCCGAGCCGATCAGGTAACCCCAGGTGGTCCAGGCCAGGCCGACCACGATCGCGGCGGCCCGGCCGAGCCCGCCGACGTCGCCCCGGAACGCCTCGCCGACGCCCCGCAGTGCGCCGAGCGGCAGCGTCTTCAGCGCGTGCGCCCGCTCGCTGGCCAGTCCGTCCTGGGTGCCCACCTCCTGCGTGACCAGGGCCTTGGACAGTCCCTCCGCGTAGCACCTGGATCTGAAGTAGGCGAACCGCTCGCGCTGGCGCGACACCTTGTGCCCGATCAGCGCGCGCGGCTCGAACAGCATGACCGAGCCGGGCTTGCGCTGGCTCAGCCTGATGCAGAACTCGGTCTCCTCACAGCCCAGCGGCCTGCTCTTGCGGCCCTGCACGCTGCGCCCGATGCCGCTGTGGAAACCGCCCACCTCGGAGACGACCTCGCGCAGGAAGGCGGCGTTGCCGCCCATCACGTTGCGGATCGGCGCTCTTACCGCGGGCATGCCGCGATAAGAGCAGCCGACCGTCCAGTCGAACTCGTAGGGGAACCAGCGCGGCCTGCGCTGGGACGCCCACAACGGCTCGGTGCGACCGCCCACGCCGACGACACCCGGTTCCTGGAAGCCCTCCTCCAAAGCCTCCAGCCAGCCGGGATCGGCGACGGCGTCGTCGTCGAGGTACGCGACGATGTCACCGGTGGCCATGGCCACGCCGGTGTTCTTGCCGCCGGACAGCCCTTTCTCGTGCGTGTTCTCCACCACAATGGCCTGTGGGTAAGCACGCTTGAGTTTCAGGTGCAGGTCCGGGTTGTAGTCGACGACCAGGATCAGCTCGTACGGTCGTCGCCGCTGATTCTCGACCGACTCGACGGCTTGCCTGATGTCCTCCCACCGCTCGTCGGTGTATACGCAGATGACAACAGACGTCTTCACAACGGACCTTCTTACGCGACACCCCGGTCCGCGGCCGGAGCAGTGGCGGGCTTGGGCTGCGGAGGGGCGGGCTGGCGGCGCCACTCTCGCAGGATGGTCTTCAGCACACGCATGCCGTCACGCACGACGCGCAGGTTGCTCTCGCCGTGGATCCGGTTGCGCTCGTGGCTCGGCACCTCGTGCACTTTCAGTCCGGCCTTGGCGGCGCGGACGTTCAGCAGCGTCTCCACCTCGAAACCGTCGCAATCGAGGTCGAGCACCTCGAGGTGGCGGGCCCAGAAGGCGTTGTAGCCGTAGCACAAGTCGGTGTACTGGGTGCCGTACATCATATTGACGATGCCGGTGAGGACTTTGTTGCCCAACCGGCGGCCGACGGTCAGGTCGTCGCTGCCGCCACCGGCGGCGTAGCGGGAGCCCTTGACGAAGTCGGCGCCGGTCACCAGCGCACCGACGAACGTGATGATCTCGTGGCCGTCGGTGGAGCCGTCGGCGTCGATCATCACGATGATGTCGCCGCTGGCGGCGGCGAAGCCGGCGGCCAAGGCGTCACCCTTGCCCTTGCCGGTCTGGGTGACCACCTTCAGGTTGGGCCGCAGGCGCCTGGCCACCGCCACGGTGTCGTCGACGGAGTTGCCGTCGACCAGGATGATCTCATCGATCCACTGGGGCAGCGTGGCGAAGACATGAGGCAGGTTGTCCGCCTCGTTCATGGCCGGGACCACGACGCTCACCGTGGGAGAGATGGCCAGGTGAGGCGTGACCGGGGTGAAACGCTCAATAGGTGGCATCGATCGCAGCGGCGCGATCTGCGCTTTGCCGTTGTGCTTGGTGATGTCGGGACTCATGGTGAGGGAATTCCTTCCGAGACCCAGCACGCTGGTTGGACGCAGCCACTCCCGGGTGCAGGAGGAATGGCGGTGCTGCGAACGGTGCATGAAGGGTCCACTGGGAGCGAGGGTTGCGCGGGGATTGCTAGGGCTGTACGGGTGGGGGCGCTAGCGCGCTCCCGTTGGTTCCTTGACGACTGCGTTGGATGACTCCTGGTGCTGCAAAGAGCTGCGCACCCGACCGAAACCCTTCAGGACTCTGTCGGCTGCCCTATAGAGAGACGGCCGGTCCATGACAATTGTTCGGGCTTTGTTGAAAGGAGTTCTGCCCATCCAGTGCACCGCCGCCGACGCGGAGGGTCTGGAGACCCGGCCCTCGGCGACGTACAGCACCCCACTCTTGAGCCAGTCCTTGTATTCTTTGCCGCCCTTGCCCATGTCCACCATGTGCAACCCGGCCGCCGCGGCGGCCTCTGCCATTTGCAGATGGTGCACGATGCCCGGTGAGTACCGGGCGAACTCGGTGTCGTAAGCGGGGAACCACCCGACGAGCGTGGTGGCCGTGCGCAGTCCAAAATGGCCGGCGACTGGCACGTCTCCCGCGTACAGCATGGTAAGGACACCCGAGAAGTCAGCCGACTTCTCGGCGAACATCAGGTCGATCAGCTCGACGATCCAGGGCTGGGCGAACCGGTCGACCCGGCCCGTCCGTCTGTACTGGTCGGACTTCCACGCGAGCAGGGTGCGCAGCACCTCCGGATCGGCCGAAGCCCATTCGAAGCGCAGCCCACCGTGCTCCCTGCCGAACTTGCGCTCCTTGTAGCGCACGGTCTTCAGGTTCTTGGGGGAGTTGGTCTTCACCTGCTGGAGCCAGGCGTCGAAGCCCTGGGTGAAGTCCATGACCGGCGCCGGGCGCACGTCGCTCTCGTAAGGCGCGAATGTCGGCTGCCCCGCGACCAGGTGGTCGAAGTCGAAGACGCTGAGCTTGCAGGCCCTCAGCAGCGCGCGAGCCTCTAACTTCAGGTCCGGCTCGGAGATCAGGCCATGGCAGGTGGTGAGGAAGCCGCCGAGCGGCTTGCCGATGCCGAAGCTGTGGCGCTCGTACGGGAAGAAGCCGGCGATGCCGGTCTCGTCCTGGATGACCGCGACCCGGACCCGATCCCGCAGGCGGTCCATCGCCAAGGCGAATTCGACGGAGAGGAATGGATTGTCCAGGCTCGGGTCCGCCTTCTGAAGCGCCCGCCACCTGGCCCGCTCGGACTCGCCGAGGTCTCCGGGGCGAACCACTGTGATGTTCACCTTGGCCTGGCCCCCTGTTCGGTCTGCATGTTCTTCCCCCGGTACAACACGCGAAGCACGTACATGAAGCCTCCGAGCACGGCGACCGTTGCCACACCGGCCCGAGGCGACCATGCGTTGAACTGCAGCATGGCTTGGGCGAGAAGCACGTTAAGCACGAGACTTGCCGCAGCTCCTACTGATAGTGCGGCAAGCGGGTCACGATCACGCAACAGTCCTACGACTGCGGCTCCTGGCACCACCAGAAGGAAAAGAGAGATGAGGAACGGGCGCAGCGGTGTCTGGATGTCGAACAGCGCGATCACCGCTCCCGCGATGCAGGCGAGCGCGAGGAGCCACGTCAGCGCTCTGCGGTGCTTGAGCATCTACTTGTCTTCTCTCCTGGGGCCTAGCTGGGTAAAGGCGCGATTGATCGCATTTCATGGGACCAATGCACCCGTGGACACGTCAATGCCGACGCTTGGCGACGCGCTCCGGTTTACCGGCAGGCAGATATTCTTCGTGTGTTTTTGAACACACGGTCATACTCCGGCCTCCGTTGCGGTCCCCAAACCACAAGGATGCCCTACTTGCGGCAAGATCTTCGAGCTATGGTCCGTTTTATCCCCACTTGTCACGTAAGTGTACTCCGGGCTCAGCGGTCACTGGCGTGAGGGGAGGCCCATTTGACGACCGGGAGTCAGAATTTCCTGCCTTATCAGGCGGAATGTCATCCCGAGTAATCATCAGGAGTCGTGGGGCGGGTCCACCTGGAAGTTGTCCACGGACGTGCTCTGTGTCGGCCCGTTTGGCGTCTCGCTCGGCTCGGGACCGCTCGTCGGCTGGTCCGTGGGCGGCTCCGGGGTCTGCTGCGTGCCGCCGTGCCACGATAGCGAGCATTTGGCGCCGCCGCCGTTGGAGCTGAAGGACACCGAGCCGCTGCCATCGGTGGCGGGGTCGTCGACCGTGACCCAGATCGCCATCGAGCCGCCCGCCTTGATCGACCCGCTGGCGGGGTACACCTGCAGCCCCGCGGACGCGCTCGCGCGCCAGGCGACGGTGGCGTTGCGCGCGGTCAGCCCGATCTTCGCGGCGTCCTCGACACCGTCGGGGCAGGAGGTGGCGAACCGGGCGCCGCGCACGGTCTGCCGGCGGGTGGCCGTCGGGGCGGCCGCGGGCTTGGTGGTCGTGGCGGGTCTCGTGCTCGGCACGCCGCCGCGAGACGACGTGGGGGACGGATCGGGCGTGGGCGTGCTGTCGTCCTCCGACTCGGGCTCCGGCGTGGTGCCGGTCAGGTCGTCAGGAGAGCCGGTCAGGTCGTCAGGAGGTGCGGAGGGGGAGGCCGAGGGGGCGGGGGCCACGCGCAGCGCGGTCTTGGTGGGGTCGCCGCTGTTCATCGCGACCATGGCGCCGGTCGCCGCGAGCACCGCCGCGCCCGCCAGCAGCACGGGCCCGAGGCGGCGCGGCCTGCGGCGGCGCGAGCGGCGCTCGACCGCCACCGGAAATCCCGTGCGGTCGAAGTTGTCGCCCCGGTCGGTGATCAGCGTCCGGGTCTGGTCCCGCTCCGGGTTGACGCAGGTGTCGACCACCCTGCGGCGCAGCGAGATGGGGGGATAGGCCACCGGCACCATGTCGAGCAGCCGGGTGGCCGCCACCTGCCGGTGCCGCCCCTCCGTACACACCTCGCACCCTGAGATGTGTCCCGACAACCGCCGCCGCAGCAACGAGGTGAGCGGCCCTTCCCACGAGTCCAGCATCGCCGACAGGTCAGGACAGTGCGCCCGTCCGGTTCTGGCCAGGATCACGGCGGCGGCGGCGTTCTCCAGATGATCGCGGGCCCGGCCGAGCCGGGCGGTGGCCTGGCGAGAGGTCAGCCCGAGCACCGCGCCGACCTCCGCCGGGGTGAGCCCGTGGCGCAGCGACAGCTCCAGGACTTCGCGCTCGTTCCTGCTCAGCTCCCCGAGCGCCTCGTGCACCAGCGCGGCGAGTTCGGGATCCTCCGGCTCGTCGAAGACCGGCAACGGCACGCTGTCGGTCTTGGCCGAGCCGCTTCTGTGGGCCAGCCGGGCGACAGCCTGGAACCTGGTCAGCGCGTACAACCAGGCTCTCAGCCGGCCGGTCTCCTGCAGTCGCGAGACGCACCCGTGCGCGGTGACGAGCGCGTCATGTACGGAATCGGCCGCGGCGTCGCGCTCCCCGGTCAGAGAGCACGCGTAGTCGTGCAACCGCTCGGCATAAGCGTCATAGAGCTTGGCCGCGCCTTCGACGGCACCCATCCGAAGCGCGTCGACCACCTGCTGATCGTCACCGCGGTCAACAGCCGGCCATCCAGACACGTTTCCTCCCCGCTGGTCGAGGGCGGAAGCCCTCACGGCGGGTAGGACGCCTCCCCGCGCGAGCGGGGTTACCACAGCGTGTCAGTCCATGCCCAACTGGCATGAGCTGGGAAAACCGTGTCAGATGTGACTAATGGGGTCAGCCATCGCAGCGCGGCGCGCAGAGGCGGCGCTGCATGCCCTGGAGGAAGAAGTCGCGCACCTGCAGCACGTTCTTGGCGATGTAAGCCTCGCCACCGGTCGCCTGCGCGAGCGCGTCCATCTGCTGCTTGCCCTTGGGAGCGTCCGGGCCGAAGGCGATGAGGAGGATGCTGACCGGGCGCTTGGGGTTATACGTCTTCTTGAGGTAGTTCAGGATCTGCTTGTTGTTGAGCCCGCCGTCCGGATCGTCGTTGCCGGCGCCGTCGGTGAGGATCACGATCGTGTTGATCTTGTCTTCCTGATACGACTTCGTCATTTCCGCGTACGCGGCCTTGAGCGTGTCGTTCAGCCCCGTGTCACCCGTGGCCTTGGCCTGGGCGGTCCCCAGCTGCCGGCCCAAGGCGTCCTTGCGGAGCACGCCGTTGACGCTCTCGCTGAGCGGCCCGACCGAGACCACCTCGCGCCAGTCCTTGCCCTGTCCGTCGAGGTGGGTGGAGAACGCCCACACCCCGATCTCCGCGTCGGCGGGGAACAGCCCGAGCCCCTCGACGGCGATCTTGCCGATGGCCTGCATGCGGGTCATCTTCGTACCGGGGACGGGCAGCGCCATCGTGCCCGAGACGTCGAGCAGGGTGAGCAGGCGGGTGCCGAGGTTCAGCCGGGACCAGGTCTGCGCCATGCTCACCACGGTCTTGTCGTCCGGGGCGGGCAGCGCTGTGGGCGCGGCCGGGGTGAAGCCCTTGTCCTTGGACAGCGCGTCGCCGGCCTTGCCGTCGGGCGTACGGAAGCCCTGCTCGCGCAGCGTCCGGTGGGCCGACTCGGTGCCGAGCTCCTGCTTGAACGCCGCGGCCGCCTTCTGCGCCGCCGCGTCCTTGGTGACGATCACGAGCGGGTAGTCGAGGCTGAGCGTGCCTTCGGCCGGGTAGAGCGGCACCACCGGGGTGTCAGGCTTTTTCGTGTTGTGGAGGTAGATGGTCTGCTCGGACGTGACGCCGATCGGGACCTTGCTCCCGGACTTCACGGTCAGGCTGGCCAGCAGCGCGGTGGGATCGGCGACGAGCTGGCCCGACAGCTCCTTGAGCGCGCCCACCAGCGCCTTGCTCTGACCGGCCTGCTGGGCCGAACCGGCGGCGGCCAGCAGCGCGGCCATCCCGGCCGAGTTCTTCTGCGGGTCGAGGGCCAGCACGCGGACCTTCTTGCCGGGTCCGTCCGGATTGGCGACGTTCGCCGCCGCGATGACGCCCGCCCAGCTCGGCTGGAGGCTGCTGGCCAGCTTGGCCGCCGCGGCCTTGGCGGCCACCAGCACGACCGGCGAGGTGGCGACCGAGCCGCTGGACTCCGGCAGGGCGGCGCCCGCGGCCTGGCCGCGGAGCCTGGAGACGACGAGGCTGGAGTCGGCCACCCACAGATCGGCGTTGATCTTGCCGGCGGCCAGCGCGTTCGCGGTCCGCGCCGTGGCCTCCTTGGCCACCGTCACCTCGACGCAGCGGCTGTCGATCGAGTGCATGGCCTTGTTGTAGTTGCCGGCGATCTTGTTGAGCGCGGGCTGGATGTCCGGGCTCGCGACGACACGCAGCGGCAACTTGCCGTTCGAGCAGTCGTGGTCGCGGTTGAAGATGACGAATGCCGCGACGCCCAGCAGCACAGCGAGTGCGACCGCCCCGGCGAGTGGGACGAACACCTTGCCGCGGCCACCACCGTTCCCACGCTTTCGGGGAGTCGGTTCCTGAGCTTGGTAGCCGCCGTCGAGCTCGTCTGTGCGGTGTCGCCCCACGATGTCCTCTTCGGTGTGTCGGGACCTTTCGGAGACCCTAGCGGGAGATGCTCCGCAATACTTCCGGAACGATACTCGGTGCGCTTACTGTGGCAAAACAGCCCGTTTGGTGCGACGATTACCTGGTGTGACGGTCAATGGCAGCATGAGTGACCGCGCCAGGCCCGAGTTCCCTCCCTCGTGGCGACCGCCGCCAGAGCCACCGCCGCCACCGGATCGACCCACCACCAGCCGAGCGTGTTCAGCCACAATCCCGTCAGAACACCCGCGGCCATCGCGGCGCAGATGAGGTTCTGGGTGCCTTCCCCCGAGGTCGCGGGGGACCCGAGCCGCCGGCCGAGCCGCCGCTTGACCAACCCCAGCACCGGCATGCTGGCCAGGCTGACCGCGGTCACCACGATGCCGAGCACGGTCGGCACGGCCCGATGGCCGGCGTCGAGATCGTGGACGACGTGGATGACCAGATAGGGCGCCAGCAACCAGAAGCTCACCGCGACCGCCCGCCCCGCCCGGCGCTCCGCGCTCGGCGACAGCGTGCGCGAGCCGGTGAACCGCCACACCACGATCAGGCTCGCCGCCGCCTCCACGAGAGCCGACAGCCCCCAGCCGATCAGCGCCACCGAATGCGCCCCCAGGCCCGCGGCCAGCCCGAGCGTGCTCTCCACCGCCAGCCACACGAGGGTGAGCACCGAAAGGGAGCGAGCCACGCGCGCAGCGCGCAGCCAGGCGGCTGACGCGGCCGGATGAGCGTGAACTCGCTGTTCAGGCACCTTGAACCCCCGAATCCCGACTCCGGCCGTCGACAGCGATAAGTAAGCTACCCATTACTAATGGTGACCTTAGGGTCTACGAGCAAAGCTTGTTCAAGGTTCGCGAGGTAATCTTCGAAGATCAGCTACGGGGGAGGGGTTGGCGCCGGTGCCGTTCACGCCCAGTCACATCGCGGCGGTGCTTCCCCTGGTGTCGTCGCCCCGGTTCCGCAGGCTGGCCAACCCGTGGGCGCTGGCGATCGGCGCGATGGTCCCCGACCTGCCGATCTTCCTGCCGTTCCTGCCCGACTACACCGACTGGCACTCCTGGCGCGGCGTCGTCACCATCGACCTGGCCGCCGTACTCATCCTGCTGGCCCTGTTCCACCTCTTCTTCCGCGAGCCGCTGATCTCCCTGCTCCCACCCGCCCTCGGGGGCCGCGCCGCGACCCTGCTCCCGCCGCGCCTGCGCGACCTGCCGGCCATCCTGGCCGGCGCCCTGATCGGCGCCGCCTCCCACGTCCTGTGGGACTCCTTCACCCACTCCACCGGTCCCGGCGAGTGGGGCGCATGGCTGGGAGTGTCGGTGTTCGGGGTGATCAGGCTGTTCCGCCTGCTCCAGTACACCTCCTCGGTGGTCGGCCTGGCCATCGTCGTGTGGTGGGCCTGGCGCGGCCTCACCCGGATGGGCGCCGCGACCGTCCCCGACCGGCTGCGGCTCCACACGGGGGTACGACGGGCGGTCCTGGCCCTGTGCATGGCCGGCACCGTCGCGGGCGCCTTTCTCTGGCCCTTGGTCGACGAGCCCGTCCCCCAGCTCGGCATGGCCAGCGTCATCACCAAGGTGGGCGCGGGCACGCTCGTGGGCCTCTGCCTGGTGCTCAGCTGCTATGCGGCGGTCTGGCAGGTCATGCGCCGCGTGGCAGTATCTGAAGGTGCCTGACTACGTAACGGACCCCGCCGACCAACGCCTGACCGACTACACCCGGCTCAGGGACGTGGACCTGCGCAAGAGCCTGGAGGCGGAGCGCGGCCTGTTCGTGGCCGAGGGCGAGAAGGTGATCAGACGCGCGATCGGCGCCGGCTACCCGATCAGATCTGTCCTGACGACCGCGCGCTGGCTGGAACCGCTGGCGGACGTGCTCGGGGACGCGACGGTGTACGTGGTGAGCGATGAGACCATGCTGGGCGTCGCCGGGTTCCAGGTGCACCGGGGAGCGCTGGCGTCGATGGAGCGCGTGCCGCTGCCGTCGGTGGAGCGAGTGCTGGCGGGCACCTCACGCACGGTGGTCCTGGAGGACCTCGTGGACCACTCGAACGGCGAGCGCGCCGAACAACACACTCGGCGGATTCTGGTCCTGGAGGATTTGGTTGATCACTCGAACGTTGGTGCGATTTTCAGGTGCGCTGCTGCGTTGGGAGTGGACGGGATCATCCTGTCGCCCCGGTGTGCTGATCCGCTGTACCGCCGTGCTGTGAAGGTGTCCATGGGGGCGGTGTTCTCGATTCCGTATGCGCGGATGGAGAACTGGTTCACGGGGCTCGATCAGATCCGTGAGGCGGGCTTTCAGACGCTTGCGCTGACCCCGGATCAGGCGACGGTACCGATCGACACGGTCAAGCTGTCGGATCGCGTGGCGCTGTTGCTGGGGTCTGAGGGGGACGGGTTGTCGTCGCGGTGGCTGAAGGAGGCCGACGAGGCGGTGTGCATCCCGATGAGCGCGGCCGCGATGGCCGCGGGGGTGGACTCGCTGAATGTGGTGGCCGCCGCAGCCATCGCCTGCCATGGGCTCATGCGAAATGGCACCCGATGAGCATCCACGGCGCAACCGTCGTGCCCGCCTTCTGCGCATGTCGGTGGGCGGGCTCACCGGCTGGTAGTGGACATTCTCATTGAGGAGTTGGGAGTGGCACGCATGACGCGTACGTCACGAAGAGGTAGGTGGTCGTCTCGCTATGGTTCATAATGCCGACTCGCCATGTGCTGGTGTCCTTGCTGTCGATCGTGTTGACGAACACGCTTATCGGAGCCGTTGGCCGCTCGCCTAAGTACCCACCGGAGATCGCGTAGTTCCCGTCTCCGCAATCGGCCCGCAGGTGAGCCGTCTGCCCAGGCTCGATCCTGGTTCCCGGTCCTTTGATCATGAATACGCCGAGTTGTCCGGGGGGACCCTGCCGGTTCCAGTCCAGCGAGGTTTCGCCTTCGCCGCACACCGTTCCCGGTGGTACAACGCGCAAGGCACCGGTCGCAGTCGTGGCTCAGGCGTTGATCGGCTCCTCGTTCATGGCGGTGGCCAAGGCCGCTCCGCCGGCCGTGAGCATGCCGCCGGCCAGCATGCTCGCTGTTACCAGCGCTACGGCTCGTCCCGTCGACCTGATCTTCGGCATCATGGTCCTCCTCATGTTCAATGAAGATCGTTTGACGACCATGATCCGTCAGATAGCGAAATGGGTCCAGGGGTGGTGCTGCTGGGCGGTTAATCGCCGCCCATGAGCTCATAGCGCGGACAGCGGCCACGGATGGCGGGTTTTGCGATAGGAGCTGGGCGGAGGCTTGCATTCGGCGGCACGCGATCTTCAGGTGTGCCGACGCGCTCGGGACGGACGGGGTCATCCTGTCCCCTCGGTGTGCTGATCCGCTGTATCGGCGTGAAGGTCTCGATGACGTCCTCAGTCTGCAAGCTCCCGCACCTCTGACCAGGGCGGATCGAAAGATCGGTATGGGTACCGATGAACATACGTATTGGCACACCCGATCGCAGCGCTTAGCGTCTGGCGGCAGCAAGGTCAACGGTTCGGCGCTCAAACCGCTCCCTCACCCACCCCCCTTTCCCGGTCGGTTCCGCGGCCCAGGCGATCCCTGAGGCGGCGTGGTCGGCGTGCGCGCGCACGCCGCGGCGTCCGGGAAACGCCGAAAGGAGCACCACGCGTGAAACGCACTGCCTTAGCCGCCGCGGCTGTGGGACTCGCCACTGCCGCGTCGATGGCTCTCGCCGTCCCCACCGCGTACGCCGCCCCACCCGGAGCCGGCAAGCAGGACTCCGGCGCGCAGGCACGAGCGGCGGCCGACCCGGCCTCCCTCGCGGCGGCGGTCGCCGACAAGGCCGTCTCCAGCGGGCTCGACAAACTGGCCAAGGGGCCGGACGAGGCGTACAGCCGCGTGTCGGTCACCCGCGGCACCAGCGACATGTACTTCGTCGGCTACGAGCGCACCTACAAGGGGCTGCCGGTGGTCGGCGGGGACGCGGTCGTCGTCACCGACTCGGCGGGGCACGTCCGCGACACCGTCGCGGCCGGGCCGAGCGCCCAGGATGTGCGGACCACGGCCACGATCAGCGCGGAGCGGGCCACCGAGGTGGCGAAGACCCGGCTCTCGCGCGTCGACGACTCCGCCGCCCCGCGCCTGGTGGTGCTCACCTGGAGCGGTACGCCCACGTTGAGCTGGGAGGCCGTCGTCAGCGGCCTGGTCAAGGGCCGGCCGAGCATCCAGCACGTGTTCGTGGACGCCCGCACCGGCAAGATCGCCGACTCCTACGACCTCGTACGTGAGGGCAGCGGTAACGGCTACTACTACGGCCAGGTCACCATCAACACGAGCGGCTCCGGCAGCTCGTACTCGATGACCGACACGACCAGGCCCGGCATCCAGTGCGGCGGGCAGGGCGGCACCGCCTACACCGGCACCGACGACGCGTGGGGCAATGGCAGCGGCACCAACCTGGAGACCGGCTGCGTCGACGCGCTCTACTCCGTCCAGCGCGAGTGGGACATGCTGCGTGACTGGCTCGGCCGCAACGGCATCAACGGCAGCGGCAGGGGCTTCCCCGCCCGCGTCGGCCTGGCCGACGTCAACGCCTACTGGAACGGCAGCTACACCAACTTCGGCCACAGCCAGGACAACGCCCGGCAGGCCACCAACATCGACGTGGTGGCGCACGAGTTCGGGCACGCCATCTTCCAGACCACGCCCGGCGGGGCCGGTTCCGGAAACGAGAACGGCGGCATCAACGAGGGCACCGGTGACATCTTCGGCGCCCTGACCGAGCACTACGCCAACAACCCCAACGACCCGCCGGACTACCTGGTCGGCGAAGAGGTGGACCTCGTCGGCGACGGGCCGATCCGCAACATGTACAACCCGAGCGCGCTCGGCGACCCGAACTGCTACTCCTCCTCGATCCCCAGCACCGAGGTGCACGCGGCGGCCGGCCCGCTGAACCACTGGTTCTACCTGCTGGCCGAGGGCAACAACCCCGGCGGCGGCAAGCCGACCAGCCCGATCTGCTCCGGTGGTCCGTCGTCGGTGACCGGCGTCGGCGTGCAGAAGGCCGGTCAGATCTACCTGGGCGCCCTGAACCGCAAGACCTCCAGCTGGCGCTACACCAACGCCCGCGCGGCCTCCGTCGCGGCCGCGATCGAGCTGTTCGGCGCCAACAGCGCCGAGTGCAACACCACCAAGGCGGCGTGGAGCGCGGTGAGCGTGGCGGCGGCGTCGGGCGAGCCCGCCTGCGGCACCCCCGGCAACGACTTCTCGCTCTCGCTCAACCCGTCGACCGGTAGCGCGCAGCCCGGCCAGCAGGTGACCACCACGGTCAACACCCAGACCACGTCCGGCAGCGCCCAGACGGTCACGCTGACCGCGTCCGGGCAGCCCACCGGTGTCACGGCGAGCTTCAGCCCGTCGTCGGTCACCTCCGGCAACTCCTCGACGCTGACCCTGTCCGTCGGCTCCTCGGTGGCCCAGGGCTCTTACCCGATCACCGTCACCGGTGCGGGGTCGGCCACGCACACCGCCGTCTACACCCTCCAGGTCGGCACCGCGACCCGCGACTTCTCGATCTCGGCCAACCCGACGTCCGGCACGGTGCAGGCCGGCTCCGCGGCCACCACCACCATCGGCACCACCACGACGGCCGGCACCGCGCAGACCGTGAACCTGGCCGCGACCAGCGGTCTGCCCACGGGTGCCACCGCCGCCTTCAACCCGGCCTCGGTGACCTCGGGCGGATCGTCCACCCTGACGATCTCGACCGCGCCGACCACGCCCGCCGGCTCGTACACGGTGACCGTGACCGGCACCGGCGTGACGGCGACGCACACCACGACCTACGCGCTCACGGTGCAGAGCACCTCGGGCGGCAGGACGTTCACCAACGGCACCGACTACACCATCAACGACTTCAGCACCATACAGAGCCCGATCACCTCCACGGCGACGGGTACGGCGGTCTCGCCGGTCAAGCTGTCGGTCACCATCGCGCACACCTGCGCGGAGGATCTCGACATCCGGCTCCGCGGGCCGAACGGTACGTGGTACTCGGTCGACAGCTCCGGCGGCACCAGCTGCACCTCGTACGGCACCAGGACGTACTCGGTCCCGGTGAGCCAGCAGGCGGCGGGCACCTGGGTGCTCGAAGTCACCGACGACTACTTCCTTGACACCGGGCGCCTGGACACCTGGAGCATCACCCTCTGACACACGACACCAAAGCCCTGGCCGGTCATCCGGCCAGGGCTTCGGCTCATGGAGGGAGAGCCACTTCGTTACGAGTGCGGACGCCGAGTTTCTGCAGCACCCGCGCCACATGGGTGTCGACCGTGCGACGTGACAGGAACAGCACCTCGGCGATCTCCCTGTTGGTCCGGCCGAGCACGACCAGCCTTGCCACCTCGCTCTCCCTGGGTGACAGCACCCCGCCGGCCGGCTTCCGACCCCGGCGCGGCCGGCCGCCCGCGCCGATCTCCCGCAGCAGATGGCGGCAGCGTGCCGCGTCGTGGGTGGCGCCGAGCGCGGTGTAGCGCTCGTCCGCGTGAGTGAGGATCTCCGCGGCGGCCGCCCGGTCGCCGAGCGCGAGCCGCGCGCCCGCCTCGGCCTCCGCCGCCCGAGCCGCCCCGTACGGCCTGGGCATCGCCTCGTAGGCGGCCCGCGCCCGGCCGTAGTAGCGGGCGGCCTCCTCGAACCGGCCGCCCGCTCCGGCCAGCGCGCCGCGCGCCGACTCCAGCGCCGCCTCGGCCGCCGGCGCGGTCGTGCCCGCGACGCCCGCCGCGAACTCGGCCACCAGGTCGGCGGCCTGGGCGCAGTGTTCGGCCCTGAGCAGCGCGGTGACGGTCGCCGGCACCACCTGCTCGCCCCACACCCACACGCCCTTGCGCCGCAGCCTGGTCACCGCGCTGTCGGCCTCCGACAGCGCGTCCTCCACCGAATCGCGGGTCAGGTGCAGCTCGACCAGCCCGCCGGAGGCGGCCGCCGCGACCGGGAGGAAGGCCGAGTCCGGCTCGCGCGGGCCGGCCGCCTCCAGGTGCTCTCCGGCCTCCTGCCACTCGCCCCTGGCCAGCGCCAGCATGCCCAGGACCAGCCGGGCGTCCACGCTGAGCAGCGGCGTCTCGGGGGTCATCTCGACCGCCGCGAGCGCCCGCTCCCGCAGGCCGTCCCAGCGCCCGGTCAGCCAGTCGAGCTTGATCGACGACACCTCCACCAGGTAGGCGGGGTACAGGGCGCCGGTCTCACCGGCGATCCGCCTGCCCTCGCGCGCGAACCGGCCGGCCGGGCCGTAGTGGCCGAGCGCGGTCGCCGCGTCGCACAGGTTGGAGTAGCCGCGCGCGGCCTGCCTGCGTATCGCCGCCGACGGATCGCTCACGGGCAGCGTGTCGGCCAGCGCGAAGGCGTCGGGCGCGCCCACGAGCATGGCGAAGGTGACCTTGTTGACGTACACGGTCGCCGTCAGCTCGGGGTCCTCGTCGGCGACGGCGACGAGGAGGCTCTCGGCCTGGTCCATCCACTTCTTGTGGGTGGCGATCGGCTCGCCGCCCCAGGCGGGCATCGCCAGCAGGGCCAGTCCTCTGGCGGCGATGCCGGGCCGGCCGGTCAGGTCAGGGAGCGCGGCGAGGACCTCCTGGCGTCCCGCCGCGATGTCGCCCGCCTGATTGGCCAGCAGTACGCCCAGGTTCAGCCTGGCCTCGCCGCGGACGTCCCCGGTCAGAAAGTCGTCCGACAGCAGGCGGCGGAGCATCCGCACGGCGCGCCGATGGGAGAGCCCGATCGTCGCGAGCCGGCTGAGCTGGAGGGCCAGCGGGCCGCGGGCCTCGCGCGGCAGCTTGGGGTCGGCAAGCATGCCCTCCAGCAGCTCGACCACGAGCGGGACGTCGCCCAGCGCCGCCGCCTGGTCCGCGGCGGCGACGCCGTGCCTGCGCCACGCCTCGTACTCGCCCGCGCGCCTGGCGTGGTAGGCCAGCTGTACGAGCGGCGGCGGGTCCAGGGCGGCGAGGGCCGCCATGGCCCGTCTGTGGGTGAGCTGCCTGTCGGGGCCGGGGATCGCGTCGTAGACGGCCTGCTGGGCGAGCGCGTGGCGGAAGCCGTACTGGCCGTCGGGGTGCTCCAGCAGGACGCCGGCCTTGAGCGCCTCACGCAGGGCGGCCCCGGCGGGGGCGATCGTCGGTTCTTCGGCGGTGCCGGAGATGGTGGCGATCAGTGGTTCGTCGGTGGTGCTTGAGACGGCGCTGCTTGAGACAGCGCTGCTTGAGATGGCGGTGCTTGAGACGGCGGCTATCAGCTGTTCGTCGGCGGGGAGCTTGAGCACGGCGGCGGCGTGCACCGCGCGTAGCGCGGGCGGCGACAGGTCCGCGAGCCGCTCCGCCATCGCCTCGCGGAGCAGCAGCGGCACCGCGACGCGGTCGAGCGCCTCCGGCTCCTCCACACCGCCGGGGAACTGGCCGTCGCCGTCGAGCAGCGAGCGGACGACCTCCTCGATGAGGAACGGTACGCCGGCGGTCCGTTCGCGCAGCCTGGCGGCGAAGCAGGCCGTCACCTGGGGGCGGCCGAGCAGCGTGCTGGTCAGGGTCCTGACGGCCTCGACGTCCAGCGGCTTGAGCGAGATCACCACGCTGTTGGCGCCCGGCGGATGCCGGTAGGCGTGGCCCAGCGGCAGTCCGGTCACGGGCAGGTCCTCCCGCCGGAAGGTCACCACCAGCGCCAGGCCCTCGGGCGGTTGCTGGGTGAGGAACCGCAGCAGGTCCCGGGTGCCGTCGTCGGCCCAGTGCAGGTCCTCCACCACCAGGACGACCGGCGCCGCGGCGTCCAGCAGCGCGTGGACCGCGCGGAACAGGCGGTGCCGCTCGGCTCGCGGGTCGTCGACCGGCGGGAGCGAGGGCGGCAGGTGCCCGGCCAGCTCGGGGAGGTAGCCGCGCAGCGCCCCGGTCACCGGGTTGAGCGCCTCGGTCCCGGGCAGGGCGGCGGCGACGTGGCGCAGCGCGTCGAACACCGGGCCGTACGGGAAGGGCTCCCTGAGCTGGTGGCAGTGGCCGAGCAGCACGGTGCGCCCGCCGTCGCGCAGGACGTCGATGGCCGCCCGCGCCAGCCGAGTCTTGCCGATCCCCGCCTCGCCCTCCACCAAGGCCACGGCGGGCGGTCGGGTGATCGCGCCGAGGAGAGCTCGCAACGGCGCTTCGCGTCCGACCATCGCGGGACTGGCGACACTCGTCATCGGCGTCTCCGAGGGTCCGGGTTTGGTGCCCGTGCCGGAATACCGTTATCTACTACCAGTCATCTACGGTCAACCCTCGCTTTACTGACATATCATCCTTTAACGCTATAAAGCGGACGGGCGGGCGGGGCGTCGGCGCTCGGCTCAGAGGGCACGCTGAGGAGGTTGTGCGCGTCCCGATGAGCCCGGGCCACTGATCGCTCTGTCGGCCGAACCTCGCCGAAGCGGCGATCCAAGGATATGCCCCAGGCTTCTGCCGCTGTCCCGGATTGTTCGGGTGGCCGATAAAGGGCTTTGGGCGATTTCAGCGACATAGAGCGCTTGATGACTGCATTGCTCTTCTGCGCGACGCCTCACAATGCAGCGCCATCCGGAATCATAGTGTCAGGCGTGATTTTGCGGCCATCCCTAAGCCTGGGTATGTGGGCTCGGTCGAATCCCTCCTAACTTTAAGGAGCCAGGAGCTCGTCACCCTAAAAAGGGGAACAGAAATGCGCGGTAAAGTCACCACCAGGCGCGGGATGCGCAGGCTCGGCAGTGCCCTCATCGCCACGGGGCTGTTGTCGGCCGGCCTGATCGCGTCCGCGGCCGGAGCGAGTGCGAGCGCCGCCTCCGCTCGCGCGTTCATCAGCTTCGAGGTCTTCTTGAGCAACAACACGGGTTGCGACCTGAAGATCGTCACGGCCCGGCTCGACCACGGCGAGTGGAGCAGGCGGCCGCCGGAGCGGATCAAGTCGGGCAGGCTCGTCAGCTGGGAATCCGAGTCGGACGGGGTCGGCACCGGAACCGAAGGAGAGGCCGACTACATCACCGAGAACTGCGATCCCTCGAGCAACAACACCAAGAGGATCCATGCGCACTGGGACAACCCGTTCTCTGGTGGCAATTCCGGCGACGCCACCGGAACGGACCCCGCCTTCCGTACCAATGTCGTGATCGGCGGCGGTAACCACGCGGGCGGGCAGTTCACCTACTTCCTGCCTGAGTAATCCAGCTCGGTAGCAGAAGTACCAGCGGATTCACCGAGCGGTGGGGGGGGGGGGGGGGGCGCCCCCCCCCCCCCCCCCCGGCGCCCCCCCCCCCCGGGGGGTGGCGGGGGCTCGGGACGGACGGACGCGGCCGCGCGGGGGAGGGC
>NZ_JBFAVX010000008.1:0-338689 GCF_040680095.1 Nonomuraea sp. NPDC052129 | reverse complement strand
GCGGAAATTGGGCTCCACGCATACGCGTGGGGCCCTTTTTCGTGTTGCGGGGCCTTGCGCGTGGCGCGTGGGGGCCCTTTTCTGCGTTGTGGGGTCAGGCGCCGTTTCCGGGCATTGCCGTTCCCGGGCATTTCTACGTTCCCGGGCCTCGCGCCGTTCTCGGGGCCTGGAGAGTTCGGACCGCACGAGGCGGCCTGCTGGAGCGACGGCGAAGGTGCTGGCGGTCCGCGTGAGGCAGCCTGCTGGAGCGACCGCGGCGGTCCGCGCAAGGCGGTCTGCTGGAGGGATGGCGACGGCGGGAGGGGGACGGCCGACGGTAACGCGGCTTCCCGCTCAGGCGTTGCTGCCCTCTCGGCGGTCCGCGTGAGGCAGCCTGCGGGAGGGATGGCAAGGTCGGAGGGGACTGCGAGGGTGATGGAGAGACGGCGACGGCGGCAGGGGGATGGCGGTGATGGAGTACCACGGGTGGGTGACCATCCGTCAGACGGCCCGCGCTGACGACGACGGATCCGATGGCCTCCTGAAGCGGCAGGTGGAGGAGATCAGTGCCTATCTGGCGCAGCTCCCCGACTACGGTTTGATCGACCTGCGCTGGTTGAACGGCATTCCCTCCTTGCACGTGGCCGGCCAACCCAACCGCGACGGCGGCTGGAGCGGCATCATCATCGAGCTGTTCCAGCGGGTCGGCCAGATCGCGCCCGGCTCCTACGGGCTGCTCCACCTCTGGGACGACGAAGGCGCTCACCCGAACGAGTTCCGCGTCTACCGGCTCGTACGCGGCCGGCTGAGCGAGCACGCCGACACCCTGCTCTCTCCCACGATCCCGACCCTCGAAGACCCCGAACCGCACTCCTGACCCAAGCCGGACTCCTGACCTGAGCCGCACTTCCAACCCGAGCTGCACTTGGCCCGAGCCGGATTCCCGGCCCGAGCCGCACTCCTGGTCTGGCTCCTGACCTGGGCTATCAGTCCGTCAAT
Source organism: Nonomuraea sp. NPDC052129 (assembly GCF_040680095.1). Lineage (NCBI taxonomy): Bacteria > Bacillati > Actinomycetota > Actinomycetes > Streptosporangiales > Streptosporangiaceae > Nonomuraea > Nonomuraea sp. NPDC052129. The sequence goes on along the minus strand of NZ_JBFAVX010000008.1, from coordinate 337,711 downwards.
AGGAACTCGAGATGATACGACTTGGGCGGCCAGCGAGATCGTGGTGTCCGCGCGAGCAAGCCCGTGGTGTCCGTGCGGGCGCAGGAACGTTGGCGTCCGTGCGTCCGTCCGAGCTGACTGAGCTCGTTGGTGAGCATCTCCCGCGGAACAGGCGCGCTGGCAGCTCGTGCTCGCCCTGGCCAGGTCGGGCCGCCAAGCAACTGCCCCACTGAGCGGGGCCGCCCCACTGGGCGGGCGGCCTCACAGAACGAGACCGCCCCACTGAGCGGGTCGGCCCCGCAGGGCGAGGCCACCCCAGAGGGGTTGCCGAATGGGACATCTGTGGCGTCGGCTCGATCGTCAAACTGGGCACCACTGGCCACTAGCGTCACATCGGCACCATTCGTGATAATTCACGAATGGTCGGGGGCAGAGGCGTCGGGGGATTCTCCCGCGTGGCCCTAACGGGGCTTCTCCTGCTGCTCTTGGCCGTCTGGCCGGTGCCGCCCCAGCGGGAGCCGGGTCAGCGTCCGGCCGCCTTCCACCAGCACGCCCCGGTCCTGGTCCAGCAGCAGGCACTGGTCGAGGTCCCCGCGCCGGTGAAGCATCGCAAGAAGCCCAAGCCGGATCCGCCGATCGTGGCCAAGAAGATTACCAAGCGGCTCGATCGCTACCTGGCCGGGCGTCCGGGGCCCGTCACAGCCATGGTCGAAGATCTCACCACCGGGCGCCTCTACCGTTATCACCGCAACGAACGACTGATCACCGCGAGCACCGCCAAAGTGCAGATCCTCATGGCGCTCCTCCTCAAGACCCCCTGGCACAAGCTCTCGAAGGCCACCAGGCACGACGCCGACCTCATGATCCGCTACAGCGACAACCACGCCGCCGACCGTCTCTGGCTGCGCATCGGTGGGGCCGCCGGGTTCACGAAGGCGGGCAAGAAGTACGGGCTGCGCCACACTCAGGGTGTTCCGGGTGACTGCGTTGACCTGTACTGCTGGGGCATCACCAGCACCTCGGCCGAAGACCAGGTGCGGCTGATGAAGGCCCTCGTGTCGGCCAAGAGCCCGCTCCGGGCCAAGGATCGTGCGCAGGTGCTCAGGCTGATGGGCAAGGTGATCGACGGCCAGAACTGGGGCGTGAGCGCCGCCAAGTGCAAGGGCGACCATGTCGCGCTGAAGAACGGCTGGCTGAAGCGCGTGTCCACCAAGCGCTGGGCCATCGTCAGCGTCGGACTCATTCACGGCCACGGCCATGACTACGCGCTGGCCGTACTGGCCGAGAACAACGCCGACACCGGCCAGGGCATCGCGACCGTTCAGGGCGTGGCCGAGCGGATCATGAAATCTTTCCGGTCGTGCCACGCCTGACCGCGCGGGGTAACGCGGGGCCGGTTGTGCCACGCCTGGCCGAAGGGGGTCACGCGGGGCCCGGATGGAGCGTCCCACGGGCTGAACGGGGTTAAGCGGGGTTAAGCGGGGCGGAACGTAGTCGCACAGAGCTGAACAGCTTCACGGGGTCAAGCCCCAAGGGTCATACAGGCCAAGCAGGGTCTTCACGGGGCCGTGCAGGGCCGTACAGGGCCATGCAGGCCGTACAGGGCCATGCAGGGTCACACAGAGTCGGAGGGGGCGGGGGCGATCAGGCGGTAGCCCACGCCGCGGACTGTCTGGATCAGTGCGTCCTCGTCGTCGCCCAGCCGGGCCCGCAGCCGCTTGACGTGCACCGCGATCGTGTTCGTCGAGGTGCTGGACACCGTGTGCCACACATGCCGCATGATCTGCTCCCGCGTGACCGTGCGGTTCGCGTTGCGCATCAGATACTGCAGCAGCTCGAACTCGCGCAGCGGCAGGTGCACGACCCGCCCGTCCACCCGTACCTGGTAGGCCTGCGCGTCGAGTTCGACGCCGCCCACGACCAGCACCTCGCGGCCCTCCGGGGAGGCCGCGTGGATGAACGGCAATAATTCCGGCACCCGGTACGGCCTGGCCACGCAGGCGACGGCACCGGCGGCGAGCGCCTGTACGGCCTGCTCGGCGTGCCCCTCGCCGACGCCGAGCAGAACGGGCACGGCCCGCGAGAGCCGTACCGCCCGTACGAAGTCGACGGCGCCGATGACCGGCAGCGTGGCCGATACGAGTACCACGTCAGGCTGCAGCGCCCCGGCCTGGATCAGGCCCTGGGCGCCGTCGGGGACGCCGGTGACCGAGACGCCCTCGCGTTCGAGGGCGGTGGCCACGTCCTCCACGACCCCGTTGTCCGGGTCCGCGATGAGCAGGATGGGCTTCGTCCTCGTGTCCCCGTTCACACTGGATGCCGCCTGCTGGTGGATCATCAGCCGAAGCGCCCGGTGATGTAGTCCTCGGTCGCCTTCTCTGTGGGATTGGTGAACATGCGGGAGGTCTCGTCCATCTCGACGACCTTGCCGGGCTTGCCCTGCTCGGCGAGGTTGAAGAAGGCGGTCCGGTCGCTGACCCGGGCGGCCTGCTGCATGTTGTGGGTGACGATCACGATCGTGTAGTCGTCCTTGAGCTTGGCCATCAGGTCCTCGATGGCCAGCGTGGAGATCGGGTCGAGCGCGGAGCAGGGCTCGTCCATCAGCAGCACCTGTGGCTGGACCGCGATGGCCCTGGCTATGCAGAGTCGCTGCTGCTGGCCGCCCGACAGGCCCGCGCCGGGCTTGTTGAGGCGGTCCTTGACCTCGTTCCAGAGGTTGGCGCCCTTCAGCGACGTCTCGACGACGCCGTCCATCTCCGACTTGGCGACGCGGCCGTTGAGCCGGAGCCCGGCGGCCACGTTCTCGTAGATCGACATAGTGGGGAACGGGTTAGGGCGCTGGAAGACCATGCCGATCATCCGGCGCACCGAGACCGGCTCGACGCTGGAGGCGTACAGGTCCTCGCCGTCGAGCAGCACCTTGCCCTCCACGCGTGCGCCGGGGATGACCTCGTGCATGCGGTTGAGCGTGCGCAGGAACGTCGACTTGCCGCACCCGGAGGGGCCGATGAACGCGGTGATCGAGCGCGGCTCGATGGTCATCGAGACGTCCTCGATGGCCTTGTGGCCTCCGTAGTAGGCGTCGAGGCCGGAGACCTGGATCTGCTTGGACATAGTGGCTTTACCCCTTATCGGCCTCTGGCAGGTGCGCGCCACCGGGCGATCAGGCGCGCGACCAGGTTGAGCAGCATGACGATCAGGATGAGCGTGAGGGCTCCGGTCCAGGCCCGATCCACGGCGGTGTCGTTGGGACGCCCCGCCTGGTCGAAGACGAACAGGGGGAGCCCCATCTGCGGCCCGCTGAACGGGTCGTTGTTGATGGAGTCGGTGAAGAACACGGTGAGCAGCAGCGGCGCGGTCTCGCCGGCGACTCTGGCCACGGCCAGCATGACGCCGGTGATGATGCCGGTCAGCGCGGTCGGCAGGACGACCTTCATGATCGTGCGCCACTTGGCCACACCCAGCGCGTACGAGGCTTCGCGCAGGTCGTTCGGGACCAGGCGGAGCATCTCCTCGGCCGATCTGACCACGGTCGGCATCATCAGGATCGACAGGGCCAGCGCCCCGGCGAACCCGGAGAACGGCTGGCCCAGGAACAGGACCCAGAACGCCAGGATGAACAGGCCGGCGACGACAGAAGGGACGCCGGTCATGACGTCCACGAAGAAGCTGATGTACCGGCTCAACCGGCCGCCGTTGCCGTACTCGACCAGATAGATCGCGGTCAGCAGCCCGATGGGGACGGAGATGACCGAGGCGAGCAGGACCTGTTCCAGCGTGCCGATGATCGCGTGGTAAGCACCGCCACCCGCGTCGCGGGCGCCGATGTTGCGCATCGAGTGCGTGAGGAAGTCCAGGTCGAAGCGCCCGAGACCGTTCTTGATCACCAGCCAGAGCACGGACACGAGCGGCACCACGGCCAGGGCGAACGCCAGGTAGACCAGCCCCTGGACGACGCGGTCCTTGATGCGGCGGCTGGTCGAGATGTGCTGGATCGCGGTCATGCGGCGGCCCTCGCGTACTCCTTGCGGCGGTTGATGATCATGCGGGCCGCTATGTTGACGAGCAGTGTGATGACGAACAGCACCAGGCCGGAGGCGATCAGCGCGCCCCTGCCGATCGGGGTGGCCTCACCGAAGCCGTTGGCGATGTTCGCCGCGATGCTGTTGGCGTGCGGGGTGAGGATCTCGAAGCTGATGTCGAAGGTGGCGGGGAAGATCAGCGCGACCGCGATGGTCTCGCCCATCGCCCGGCCGAGGCCGAGCATCGAGGCGCTGATGACGCCGGGACGGCCGAACGGCAGCACGGCCATCCTGATCATCTCCCAGCGGGTGGCGCCGAGCGCGAGCGCCGCCTCCTCGTTCATCTTGGGAGCCTGGAGGAAGACCTCGCGGGAGATGGCCGCGATGATCGGCAGGATCATGATCGCCAGGACGATGGCTCCCGCGATCATGGTCTTGCCGCCGATCGCGCCCTCGCCGGCGAAGAGCGGGAACCAGCCCAGGTTCTCGTTCAGCCACTGCGAGGGCGTCTTGAGCAGCGGCACCAGGAAGACCACGCCCCACAGGCCGTACACCACACTGGGGACGGCGGCGAGCAGGTCGATCAGGTAGCCGAGTGGCCCGGCCAGGCGGCGGGGCGCGTAGTGGGAGATGAACAGCGCCACGCCGACCGCGATGGGAGTCGCGATGACGAGCGCGAGGGCCGAGCTGAGCACGGTGCCGAACGCCAGGGCGGCGATGCCGAAGACCTGGCTGCCGTTCGGGTCCCAGACCAGCTCGGAGAAGAAGTGACCCTTGTTCGCCTGCAGGGCGGGGATCGCCTCGCTGATGAGGAAGACGGCGATCGCCGCCATGATCCCCAGCAGGATGACGCCCGCGCCGGTGGCGGCGTAACGGAAGGGCCCTTCACCATGGCTGCGCCGCGAGGCGGACCGGCTCGTGGCCGATCCGCCGTCACGGGTACGAACGTTGGTCGTCATCGGCTGCTAGGAGATCGCCTCGACAGCGGTGCGGACCTTGGTCAGCAAATCGCCCGCGAGCGGGGCGTAACCGAGGTCCTTCAGCGCGGCCTGGCCCTCGTCGCTGGCGGTGTAGGTGAGGAAGGACTTGACCAGCTTCGCCTGGTCGGCGGGCAGGCCCTTCTCGCAGGTGATCTCGTACGTCACCAGGACGATCGGGTAGGCGCCCGCGGTCTTGGTGGCGTAGTCGATGCCGAGCTTCAGGTCGTTGCCCGTGCCCTTGATCTCCGCGGTCTCGATCGTCTTGGCGGCGCTGTCGGAGTTCAGCTCGACGAACTCGCCCGCGCCGTTGGCGACCTTGGCCTTCTGGAGCTGGGAGTTCTCGGCGAACGACAGCTCGACGTAGCTGATCGAGCCCTCGGCGCCCTTCACCGAGGAGGCGATGCCGTCGGAGCCCTTGGCGCCCTGGCCCTTGGCCTCGGCGGGCCACGCCTTGGCGGGCTCGTACGGCCACTCGGCCGTGGCCTTGAGGAACTTGGTGAAGTTGTCGCTGGTGCCGGACTCGTCAGCCCGGTGGAAGGCCTGGATCGGCGTCGAAGGCAGCTTGGCCTGGGGGTTGTCGGCCTTGATGGCCGCGTCGTCCCACTTGGTGATCTTGCTGCTGAAGATGCCGCCGAGGGTCTTGGGGGACAGCTGCAGCCCGTCGACGCCCGGGAGGTTGTAGACGACCGCGATCGGGCCGGTCACCATCGGGATGTTGATGGCCTTGCCGGTCTTGCACCGGGCGTCGGCCTGGGCGGGCTCGCCCTTGTCGTCCTTGAGGGCCGAGTCGGAACCCGCGAAGGCGACCGTACCCTGGATGAAGGCCTGGACGCCCGCGCCAGAACCGCTGGGCTGGTAGTTCAGGCTGGCCCCGGGGTTCTTGCTCTGGAAGTCCTTCTTCCACTGGTCGATCGCGTTGGCCTGGGCCGAGGATCCGGCGGCGTTGATCGTGCCGCTCAGACCGTTGTCGTTACCCGCGGCGGTGGTGGCACCGGCGGACGCGGTGGCGTCGGCGCCGCTGTTGTTGTCTGTGCCGCACGCAGCGAGCGAGAGCGCGCCGACGACGGCGACGGCGGCGAGCCGGCCTGCATACTTCACGGTTGGGTTTCCTCCCACTCGGTCCTTAGTCGCTACGAAGTTATGCAGCCAAAGTGACTCAATCCCCCTACCGAGGGTGAACGGACGGTGAACGGCCCTGGTCACCCTCATGATGGGAGGTATGACCTATCGCGTATGCCTGGTGTGCATGGGAAACATCTGCCGTTCACCTATGGCGGAGACCGTGCTCAGGAGGACTCTGGCCGACCATGGACTCGATGAACAGGTAGCCGTCGACAGCGCCGGCACCGGCGGCTGGCATGAGGGAGATCCCATGGACGCGCGGGCTCTGCGGACGCTGGCCGACCACGGCTATGACGGCTCCGCGCACCGGGCCAGGCAGTTCACTTCCGGCTGGTTCGACCGCTACGACCTGGTGCTGGCCATGGACCGGGACAATCTGTCGTTCCTGCGGCGGATGGCCCCAGAGGGCGTGGAGGTACGGCTGTTCCGCTCGTTCGACCCCGACGCGCCGGACGGCGCCGAGGTGCCCGATCCCTACTACGGCGAGGCCGACGGTTTCGAAGAGGTGTTGCGGCTGGTCGAGGCCGCTTCCGACGGAGTCGCGAAGCACATCGCCGATGAGATCGACTGAGGACCTTGGGGCCTCCCACGGGTGGCGGCTGCAGCGGGGCGTGCTCGCCGACGGGCGCGTGGTGTTCGCCAAGACCGGAGCCGTTTCTCCAGTGTTCACTTCCGAGGCAGAAGGGCTGCTGTGGCTCGGTGAGGTCATCGCCGTGCCGGAGGTGGTCGAGGTTTTCCGGGATCGGCTCGTACTCTCGTGGGTGGACACCGCCGCGCCGACGGCGGCGGCCGCCGAGCGGTTCGGGCGCGATCTCGCGCGGCTGCACCGCGCCGGCGCGCCCGCCTTCGGCGCGCCCTGGCCGGGCTTCATCGCCGACCTGCCGATGGACAACTCGCCCGCCGACGACTGGCCGGCCTTCTACGCCACCCGCCGGGTGCTGCCCTTCGTACGCCAGGCGCGGCTGCCCGCGCGGGACGTGGCGCTCATCGAGCGGGCGGTGTCGCGGTTCGGCGAGGTGGCGGGGCCACCGGAGCCGCCGGCGCGCATCCACGGCGACCTGTGGAGCGGGAACGTGCTCTGGTCGGACGGACGCGCGGTGCTCATCGACCCGGCGGCGCACGGCGGGCATCGGGAGACGGACCTGGCGATGCTGGCGTTGTTCGGGGCGCCCTATCTGGATCGGATCCTGGGTGCCTACCAGGAGGAGACGCCGCTCGCGGACGGGTGGCGGGAGCGGGTGCCGCTGCATCAACTGCATCCGCTGCTCGTCCACGTGGTGCTCTTTGGTGGGACTTATCGCGACAGCTTGCTGGCTGCCGTGGCGCGGGTGCTGGCGCTATGAGGCGTTCAGGCGTCTGAGGACCTCGTCGTGCAGGAGGCCGTTGGTGCAGACCAGGCTGCCGCCCTCGAGCCCGGGGACGCCCGCGAGGTCCGTCCACCTGCCCCCGGCCTCCTCGACGATCACGGTGAGGGCCGCCATGTCCCACGGCGACAACTCCGGCTCGGCGGACAACTCCACCGAGCCCTCCGCGACCATCATGTGCGACCAGAAATCGCCATAGGCCCTGGTGCGCCAGCAGGCCCGGCCGAGGTCGAGGAAGTTGTCGAGGCGGCCCATCTTCTCCCAGCCGCCGAAGCTGGAGTAGGAGAAGGACGCGTTCTCCAGATCGGAGACCGACGAGACGCGCATCCGGGTCGCCTTGGTCAGGCTCTTGCCGGTCCAGGCGCCGCCCTCGGTGGCCGCCCACCAGCGCTTGCCCAGGGCGGGGGCGGACACCAGGCCCACCTTGACCTGGCCGTACTCCATCAGCGAGATCAGCGTCGCCCACACGGGCACGCCGCGCACGTAGTTCTTGGTGCCGTCGATCGGGTCGATGATCCAGGATCTGGCACCCCAGCCCGTCTTGCCGAACTCCTCGCCCACGACCGCGTCACGCGGCCGGGCCCGCCGGAGGGTGCCGCGAATGGCCTCCTCGACAGCGCGATCGGCATCGCTGACCGGCGTGAGGTCCGGCTTGGTGTCGACCTTGAGATCGACCGCCTTGAACCTTCGCATGGTCAGGTCATCGGCGTGGTCCGCCATGACATGCGCCAGACGTAGATCATCGTTATAACCCGTCACGATGAGCCACGCTACCGTGACTTACCTCCCGAACATCAGTCGAGCGGCCCTGCATTTCTGGTAAGTCCCGTTCCCCGACGGATGGCTGGTTCTTCTGATAGGTCCCGTTCGCTGCGGGGCCTCAGGTGCCGTCGTCCGGGGTGCCCTCGCGGCTGGACAGGAGGCGGCGGAGGGACTCCAGGCGGGCCGGCTCGGCGTGCCCGGCCGCCACCCAGGAGTCCAGCGCGCAGTCGGCGTCCAGGTGGGTGCATCCCTTGGGGCAGGTGACCGTGCCTTCGATGAGGTCCGGGAAGGAGGCGAGGACCGTCTCGACCGACACGTGGGCCAGGCCGAAGCTGCGTACGCCGGGCGTGTCGATGATCCAGCCGCCCTCCGGGAGCTCGAGGGCCACTGCCGAGGTCGAGGTGTGGCGGCCGCGGCCGGTGACGGCGTTGACCTGGGAGACCGCGCGGTTGGCAGCCGGGACGAGGGCGTTGACCAGGGTCGACTTGCCCACGCCCGAGTGGCCGACCATGACGCTGAGGCGGCCGGTGAGGTGGTCGCGGAGCTGGTCAAGCGAGCCGCCCTTGTGGACGACGACGTGCGACACCCCGAGCGGCTCGTACATCGCCACCAGCTCGTCGGGCGGCGCCAGGTCCGACTTGGTGAGGCAGAGGAGTGTTTCGATCTCGGCGTCGAAGGCGGCCACCAGGATCCGGTCGATCATGCGCGGCCGGGGCGGCGGGTCGGCGAGCGCGGTCACGATGACCAGCTGGTCGGCGTTGGCCACCACGGGGCGTTCGATGCCGTCGGTGTCCTCGACGTCGTCGGCCGAACGGCGCAGCATCGACGTGCGCGGCTCGACGCGTACGACCCTGGCCAGGGCGTCGGGGCGGCCCGAGACGTCGCCCACGAGGGCCACCCGGTCGCCGACGACGATGCCCTTGCGGCCGAGCTCGCGTGCCTTCATGGCGGTGACCAGGCGGCGCTCGGGCTGCTTGCGTTTCTGGGCCGATCCCTTGGCGCGTTCGGGCTCGACCAGTGTGGTGTAGCGGCCCCGGTCGACGGCGACCACGAACCCCTCCACGGCGTCCTCATGCGCAGGCCGGATCCGGGTCCGCGGCCGTGAGCCCTTGCCCGGCCTGACCCGTACGTCGTCCTCGTCGTACTCCCGCTTTCTCAGCGGTCTACCCCCATGTCACCGTGCGCCGCCCGTCTATCGCGGCGGTCCTGTCCACATGTTGCCCCACCGGGCGGGGTGCCCAGCGAATCGTGCGCGCGTGCCGCTCCACCGCGTCGGTTGTGCCCGCGTGTCCATCCCACCATGCCGACCGGCACGGCCGCCCGCACGAGCATCCGCGTCGGGCGGGTGGTCATCGCTCGCTCAGCATGGTCGTCCACATCTGGACGAACTCCGGGAGCGTCTTGGCCGTCGTCGCGATGTTCTCCACCTCGATGTCCGGGACCGCCAGCCCGATGACCGCTCCGGCCGTGGCCATGCGGTGGTCGTCGTAGCTGTGGAAGACGCCGCCGTGCAGCGGGCGGGGGCGGATGAGCAGGCCGTCGTCGGTCTCCTCCGCGTCGCCGCCCAGCCGGGTGATCTCGGTGACCAGGGCGGCCAGGCGATCGGTCTCGTGGCCGCGCAGATGCGCCACGCCCCGGATCCGGGACGGCGAACTCGCCAGTGTGGCCAGCGCGGCGATCGTCGGCGTCAGCTCGCCCACCTCGCGCAGGTCGGCGTCGATGCCCTCGATCCGCCTGGTGCCGGTCACGGTCAGGGAGCCGGCCTCGCCTGCCGCCTCGTGTGCCGCCGGGGACAGCCGGACCGTGGCGCCCATCGAGGTGAGCAGGTAGCGCAGGGCGTCGCCCGGCTGCGTGGTCGTGTGGGGCCAGCCGGGGATGGTGACCGTGCCGCCCGTGACCAGAGCCGCGCCCAGGAAGGGCGCCGCGTTGGACAGGTCGGGCTCGACGGTCACGTCCCTGGCCGCGATCGGTCCCGGCTCGACCCGCCAGATGTCGCGCTCGCTGTCGTCGACCGTCACCCCGGCCGCCCTGAGCATCTGGATCGTCATCTCGATGTGCGGCTGCGACGGCACGGGCGGGCCGACGTGGCGGATCGTGACGCCCTTCTCGAAGCGCGCCGCCGTGAGCAGCAGCCCCGAGACGAACTGCGACGAGCCCGACGCGTCGAGCGTGACCTCGCCGCCCGGCAGCGGGCCGTGGATGGTGAAGGGCAGGGCGTCGTTGTCGACGCGGGCGCCGAGCGCGCGCAGGGCGTCGAGGATGGGGCCCATGGGGCGCTTGCGGGCGTGCGGGTCGCCGTCGAAGGCGACCGGGCCGTCGGCCAGGGCGGCCATCGGTGGCACGAAGCGCATGACGGTGCCCGCCAGGCCCGCGTCGATGCTCGCGCCGCCGCGGATCGGGCCGGGGGTCACCTGCCAGTCGACGGCGGCCGTGGTCTCGTGCACCGGTGTCAGGGCGGCGCCCAGGGCACGCAGCGCCGCGACCATGAGGTCGGCGTCGCGGCTGCGCAGTGCTTGGCGCACCATGCCGGGGCCGTCGGCCAGTGCGGCGAGGAGCAGCGCGCGGTTGGTCACGGACTTGGAGCCGGGCAATGGGATCGACGCGACCACGGGAGCGGTCGCGGTGGGCGCGGGCCAGTGCGGTGCGGGCATGGTCAAAGAATACTGGCGCCGGTGAAGTTCACGGCTGCCGACGACTCGGACGGGCGCGCATGCGGTCGCAGGTCGTACATGGCAGTGTGGGGACATGTGCGGGAGATACGCGTCGGCGCGCAAGAAGCACGAGCTGCTGGAGGAGTTCCAGGTCGAGCTCGACGGTGACCCCGACCAGGAGCTCGGGCCCGACTACAACGTCGCGCCCACCAAGAACGTCTACGCCGTCCTCAGCCGGGTCCCCAAGGATGCCGAGCGGGCCGTGCGGCAGCTGCGGATCGTCAAGTGGGGGCTGGTGCCGGCCTGGGCGAAGGACCCGTCGGTGGGCTCACGGATGATCAACGCGCGGATCGAGACGGTGGCCGAGAAGCCGTCCTACCGCCAGGCGTTCGCCAAGCGCAGATGCCTGCTGCCGGCCGACGGCTACTTCGAGTGGATGCCGGTCGAGGGCGACAAGAAGAACAAACAGCCGTACTTCATCCACCCGGAGGACGGCGGGGTGCTGGCGATGGCGGGCCTGTACGAGTTCTGGAAGGACAAGTCGCGCGACGACGACGATCCGCTGAAGTGGCTGGTGACCTGCACGGTCATCACCACCGACGCCGAGGACGAGCTGGGCCGCATCCACGACAGGATGCCGATGATGATCGAGCAGGAGCGCTGGGCGGAGTGGCTCGACCCCAAGCTCACCGACCCCGAGCAGGCTTCGGGGCTGCTGGTGCCGGCCGACACCGGGCGGCTGACGGCGGTGGCCGTTTCCACCGATGTCAACAATGTTCGGAACAACGGCCCGGACCTCATCAAACCCCTGCCCCCGGAGGAGGAAACCGCTCTCCGCTAAAGGTGTAAGAGCCACGCTTAGTGGGCATTCGGTGGGGAAAGCGATGCATCCGTTCACCCGGAGTCACCGCCACACATGCCCCCCAACGCGCCGGGTAGGACTTCCGGGGAGTCCCGCTGCGGCTTGCCCCCCTTTACCCGGAGGTGCGGATCCGTGGACGACGCGACCGCTCGTAAGCAGCTGGAGAAGATGCTCGCTGACCTGGACCGATCGATCGGGGTGCTGCAGGGCGACCCCGTCGCGATCCGCGAGCACTCCGCGGCCGACGCGGGGTCCGACCTGACCGACGCCGACCGCGCCCAGGCCATGCTCACCGTGGCCACCGCGCAGCGCAGGGCCGTGATCGAGGCGCTCAAGCGCGTGGACGAAGGCACGTACGGCAGGTGCGTCGACTGCGGCAAGCCGGTCCCGGAGGGCCGGTTGGAGGCCCGTCCGGAGGCCGCGCGGTGCGTGGAGTGCCAGGGCAGGCAGGAACGCCGCCGCTAGCGGTACTTTCGTTGGCGGTACCGCCAACGAAAGCGGGCTAGGTCTTGCGGGCGCTGGCCACGAGGTGGATGCCGACCGTGTCGTCGTCGTCCGGGTGCGCGTCGAGCTCGGTGCGGACCAGCCAGGACAGCGACCTGGCGTCGGAGCCCAGCACGTGGTCGACGGTGGAGGGCGACAGCACGGTGCGCGGGCGTACCCACTCCACCTCCAGACCGGCGCCGGTCAGCAGCTCGCGCAGCTGCGCGCTGCTGAAGCAGCGGGTGATGCTGCCGTCGGGCCACGGCACCAGCATGACCTCGCCCGTCTGCCGCAGGTGCTGCCACTGCTCCTGCTCGGCGAGGATCGCCATGCCCAGCACCAGGGAGTCGACGCAGATCAGCGCCCGGCCGCCGGGCCGCAGCACTCGGAACACGTCGCTCATCGCCGACTCGGCCATGAGCTCGATCGACATGGCGCGTTCTTCGGCGACGACCGCGTCCACACTCTCGTCGGGGAGGAAGGCCAGGTCGTCGGCGCGTACGTGACGGACGCGTCCGGCGTCGCGCAGCCGCGCCTGCGGGTCGGGTGCCAAGGGAGAGCTCAGCGACTGGGAGTTCAGCGAGGAAGAGCTCAGCGAGGAAGAGCTCAACGCCAGCGAGGTGGAGCGGCGGAAGTCGAGCAGCTCGATCACCCGGTGCCCGGCTCGGGCGGCCTGCCCGGACCAGCGTCCGCGGCCCCCTGACAGATCGAGTACGACGGAGGGTTGGGCGGGGAGCCACCGGGTCAGCTGCTCGGCGACAACGGCGCGGTAGAAGGTCCAGTACGGCCCGAGCGTCCCTGAGCCGTTCAGTTCCTCGGCCGGAATGGGCAGCACACGCGACTCCTGGGTTCCGGGAAAATGGCTACCAGCCGGTACGTATGGTTTTCCCCGCACCGGGTCGTTCGTCACCTTCTATTTTGCGGGAACAGACGAGGGCGCGGGCGTGTTGCGACGTGCATGCTCACATTGCTCGAACCCCTCCCCAGTGACGGACCGGTCCGTGACGAGCGGGTATTCTCCCCTGAGTACGGTGTACCGCAACAGCCGGCCACCGGTGATCTTAGGGGGGTGGGTCCGGTGCCCGCGACAGGCGCGGAGACTCTGGAACAGCGAAGTGAGCGGTTCGAGCGCGAAGCCATGCCTTACCTCGAGCAGCTCTACTCCGCGGCGCTCCGGATGACCCGGAACCCAGCGGACGCGGAGGACCTGCTTCAGGAGACCTTCGCCAAGGCGTTCGCCTCGTTCCACCAGTTCCAGGAAGGTACGAACCTCAAGGCGTGGCTCTACCGGATCCTGACCAACACTTTCATCAACAGCTATCGCAAGAAGCAGCGCGAGCCCAAGCAGTCGGGCACCGAGGAGATCGAGGACTGGCAGCTCGCCCGCGCTGAGTCGCACACGTCGAGCGGCCTGAAGTCGGCCGAGGTCGAGGCGCTCGAGCATCTCCCCGACGGTGATATCAAGCAGGCCCTGGCGGTCCTGCCCGAGGAGTTCCGGATCGCGGTCTATTTGGCCGACGTCGAGGGGTTCCCGTACAAAGAGATCGCCGACATCATGGGGACCCCGATCGGCACCGTGATGTCCAGGCTGCACCGCGGTCGCAGGCAGCTCCGCGGACTTCTCGAGGACTACGCCCGCGAGCGCGGCCTGGTCCCGGCGGAGGGATCGAAATGAGCTGTGGCAACCCGCATGACACCGACTGTCGGGAAGTACTCGACAAGGTCTACTCCTATCTCGACGGCGAGCTGACCGAGGGCGACGTGGTCGACATCCGCGTGCACCTCGAAGAGTGCAGCCCGTGCCTGAAGGAATATGACCTCGACAAGGCGATCAAGGCGCTCGTGGCCAAACACTGCGGCTGCGACCCGGTCCCCGGCGACCTGCGCTCCAAAGTGCTGGCCCGCATCGCGCAGGTGAGGTCGGAGCTGTCCGACTAAGATTCCCCCATGCGCGTGCTTGTCACCGGGGGTGCCGGGTTCATCGGTTCGAATCTCGTCGACCGCCTGCTGGCGGATGGGCACGACGTGGCGGTCGTCGACGACTTCTCGTCCGGCTGCCGGGACAACCTGGCCGACGCGGCCACGCATGACCGCTTCCGCCTGCACGAGGTCGATGTCCGCGATCCGGCCTTGATCGAGCTGGCCGCCGAGCTGCGGCCCGAGGTCATCTGCCATCTCGCCGCGCAGATCAGCGTGCGTAAGAGCGTCACCGACCCGGTCCACGACGCCAGTGTGAACGTCCAGGGCACCGCGTCGGTCCTGACCGCCGCGCAGGAGGCCAGCACCCGCAAGGTGGTCTTCGCCTCCTCCGTCGCGGTCTACGGCCGGCCCGCCACGATCCCGGTGCCCGGTGACGCCGCCACCGACCCGCGCTCGCCATACGCCGCCTCCAAGCTGAGCGGCGAGACCTACCTCGCCACCTTCAAGGCGCTCTACGGCATCGAATACACCACGCTCGTGCTGTCCAATGTCTACGGCCCGCGCCAGTCGCCAGAAGGCGAGGCCGGAGTGGTGGCCATCTTCACCGACGGCCTGCTCAGCGGCACGCCCACGGTGCTCTACGGCGACGGCACGCAGACCCGCGACTACATCTACGTCGAGGACGTGGTCGACGGCTTCGTCCGGGCCTGTGGGGCCGAGGGCAACGGGCGCAGGTTCAACCTCGGCACCGGCATCCAGACCACCGACCGCAGGCTGCACGCGCTGATCGCCGACGCGGCCGACGCGCAGGACAAGCCGGGGTTCGCGCCGCCGCGGGTGGGCGACCTGCCGGCCATGGCGGTCGACCCGGTGCCCGCCTATGAGGGGCTCGGCTGGCAGCCGCGCACCGACCTGGCGACCGGGCTGAAGAACACGGTCGCTTGGGCCGCCCGTCGCCCAAGGTAGTGGATTGATTACGCTTTGCTTGCGATTCTCGACTCTGGCCCTGCACAGACCGGGCCTTCTGTAGCGTGACCCACAGGAGTCGGCGTAACGAGTCGACGTGGAGGCGAGCACATGCTGAAGGCTATGATCGCCCGGCTGATCGCGGCCGCGGTGCTGATCACCCCTGTGATGACACTGCTGATGAGCGCGGGCGGGGCCCTGCCTCACGGGGTGTCCTGGACCTGAGCACCCTTGGGGGCCGCAATGCGTGATCTGCCGTGGCCTGCGAAGGTCTATCTCATCGCCGTCATCGGCGCGGCGACCATCCTCCTCGGGCACAGCGTGATCACCTCCGGGCGCCTGGTGGCACCCGGTGATCTGGGCATCCTGCTGGTGCTCGCGCTGCTGTTCCTGGTCTGCGAGTCGATGCCGACATTGCTGAACGTGGAGCAGTTCGCGGTGTCCGTGAGCTTCTCCGCGGCGCTGGCGGCCGTCGTCCTGATCGGTCCAGAAGGGGCCGCTCTGGTGGGTTTCACGGCGGTCTTCAGCGTGCGCCCGGGGCTGCCGTTGATCAAGCGGCTGTTCAACGGGGCGCAGTTCGCGATCTGCGGCTACGCGGCCGGCTGGATCTACCAAGGGCTGGGCGGGGTCTCCGGCGTGCCGGGGGTCAACGCCTTCGACGGCCTCATCGGCCCCTACGCCGCGGCCACGGGCGTGTTCGTACCGCTCAACATCGTGCTCACGCTGACCATGATCCGGCTGGCGACCCGGGTGCGGGCCATGGAGGTGCCGCTGCGGGGCATGGTCCAGTTCCTGCTGTCCTATCTGGGTTACGGCACGTTCGGGCTGCTGGTGGCCGGGCTCTGGGCGACCGTGCAGTCGATCTCGGCGGTGCTGGTGCTGCTGCCGCTGTTCGTCGCCCGCTGGGCGTTCGGTCAATATCACGCGCAGCAGCGCTCGTACGACGCCACGATCGCCGCCCTGTGCCAGGCGGTCGAAACGAAGGACTACTACACCAGGGGCCACTGCACCCGCGTCTCGCTGGCCTCCTCGATGATCGCTCAGGAGATCGGCATGGGCCTGGAGCGGCTGCGCGCCATCCGCTACGCGGGCATGCTGCACGACGTGGGCAAGCTCGGCGTGCCGACCAAGGTGCTGCAGAAGGAGGGGCCGCTGACCGAGGAGGAGTTCGCCGCGATCCAGCTCCACCCGATGCGCGGGCTGGAGATCGTCCGGGGGATCGACTTCCTCGACGAGGCGTACGCCGGGATCATGCACCACCACGAACGCCACGACGGCAAGGGCTACCCGATGGGACTGGCGGCCGACGAGATACCGGAGTTCGCCCGGATCATCGCGGTGGCCGACGCGTTCGACTCGATGACGTCCGACCGCTCCTACCGCCACGCCCGCTCGGTCGAGGTGGCCGTCGAAGAGCTGCGCAAGAACGCGGGCCGCCAGTTCGACCCGGTCATGGTGGCGGCCTTCGCCAGAGCGCTCGAACGCGAGCCATGGCAGCCGCCCCGCCGCGTCGAGTCGCCGCCGCCCGAGGCGACCGAGACCCCGATCAAGGACCATGACGACCCGACCAGGCCGATCGAAGTGGTGAGCGGGCCTTGACACGTGCCTTCCAAAGCCTGGACTCCGGGCAGCTGCTGCTCATCTGCGGGGCGGGGCTGGTCGCGGTGGCCGGCGTCGCGCACACCTCCGCCGTGGGGCTCGACCGGCCCGAGATCGCGATCGGCTTCGGCGCGCTGATCGCGGTCGGCGAGCTGGCCAGGCTCACCATGCCGGGCAACCGGGAGGTCGCGCCCATCGGCGCCGCCGCCGCGCTCGGCTACACGCTGCTGCTCGACCTCAGCGGCAACCCACTGCGCCACACGGCGCTCCAGGTGGTGGCCGTGATCGCGGTCGGCATGATCGCGGGCGCGCTGCCGCACCTGGCGGTCGGCCGCCCGCCGCGCCTCGACGCCATGGCGCGCCGCCTGCTGACCGGCGCGCTGCTCGCCTTCGCCTTCCGGCCGCTGGCCGACCCGCTCTTCCAGCTCACCCGGCAGGACCCGCCGACGTGGTGGCCCGCGCTGGGCGTCATGGTCACGCTCATCACGCTCACCCTGCTGATCGACGTGCTGATCGCGGCCCTGCTCAGGGCCGAGCAGGTGCGCACCGCCTTCAAGGTGGCCGTGCGCGACGAGCTCAACATGGCCTTCCCGCTGGGCGCCGCCGTGGCCGCGTCCGGCGTGCTGCTCGCGCTGGCCACCCACAGCATGGACCTGGTGGCGCTGCTGGTCTTCGCCGCTCCGCTGCTGGTCACTCAGGTGGCCTTCCGCAAGTACGCCGGGATCCGCGCCACCTACCTGCAGACCGTACGCGCCCTGTCGCGGGTCACGGAGGTCGGCGGCTACGTCGAGCCCGGTCACTCGCGCCGGGTGAGCCGCCTGGCCGTGGCGGTCGGCCGCGAGCTGGGCATGGCGGAGCCGGAACTGCTGGAACTCGAGTACGCCGCCCTCATGCACGACATCGGCCAGCTGTCCCTGAGCGACCCCATCCCGGGCGGCGCGACCGTGCTCGCCGATCCCGCGCAGGCCCGCCGCATCGCGGAGCTGGGGGCCGAGGTGATCAAGCAGACGGGAGTGCTCGACCGGGTGGCCGAACTGGTGCGCCGCCAATGCGACCAGATCGCCGAGGACCCGCCGCTGTCCAGCCGGATCATCAAGGCGGCCAACGCCTACGATGACCTGGTCGGGGGGTCGGCTGATCGGGACCGGGCCGGGGCGGCGCTTGAGCGGCTGCGGCTGGCAGTGGGGACCGCGTATGATCCGGCGGCGATCGAGGCGATGACCAGGGTGGTGGACCGGCTGGCGGTCCACAAGCTGTAACGCCCTCTGTGGGTGGTGACCACCGTGGACGGTCCGTGGTGGTTGAGGTCCTCGTAGGGAGAAACCCCCTTTTGGGGAACGGAAGAACAGATACCCGGCGGACGTTTGGGGACACCGCACTGGTCAGCGGGAACCACACCACCGGCTAGACCGACTGACGACGCCACCGGCCTGGAATCCGGTCGCGCCACAGGCTCGCCCGTCCACGCCACCGGCCAAGGATGCGCACGTAACG
Organism: Nonomuraea sp. NPDC052129; assembly: GCF_040680095.1. Classification (NCBI taxonomy): domain Bacteria; kingdom Bacillati; phylum Actinomycetota; class Actinomycetes; order Streptosporangiales; family Streptosporangiaceae; genus Nonomuraea; species Nonomuraea sp. NPDC052129. The sequence continues at coordinate 319,507 of NZ_JBFAVX010000008.1, read as the reverse complement.
GCGCCCGGCCCTGTGCGGGGTCAGCGGGCGTTTTCCTGGAGGTCCTTAGCCATGTGCGGTGGGTGGCGGTGGGGGTGGCTTGCCGTAAAACATGGAGTTTGTTGGGTTTCTACAGAAGACGTCGGCCGGATCGGTGGTTTAGCGGGAAAGGGACCTTCCGCCCAACGGCCGTAGATTGGGCGGGTGCTTACTGAGACGCTTGGGGCTGTTCTGGTCGCCAATCGAGGGGAGATCGCCCGGCGGGTCATCCGCACGGTCAAGCGGCTGGGGCTGCGGGCCATCGCCGTCTACTCCGAGGCCGACGCGGATCTGCCGTTCGTGCGCGAGGCGGACGAGGCCGTGCTGATCGGGCCGGCCAACCCTCAGTTGAGCTATCTCGATGCCGGGAAGGTGCTGGAGGCGGCTCGGGCCACCGGGGCGCGGGCGGTTCATCCGGGTTACGGGTTTCTCGCGGAGAATGCGGCGTTCGCCAGGGCGGTGATCGATGCCGGGATGGTGTGGATCGGCCCGGCCCCCGAGTCCATCGACCAGATGGGCGACAAGATCAATGCCCGCAACCTGATGGAGGACGCGGGCGTGCCCGTGGCGGCGGGCACTCGGGAGCCTGTCACTGACCTGGAGCAGGCGCTGCGGGCGGCGGGCCGGATCGGCTATCCGGTCATGGTCAAGACCGCGGGCGGGGGTGGCGGCATCGGGATGAGTGTCGCCCACGACGACGAAGAACTGGCCAAGGCGTTCGAGCAGGCCGCCCGAGCGGCGGCGAGGTTCGCCGCCGGTGACGTCCTCGACGGGCCCGCCATTCTGCTGGAGCGCTACATCGAGCGCGCCCGCCACGTCGAGGTGCAGATCCTCGGCCTGCCCGACGGCACCGTCGTAGCCCTGGGCGAGCGCGACTGCTCCGTGCAGCGTCGCCATCAGAAGGTCGTCGAGGAGTCGCCGTCACCCGGAATCACGCCCGAGCTGCGCGAGCGCATGCTCGCCGCCGCCGTGCGGGCCGGCGAGGCCGTCGGCTATCTGGGCGCGGGCACCGTGGAGTGCCTGGTCGACGCCGACGCGCAGGACTTCGTCTTCCTGGAGATGAACACCAGGCTCCAGGTGGAGCACCCCGTCACCGAGCTGGTCACCGGGCTGGATCTGGTCGAGCTGCAGCTCCGGGTGGCCGCGGGCGAGAGTCCCGAGCTGAAGGCGGAGACCGGTGGCCACGCCATCGAGTTCCGTGTGTACGCCGAGGATCCCAGGAGGTTCTTCCCGGGAGCGGGCAAGATCTCCGCCTGGCGAGAGCCGGCCGGCGAGGGCGTCCGGGTGGACTCCGGCTACGAGGAGGGCAATACGGTCACGCCGTTCTACGATCCCCTCATGGCCAAGCTCTGCGTCTTCGGTGCGACCCGGGCCGAGGCGCTGCGGGCCGGTCGCGAGGCCGTCGCGGGGTTCGTCGTCGAAGGACCCAAGAACAACCTGCCGTTCTGTGCGGAACTGCTGGACAACGCCGAGTTCGTCAGCGGCGACTATGACACCGGCTTGATCGGGCGAATGCGCGCCTAGCGCACATGACATTGTTAGCTCATTGGAAGAGGGGAGTCGCGGTGGCTGAGGTACGCGCGGAGATGGTGGCGAATGTCTGGAAGGTCGTCGTCCAGGAGGGCGACACCGTCTCCGAGGGCGACACACTGGTCATCCTCGAGTCGATGAAGATGGAGATCCCCGTCCTGGCCGAGGACGATGGCGTCGTAGCGCAGCTCAAGGTCAGCGAGGGCGACGTGATTCAGGAGGGCGACCTGATCGCCGTCATCGAATAGCCGCCGGTACGATAGCCGCCGGTCCGAAGACCTTAGCGGGCGGCGCGGTCGATAAACTTAGTGCGATCGATCACTATTAGCGGGTTGCGCGGTCGAGGAACTTGGCGCGATCGACCAGCACTCGCTCGATCGTGCCCCGGCCGACGACGTTCTGTTTGTCGCGGGCCTCGAAGCCGAAGACCAGCCGCCTGCCGTCGACCTCGGTGAGCTCGGTGGTGATCTGTACGTGCGTGCCCAGTGGGCTCGGCGCCAGGTGCACCAGCTCGACACGGGTGCCGACGGTCGTCTCACCGGGAGCGAGATGCGCGTGCACCGCCTTGACCGTCGCCATCTCGGCCAGCGCGAGCAGCCGCGGAGTGGCGAGCACCGGGACGTCGCCGCTGCCGATCTTCTCAGCGGTGTCGGACCTCTCGACCATGATGAGCAGCTGGGAGCGGAGACCCGGAGCGAGCGTCATACCGCCAGCGTACTGCGATCATCACCGCGGCCCGCTGTCAAGGGCCCTGATCTCCCGGAAACGCGGACAAGTGTGGTCAGAAGGCCGCAGGATAGGGTTTGTAGGGCTTACGGCATTTAAGTGGCATGTGGGACTCGTGAGTCGTACACTCTCGAAGTTCCGTGACCTCTGTGTTACCTCACCGCGACACAACTTCGCTTTGTTGGAGATCCTTGGGGTGGGAGAGGTTATAGAGGTAAAGGGGTAACGGGGGAGTCATGGTAGCCCAAGGAACGACGCTGGCGGGGCGCTATCGCCTGGACACCCGCATCGGCGCCGGTGGCATGGGCGAGGTGTGGCGGGGCGAGGACATCGTGCTGGCGCGCACCGTCGCGGTCAAGGTGCTGCTGCCCGGCCGCATGGACGATCCCGGGTTCGTCGCGCGTTTCCAGGCCGAGGCCCGGGCGATGGCGACGATCAACCATCCGGGTGTCGTCGACGTCTACGACTACGGTGTGAGCGGGGACACCGTCTATCTGGTGATGAAGTTCGTCGACGGGGAGCCGCTCGACAAGTTGCTGATGCGGCTGGGCCGGATCCCGCCCCAGCCCGCGATGGAGCTGATCGCGCAGGCTGCCTCGGCGCTGCAGGCGGTGCACCAACAGGGGATCGTGCACCGTGATGTGAAGCCGGGCAACCTGCTGGTCCAGCGCGACGGCACGCTCGTGCTGACCGACTTCGGCATCGCCCGTTCCGACGTGGCCAGCCGGCTCACGGACGCGGGCATGGTGCTCGGCACCGCCGCCTACTGCGCGCCCGAGCAGGCCGAGGGCGCGCCGGTGACGCCCGCGGTGGACATCTACGCGCTGGGCGTGGTGGCCTACGAATGCCTGGTGGGGCAGCGGCCGTTCGACGGCGAGAGCGCGGTCACGATCGCGCTCAAGCACATCCGCGAGGCGCCTCCGCCGCTGCCCGCCGAGATCCCCGCACCCGCGCGCGCCCTCGTGGAACGCGCCCTGTCGAAAGATCCGCTCGCCCGTTACCCGACGGCCAGGGCGATGAGTGAGACGGCCCGCAAGATCGCGGCCGGTGAGACACCCCCTCCAGAGCCCGCGCCGCCGGTGACGGGTGCCACCATGGCCGCGCCGATGGAGGCGTACCAGACCGGGTCCCGCCAGTCGGGTCCCCACCCGACCGGATCCCACCAGGCGGGCCCTTACCAGACGGGGTCCTATCAGGGAGCTCCCCATCAGACGGGGTCCTACCAGGCCGGTGGGCCGCCCCAGACGGGGTCGTACCAGGCTGGGACGTCTGAGGCGCAGACGTTGGCCGGGCCGCGGCAGGGCGCCCGCCGCGCCGGCGCCAAGGCGCCCCGCAGGGGTGCCCTCGTCGCCGGGATCGCGGCCGCGGTCGTCCTCGGGGCGGGTGCCGGTGCCGTCGCGCTGACGAACATGTCGAGCCAGCTCGAACCCCAGCCGACCGCTACCACGTCGGACGTGGCGAACTCCGATCCCACTCCCGACCCGACCCCCACGTCGACGAAGCCCACCAGACGCCCGATCAAGCCGAAGCCGACTACGCAGGAGCCGGTCCCCACCAGGACGGCCGCCGAGCCGACGGAGACGGAGAAGGAGTCACCGACCCCGGACCCGACGGAAAAGAAGACGCCGACCAAGACCCCCAGCAGCTCGCCGAAGCCGAGCACGACGGTCACGAAGAAGCAGGTCCCCAGCGTGGTCGAGCTGCCGTACGCGGAGGCGACCCAGCGGATCCGGGCCGCGGGCTTCCAGAACATCCGGATCGATAACCAGACCACCACCGAGCAGGGCATCGCCTGCGGCCGGATCGGCGAGACCTTCCCCAACGGCGGCACGTTACTAGAGGTGAACAAGCCGGTCAAGATCGTCGTCATCGACGGCGGCCCCTGCCCGTCACCCAGCCCGACCCCGACGCCGACGCTCGGGGCCAGGTAGCTCAGACCCCCGCCGTGGTGCGGGGGTAGGCGATGGGCAGGTCAGATCGCCCGGCGGGTGGGCGATCTGGGGGTTGGTCAGGTCAGATCCTCCGGCGGGTGGGCGATCTGGGTCAGGTCAGATCCCCGTCGTGGTGCGGGGATAGGCGATCTGGGGGTCGGTGGCGATGTTCACCATGTACGGCACGCCGGAGTCGAACGCGCGACGCAGCGCGGGGCCGATCTCCGACGGCCGGGTGACCAGCTCGCCGCCGCCGCCCAGCGCCGTCACCACCTGGTCGTAACGGCACTGCGGCTGCAGCTCGGCGGCCACGTCGTAGCCGTAGAGCATCTGCATCGGGTGCTTCTCCAGGCCCCAGATGCCGTTGTTGCCGCAGATCATGACCACCGGCAAGTTGTGCCGTACGAGGGAATCGACGTCCATGAGCGAGAACCCGGCCGCGCCGTCGCCCAGCAGCAGCACCACCTGCGAGGACGGCCGGGCCAGCCGGGCGGCGATGGAGTAGCCGAGGCCGGTGCCGAGGCAGCCGTAGGGGCCCGGGTCGAGCCAGTTGCCGGGCTGCTTGGGCTCGACGTACTTGCCCGCGTAGGAGACGAAGTCGCCGCCGTCGCCGATCACCACGGCGTCGTCGTCGAGCACCTTGCCCAGCTCGCCGTAGATGCGCATGGGGTGGATCGGGTCGGAGTCGGCCGTGAGCAGGGCGGCGTCGTCGGCGATCGCCGCGGCGGCGGCCTCCGACAGCTGGGACACCCAGCTGGAGTAGGCCGTGGGCTTCAGGCCGGCGTCGCCGCAGGCAGTGCCGAGGCTCCAGAGCACCACGGACAGGTCGCCGGCGGCCGACGCGGCGGGCTGGGTGTGCGTGGCCAGCTGCGACGGCGTGTCGGCGATGTGCACGACCTTGGCCGGCGGCGCGCCCTGCTTGCCGCCGAACCAGCCGTAGCCGAGCCGGAAGTCGAGCGGGGTGCCGACCACGATGACCAGGTCGGCCTTGGCGAAGGCGAGGCCGCGGGCGCGGGTGACGAGCAGCTCATGGCCGGCGGGCAGGATGCCGCGGCCCTGGCCGTTGGGGATGACCGGCAGCCGCCAGTTCTCGGCGAAGTCGCGCGCGGCCTCCTCGGCCCGGTCCATCCACACGTCGGACCCGTATACCAGCACCGGGCGCTCGGCCTCGGCGAGCAGCCTGGCGATGGTGGCAAGGGACTCGGGGTCGGGCTCGAGGGGCGACGGGCTCTGCGTCTCGACCGGGTGCGCCGGCGACGGCGCGAACAGGTCGTCCATGTAGAAGTCGAGGAAGACCGGCCCGCGGTGCGGCGCGACGGCCGTGCGGAAGGCCGCCTCGACGTCCTGGCCGATGGAGTCGGCTCCGGTCGCGGTGAACGACAGCTTGGTGATCGGCCCGAGCAGCGGCGGGTGGTCCATCTCCTGCAGGGCCCCGCTGCCCCAGCGTGAGCGCGGGGCCCGCCCGCCCATGACGACCACGGGGGAGCCGTTGAAGTGCGCGGTCGCGACGCCGCTGATCCCGTTGGTGATGCCGGGGCCCGCCGTGAGGACGGCCAGCCCGGGTTTCCTGGTCAGCCGGGCCGTGGCCTCCGCGGCGAACACGGCGCTCTGCTCGTGGCGTACGTCGAGGATCCGCATGCCCTCGTGCACGGCGCCGTCGTAGAGCGGGAAGACGTGCCCTCCCGACAGCGTGAACATGGTCTCGACACCATAGGCCTTGGACACGGCGACGGCGGCGTCACCGGCGTGCTTCGCAGACTCCATGCCGGGAACCTACCAACGAGCCATCAGAGTAAACAGATGTCAACGGTTGCGTCGTCACGCAGCCATGGCGGCCGGTTCCCGGTCCTCACCTGCAGCAGACATTCGCCATGCCGGCCGGCGCCTGCACGGTGATCTTCCTTGGCGAGGCAGGCTCCTTCATGATGTCGAGGTTGACGTTCTTGGCACGCGCGTCCACGTCGTAGGACAGGCCGGGGACCAGCACGGTGACATCGCCTCTGGTTCTGACGACCGCCCGGACCTTCGTCGGAGCGTTTTCGAAGGACAGGTCGACGTGGCCCGAGCCGATCTCCACGTCGGCCTCGCCGCCCGTGAGCCTGCTGCCCGTGACATCGCCGGAACCGCTCCTGGCCCAGACGGTGCCCGATGTCTCGGCCACTCGCAGCGGACCCGACTCGGAGATCATCCGGACATTGCCGAAGAGACCGTTGACCGCCAGCATGCCGTTGGCCGACTCCGCCGCTACATCGGTCTCCACCGGCACGAACAGCGCGTAGTCGACATCGCAGACCGGCGCGTGCCGCTCGTCCGTGCCTGGGCAAGAGGCATCGAGCCGCAGCGTCCGGCCGTCCCAGTCCTCCTTGACGGTCGGTTTCGTCTTCGACCAGCTCAGTGACCGTTCGAGGAACAGCTCGCCCGCCTCGCCGGGATGGATGCTGACGTTCACGCTTCCGCGCCCCGCGATCACCTTCAGCTGTGACAGCTTGAACGAGATGCTCCTGCTGGTCGTCTCCGTCGGTGGACTGGCGTGGGCGAACCCATCCCAGAACGCGGTACCGCTGATCAGCAACGCGCACACGGTCGCCACGGCGCCCGCGCTCAGCCACAGGGCCCTCATGGCAGACTCCTGATCTTGAGGAACTGCAGGACGGCGAGGACCCGGCGGTGGTCGCCCTCGGCCGGGGACAGGTCGAGCTTGGTGAAGATGTTGCCGATGTGCTTGCCGACCGCTCCCTCGCTGAGCACCAGCTCCTGGCCGATGCCCGCGTTGGAGCGGCCTTCGGCCATCAGCTTGAGCACCTCGCCCTCCCTGGGCGTCAGCCGGTCGAGCGGGTCGCTGTGCCCGCGCAGCAGCAGCTGGGCGACGACCTCGGGGTCCAGCGCGGTGCCGCCCGCCGCCACCCGGCGCAGTGCGTCGATGAAGTCGGTCACGTCGGCCACCCGGTCCTTGAGCAGGTAGCCGACGCCTCCGGTGGCCGAGGCGAGCAGCCGGGCCGCGTAGCGCTCCTCCACGTATTGAGACAGGACCAGCACCGGCATGTCGGGATGCTCGCGGCGCAGCACGAGGGCCGCGCGCAGGCCCTCGTCCGTGTGTGTGGGAGGCATCCGTACGTCCGTGACCACCAGGTCGGGCAGATGCTCCTCAGCGGCGCGCAGCAGGCCCTCCGCCTCGTCCACGGCCGCCACCACCCGCATGCCGGCCGCGTCGAGCAGCCGGACGAGCCCTTCGCGCAGAAGTACGGAGTCTTCCGCCAGAACTACTCGCACGGCAGGTCCACCTCGATCGTGGTCGGCCCGCCGAGCGGGCTGGACAGGCGGAGCGTCCCGTCGACCGAGTCGATCCGCTGGAGGAGGCCGCGCAGCCCGGTGCCGCCGTCGAGCCGGGCGCCACCGCAGCCGTCGTCGACGACGCGCAGGCACAGCCGGTCGCGTTCGCGGACCACGCTCACTTGGGCCTTGGTGGCCGCCGCGTGCTTGGCGATGTTGGTGAGGGCCTCGGACACGATGAAGAACGCCACCGCCTCGATGGTAGGAGAAGCGCGCAGATCGATGTCGACGCGCAGCCGCACCGGGATGGGAGCGCGCGCGGCGATGCCGGAGAGCGCCGCGTCGAGGCCCTGGTCGTTGAGCACGGCGGGGTGCAGGCCGCGGACGAAGTCGCGCAGCTCTTTGAGCGCCTGCTTGGACTCCTCGTGCGCCTGCGCGATCGCCTCGCGGGCGGGCTCGGGCAGGTCGGTCAGCGTGGCGCGGGCCAGCCCGAGGTTCATGGCCAGCGAGACCAGCCGCTGCTGGGCGCCGTCATGCAGGTCCCGCTCGATGCGCCGCCGCTCGGCGTCGGCCGCGTCGATCACCCCGGCACGGCTCTCGGTCAGCGTTTCGATCCGCTGCCCCAGCTCGTGGCGGCTGGGGCCGAGCAGTGTGCGCGCCACCGACAGGTCCAGACGCGCCATTCCCCGCGCCAGCGTCGGAGCCACCAGCAGCAGGACGAACCCGACCGCCATGTACAGGGAGACCACGCCCGGCTCCCTCAGGTTGAACTCGAACACGAGCGGACGCTTCTGCAGCATCGGCTGCAGGAACGCCGTCAGCCCCACTCCGGCCGCCCCCCACGCGGCTGCCACCAGGACGGTCCCGGCCAGCCCCACCAGCGGCGAGAGCAGGTGGTAGCCGATCTGCCGCCAGGTGATGCGGCTGCGCCAGGTGGTCGGCGAGCGCACCGGCGGGATGCGCGCCCCGAGGAACGCCTCGAACCGGGAGCGCTGCACCCGGGTGAAGAGCGGCAGACCGCGGCGCATGAGGGGCGGCACCGCGGCGCACACGAGGGTCAGCCCGGCGAGGATCACGCCGACAGGCAGCCCGATCACGACGTGCGCCGTGTCCAGCCAGGCGCGTGCCGACCACGGGCGGGGGACTTTCATGGCACCAACGGTATTGACCTCCGGGGCCCGCGCGACATGGGCTTGGTGTGTGCCTGCGGGGTAGGGCTAGCCCCACCCCGCGGACGAAGAGGGGTCAGCCTCACAGCGGCGGGACGGACCAGCCCTTCTCCCTGTACAGCGGGGCGTGCTCGGCGTTGACGAACAGTCGGTCCTCGGGATTGGGGATGCGGAAGTAACTCTGCGGGTGCAGCAACTCCCTGGCGTTGTCCGACAGGTCGAGCACGTAGCGGTCGGGCGCCCGCCGCTGGGCCAGGAAGCGCAGCTCGAACGGCAGCAGGGCGAGCGGGTTCGCGTGGTCCCAGAGGCCCAGCCCCGCCTCACGGGCCCGCCGTACGGCCTGCCTGGCCCGGCCCAGTGCCCCTGCTTCGGCGACGGTCCTGGCGCTGCCCGGCGCCGGCACCGCGTCGGCCAACCGGCCCTCCTGGCGGACGAAGGGATCGACGTTGGGCCAGATGAAGTACGGGATCACGTGCCCGGCCGCGAGCAGTCGCTCGTTGTACGGATCGGGGCGGGGTTTGTCGCGCTGGTCGCGGTTGACGTAGCAGAGGAGCCTGCCGTACCGGTCGAGGATCTCGTACGCGAAGGCCAGCCTGATCTTGAACGTCTCGTCGGTGAGGCCCTGCTCGGTGATGTCGAGTTGCATCATGGTCTTGAGCGCCTGGGTGGCCGGGGCGGCATGGGCGGCGTGGTTGGGCGCGGCCGCCGGGCCCAGCCTGCCCAGCAGGTTGTTGTGCAGGGCCGTGCGGAGCGTGAGCTCCTGGTAGCCCTTCTCGAACGGGTCGGTGAGGAAGGTCGTCCAGGCGGGCTTGTCGATGGAGACGAAGCCTTTGGGGAAGTCGGGGAAGTTCGGGTTGCGGGGTAACTCGAAGCTGACTTCGGGGGCGTCGACACCGAGCAGGCGCACGCCGAAGTTGCCGTCGGCCGCGATGTTGATCGTGTCGCCGTCATGCACGATCTTGTCCACCGGCTGGGCCGCGCCTCTAGAGCGGCCGAGGAGAGCGTGTCCGACCGTGACGCCGGGAACGGGTTGTTCGATCGCCTTTGCCATGCCTGCATCATCACCCCGCGATGGCTGCAAGTCCCGAAATAGTTGAACGAATCGGTATTGCGGGCCGTCTCTTGTGGTGAGGGATGAGCTGGAGGTCCAGATGTTACAGATCGGGGTAGCCGTGGCAGCCGCCGCGGCGATGTCGATGGGGGCGGGCGCCCTGCCCGATGGGATGCTCTTCCTGGAGACCCACCCACCGGCCAAGAAGTGGGAGTCCTACAAGACGACGGAGTCGAAGAGTCTCCCGCTCCGGCTGAACCCGTGCGAGCGCCGCACGGCCTCGGCCGCCGACCGCCTGACGACCCGGGCCGTCCACTACCGCTCGGAAGACACGATCAAGTACGAGCAGCTCGTCGTCTACAAGAGCGTCTCCGCCGCCCGTACGGCGATGCGGGGGCTGCGCGCGGACCTGTCCCGGTGCAAGAACTTCGGCAAGGGCCCCGACCGCCACCACTACTACACCAAGCCCCTCAAGGTGGGCGACGACGCTCTACGGGCCGGCAGCAGCTTTTTCGAGAGCGGCGAGCAGACGGTCGTCGTACGGAACGGCGCGACCGTCTACGTCGTGGGCGGATCGGCCTGGCCGGGGAAGAGCCTGCCGCTCAAGCGCTTCAAGGGCCTCATCTCCCAGGCGGAGCAGATGAGGGCGAAGGTCTGCGACCTCCCGAAGACGGCCTGCTGAAGAAGCTCCCTCACGGGCGGCGCAAGCGCGTGACGAACTTGTACCGATCGCCGCGATAGAGCGACTGCGCCCACTCGACCGGGTTTCCGTCGGCGTCGAAGGCGTGCCGCGTCAGGAGCAGCATCGGCAGCCCGACGTCCACGCCGAGCGCCTTCGCGTCATAGGGCGTGGCGAGCACGGTCTCGATGATCTCCTCGGCGTCGGTGAGCCGGACGTTGTAGGCGTTGTGCAGCGTCTCGTACAGGGACGCGTGCACCTCCAGCTCCCGCCGCAGCCTGGGGAAGCGGCGGGCCGACAGGTGAGTGGTGTCTATCGAGACGGGCTCCCCGTTGGCCAGGCGCAGGCGGTGGATGCGCAGGACCCGCCCGCCCGGGTTGATGGCCAGCCGCCGCGCGAGCGGCTCGTCGGCGGTGATGTAGCCGATCTCCAGGATCTTGGTGTCGGGCTCCAAGCCGGCCGTGCGCAGGTCGCCGATGTAGGACGTCAGCTGCAGCACCTGCGCCACCTTCGGTTGGGCCACGAAGGTGCCCTTGCCCTGGATGCGGAGCAGCCGCCCCTCGACGACCAGCTCGGTCAGCGCCTGACGGACGGTGGTGCGCGAGGTCTCGAAACGTACGGCCAGCGCCCGCTCGGGAGGCAGCGCCGCGCCGGGAGGCAGGCTCTTGGTGAGCTCGAGCAGGCTCCGTTTCACGTCGTAGTACTTCGGTACGCGAGGGCCGTCGTCCGTCACGCTCTCACCTTCACTTCTGCCACGGCGGTGAGGGCGTGTCTGATCACCGCGAGATCATCGGAACTCAGATTGGCCCGAGCGGTCAACCACCGGCACGACACAGGCAGGGGCGCGCTCGTCGTCAGACCGGGCTCGCCCGCCGTGATACATGCCGGATCGGGCAGCTCAGGTTGATTGTGAAGGATATACACAGTGGCAGGCGTGGCCGCAACCGAGGCGGTAGCCGACGCCGTAGCCGAAGTCCGGGCAAAGATGAGTGACGTGTCGATCACCTCCGTTGCACGCCGAACGGTCCCGCTCCGAGGGTCGACCGAACGGAACAGTGTGACGGTTTTCACAGTGTGAGATTCCCGAAAATCAGCGGTTGACCGCACGGCGACACGCCCGTGTTCATCGGTGTTCGCGGCCCGGTGAGCACGCCGGCGGGAGGGGCGGGCCGGGTCGCCGGTTTGGTTGTTGCGGCGGAAAGCACGCATGATGCACTCGTGCCGACTCTCAGCGACCTCGTCGTCCGCCACACCGCTCTCGACGCGGCGGACCTCGACTGGCTGCACTCGCTGGTCTCCGACTGGCAACTGCTGGCCGACCTGTCGTTCGCCGACCTCATCCTGTGGGCGCCGCTCCAGGGCGAGGGCGGCGGCTGGATCGCGATCGCGCAGATGCGCCCGACCACCGGGCCCACCGTCTACCACGACGACATCGTCGGCACCGTCGCGGCCAAGGGCGAGCGCTACCTGATCGACACGGCATGGAACGAGCGGCGCATCTGCCGCGAAGGCGACCCCGACTGGTCGACGGGCGTGCCCGTCCGCGAGGAGACCATCCCCGTACGGCGGGCGGTCCCCGTCGGCGAGGCCCGCTTCCTCGCGGTGATCCAGCGCTCCACGAACCTGTCCTCGGCGCGCACCCCGTCGCGCCTGGAGCTCACCTACCTGCAGAGCGCCTCCGACCTGGCGCAGATGGTGGCCGAGGGACGCTTCCCGTTCTCCGGCGAGGAGCCGATCCTGGTCCGCTCCCCGCGCGTCGGAGACGGCCTGCTGCGGCTGGACCGGGCGGGGCGCGTGACGTACGCGTCGCCGAACGCGCTGTCGGCCTACCGGCGGCTCGGTCTGCACGCGGATCTGGTCGGGGCCGAGCTGGGCCGGGTGACCGCCACGCTCTGCTACTCCGACGAGCCGATCAACGAGGACCTGATGATCGTGGCCAGCGGGCGCGCGGCCAAGGAGACCGAGGTCGAGTCCGGCGGGACGATCGTGCAGCTCCGGGCGATCCCGCTGATCGTCGGCGGCGGCCGCATCGGCGCGCTGGTGCTCATCCGTGACGTGACGGAGCTGCGCCGCCGCGAACGCGAGCTGATGACCAAGGACGCGACCATCCGCGAGATCCACCACCGGGTCAAGAACAACCTGCAGACGGTGGCGGCCCTGCTCCGGCTCCAGGCGCGGCGCCTGCGCGTGCCCGAAGGGCGGGAGGCGCTGGAGGAGGCGGTGCGGCGGGTCGGCTCGATCGCGATCGTGCACGAGACGCTCTCTCACGCGCCGGAGGAGTTCGTCGACTTCGACGACATCGCCGACCGCGTGATCGCGATGGCGGGAGAGGTGTCGGCGGCGGAGGCGGCGGTCACCCCGCGACGGATAGGCAGCTTCGGCACCCTTCCGTCGCTCATCGCCACACCTCTGGCGATGGCTCTCACCGAACTTCTCCAGAACGCCTTGCAACACGGCCGCCCCAAACACCTGCAAGTGGTCGTGGAACCGACTCCCGACAGGCTGCACGTGACCGTCTGGGACGACGGTCAGGGTCTGCCCGACGACTTCGAGCTGGACAATTCCACGAGCCTGGGCCTGCAGATCGTCCGCACGCTCGTGGTCGGCGAGCTCTCGGGCAAGCTCTCGATCGCCCCTCGCCTGGAGGGCGGCACAGAGGTGACGCTCTCCATCCCACTTCCGGCCGCCTGACGGCGTGCCTTGTCACGGGCGCGCGTGTCGGCGGCCCGCCACGTGCGGGTTCAGCGGGCGTCTGCCTGGCGGCCCTCCACCACATATGGCGGGTGGGGCCGGGCGATGCCTGCCGTACGAGCTGCGGTTCGGCTAGGCGGAGGCGCGAGCGCGGGCACGGGCGCTGCGGCGCTTCAACGCCCTGCGCTCGTCCTCGCTCAGGCCGCCCCAGACGCCGGCGTCCTGGCCGGACTCAAGGGCCCACTTCAAGCACAGGTCGACCGCCGAACACGAGCGGCACACCTGCTTGGCCTCTTCGATCTGCATGAGTGCCGGGCCGGTGTTGCCGATCGGGAAGAACAGCTCGGGGTCGACGTCACGGCAGGCAGCTCGGTGGCGCCAGTCCATGCGTTTCACTCCTTAGTAGATGGAACCTCTGGTTGGCTCCGTGCGGCTACTACTTTGTGAAGAGTTTCACTAACTCGCGCGAGCAACGACCCGGATCCTGCGTTGGACCGGGGTTGCCCGCTGAGCGTCGGAGCGGACCCGGTAAGGCTTGTTAAAGGTCCTACGTTCCGACGTCAAAGTTGAGCCTGTCAGCCACTGAGAGTGCACGCAAGAGGGTTGGTAGGAAGTTTTGGCGTGGATGGATGTCGGATGCGTCACACAATGACCGAATGTAACCAGCTAGACCAGAACTTGTAATGCGTTCGGGATAGAGCGGAATGTCACTGATTCCCGTTCCCCCAGGTAGTCGCCGTCCAGCTCGAAGGCCACAGGGCGGTCTGCCGCGAGCGTGAACTCGGACTCGTCGTGGAGCTGGACGAGGTGCCGGCCCGATGGAAGGGTGTCACGCTCCGTGAGGATCTGCCGGATGGCGGGAAGTATCGAAGTCACGCCTATCTCTTGGAGTCCCAGCAGGTCGAGCCCGGTCTCGAAGCCGGCCCAGGGCGTGGGCAGGACCGGCCGGGTGCCGATGTAGGTCCAGGGCGAGGCGTTGGAGATGATCGCCATGTACACGCCCTTGGCGGCGGGAATGCCGGGGCCGCTCAGCGTCATCGCCGGATGGCGCTTGTCAGTGGCGAGGTAGTGGCGCAGCGCGGTGTTGACGTATCGCGTGGGTGTCGCCTTCCGGCCCGTGCCGCGCAGCCCCTCGACGGCCCGGATGACCTCGGCGTTGTACCCCATCCCAGCGCCGAAGGTGAAATATCGGCTCTCATCCTCCCAAAGGGCTTGCCCCAACCCCACGGTCCTGCGGCGGCCGTCACGCAGCGCCTCGAGCACAGCGCCCGTGGCCTCGACCGGGTCGTTCGGCAGGCCCAGGTCGCGGGCGAACACGTTCGCGCTGCCCCCGGGGATGACGATCAGCGCGGGCCGCCCGGCGCTGGGGTCGTCCTGGTATGCGGGGTCGTCGCCGTTGACGGCGTTGAGCAGGCCGTTCACGGCCTCGTTGATCGTCCCGTCGCCGCCCAGCACGGCCACCACGTCGTAGCCCTTGGCGTGCGCGGTGGTGGCCAGCGCGGCCGCGTGGCCCCGGTACCGGGTCTGTTCCACGGTCAACTCGACGGCGGCGCCGAGCGCGCGGATCAGTACGTCACGCCGGCGGGCATTCGTGGTCGTGGCCTTGGGGTTGACCAGGAGCATCGCTCGCATGTCGTTCAGACTAGCCGGTGCCCGATATCTGGCTTATCGGCCATTAGTCGGAATCTGGAGGCGGCAAGGGGCACCGATAGGGTTTGGGGCGTGAACCGACCTTGGACACTTCTCGCCGCCGCGCTCATCGTCGCCCTGGAGGGCCTCGTGGCGCTCGGTCTCGGTCTGTACGTCGCGGTGGAGACGCTGGCCGGCGCGGCGGAGGACATCACCAGCGCGCTGGCCGAGTCGGTGTTCGGGGTGCTGATCGGCGCGGGATTGGTCTGGGTGGCCTGGGGCGGCCTGTACAAGATGGAGCGATGGGGGAGATCGCCCAGCGTGCTGGCCCAGATCTTCGTGCTCCCCGTCGCGATCACGCTCATCCAGTCGGACAAGCCGCTCTATGGGATCCCGCTGATCGTGGTGGCCGTCGCCGGCCTCGGCACGTTGCTCGCGCCCCCCACCACCCACGCCCTATATGGCGAGGACTCGCAGAAGGGTTAGCTGTCGAGGGTCGGTCGTCGGCCCTCGATCGCGTTAGCCGTCCAGGGTCAGTCGTCCGCGGTCAGGCCCTCGCGCAGCTGGGCCAGCGTGCGGGCCAGCAGCCGTGAGACGTGCATCTGCGAGATGCCCAGCTCGGTGGCGATCTGCGACTGGGTCATGTTGCCGAAGAAGCGCAGCAGCAGGATGCGCTTCTCACGGGGTGGTAGCCGTTCGAGCAGCGGCTTGAGCGACTCGCGGTATTCGACGCCTTCGAGCGACTCGTCGACGATGCCCAGCGAGTCGGACACGGCGGGCGCGTCGTCGTCACCGGAATCCGGCGCGTCGAGGGACACGGTGGAGTAGGCGTTGGCCGACTCCAGGCCCTCGAGGACCTCCTCCTCGGTCATCTTGAGGTAGGCGGCCAGCTCGGCGACGGTCGGTGCCCGGCCCTCGCGCTGCGACAGCTCGCTGATCGCCTTGGTCAGCGACAGCTTGAGCTCCTGCAGGCGGCGCGGCACGCGCACCGCCCAGCCCTTGTCACGGAAGTGGCGCTTGATCTCGCCGACGATCGTGGGCGTGGCGTAGGTGGAGAACTCCACGCCGCGGTTGAGGTCGAAGCGGTCGATGGACTTGATCAGTCCGATGGTGGCGACCTGGGTGAGGTCGTCGAGCCACTCGCCCCGATTGCGGAAGCGGCGGGCCAGATATTCGACCAGAGGAAGGTGAAGCTCGACCAGTTCGTCCCTGATGCGCTGCCGACGCGGCTCGTCAGGCCCCAGCTCGGACAGCTCGGCGAAGAGGATGCGGGCCCGCACCCTGTCGGGCACGGCGTGGTCGCTGGTGGCCATGGCTCCAGTCCTTTCCGTCACGCCGGCCTCGCCGTGCCTCGGCGCTTACGCAGGACGATCGCCATGCGATCGGGAGAGTCGATCACCGCTTCCACATCGTCTGCCAGGGCGGTCAAGACCATCCAGGCGAAGTCGTCCCGCTTTGGCGCGGAGCTGCCGACCGTCGCGACCTCGACCCTGACCTGCATTTCCTGCCCGGTCAGCTCGAACTCGGCGGTCAGATCGGTCCCGGGCACGGCCTCGCTCAGCAACATCGCGCACGCCTCGTCGACCGCGATCCGCAGATCCTCGATCTCGTCCAGCGTGAAGTCGAGTCGTGCGGCCAGTCCGGCAGTGGCCGTACGCAGTACGGACAGGTAGGCACTCGCGGCCGGGAGCCTGATGCTCACCACGTCGCGGATGCCGGCCACGCCCTCAGCCCGCGTCTCGGTTTCCTCGGTCACGTTCCTCCTCGCGAATACGGCGCTGACTGCAACTTACCGCCCCCGGGAGGTGGTTGGCGGAATCAGACTCGCCATCGACCGAAAAGGCTCTGCGCGGAAGGTCGCCGCACAGAGCCTTTGTGCCGATTTAGGCGGCCTTCGTCTCCCAGAAGATCTTGGAGATTTCGTCGATCTTGCCGAGAAGGTCCTCGGCCTTGGTGACCTCGACCGTGCCCTTGCCGCCGGCCGCGCCGGCGAGCTTCGTGGCCTCCCAGAAGAGCTGGTGAAGCTGGGGGTACTGCTCGAGGTGCGGGGGCTTGAAGTAGTCGGTCCAGAGCACCCACAGGTGATGCTTGACGAGCTCGGCCCGCTCCTCCTTGATGGAGAGCGCCCGGGCCCGGAAGATCGGGTCCTCGTTGGCCGCGTACTTCTCCATGATCGCCTTGACCGACTCCGCCTCGATCCGGGCCTGCGCGGGGTCGTACACCCCACAGGGCAGGTCGCAGTGGGCGGAAGCGACATGCTTGGGTCGTAGCAGTCGTGCGAGCATCAGAAAGTCCTTCCTTGATGCTGAATCAGCTTGGTCCAACTACCGACCTTACTCGGGTCCAAACGCCTGCGGCGGAGGGGGTCACAGCCCATGAGAGTGCGTGTCGAGGGGGATTCGATGCGGCCCGCGCTGGTGCCCGGCGACTGGCTACTCGTACGGCGTGGCGCCGCGGTGCATCCCGGCGACCTGGTCGTGGCGCGGCTCCCGGGCGAGCCCGAGCGGCTCATCGTCAAGCGGGCCCAATGGCACGGCGACGACGGCTGGTGGCTGGAGAGCGACAACCAGCGGGCCAGCGGGCGCCGCGACAGCTGGGACTTCGGCCCGGTGACCGACATCGTGGGCCGGGTGGTGCTGCGCTACTGGCCGCTCTTGCGGCGGGCACGGTAGGCGGCGACGTTGGCCCTGCTGGCGCACCGGGCGGAGCAGTAGCGGCGCGAGCGGTTGGAGGAGGTGTCGAGGAAGGCCCGCAGGCATCGCGGCTCCTGGCAGCGGCCGAGCCGGTCGGCGCCCAGTTCGGCGACGAGCGCGGCCAAGCCCATCACGGCGCCGGCGGCGGCTGTGCCGTGCGCGTCCACAGCGAGGTGGAGGTGCCAGCGCTGCCCGTCGTGGTCCGACAGTTGGGGGCGCACCGGATGGCGCACGAGCAGCGCGTTCAGGCGCGCCACGACGGCCTGCTCGCCGCCGGTCCCGTCGAACAGGGCCGCCAGTTCGTCACGCAGCTCTAGGAGCTCCGGCGGGGGGTGCGGATCGTTCACCAGCCGGACCGCCCACTCGGCGTAAGAGGTGAGGTCCATGCCGGAGTATTACACGAGCCGCGGGGCGCCCCAGCCTCGGACGCCCCGCTTCGCAGGTCAACCTTCCGGGTGCAGGACGCGCCGGAGGAAGGAGCGGGTCCGCTCCTGCTTCGGGTCGCCGATCACCTCGCTGGGCGACCCCTCCTCGACGATCACCCCGCCGTCCATGAACACCACACGGTCGGCCACCTCGCGGGCGAACCCCATCTCGTGGGTGACCACCAGCATGGTCATGCCCTCCTCCGCCAGCTTGCGCATGACGGCGAGCACGTCGCCGACCAGCTCCGGGTCCAGCGCCGAGGTGGGCTCGTCGAAGAGCATCAGGTCCGGGTTCATGGCCAGCGCCCTGGCGATGGCCACCCGCTGCTGCTGTCCGCCGGAGAGCTTGCCGGGATACTCGTCGCACTTGTCGCCGACGCCGACCTTGGCCAGGTTCTCCCTGGCGACGATCTCGGCCTCCTTCTTGCTCCGGTTCAGCACCCGCTGCTGGGCGATCATCACGTTCTGCAGCGCGGTCAGGTGCGGGAAGAGGTTGAACTGCTGGAACACCATGCCGACGTGCCGCCGGGCCGCGTCGATGTCGGCGTCGGGATGGGTCAGCTCCAAGCCGTTGACGAACACCCGGCCCTTGGTCGGCGTCTCCAGCACGTTCACGCAGCGCAGCAGCGTCGACTTGCCCGATCCTGAAGGGCCGATGACGCAGACCACCTGACCGGATTCGACGGTGAAGTCGATGCCTTTGAGCACCTCGTTGTCGCCGAAGTACTTGTGGAGTTCCCTGATCTCTACGGCGTGCGTCACCGTTTCCTCCCCTGGCGCGCTTCGAGGCGGCGTACCACGAACCCGAGCGGAATCGTGATCAGCAGGTACGTGGCGCCGGCCACGATCAGCGGCGTGCTGTTGGCCTGGTCGATCGTGGTGTCGGAGCCGAACTTGGTCAGCTCGGTGGTGGCCGCCGTCACGCCCAGCGTGAAGACCAGCGAGGAGTCCTTGAACAGCAGGATCAGCTCGTTGGTCAGCGGCGGGATCACGATCCTGATGGCCTGCGGCAGGATGATGGACAGCATCGCCCGGCCCGGCTTCATGCCGAGCGACCTGGCCGCCTCCATCTGCCCCTTGGGCACCGCCTGGATGCCCGCGCGGAACGACTCGGCCATGTAGGCCGCGGCCACCAGGCCCAGCGCGAGCGCCACCGTACCGTAGACGTCGCCGGGGAGCTTGAACCCGGGGAACGCGATCGGCAGGCCGAACCCGAGCAGCAGGAAGATGATCAGCGCGGGCAGGCCGCGGAAGATCTCGATGTAGACGAGGGCGACCACCCGGTAGGGGACCACCGAGGACAACCGCATCAGCGCCAGCACGAGACCGAGCGCGAAGCCGATCACATAGCCGGCCACGGTGAAGATCAGGGTGTTCTTCAACGCGACCGTGAACAGCGTGGGGAACATCCCCGCGGCGACCTTGCCGTTCAGGAAGTTCTCGAAGATCTTCGGCCAGTCCGCGAGCAGGAGCACCGCGATGAGGACGAGGGCGAAGACGGCGTACTGGATGGCGAGGCTGACGCGGCGGCGCTGGCGGGGGCTGAGCCCGCTTTTCGCGGGCTCAGCCGTGGTCGGCGTGGTCGTCATGATCAGGAGGTGGGCGTCGGGGTCGTGACGGGCGCGGCGCCCATCCACTCCTGGTACTCCTTGGTCCAGGTGCCGTCCTTGATGGCCTCGGCCAGGGACTCGTTGATGACCTTGAGCAGCGCGGCGTTGCCCTTCTTGACGGCGAAGCCGTACTGGGCGTGGGTCGGCACCTGGCCGGACAGCTCGTAGGCGGAGGAGACGTTCGGCTTCTTCATCCAGTCGACGACGACCGGCAGGTCCTGGATCACCATGTCGACCTGGCCGGACTGCAGCGCGAGCAGCAGCTTGCCGGAGTCCTTGAACTCCTTGGCCTCGATGCCCTTGCTCTTGGCGAGCGTGAGGCTGGTCGTGCCGGCCTGCACGCCGACGCTCAGGTTCTTGCTCTTGGCGGTCTCGAGGTCGGGCACACCGGCGCCCTTCTTGGTCACCAGGCCGAGCACTTCGTCGAAGTAGGGGTTGGAGAAGTCGAGGTGCTGCTTGCGGTCCTCGGTGATCGTCATGCCGGCGGCGGCGACGTCGCACTTGCCGGCGCTGAGCGCGGCACCGCCCTTGATCGAGTCGAAGTCGATGTCCACGATGTCCTGCGTCACGCCCAGCTTCTTGGCGGCCAGGTCGATCATGTCCACGTCGAAGCCGACGACCTTGCCGCTGGCGTCCTTGGACTGGAACGGCGGGTACGGCAGGTTGGTGCAGGTGGTCAGCTTTCCGGGGGCGACCAGCTGTACTCCGCCCGCCGCTGTGGCGGGTGCGGAGGACGAGGCGCTGGTGCCCGTCTGCGAGGTGCTGCCGCAGGCGGACAGCGCCAGGGCGGCGGTCAGGGCGAGCGCACCGGTGGTGTAGCCACGGCGCGTCCTGGGCCAGAGGGCCATGTGCGGGCCTCCTCGAGTGATATGTAAGGAAAGTTGGTTTTTGTGAAGTTTAAATGGCCTTTTGCTGCGGACCGTCATCTGAGAATTAACAATGCGTCAACAGAACGGAGTCGGTCCTGAGACAGACCCCATCTCAGCATGTGGCACTATGGAGCGACGGGTGACCCCCGTAACCCCTCTTACGAGACGATCGAGGAGGGGCACCTGGCGGCTACCGAAGCCAGGCCTCTCGCGCCGTCTGCCGAAGGTCTCATCCGTCCGATGACTACTGGGGTCGCTGTGACTACCACACCCGCTTCCGTTGAATCCCTCGATCTCGATCCCGCCTTCGCGTTGCATCGCGGCGGCAAGCTCGAGGTCCGATCCACCATCCCCGTCCGCAACGCCGACGACCTTTCCCTTGCCTACACCCCCGGGGTCGCCCGCGTCTGCACCGCGATCGCCGACACGCCGTCACTCGTCAATGACTACACCTGGGTCTCCAACGTGGTCGCCGTCGTCTCCGACGGCACGGCCGTGCTCGGCCTCGGCGACATCGGCCCGGCGGCCGCCATGCCCGTGATGGAGGGCAAGGCGCTGCTGTTCAAGGAGTTCGGGGGCGTCGACGCGGTCCCGATCTGCCTCGACTGCACCGACGTCGACGCCCTGGTCGAGACCGTCGTACGACTGGCGCCCTCGTTCGGCGGCATCAACCTGGAGGACATCAGCGCGCCCCGCTGCTTCGAGGTCGAAGACCGGCTGCGGGACCTGCTCGACATCCCCGTCTTCCACGACGACCAGCATGGCACCGCCATCGTGGCCCTCGCCGCGCTGACCAACGCGGCCCGGCTGACTGGCCGCTCCCTGGGCGACCTGCGCGCCGTGGTGGCCGGAGCCGGCGCGTCCGGGGTCGCGGTCACCCGGATCCTCCTGGAGGCCGGCATCGGCGACATCGCGGTCGCCGACTCCAAGGGCATGATCTACGACGGCAGGGAAGGGCTCAACCCGGTCAAGCAGGCCCTGGCCCGCGACACCAACAAGGCGGGCCACAAGGGCTCGACCGAGGAGGCCCTGGCGGGTGCCGACGTCTTCCTCGGCCTGTCCGGTTCGACGGTGTCGGAGGCGGCCATCGCCTCGATGGCCGCGGACTCGATCGTGTTCGCCCTGTCCAACCCCACCCCCGAGGTGCATCCCGAGGTGGCCGCGAAGTACGCCAAGGTGGTCGCGACCGGCCGCTCCGACTTCCCCAACCAGATCAACAACGTGCTGGCCTTCCCCGGTGTCTTCCGCGGGGCGCTCGACGTCCGGGCCACCACGATCACCGAGAACATGAAGGTCGCGGCGGCCGTCGCGCTCGCCGACGTGGTGGGCGCGGACGTCAGGGCCGACTACGTCATCCCCAGCCCGTTCGACGCGCGTGTAGCGCCCGCGGTGACCGCCGCCGTGGCGGCCCAGGCTCGTGCCGACGGGGTCGCCCGCCTGTAGTTCCGCGGGAACGGGAACCTGCGCTTATGCAGGAACCTGCACTTCCTCAGGGAACCGCCAAACTTCCTTTACTCTCCGTGCTATAAAGAGGGCTCTCTGTAAGGATGCGGGCGCCGACTCCTGTTGCCGCGAGGAGAGCGATGGAACGCGAGCCCAATCGACTGCTACAGCAGCTGATCGCGGAGGCCGGCTTCTCCCACAAGGGGTTGGCCAGGCGCCTCAACGACCTGGGAGCCGCGCGTGGCACCCCTGGCCTGAAGTACGACCACAGCTCCGTGCTGCGCTGGATCGGTGGTCAGCGGCCTCGGGACCCTGTGCCGTGCCTCCTTACCGAGATTTTCGCACTCCGGCTCGGCAGGCCCTTCTCCCCCGTGGAGGTGGGCATGCCGGCCATCGTTACACCCCTGGATCTCGGACAGGAGTTCACGCACACGTGGAAGGAGGGGGTCGCGACCGTGACGGCGCTGTGGCGGGCCGATATGGAGAGGCGGCGCTTCCTGATCGATTCGACTTTCGCGATTGGTGCGGGCTCGGTAGGGGCCGTCCGCTGGCTGACGGCCCCGCCGGAGGAACGCCCGGGCGGGTCCGGCGCACGCCGCGTCGGCAGGGCCGACATCACCGCGATCCATGAGGTCACCCGTTCATTCGGTGAGCTCGACAACAGATTCGGCAGCGGACGCGTCCGCGCGTCGGTCATCAAATACCTCGACACCGCGGTCTCACCGCTGCTCAAAGAGGGCGCCTACGGCGAGGCCACGGGCAGGCAACTGGCCGGGGCCGCCGCGGAGCTTACCCGCCTGGCCGGTTGGATGGCCTACGACCTGGAGCAGCACGGTCTGGCCCAGCGCTACCTGATCCAGGCGCTGCGCCTGGCCCAGGGCGCCGACGACCACGCGCTGGGCGGCGAGATCCTGGCCGGCATGGCGCACCAGGCCATCTACATGGGCCAGCACGCCCACGCGCTAGACCTGGCCAGGGCCGCCCAGCTCTCGGCCCGCCGCGCGGGCGTCCACACCCTGCTGTGCTCCGGCCTGGTGCTGGAGGCGCACGCTCAGGCGGGCCTCGGCGACACGCGCTCGTGCGGCTCCGCGCTGCACGCGGCCGAGGTGGCCTTCGACTCGCGGGCTCCCGCCGACGAGCCGGCCTGGCTGAGCTACTTCGACGAGGCGTACCTGTCGGCCAAGTTCGCCCACTGCTTCCGCGACCTGGGAGAGGGGGAGCGGGTCGTGCGGCAGGCGCACCGCTCGCTCGACATGGACGGCCGCTATGTGCGCGGGCGGATGTTCAACCTGTCGCTCCTGGCGGCCGGGTTGCTCCAGTGCGGGGAGTTGGAGGAGGCGTGCAAGGTGGCGGAGACCGCGTTCAAGCTGGCCGGTGAGCTGCAGTCGGTGCGGTCTCGTTCGTATGCGGCCGATCTGCGTCGGCGGCTGGAGCCGTACAAGAGCGAACCCGCGGTGCGGGCGCTGCGCGAGCTGTCGGCCGTATAAGTCCTCTTTCATTAGATGAGCCCGCCGCCGGAGATCCGGCGACGGGCTCGTTCTGTCCTATCTATTACTGCATCATCTCGCCGTTGGGCCCGACGATCGACTTGGTCGCGGCGTACTGGGCCTTGTTGTAGACGTCAGCGGTCTCGCCGTCGAAGTAGGCGGAGCTGATGAAGTCGATCCGGCCGTTGCCGTCCTGGTCGTGGAACATGCTCGTCACGCCGTTGACGAAGCCGGTGCGCTTGTTGTTGTCGTACTTCATCAGCCAGGGGCCGCCGTCGGCGCCGGGGGTCATGGAGCACTTCAGCACCTGGTGCGTCTCGACCTTGAAGGTGTTGACCTGGTAGGTCTTCGTGCCGGTCTTGCCGGCGCACCACTTGGGCGTCACGCCGGTGAAGGCCTTGTCGCCGTCGGGGTGGGGGGCGCTGGGGTAGCCGAAGGCGGTGACGGTCTGGCCCATGGGCTGGTTCCAGGCGACACCCTGGCCACCGACGATGTCGCCGAGGCGGCCCAGGTCCTTGGCGATGCCGATGACGTACTCGGCCATGTAGAACTTGCGCGAGGTGCCGGGCTTGACCCACTTTTGTGTGTAGTAGTGGGTGATGGAGTAGTTGCCGAGTTTGTCGACACCCTTGTCTCCCAGGCCCTTATAGGCGGCGTGCTCCAGCTGCGTCACGGGGAGCGTCTCGGGCGCGCCGAACTTGAAGCCGTTGCCCTTGCCGGTCCTGGCGTCGTCGTACTCCTTCTTACCGACCTCGACCTTCTCCAGGACCGCGCCGGGATAGTCGGGGCCCACCTTGTCGGCCGGGGTGTCGGCGCCCTCGGACCAGCAGTTGCCGAGGGTCAGGACGCACTTGGCGTACTCGGCGGGGCTGATCTCAACCGGCTTGACCCACTTGTCGCCACGCCACTCCTGGAACTCCTTGAACGACACCTTCTTGTCGTTGGGGAGCGCGAAGCCGTTGTGCACGGCCACGAACGCGAAGTCGCCGTCGTAGTCGTCGTAGGTGTCGAGGTCGTAGGTGGTGAACGCGTAGGCGCCCGCGTACACACCGAACGGCGCCTTGCCCTGGTAGTAGCCGGGGACGAACACCCACTTGCGGAAGACGTCCTTGCCGCGCTCGTAGACGCAGTGGCCCGCCGTGGCGACCAGGTTGCGGTTCCTGGCCTGGACCGACGTGGCCGAGCACCAGCGGTAGTTGCCGCCGCCGTCGAGGAAGAAGACCTTGCCGATGGTCTTGGGCAGGTTCACGGCCGTGGTCTTGGTTACGGCGGGCGTGGTGCCGGTGGGGGAGGCCGAGCCGGGCTTGCCGTCGGGTGCCTTCGCCTGCGTGGAGACCAGCTTCTGGACGTCCTTGGCGTCGACGTTGTACTGCGTGGCCTTCTTGAGGGCGGCACCGTTGGCGTCGAGCCAGAAGTAGGCGTTGCTGTAGGCCTCAGCGGCCTTGGGGGCGAGCGGGTCCTGGACCCAGTCGGGGGCGGCGGCGTTGGCGGGGAGGGTGAGGGCGGCGGCGCTCAGGCTGGCGGCGGTCAGGGGGACGAGCAGGCGCTTCACTGGAGATCTCCACAAAGTTAACAAGCAGGTGTGGAGACCCTATCGACCCTCTGGTCACTCTGGTAACAGATTGTGCGGGAATGTTACGGAAAATGGTGGGGGCCCAGGTTGGGGCCTGAATTGTTCTGGAAAAGGCCGAAGGGCCCGGCAGGATGCCGGGCCCTTCGGTAAAGCTGGTGAACGATGACCTAGGTCGTCGTTCGATCCCTAGCGAACTACGGGATGAGCTTGCCGGACCACGAAGCCGCAGCGGACTTGTAGATCGCGGCAGTCTCACCGTCGAAGATCGGCGAGGTGATCGTGTCGTAGCGCTTGTTGCCATCGACGTCCACGATGAGGCTGGTGACGCCGGTGACGTAGCCGAGACGCTTGGCGTTGCTGTAGTTCGCCAGCCACGGGCCACCGTCGTAACCGGCGGTGACGGCGCACTTCAGCGACTGCTGCTCCTCGACCTTGCGGGCCGGGACCTTGACGACCTTGCTGGCGGACTTGCCGTAGCACCACTTCGGCGTAACACCGGTGTAGGGCTTGCTACCGTCAGGGTTGGGGCCGTAGGGGTACCCGAAGGTACGAACGACCTTGCCCGGAGCCTGGTTCCACGCGACACCCTGGCCACCGACGTTGTCACCGAGGCGACCGACGTCCTTGACCTCGTGCACGACGATGTACGGGTCGAGACGGACAAAGCGCTTGACCTTGCCGGGCTTGAACCACTTCTGCACGTAGTAGTGCGTGATGGTGAAGTTGCCAGCAGCGTCCTTCGCCTTGCTGCCCGGGCCGGTCTCCGGGTAAGCCTTGAACGCTTCCTCGGTAACGCTCTCGACGATGGGCTCGCCGAACTTGGCACCGTTGGCCCTGCCCACAGGGGCAAGGTCGTACTTAGCCTTGGTGGTCTCCTCACGGTCGACCACCGCGCCGGGGAAGTCCGGGCCGGTCGCCGCGTCGGCGGCACCCGGGTCCACGTCGTAGTAGTCCGTGGTCTTCGGGTCGAGCTTGCCCTTGGTGTACTCGTCCTCGGAAACCGTGACGTCCTTGACGAACTTCTCGCCCTTGTACGCCTTGTAGGAGTTCCAGTCGACCAGCTTGGGCTTGTTCAGCGAGCCGCCGATGCCGTTGTACACGGTCACGAACGCGTAGTCGCGGTCGAAGTCCTCGTACACGTCAAAGTCGTAGTGCGTGAACGCCTGCTTGCCCACGTACAGGCCGTAAGGCGCCTTGCCCTGGTAGTAGCCCGGGACGAAGACCCAGCGCGAAACGACCTCGTCGTTGCCGGCGATGTCGTAGACGCAGTGACCGGCCGTGGCGACCAGGTTGCGGTACTGCGACTGGACCGAGGTGCCCGAGCACCAGTACAGCTTGCCGTCGCGGCCCTCGAAGAACACCTTGCCGATGGTCTTCGGCATGTTGACGTTCTGGGACTTGACGGCGACCTTCTTCTCCTCGCCGATCGGCACGGAGGAGCCGGGCTTGGTGTCGGCGCTATAGCCGCCACCACGGGAGATCTTCTCAACCTCGAGCTGGTCGGGGTTGAAGGCCACGGCGTTCCTGAGGGCCTGGTAGTTGGAGGCGCTCCAGAAGTTCAGGGTCTCAGCAGCCTGGGCAGCGGTCTTCGCGAGCGGGTCGCTCGCGACGTCGCTGGTGGCCTGAGCGGTGCCGGCGAGGCCGGCAGCCAGCAGACCGGTGGCCAGAATGGCACCACCGGCGGGGAGGAGGATGCGCTTCAAGGTAACTCCTTGGTCTGTCGTGGAGCGCTTCTTGCGCCCCATGCGTCAGTAAAGGGATAGCCAGGAACATACAGTGTCGATCTTGAAGTTAGGTAGCTGCTTTGGAGGGAAAAACGGCGCTAAGTCGTGCGTGATCGTTCTGTGATGTTTAAGTCGCGATAGAGGATGACTTGCCGGAAGTGCCGGATGACACCGTTTCCGCAGATCAACATAAGGAAGTTGTCAGTGTGGCTGCGGTGGCTCGAGTGCCGCCTTCCGAACGACCATCCGGTTGATGTGACGCAGATCACATCGACTTGATGGCACCGTCCGGGTGTCCCATGCGTCCAAAAGCCCTTCAGATTTGTCCGGGAACGCCGAAGGGCCCGGCGATGCCGGGCCCTTCGCGAGTTACCACTGTGCGCACCGTCCTGGAACGGTCGCGGTGTGTTACTTAGATGATCTTGCCGGACCACACGTTCGCAGCGGACTTGTACACCGCGGCGGTCTCACCGTCGAAGTACGGCGAGGAGATGTAGTCGACTCGCTTGTTGCCGTCCTGGTCGTTGAAGGTGCTGGTGACACCGTTCACGTAGCCGAGACGCTTGCTGTTGCTGTAGTTGAGCAGCCAGGGGCCACCGTCGGCGCCCTCGGTCATCGCGCACTTGAGCGCGACGTGCTCTTCGATCTTCTTGGCGGCCGAGCCGACGACCTTCTTGCTGGTCTTGCCGTAGCACCACTTGGGCGTGATGCCCGTGTAGTTCTTGTGGCCGTCAGGGTGCGCCGCGGCCGGGTAGCCGAACACGCGGACGTACTTGCCCGTGGGCTGGTTCCAGGACACGCCCTGGCCGCCCACGACGTCACCCAGGCGACCGACGTCCTTGGCAGCGCCTTCGATGATGAAGAACTCGGTCTTGTAGAACTTGGTCGCCGTGCCGGGCTTGGACCACTGCTGCGTGAAGTAGTGGGTGATGGTGTAGTTGCCGCGAGCGTCCTGGTCCTTGGAGCCGAGACCCTTGTAGGCGTCGTACTCGGCCTTGGTGACGTTCTCGGTGACAGGCACGCCGAACTTGAAACCGTTGCCCTTGCCGACCTTGGCGGCCTGGTAGGTCTCCTTGGCGACCTCGACCTTGGTGACCTCGGCGTTGGGGTAGTCCGGACCAGCCGGCTCGGCCTTGCTGCCGCGCTTGGCCCAGCACGCCTCGATCGACGTCGGGTCGAGCTTGCACTTGCGGAACTCGTCCCGCGAGATCTCGACGTCCTTGGCGTCCTTGATGCCCTGGTACTTGTCGAAGTCGGCCTTGGAGACCTTCTTCGCGGTACCGCCACCGAGCTGGATGCCGTTGTACACGGTCACGAACGCGTAGTCGCGGTCGTAGTCCTCGTACACGTCGAAGTCGTAGTGGGTGAAGGCCTGCTTACCCACGTAGATCCCGAACGGCGTCTTGCCCTGGTAGTAGCCGGGCACGAAGACCCACTTGGACATGACGTCCGAGTTGGTGGCGGTGTCGTAGACGCAGTGACCGGCCGTGGCGACCAGGTTGCGGTACTTCGACTGGACCGAAGTGGCCGAGCACCACTTCTTCTCGCCCTTGCTGTTGACGAAGAACACCTTGCCGATGGTCTTCGGCATGTTCACGTTCTGGACCTTGGTGGAGGTCTTCTTCTCCTGGCCGATCGGGACAGACGAGCCAGGCTTGCTGTCGGCGCTGTAGCCGCCCTTGCTCTGCAGCTTGGCGACGTCGCCGGAGTCCCAGACGTTGGACTCCTTCGCGGCCTTGAGGGCGGCGTTGTTGGTCGCCGACCAGAAGTCCGCGATGGCCTTGGCGTCAGCGGCGCTCTTCGCCATCGGGTCGGAGGCTACGTCGCTGGCGGCCGTGGCCGTACCGGCGAGGCCGGCAGCCAGAAGGCCGGTAGCCAGGATGGCGCCACCGGCGGGGATGAGGATGCGCTTCAAGGGAACTGCTCCTTGCTCTGTCGTGGGTCGCAACACGCGTCCCATGCGTCAGTAAAGGGATAGCAAGGAACATAGCGTGGTGATCTCCGCAGGTAAAAGCCGTTCTGCCCCATCCGGAAGGCACCCTTACCGTCGTGACCTTTCCGTTACCAGTCAGAGATCTTAGCGGAGTGTGATCAAATTGCCACGTTTTCGCAGGGTATGAAGGGGGTTCGGCGGAAGGGCCGTGAGGAGTGCGACACGCTTCGCTGTCGCTCCAATGTGACTCAGATCACAGGAACCAGATTGGCGCGAGCTCCGTCTAATATCGCCGAATCTGCATAGATGATCTTGCTGTACACGCAAAAAGGGGCTCGGCCGAACCCGGCCGAGCCCCTTTTTGCGTGTTGAGTGATTACTTGTACAGCTCGCCGTTCGGGCCGACGATCTTGCCCGACCACGTGTTCTTGGCCGAGTTGTACACAGACGCCGTCTCACCGTCGAAGTACGGCGAGGTGATGTAGTCGATGCGGTCGTTGCCGTCCTGGTCGGCGAAGGTGCTGGTCACGCCGTTGACGTAGCCCAGACGCTTGCCGTTGCTGTAGTTGGCCAGCCAGGGGCCGCCGTCGAAGCCGGGCGTCACGGCGCACTTGAGGCCGATGTGCTCCTCGATCTTCAGCCACGGAGCACCCACGGCCTTGGCGGTGGTCTTGTTGTAGCACCACTTCGGCGTCACGCCGCTGTAGGGCTTGTTGCCGTCGGGGTGCGGGCCGGCCGGGTAGCCGAACGCGCGGACCTGCTTACCCGTGGGCTGGTTCCAGGACACGCCCTGGCCGCCGACGACGTCGCCGAGACGGCCGGCGTCCTTGGACAGCAGGATGTAGTAGCGCCCGCCCCAGTTCCGCTTGGGGCCGACAAAGCCGTCGTACTCCTTCTTGGTCACCTGCTTGACGCCGTTGAAGGAGATGCCGTTGTAGACGGTCACGAACGCGTAGTCGCGGTCGTAGTCCTCGTACACGTCGAAGTCGGTGTGGGTGAAGGCCTGCTTGCCCACGTAGATCCCGAACGGGGCCTTGCCCTCGTAGTAGCCGGGCACGAAGACCCAGTTGTCGAGCAGCGCCTTGTTGCTGTCGGTGTCGTAGACGCAGTGGCCGGCCGTGGCGACCAGGTTGCGGTAGTTCGACTGGATGGACGTGGCCGAGCAGTAGCGGAACTTGCCCTTGCCGTCGACGAAGAAGACCTTGCCGAGCGTCCTGGGCATGTTCACGTTCTGGGCCTTGCCGGGGGCCTTCTTCTCCTCCCCGATGGGAGTGGCGCTGCCCGGGTTGCCGTCGGGGCTGTAGCCGCCCTTCGAGACGACCTTCCTGACTTCCTTGGCGTCCCAGGTGTACGCGGTGGCGGAGCGGAGGGCGGCGAAGTTCGACGCGGCCCAGAAGGACGCGACCGAGGAGGCCTGTTGCGTGTTGCGGGCCATGGGGTCGGTGGCGATGTCGCCTTGTGCCTGAGCGGTGCCTGCCAGGCCGGCGGCCAGGAGGCCGGTCGCCAGGACGGCGCTACCGGCCGGGAGAAGGATGCGCTTCAAGGTAAAACTCCAGACGCGGGGCGCCTCGTGCACCCCAGAATGCAGCAAACGGACAGGCGGGAACCTATCGGTCTGACTCTGGTCGTGGGAATTACCCGTAACTGCCGTAAAGGGCGACGATCATGGCCGTAACCATCTTGAGATGTGAAACCGGCTGATCACTCGGGGTGGCGATACGCTGGGTGTAACTTACGTCACATTTTGCGGTGTTGCGAGCCCTGCGGCGCGTCGGTAGACCTCGCCGGTCGTGGCGTTGAAGGTCGGCGAGGACACCGCGTCATAGCCGCCCTTGGCGTCTCTGTTCCAGGTCAGGCTGTTGATCCCGGTGAGGAGTCCGAGCTTCTGCGCGGGCTGGTAGTTGAGCAACCAGGGGCCGCCACTGGCGCCGGCGCTGAAGTCGCACGGCTGGAGCTGCACGCCGTACTGAAGGTCGAGGCTGGGGGCGACCGTGCGTCTCGTGCTCCCCGAGCAGACCTTCAGCGTCTTGCCGTCGAACGGGTGGCTGCCGTCGGGCTGCGGGCCCGCCGGGTAGCCGAAGGCGGTGATCGTGAGGGCCAGGCCCTTGCCGAGCGTCAGGCCCTGCCCGCCGACGTTGTCCTGCAGTCGGCCCACGTCCTGCATGGTGAGCTGGCCGCTCTTCTCGACCCATTTGAAGCCGCGGTGCACGGTCACGAACGCGTAGTCGAAGTCGTAGTCGCCCTTGCCCGGCCAGTCCTCGTGCATGCTGATCGACGCGCCCACGTAGATGCCGTCGGGCGTCGCCCCACCGGGACCCGGATTGGGGACGAAGATCCAGTAATCGGCGGGCTTGCCCTGGCGCGAGTCGTACGCGCAGTGTCCGGCGGTCGCCACCACGCTGCGGTTCTTGGCTGCGATCGCGCTGGCCGAGCACCAATATTCCTTGTCGCCGAAGCGGAAGAAGACCTTGCCCATGGTCTTGGCGGCCGCGCTGTCCTTCGGGAGGGCGGGTCCGACGTTCGGCAGGATCTGCGGGCTCTTCGCCGGGACGATCCGCGGGCTCATCGCTGGGACGATCTGGCCGCCCCCGGAGGCGGTCTTGGAGGTGGGCGAGGACTGCGAGGCCGGCGTGGCGGGGCTGTACTGGTCGGCATTCTTGAGCCGGTCAGGCTTCCAGTATTCGGCGACCTTCTTCATGTCCGCCGCCGACTTGGCCAGCGTGACCGAGTAGACCCGGCTGTTCGGCGCGGCCGAGGCGGTCCCCGCGAGGGCAGGCAGCATCAGCAGCGCGCTGAGCGCAGCCGCTACCAGGTGCCATGCCCGGGGGATCATGGAAATGCCTTGCCTTTGGGGGTTAGTACTTCTGGGGGTGTAAGGATGGATTTTTCCAGATCACTCACTGTATTGCAGCTCGGATGGAGATTCGTTATCTGATCAAGCGTGACTTGTGTCCCATAAGGAGTGCGTCAAGGGGTTCGATCCGGATAGCGTCTCCGATCCATGTGAGGATCGTTTCCGCATGTCAGAGGCATAGTACATGAGCCGACTTCGTTGTCCATCCGCCTTTCCTGTGTGTTTCTTGATCACGCGTGAGAAGGGCCCCGGCCGGGGGTCGCCGGGGCCCAGGGTGGGTTGCTGTCTCGTAGTTACGGCATGTTGCCGGTCCACCGGTTCGCGGCGGCCTTGTACACGTTGTAGGTGTCGGTGTTGAAGTACGGCGACGAGATGTGGTCGTAGCGATCGTTACCGTCCGTGTCCCACGCGACGCTGTTGACGCCGATCAGGTAACCGGTCCGGGTGGAGCTCTTGTAGCTGTACAGGAGCGGTCCACCGCTGGCACCGGCGGTGAAGGCGCACTTGAGGCCGATGTGCTCCTGGAGGTTGTACTTCGGCGCGGCGGGCATCGGGGCCGTCTTGCCGTAGCACCACTTCATCGTGCGGCCGGTGAACGGCTTGTCGCCGTCGGGGTGCTCGCCCGCCGGGTAGCCGAAGGAGAAGACGTTCGCCTTGGTGCTGCGGTTCCAGGTGAAGCCCTGGCCGCCGACGTTCTTCCGCGTCCACTGCCACTTGTCGTTGACCTTCTCCCACCACTACCACTTGACCTTGATGCCGTTTTGACGTGCTCCTCCACATTCATCAATGTGGAGGGTTCCTGTGCTGCTTAGGCAGCAGCTCGCAGCGCGGGTGCGGGCGAGACTATGGGACAGGATGCTTGACGTTTCAACGGCCCCGCTATCGCGGAGTCTCCACGTCCTGTGACCGCCCGTCCGGCGGCAGAGTTGTACCGATGAAGCTGGTTTCGGGCGGCGTTGGTATCGGCGTTGCCGATCCATCCGCACGCCAGGTTCTTGCACGCGAACCGCGACTGCGTCTCGCGTGACCCTTTCGTGGTGGTGTGGCAGCGGTGGCACTCCTGGCTGGTGCCGCGCGGGTCGACCTCGGCGACCAGGCCGCCGCGGTCAGCACTCTTGTAGGTCAGCAACTCCACCGTCCGGCCCCACGCCTGGCCCGCGATCGAGCGGTTCAGGCCCCGCTTCTGAGCGACGCCCCGCCCCGGCTGCCGCACGGTCCCGGACGCCGAAGCCATCATGGCGGCGATGGTCAGGTCTTCGACCACGATCGCGCTGAACCGCCGTGCGAGGCCGGTCGTGTTCTGATGCTGCCAGTCGACGGCTCGGCGCTTGGCTGTCGCGCGGAGCCGGGCGATCTGGTCATAGGTGCGGCGTTCCCGGTTGGAGACCGGGGCGCCTTTGCCGCGGGTGGCACGCTGACGGGCACTTTTGCGCTCCAGACGCAACAGCCGCTCACGCTGCCCGCTACTGAGCCACGGGCCGTGCCGAAGATGCTCCCCGGTGGACAGAGCCAGCGGGACCGCGATGCCCCGGTCCATGCCCGCCTTCGGCCCGATGTGCGGCACAGGGGCGGACACGAGCAGTTCGGTACGGAAGGCGATGGTCCACCCGTGGGCGTCTTTCACCAGGCGAGCCCCGGTGACCCTCCCCGGTGGTCCGCCCTTGGTGAGGCCGGGCAGGTCTTTGGTCCACCGGAACCTCACCCGCCCGAGTTTGGGCAGGTTCACCGCACCCCACCTGCGGTTGATCCTGGCGATCTGCAAGTCGCGGGCCTGGGGGACGTCCACCGCCATTCGGCACCCGAACCGGCCCTTGAATGTTGGGCGTTCGGCCGGGTGGGCGGGGTTGAAGAAGTTCGCCCACGCCTGCCGGTAGGTCTTCAGCACGGCCTGCGCGGCCTGAGCGGGCAACTGCCCCATCCACGCGATCTCGTGGCGGGCCTGCCGAATCGCCGCGTCGCACTCCTTCAGCGACGCAAGGCGGCCCTGGCGAAAGGTGGTGAACTCATGGAGCAGGTTCCACACGGCACGCGCGGTGTGCGCCTGACCGTCCAAGACGGCTGCCTGCCGCTTGTCCAACGCCAAGCGCGCCACATGCGCACGCCTCCGTTTCACCTGCTCCACGCGCTGATCGTATCGTTTGGTTTATGTCACCGGAATGGAATGCGAATCCCGAGGTGAGAAGGGGACGATATGTCGTTCACACCCTTCATGCCCATTTGGTGTTCGTGACAAAGTACCGGCTGGGGTGTTCACCGGCGAGATGCTGATCCGCTGCGAGGAACTCATGCGCGAGGTATGCGCCGACTTCGAGGTTGAACTGCGTGAGTTCAATGGCGAGCACGACCACGTCCACCTGCTCATCCACTACCCGCCCAAACTCGCCCTGTCCAAACGCGTCAACTCGCTGAAGGGGGTCTCGGCCCGGATGCTTCGCAAGGAATACAGCGCACACGTCCGCGAACACCTCTGGGGCGGACATTTCTGGTCGGGTTCCTATTTCGCCGGGTCGCTCGGCGGGCCGCCGCTCACCGTACTCAAGCAGTACATCGAACAGCAGAAACGACCCGCGTGAGCGAAGCTGCCGACCAACCTGAAAGATCAGGACACCCTAGCACCCTGACGGGAACGCCCACGTGAGCCTTGACCCCCGACGTGAACACCGGAGCATTGGCCCACATTCTGGGAGATGCCGTAGGGGGCCTTGCCCTCGCAGGCATTGTCGCGTCCCAGTACGACGGGATGAAGATCCAGTTGTCGTAGAAGGTGTCCTTCTTGGCGTCATAGACGCAGTGGGCCGAGGTTGCCACCAGATTGCGGTACTTGCCCTGCACGGAACTGGCCGAGCAGTACCGCCGGGTTCGCTGAGTTTGACCCCGGCAGCGTGAAGAACACGCGTCCGACCGTGTTGGGCAGGTTGACCTGCTTACTCTTGACGGTCTTGGTCGTCTTCCCCTCGCCGATCGGGGGGCGGATCCGGGCGGGTCGTCGGGGGTGGAGTTGACGCCCTTGACGCCGTTGGAACGCGCGTCGAGGTTCGTGTCGTAGTCGGCCGCCTGCTTGATGCGGTCAGGGGTCCAGAACTGGACCGCCTGCTCCGCGGGAGTGGCCGCGTTCTTGGACACGACGTCGGACGCTGGGAACGTTAATGAATGGCGCAACCCGACAGCCAGGAAAGGATGTGAAAAGGTCTGGCCCGGTTCCATTCCGTTATGGAAATAGCCGGATCGCATGTATTCCGAGAAGGCATTTCCGCAGGTTGGGGTCGGTTTTAATTTCTCCTGGAACCACTGGTAACAGTGATTATCAAATGCCACCGCTTATCAACCGAATGTTATTCTGGTTAGATGGGTGGCATGGATCCACGCACCCCCTGTCTCATAGGTACGGCCCAGCGCACCGTCCGCGACCAGCCGGGCCCGGAGCCACTCGACCTGTGGGAGGACGTCGCGCGCGAGGCGGCTCGCGAGGCGCGGCTGCCGGTCGAGCGACTCGACTCGATCCAGCTCGTCTACACCGACTCGTGGCAGTACGACTCCCCGGTCGGTCGGCTCGCCGACCGCCTCGGCGCCGCGCCCCGGCACCGGGCCTACTCCATGGTCAGCGGTACGGCCCCGCAACTCCTCATCGGCGAGGCCGCGGGCAGGATCGCGGCGGGGGAGCTCGACTCGGCGCTGATCGCCGGCGCCGAGGCGCTGGCCACGCGCCGGGCCTATCGGCAGGCGGGCGAGCACGTGCCGTGGAGCCATCCGGCCGATCCCAAGCCGCCCTACGGCTGGGAACGCCCGCCGCATCCGGCGGAGCTGGCCCACGAGCTGTTCTTGCCGGTCCACACCTACCCGATCATGGAGACGGCCCGCCGCGCGTCCCTCGGTATGTCGATAAATGAGGAAATGGCGGATCGGGGGCGGATGATGGCGCCGATGACCGAGGTCGCCGCCGCGAACCCGCACGCCTGGCGGCGTACTGCCCGAACCCCGGAGGAACTGGTCACCGGCAATCGCTTCATCGGCTGGCCGTACACACGCAACACCGTGGCCGTGGGGGAGGTCGATCAGGCGGCGGCCGTCGTCCTGGTCGCCGCCGGACTCGCCGACCGGCTCGGCGTACCGCGCGATCAGCGCGTCTATCTGCGCGGCTGGGCTTATGGCGAGGACACGTGGGAGGTGGCGGCGCGGCCCGCGCTCGGCGCCTCGCAGGCCATCGGGCGCACCGCCGAGGCCGCGTTCGCGCGGGCCGGGCTGGGTCTCGACGACATCCACGCGCTCGACCTTTACAGCTGTTTCGCGATCGCGCTGCGGCAGGCGTGCGACGCGATCAAGCTGGACCCGCTCGACCGGCGCGGCCTGACGGTCACCGGCGGCCTGCCGTACGCGGGCGGCCCCTCCAGCGACTACGTCCTGCACTCGACGGCCACCATGGCCGGGCTGCTGCGCGCCCAGCAGGGCCACGGGCTGGTGACGGGGGTCGGCATGCACCTGACCAAGCACACGTACGCGATCTGGTCCACGGACCCGGGCGGCACCCTGGGCGATGCCGCGCCTGTCTTCACCGCCGACCCGGTGGAGATCGTCGCCCTGTACGACGGTCCCGCCACGGTGGCCGGCTACACGGTGACGCATGGGCGCGACGGGGCGCCGGAGAAGGGCATCCTCGTCGTGGACCTGCCGGGCGGGGGGCGCGCTCATGCCCACGTGCTGGAGGCCGAACTCCTGGGGGACGCCATGTCCAGGGAACTGGTCGGTCGGCGGGTGCGGCTGGCGTCCGATGGGAAGGTCAATGTGGCGCTCTGGTGAGGTTAAAGGCTGTGCAAGAATTGTGACCGCGCGACTACTATCCGCTGTTGACATTTTTATGTCAGCGGCGGACGCTGGTGTCATGCGGAGGACGACGGTGCGGATCGACGACGCACTCCTCAACGAGGCCAAGGCGTACGCGGCACGAAACGGACGCAGTCTCACCTCAGTGATGGAGGACGCTTTGCGACAACTACTCAACCGCTCCACGGAAACGGCCGCCCGGCCTCGGGTGGAGCTCCCGGTGTCCGGCGCTGTGGCCGGGCCCAAGCTCACCTGGGCTGAGATCAAGGAGCTGATGGAAGCGGACTTCGTGGAGCATGAGCTGGCGAAGATGGCGCGCTGCGGAGGTCGCGATGCGGATGCCTGACGTCAACATCCTGGTCAACGCGCAGCGCCGCGACACCGAGCACCATGACGAGTGCCTGACCCTCGTCGAGGAGCTCGTCAATGGTGACGAGGCCTACGCGGTCAGCGACTTCGTGATCAACGGTTTTCTACGGGTCGTGACCAACCACCGCATTCCGCAGAGCACCTCGTTCGAGACGGCCTTCAAGTTCGCGGAGAGCGTCCGCAACCAGCCGCATGCCGTCCTGGTGAACGCCGGATCGAGGCACTGGGAGATCTTCGCCAAGATCTGCCGTTCGTCGGGCGCCACCGGCAAACTCCTGCCCGACGCCTATCTCGCCGCACTGGCCATCGAGCACGGTTGTGAATTCGTGACCTGCGACGCTGATTTCGCCAAGTTCCAGGGCTTGCGCTGGCGGCATCCCCTCAACTGAACTGGGGAGTGAAACAGCACTCCTCGGCAGGGGATGTCCGTGGCCGATCAGTTCGACGTCATCGAGGCGGGCGCCCGTGGCCGGCGCCGGTGGGTCGGGATCGGTGTGGTGGCAGTGCTGCTGGCGGTCCCCGTCGTCAGCCTGCTGGCCAGCCGCGACCCCGAGCCGGATCGCGCGCCGCCGACATCGACCCCTGCCCCGCTGCCCATCCGGTCGTTGACCAGGATCGAGGGCGCGCCCAACGTGGTGAGCGCACCGGTCAAGGCCAAGGGCGGCAACGAGGTCATCGCGGTGGTGTTCCCCGACGGGACGCGGGCGGCGGTTCGTTACCCCGCCGAGCTGCGGCTCAACGAGCTGGGCGCGCGGCCGTTCCAGGGGGCCTGGATCGCCGGGCAATACCGCAGCTTCTCTGCCCCCTACGGCGGTGAGATGGAGATCTCCAGGGGTGCTCAGCCGATCAGGAACCTCACGCCCAACGTCACGCTCTGGCCGGGCCCGGCGGGTGTCGGTTCGGCCGGGCAGGTGCTGATGTTCGCGTTCGGCAAGTGGCGGCTGGCGATGTACGACCGGCGGGAGGGGCTGACCTTTGAAGATCGGCTGGCCACGGCCAAGGGCCTGCGCGGGAAGGTCGGCAAGGACGGCTACCTCGTCCTGAGCGGCGGTGGCTCGATCCGTCTGGCGAAGCCGGGCGAGACCATCCAGGGCGAACCGGTCGGGCCGCAGCTCTGGTTCGGCGGCGGGACCGGTGACATGGTCGTGTTCATCCCGACCCCCAACTGCCGGAAAAACGCCAGGTCGCCGTCGGCGACCAACGGCCTCAAGCGGCCCACCCGTACCGTATGCAGGGGCGATGTGCAGATCGTCGCCTCGGGCTCGCGCGCTTTCGTCCAGCAGGCCATCGACGGGATCCGGATCACGCTGAAGTAAGGTGCGGCCATGTTCGCCGTAACCGCCTCACAGACCGATCCCGACAATCCTCTCGCCGGGCTGACGCTCGGCGAGCATCCGGACCCGCAGGTCCCGGACGGCTGGACGACCGTCACCGTACGGGCGACCGCCCTCAATCACCATGACCTGTGGACGCTCAAAGGCGTGGGCATCAGGCAGGACCGGCTGCCGATCGTGCTCGGCTGCGACGCGGCCGGGGTGGACGCCGACGGTAACGAGGTCATCGTGCACTCGGTGATCGGCTCCGGGGCCGACGAGACGCTCGACCCCAAGCGTTCGCTGCTGTCGGAGGTCCACGACGGCACGTTCGCCGACCGGGTCGCTGTGCCGCGCCGCAACCTGGTGCCCAAGCCGGCCGCGCTCAGCTTCGAGGAGGCCGCCTGCCTGCCCACGGCCTGGCTGACCGCCTACCGCATGCTGTTCGACAAGGCCGGTCTCGAGCCCGGCTCGACCGTGCTCGTGCAGGGCGCCGGTGGCGGGGTCGCCACCGCGCTCATCGCGCTCGGCCGGGCGGGCGGTTACCGGGTCTGGGCGACCAGCCGCTCGGCCGCCAAGCGGGAGCAGGCCGCCAAGCTCGGCGCGGACCAAGTGTTCGAGCCCGGCGCGCGGCTGCCCGAACGGGTCGACGCCGTCATGGAGACCGTCGGCCAGGCCACCTGGGACCATTCGCTCAAGTCACTCAAGCCCGGCGGCCGCATCGTGGTCTGCGGCGCCACCAGCGGCGCGGTCCCGCCCGCCGACCTGAACCGGGTGTTCTTCCTCCAGCTGTCGGTGATCGGCTCCACGATGGGCACGCGTGACCAGCTCCAGCGGCTGGCCGTGTTCCTGGAGCAGACCGGGCTGCGGCCGGTCATCGATCGGACGATGCCGCTGACCGAGGCCCGCGACGGCTTCGCCGCCCTGGCTGAAGGCGACATATTCGGAAAAGTTGTCTTTACGCGCTGAATAAGTGAAGGGTTACCTATGCGCACCCGGGATGATACAAAGAAGGTGAGGTTGTATCACCCGGGAGGCGCCGTCATGGACGTCGAACCGTTCGGCCCAGGCTCGTTGCACTGGGAAACCGCCGGTGAATACCGCAACCTGCTCGTGGCGGGCAGCGCGCTGGTCCTCCAGACCATGCACCCCGCAGTGGGCGCGGCCGTCGCTCGGCACTCCACGTACAAGCAGGACCCGTGGGGCCGGCTCCACCGCACGCTCACCTCGGTCCAGAAATGGGTGTACGGCGGAGTGGGCGGCCCGGCCGAGGGTGAGCGGCTGCGCGAGCTGCACAAGCCGATCAGCGGGGTGGACGAGCAGGGCAGGTCCTACCACGCGCTCAATGGCGCGGCCTGGGCCTGGGTGCACCTGTCGCTGTTCGAGCGCTTCGTCACTCTCAATCGCTACTTCGGTACTCCCTACACCGAAGACGCTGAGCGGCGGCTCTACCAGGAATCGCGGCAATTGGGGGCGATCCTGCGGGTGCCGGAGCGGGAGATGCCCGCGACCGTCGAGGAGTTCTGGTGCTACTTCGACGGGATGGCGGCCGAGCGGCTGGAGCCGCATCCGACGGCGATCGACGTGCTCGCCGTCATGCGGGGGACCCCGATGCCGCCCGGGCTGCCCCGGCCGCTGTGTCGGCTCTGGGCGCCGGTGGGGGTGGGATCGGGGGAGTTCAACTACTTCGTGACGGTGGGGACGCTGCCGCCCATCGTACGGAAGAAGCTGGATCTGCCCTGGTCGGCGCGGGACGAGTGGCGGCTGCGGCAGCTCGGGCGGGCGGTGGCGGTGATCGCCCCGCGTCTGCCGGAGCGGCTGCGGTATATGCCGATCGCCTATCACGCCCGGAAGGCCGCCCGAAGCCTGCGCGGCTGGGAGCGGGCCCTCCGCTCGGCCTAGCGACCGGGGCCTGCGCGGCTTGGAGCGGGCCCTTCGCCCGGCGTAATGACCCGTCGGGGTCAGGGTTTCAGTGAGTCGCGGATCTGCCGGGCGGCCTCGTCGAGTGTGGCGCGTACCTCGTCGATCGCCTCGCGGGTGAGCGGGGCGGCCGACGCCTCGCGGCGCACCTGCGCGACGAAGTCGGCCAGGCGCTCGCCCAACTCGGCGTCGAGCTCGGCGCGGCTGGGCGGCGCGCCGCCCAGCGTGCTCCAGACCTCGGACCAGATCCTGCGCCACTCGCCGGTGAGCCGCTCGCCCTGGTCCTGCCAGTTGGTGGCGTGCTCCATCCACTGGCGTTTCTGCTGCTCCTTGAGCCGCTGGATGTTGGCCTTCTGCTGGTCGCGCACGCGCCTGGGGTCGTCGGCGACGCCAGTACGGACGTCCTTGGCCATCTTGGTGAGCTCGTCGCGCAGCGACTTGACCGTTTCGCGGACGTCCTCCTTCACCTCGCGCGCAATGTCGCGCACCGAGGCGGAGATCTCCTGCTCCAGGTCGTCGAGCTCGTCCAGGCGAGCGTTGAGCTCGTCGCGGCCCCGGTCGGTGATCGAGAACACCTTCTTGCCCTCGATCACCTCGTGCGTCACCAGGCCCTCCTCCTCCAGGCGGGCCAGGCGCGGGTAGATCGTGCCGGGGGAGGGCGAGTAGACGCCGAGGAAGCGGTCCTGCAGCAGGCGAATGACCTCGTAGCCGTGCCGAGGGCTCTCCTCAAGCAGCTTCAGCAGGTACAGCCGGAGCCGGCCGTGACCGAAGACAGGGCTCATCGCTTCTCTCCCTTGAGCAACGTGACCTCGCCGGAGACGGTCGTCGCCGTCACCGAGGCCATGCCACCACCCAGCCGTCCGGACACCGACTTGTTGCCCGGGCGGCTCGCGTCTGACAGGTTTTCGAACGTGCTGACCAGCCTGCCGGAGGTGGATCGCATGCTGACGTCCGCCTCCACGTTCTCGGGCAGCCTGACCAGGATGTCACCGGACACGCTGTTGAAGGTCACATATCCGGTCGGGCGCAGCTCCAGATCGGCGGTGATCCGTCCGGACACGGTGTTGGCGCGCAGGCGGCGCGGCGTGCCGTCGGCGACGGTGAGCTCGCCCGAGACGCTCTTGAACGCCAGGTCGCCGTCCATCGCCCGGCTCTCCACGCTGCCCGAGACGGTCGTGGCGCTCACGTCACCGCTCACCCCGTCGAGCACGATGTCCCCGGAGACGCTCCTGACCTGGGTCGCCTTCTCGAACCCGGCGACGACCGCCGAGCCGGAGACGACTCCCACGTTGACCGTGCACTTCTTGGGCACCGCGAGCGTCAGGACGCTCTTGCGCCGGTCGCGCCGCAGCCAGCCGAGTATGCCCTCCCAGGTGAGGTCCTTGTAGGCGACGCTGAGCTCCCCGCTCTCCTCGTCGTAGGTCACGATCAGCGGAGCGGAGTCGATCTCGGCCACCTCCAGTGTCGGTGGTCCGTCGGTGGCCAGCACGGCCACTCGTCCCGCGACAATCCGCACATCAAGCGCGGTCACCGAGCCGAACGTCAGCTGCTCCGGCCGCTCGATCGTCCACTGCCGCATGATGCCTGTCCCTTCCGACGACACGTTCACACAAGACACGATATGTCGCGTCTGTCGAAAACTCAAGATGTATCGCGTGTGACAGGGCAGTTCGCGCCGTTCGTGCTTCTCATCGGTCGCGAGGGTCCGGCGCGCCTCCGGCTTATCGGTCGCGAGGGTCCGGCGCGCCGCGTCAGTCGTCTTCGTCGTCGAGCCGGGCCAGCCAGGTGGCCAGGCGCTCGACCGGCGTCTCGAACTCGGGATTGAGGTCCACGAACTCACGCAGCCGCTCGCCCAGCCACAGCAGGCTGACCTCTTCCTCGCCACGCCGCTCGACCAGCTCCTCGATCCCCCGGTCGGTGAAGTACATCGCTCTCCATTCATCAGTCGCGCAGCCGCGTCGTCAGGTCGCCGGCTGGGGTCCAGGCATCGGCGCGTCCACGTCTGACTTTAGTCAGCAGGCCGCGCTGCTCGAGCTCGCGCAGATCGGTCCGCGCGGTCTGCAAGACGATCTTGTGACTTCGCGCGTGGCCTGCGACGGTGTACTCGGCCAAGGGGTGGTGGGTGGCGTGCGTCAGCAGGGCGATCTGGCGGGCGTTGAAGTCGCCGGTACGGCTGCGCGCCAGGCTCGCCCGTACCTCGCGGGTCTGCGCCGCCTTCCTGCCGAGGTAGGCGTGGAGGTCGTCGACCGCCCTGCGCAACACGTCGAGTTGGTAGAGGACGAAGTAGGTGAGGTCGTTCTCGTCCTGCTCGACGTGGAGGAAGCTGCGCCCGTAGCGCGCGGGGGCGTTCTTCAGGATGCGGGAGATGGAGATGAACTCGGTCAGCCAGTAGTCCTGGTTGAGCATCGACCAGTAGAACAGCGCCCGCGCGGTCCTTCCGTTGCCGTCCTCGAACGGGTGGTCGTAGGCGAGCATGAAGTGCACGGTCAACGCCCTGATCACCGGCGGGACGTACGCGGTCGGCGACGTGCCGTTGGCGAAGTCGCACAGCCGCTGGATCCGCTCGGGTAGCTGTTCGGCCGGAGGAGGGGTGTGCAGGACGTCACCGTAGGTGTCGGCGACGACCACCCGCTCCTCGCCGGGCAGCTGGAAGCGCCCGGCCGCCGTCGGGTTGCGCAGTGTGCCCTCGGTGACGATCCGCTGGATCTCGCAGATCAGCGCCGGAGTGAGCGCCTCATCACGCATCTCGCCGATCCGGCGCATCGCGACGTAGTTGTTGCGGATCATGACTTCGTCGACGGTCTGCGGACTGCGGCCGCTACGCAGCATCTCCTTGGCCACCAGGTAGGTGGTCGCCGCGCCTTCCA
Source organism: Nonomuraea sp. NPDC052129 (assembly GCF_040680095.1). Taxonomy (NCBI): domain Bacteria; kingdom Bacillati; phylum Actinomycetota; class Actinomycetes; order Streptosporangiales; family Streptosporangiaceae; genus Nonomuraea; species Nonomuraea sp. NPDC052129. The sequence goes on along the minus strand of NZ_JBFAVX010000008.1, from coordinate 276,915 downwards.
GCTGGCTGGAGGTGATGGCCTCCTCGATCAGCGAGCTGACAAGGTAGCGATCACGGGTCAGCGGATCGGTCACCGGCTCCGGCATGCCGATGCGGCCGCTGAGATCCCGGTTGAGCGCCTCGACCCCCCGAAGGACGTCGTCCGGCAGCGCGTAGGTGAACGACAGGCCACCGGCGTCGACAAGGGGAAGATCGCGGCGCATGCCGAGTCGGGCCATCTTGAGCCCGAGCCACCACTGCTCGTGCGTGAGCCCGGCGGGCGGGGTGCGGTGGCGGATCTCGTCCCAGGGCAGGTACCGCTCCGCCGAGTCGACCGCCGACAGGAGCCAGAGGCTGTCGGCTTCCAGCCAGAGCTCCCGCCATGGTGGCGGCTGCTGAGGTCGGCGCACGGTCACCTGCCAGATTTAGCAGTTACTAGCAGCTAATTAGCTGTTAGTAACTGCCAATTTTAGCAGTAAGCCCCCGCCGATAACGGCGAGGGCTCATGCAATGAAGCGACTGGCTGACTAGCCGAACAGCTCGCTCAAGATCCCCTCGAGCTCGTTGTCGTGGGAGGAGTGCGAGCCGGTCGCGGGCGAACTGTTGGGAGTCCGCGAGACGCGACGTAGCGCGCGGCCGTTCAGCAGGTCCGGGTCCTCGGCCAGCTTGAGCGTGAGGTAAGGCCACGGCCCCATGTTGACCGGCTCGTCCTGCGCCCACACCAGCTCGGCCTGCGAGCCGTAGCGGGAGAGCTCGGCGGCGAGCTCCTCCGCCGGGAACGGGTAGAGCCGCTCCAGACGGACCAGTGCGACGTCGTCGCGGCCCGACTTCTCACGCCGGTCGAGTAGGTCGTAGTAGATCTTGCCCGAGGAGAGCACGACCTTGGTGACCTTGCCCGGTTCGACGATGGTGTCGCCGAGGACCGGCTGGAAGGTGCCCGAGGTGAAGTCGGACGCCTTCGAGACCGCCCGCTTGTGACGCAGCAGCGACTTCGGCGTGAAGACGACCATCGGCTTGCGCCTGCCCGACTCGACCTGCCACCTGAGCAGGTGGAAGTAGTTGGCCGGAGTGGACGGCTGCGCGACCGTCATGTTGTCGAGCGCGCAGACCTGCAGGAACCGTTCGATGCGGGCCGAGGAGTGGTCGGGACCCTGGCCCTCGAAGCCGTGCGGCAGCAGCAGCACGACAGCCGACCTCTGGCCCCACTTCTGCTCACCGGACGAGATGAACTCGTCGATGATCGTCTGGGCGCCGTTGACGAAGTCGCCGAACTGGGCCTCCCAGGCCACCAGGGCGTCGGGACGCACGACGCTGTAGCCGTACTCGAAGCCCAGCGCCGCGAACTCGCTGAGCAGCGAGTCGTAGATGTAGAACTTCGTGGTGCCCTGGTTGAAGACCTTGAGCGGGGTGTGATCCTCGCCGGTCACCCGGTCGACCAGCACCGCGTGGCGCTGGGTGAACGTGCCCCGCCGGGTGTCCTGGCCGACCACGCGGACCGGGTGGCCATCGATGAGCAGCGAGCCGAAGGCCAGCGTCTCACCCATGCTCCAGTCGATCGCGTCCTGCTCGACCGCCTGGCCGCGGCGCTGCAGCACCGGCGCCAGGCGCGGGTGCGGCGTGAAGCCCTCGGGCAGGTTGAGCTGGGTGTCGACGATCCGCTTGAGCGTCTCGTCGGTGATCTCGGTCGGCGTGTCGTTGTGCGACCACTTGATCACCTCAGCGGGCGGCACCCGCATCGCGCCCGCCTCCGGCGGCTTCTTCGCCGCCTCGCGGGTCTCGGTGAACGCCTGCTCCAGCTTGGCCTGGTAGTCGCGCAGCGCCTGCTCGGCCTCTTCCACCGTGATGTCGCCCCGGCCGATCAGCGCCTCGGTGTAGAGCTTGCGAGTGGAGCGCTTGGCGTCGATCAGGTCGTACATCAGCGGCTGGGTGAAGGCGGGGTTGTCGCCCTCGTTGTGGCCGCGGCGGCGGTAGCAGATCAGGTCGATGACGACGTCCTTGCGGAACGCCTGGCGGTATTCGTAGGCCAGCTCGCCCACGCGGACGACGGCCTCGGGGTCGTCGCCGTTGACGTGGAAGATCGGCGCCTGGATCATCCGGGCCACGTCGGTCGCGTAGACGCTCGACCTGGACGAAGCGGGCGATGTCGTGAAGCCGACCTGGTTGTTGACCACCACGTGCACGGTGCCGCCGGTGCGGTAGCCGCGCAGCTGCGACAGGTTGAGCGTCTCGGCCACGACGCCCTGGCCGGCGAAGGCCGCGTCGCCGTGGATGAGCACCGGCAGGACCGTGAAGCCCTCCTCGCCGCGCTCCAGCAGGTCCTGCTTGGCGCGGACGACGCCTTCGAGCACCGGGTCGACCGCCTCCAGGTGAGACGGGTTGGCCACCACGGAGGCGGCGATCGTCTTGCCGCTGGGAGCGGTGAAGGTGCCCGACGCGCCCAGGTGGTACTTCACGTCGCCCGAGCCGTGCGCGGTGCGCGGGTCGATGTTGCCCTCGAACTCGCCGAAGATCTGCCCGTAGGACTTGCCGACGATGTTGGCCAGGACGTTGAGCCGGCCGCGGTGGGCCATGCCGATGACGACCTCGTCGAGGTCCTCGTCGGCGGCGTCGCTGATCACCGAGTCGAGCAGCGGGATCAGGGACTCGCCGCCCTCCAGCGAGAAGCGCTTCTGCCCGACGAACTTGGTCTGCAGGAACGTCTCGAAGGCCTCGGCCGTGTTGAGCCGGCTCAGGATGTTGAGCTGCTCGTCACGGGCCGGGGAGGCGTGCGGCTTCTCGACCCGCGCCTGGATCCAGGCCCGCTCCTCGGGGTTCTGGATGTGCATGTACTCGATGCCGACCGTGCGGCAGTAGGAGTCGCGCAGCACGCCCAGGATCTCGCGGAGCTTCATCAGGGGCCGGCCGCCGAAACCGCCAGTGGCGAACTCGCGCTCCAGGTCCCACAGCGTCAGGCCGTGGGACTGGATGTCGAGGTCGGGGTGCTTGCGCTGCTTGTACTCCAGCGGGTCGGTCTCGGCCATGAGGTGGCCGCGGACGCGGTAGGCGTGGATCAGCTCGATCACCCGAGCGGACTTGGCCACGTCGTCATCGTGCGAGGCCGAGATGTCCTGGACCCAGCGGACCGGCTCGTAGGGGATCCGCAGCGCCTCGAAGATCTCGTCGTAGAAGCCGTCCTCGCCGAGCAGCTGCCGGTGGATCGTGCGCAGGAAGTCGCCCGACTGGGCGCCCTGGATGATCCGGTGGTCATAGGTGCTGGTCAGCGTCATGACCTTGGAGACGGCCAGGCGCGAGAGCGTGTCGGGTGAGGCGCCCTGGTATTCGGCCGGGTATTCCATCGCGCCGACGCCGATGATCGTGCCCTGTCCGGGCATCAGGCGTGGGACCGAGTGGACGGTGCCGATCGTGCCGGGGTTGGTCAGCGAGATCGTGGTGGACGCGAAGTCGTCGACCCCGAGCTTGCCCGAGCGGGCCTTGCGGACGACCTCCTCGTACGCCATCCAGAACTGCCGGAAGTCCATGTCCTCGGCGCCCTTGATGGAAGGCACCAGGAGCTGCCGCTCGCCGTTGCTCTTCTGGACGTCGATGGCCAGGCCGAGCCCTACGTGCTGCGGCTTGACCAGGGTCGGCTTGCCGTCGACCTCGGTGTAGGAGTAGTTCATCTCCGGCATGGCCCGCAGCGCCTTGATGACGGCATAGCCGATCAGGTGCGTGAAGGAGACCTTGCCGCCGCGTCCCCGCTTGAGGTGATTGTTGATCACAATGCGGTTGTCGATGAGCAACTTGGCCGGGATGGCCCGGACGCTGGTCGCGCTCGGAATGACGAGCGAGGCGTCCATGTTGGCGGCGGTGCGTGCGGCGGCACCGCGCAGTTTGATTTCCTCGGCGCCCGCGGGCACCGGGGCAGCAGGCTGCTTCGGCTTGACATCGGGGACCGGGGCAGTCGGTGCAGCCTTGGGTGGAGCCGCCATGGGAGCCGGAGCGGTCGCTGTGCCGTTCGCCGCCTCCTTGGCGGGCATTCTGCCCGGTCCATAATCAGGGTTGTAGTCAGCGAAGAAGTTCCACCAAGCCCGGTCCACAGACTCAGGATCTTGGAGGTACTTCTGGTACAGCTCGTCGACAAGCCACTCGTTCTGTCCAAAGCTTGCCAGCGGGTTTGTCCGCGACGACTCAGACGACACGGCGGAAATCGCCCTCTTCCGCAGATCGGCGTTGATGTTAGAGAACCTGTCCAAGGTTACTCGTCTTGCCCGGCGGCGCGCGCAAGAGACGCCCCGCGGCCTCGCCCGATCCTCTCAAGAGAGTCCGAAGAGGTCACGCCCCCCTAGTCAATCCAGGGGGTGCCGCAATTATCACTGTTTGGTATCAACGGCTGTGCGGCAGGTTTATTTCACCCCAGACAGCACTCTGGTGCTGATCCGCACCTCAGGGGACAGCTCGGTCAGCAGGTTCGCCAGCTCCTCGCCCGCCTCCTTGAGCTCCTCCATGGACATCGGCTCCAGCCGCTCCAGGATGAAGATCGCATTCGTGGTCTCCTCGGTGAGGCGGGTGCGCGCCACCTGGCGCCAGTTCCACCTGCGGCAGGTGACGCCGGTGTCGTCGCGCCAGATCACCTCGCCGGGCTCCGGGGCGCCGAGCGCCTCCGCCTCCTCGCCGCCTTCCGCCCTGACCAGCCGCGGCGGGCCGGCGTAGTGGTCGAGGTCCTCGCCGCCGATCGGCAGCGCGTGCTTCACGCTGATCGAGTTGTAGGCGTCGACGGCCTGGTTGATCTCTGGCAGCGGCAGTCTGCGGGTCAGGGCGTCGACCGAGGGTCTGGTCTTCTGCGGCTTGGCGCCGAATGCGCGGTAGGCGTCCTTCCACGCGTCGATCTTCTCGGTCTGTACGGACTGCTCCGAGGCCGCGGCCAGCCAGGCGCGGGAACGGTCGTCGGTGGGCCCGTTGCGCAGCCCGTGCGCCGTCATGACCAGCACCGCGAAGTCGGGACGCAGAGCGAAGACCGCCTCGTCCACCCAGATCTCATCAAGCATGCGCCCCAGTTTATTCGGCAGGAAAACCCGCAAAATTCTCTTTGCAAAATTGCCTTTGCGGTTTAGCCTTCGCCTATGGAAGGGAAGTTCAAGATCAGCGATCCGCAGGTGCTCAAGGTGGTGGCGCACCCCCTGCGGGTGCGGCTGCTCGGCCTGCTGCGCGGCGACGGGCCCGCGACGGCCAGCGAGCTGGGGCGCAAGGTGGGGGAGAGCTCCGGCTCGACCAGCTACCACCTGCGCGAGCTGGCCAAGTACGGCTTCATCGAGGAGGACCCCGAGCGACGCGACGGCAGGGAACGCCGCTGGCGGGCCCGCCATCAGTACACCTCCTGGGACAACCTGGAGATGGCGGCCACGCCGGAGGGGCAGGAGGCCGTCCGGATCATGCAGCTGCGCCAGCTGGAGGCGCTGGGGCGGGCGGTCGAGGCGTTCGAAGCGGGGGAGTGGCCCGCCGAGCTGGTCGAGGTCTCCGGGATGAGCGATCATCTGGTGCGGCTGCCCGCCGCGGGTGTCCGTGAGCTCAGTGAGCGCGTCGACGCGCTGGTGCGTGAGCTCAGCGAACGTTACGCGGACGACCCCGGCGCCGTGCCGATGAGCGTCTGGTCGGCGGCCTTCCCTCGAAGGCCGCGGGAAGGGCAGGACGGCTGATGACTCCCCGATCCGCGTTACGCCGCTACCTGCTGGTCAGCTTCCTGACTTGGCTGCCGCCCGGCCTGATGACGGCCGTCATGGTGTTGCTGATGACCGACCGGGGTCTCAGCCTGGCCCAGATCGGGTTCGCCATTATGGTGTTCTCGATCGTCACCATCGGCCTCGAACTGCCCACCGGCGGCCTGGCCGACGTGATCGGCCGCCGGACGGTCCTGGCGATCTCGGCCGCGTTCACCGTCGCCGCGCTCACGCTGATGGCGGTCTCGACCACGTTCTGGATGTTCCTGGCCACCGGTGTGCTCAAGGGCGTCGCCCGCGCGCTGTCCAGCGGTCCCGCCACCGCCTGGTACGTCGACACGCTGCACGACCTCGAAGGACCGGACGCCGACCTCAAGCCGGGCCTGGCGCGCGGCGGCGCGATGGAGTCGGTGGCGCTGCTCCTGGGCGTGCTGGTGGGCGGGTTCGCGCCGCTCGCGGTGCCGCCGGCGGTGATGACGCCCCTGGCGCTGCCGCCGCTGCTGGGCGCGGCGGCCGGGCTCGTGCTGCTGGTGACGGTGCTCTTCGCAATGCCCGAGGCAGCCCACCCGCAGCGCGTCGGGCGGTCGCTCGGGTGGGTTGTCCGGGACGTGCCCGCGACCGTGGTCGAGGGCGTGCGGCTGGCGGCGGGCGGACCGCTGCTGCGTCGCCTGATGCTGGCCGCCGCGGCGTCAGGCGTCGCGCTGGCCAGTGTCGAGCTGCTCACCCCGGGCAGGCTGGCGGCGCTGGCGGGCACCGCGGAGCTGGGCAGCACCGGCTATGCCGTCGTGGCGGCGCTCGGCTTCGCCGGCAGCGCGGTGGGCAGCACGATCGTGCCCAGGGTGGCCAGGGCGGCGGGTGGCTCGGTACGCGGCGCGGTGGCGGGCGTCGTCCTGACCGCCCTGGCCATCGGCGCCCTGGCGGCCACGGCGGGCCTCGACGGGGCGCCCGGTTTCGCGGCCACCGGGCTGGCCTATGTCGTCATGTTCTCCGGGCTCTCGGTGGCCGGGGTGCTGTGCTCGGAGATGACGCACCACGCCGTCACGGCCGCTCAGCGCACGACGGTGACCTCGACGAGCTCCCTGTCACTGCAGGCGGGGGCCGCGCTGGCCAACACGACGTTCGGCACACTGGCCGTTCATGCCGGCCTGTCCGCCACGTGGTCGCTCGCCGCGGGGGTGGTCCTGGCCTCCGCGCTGCTGTTCGTCCGCATGCCCGCGCTCCGGCCGGCCCGCCCAGCCCGATAACGCGGGAGCAGGGCTCAGGGGAGAGCGGGCACCGACGGGGCGGCGTCGGTCCAGCCGACCTGGAGCATGGTCGAGGTGAAATCCGCGGACGGCCTGCCGTTGAGCTCGGTCGTCAGGCGTTCGGCCAGCGACACCATCTCGTTGGTGTTGACGATCACCTCGGTCTTGACCTTCTGACGGGCCCGATCGTGAAAGATGGAGAGTTTCGCACCGGCTCTGCCCAGAGCGTCCTTGGCCGTCCCTTGGGAGCGTACGTCGGGCATCGTCAGCAGCGCTTGGTAAGCCGCGGCGCGGACCTCCTTCGGCGCGGGAAGGTCGCGCAGCAGAGTGAGCAGCGCCAGTGCCACGTTGTTGTCGACGGCGTCCTCCGGAGCCTTCGCGACTCGCACGGCCTTCGTGAGCCAGGCTTTCAAACCGCTCGGGTCCGCGGGCAGCTTCTGGACCTCCTCGTACGACAGCTGCTGTTCAGCCAGCTCGAAGGGGTTCGAACCCCTTGGAGGGATGACCTGGCCCTTGTCCGCTTTGGTGTCCAGGGTCACGGGGCCGTCACCAGCGGGGCGGCTCAACCTGGACGGGGAGCCGTCGCGGCGCCATGCCTTCTCGTCCGCCGCGCTCTTCGGTCGTGCCCCCAGACTCCGGCGCCCGACCCAGGCCTTGCCATCGGTCGAGGTCCAGATTTCCTCGATCCGCCGCACCTCCACCCGGTAGCGGTTGGCGCCCCTCCCGAACTGCTGGGGCAGGGTGCTCCGCAGCAGCGTCCTCGTATGCCAGTAGGTGCCTTTCGCCGGAGTCGTCACTGTACGGGCGGTGGCCGCTAGCCGCAGGGCCGAGAGGTCGGGCGGGCTCGGCAGAGCGATGGCGCTCGCCACGGCCAAGCCGACCCCGATGGCGATCATCGGTCGGATCGGAGTGGTCACACGTTTCATCTGTTTCACGCCTCCCTATACGCCTGAGCGGCCCACGGGGTTGCCTCTTGATCCGAGGCAACGCCCGGCGTGGCTCAGGCGTATTAGGAGGCGTGAAATCGGACGGACAGACGTGAGCAGCGCGGAGGAACACGCATTCGCCGCGTTCGTGGCCGCGCGCGGCACCAGCCTGCTGCGGGTCGCCTACCTCACCTGCGGCGACGAGGCGGAGGCGGAAGACCTGCTGCAGACGGCGCTGGAGCGTACATGGCGCAGCTGGGACCGGGTGCGGTACGCCAACCCCGAGCCCTACATCCGCCGCGTCATCGTGAACACCGCCATCAGCCGGGCCCGGCGGCGGGCGATTCTGCGCGTCATCCCGGTGCACACCCCGCCGGAGTCGGCGGCGCCGGAGAGCGACATCGACCTGCGCCGGATGCTCATGGAGGTCCTGCGCGCCCTGCCTCCCCGGCAGCGCGCGGTGATCGTCCTGCGCTACTGGGAGGACCTCGGCGAGACGCAGACCGCCGAGATCCTCGGTTGCTCGGTGGGCACGGTGAAAAGTCAGGCATCCAAGGCTATGGCCAAGCTCCGTTCGGCGCTCGGCGACGGAACGCTGGAAGGAGTGATCAGGAATGTCCGTACTTGAGGAGCGCCTTCGCCAGATCATGGCGGACGAGACCGCGAGGTTGCGGGCCGCGCCCGACCTGGTGGAGCGGGTGCTCCGGTCCTCGCGAAGGAAGAGGAAGCGGGTCAAGTTCGCCGCCATGGCCGTGTCGGCGGCCGTCGTCGCCACCGCGGTCCCCGCCTTTCTGATCCTCGGGCCCAGCCCCACGACCGTGCTGACGCCCACGGTCAGCACGTCACCCGCGACCCCTGATCCGACGCAGCCGGACACTCCCGCCATCGACGACACCCCGATGCCCCCGTCTCCGACCCCCGATTTCGGGGACCTGGGCGACGGAAGGGCCTTCGGGCGCGTCAAGGTGGGTTACCTGCCCGACGGCCTGCGGTGGGGCAACTGGTCCCTGAACTTCGGCGACAAGTACACGACCTCATGGAACTACGACGGGGACAAGCACGGCTTCTACTGCGTCCAGATCTACGTGTACGAAGGCGAGACCGTCCAGGAAGTCGATGACCGCATCCAGAAGTACCGCAGGGAGGGGAAGGGTGAAGAGGTGACCATCGGCGACCGGACCGGGTACCTGATCACGCAGTGGGTCGGCGAGGACGGCGGGAATGGTACCCCGACCTTCACCCTGACCATGAGCGAGGGGCGGAGGGCCGACGTGATGATCAGCCCGGTGTACGCCAAGAAGCTCGGCGGCGCCAAGACGAAGCGTGAGCTGTTGAAGATCGCCGAAGGGCTCACAGCCGACTGAAACCAGGCCCGCCAGCGGTTCTGCGGCCGGACAAAGCGGCCGTCACCGGCCGTTTCCCGGGCCAGCCCGCCGATCGGTAGTAGAACATGGTTCGGGCACAATGCTGAGCATGGCGAAGTTTGTGGTGACTCCATCCAGCGAGACCCAGCGCGCGGCGTGGCTCGGCGGCACGATTCCCGAGGTCGAGCGGGTGCGGCCGGGACTGTGGTCGGTTCCGGTGCCGATCCCGGTCAATCCCCTGCGTTACGTGCTGGTCTACGTCCTGGAACTGCCCGACGGGGTCGCCATCGTCGACGCCGGATGGAACACCGACGAAGCCTACGAGGCGCTCGTCGCGGGGCTGCGGGTCGCCGGGTACGCGATCACCGACGTCAAGGGCGTACTGGTGACCCACATCCATCCCGATCACTACGGCCTGGCCGGGCGGGTCCGGGAGATGTCGGGCGCGTGGATCGCCCTGCACCCCGCCGACGCGCGCCTCGTCCACGATCGGTACGACGACAGCGCCATCGACTCGCTGGTCGAGCGCGAACGGGCGCAGCTGGTCCGGTCCGGGGTGCCCGAGTTGACCCTGGACGAGCTGGCCGGCGCCTCGATGATGATCAGGCACATGGTGTCGATGGCCAAGCCCGACCGGCTGGTCGAGGACGGCGACCGGCTGGACCTGCCCGGCTGGGACCTGCGGGCCGTCTGGACCCCTGGGCACTCGCCCGGCCACCTCTGCTTCGTGTCGCCGTCCAGGAAGCTGCTGTTCTCCGGCGATCACGTGCTGGCCAAGATCACGCCGATGGTGGCCGTACATCCGCAGTCCGCGCCCAACCCGCTGGCCGACTACCTCGACGCGCTGGCCGCCGTACGGAAGCTGGACGTGGAGGAGGTGCTCCCCGCGCACGAGTACCGGTTCCTGGAGCTGGCCGAACGGGTCGACTACGTGATGGCGCATCACGAGGAGCGGCTGGCCGAGATCGAGCGGATGCTCGGGGGCGCCTCCGACGGGGTCTGCTGCTGGGACATCGCGACCGGCCTGACCTGGTCGCGGCCCTGGGAGACGATCCCGCCGTTCATGCGGCGCGCGGCCACCAACGAGACGCTGGCGCACCTGGTGTGGCTGGAGTCGCGGGGACGGGCACGGCGCGTGCTCGGCGAGCCGGAGCTGTGGTTCGCGGGCGCCTGACCAGGTGACATTTATTCCATGTAAATCAAGTAGGAAATGTTGACTTCTTGACCGCGGCTGCGTAGCGTCGCATGCATGAGCCCGGACCTCACCCGGCGCGCGCATGTCGACTTCTGCCGCGTCGTCAGCGCACAGTGTCACTGATCACGACACAGTCCCCGTCCCCCCTTTATTTGAGGACATCTCGTGATCAAGCGTCTCGCTTCCCTTGTCCCTCTCCTCCTCGCCGTCACGGCGTGCGGCACCGCCCAGGGCGCCGCCGAAACCCAGGAACTGCGCTACCAGGGCAGTGTCGGCACCGTCACCTTCCCCGAGCTGGCCGAGGAGCTCGGCTATCTCAAACCCGTCAAGCTCAAGTGGATCGGCAACACGACCAGCGGACCGCAGGACATCCAGACGGCCGCCACGGGACAGAGCGACTTCGGCGGCGCGTTCAACGGCGCCGTGGTCAAGCTCGTCGCCGCCAAGGCCCCGATCAAGGCCGTGATCAGCTACTACGGCAGTGACCAGAACTCCTACCAGGGCTACTTCACCCTCCAGGACAGCCCGATCCACAGCGCCCGCGACCTGATCGGCAAGAAGGTCGGCATGAACACCCTGGGCGCCCACGCCGAAGCCGTGCTGAAGGAATACCTCAAGCGCGGCGGCCTGACCCCGGCCGAGATCAAGCAGGTCGAACTGGTCGCCGTCCCACCCGTCAGCGCCGAGCAGTCGTTGCGTCAGAAGCAGATCGACGTGGCCGCGCTCGGCGGCATCCTGCGCGACAAGGCGCTGGAACGCGGCGGTCTCAAGACCCTGTTCAAGGACGTCGACCTGTTCGGCGACTTCTCAGCCGGGACGTACGTACTCACCGACCGCTTCATCAAGCAGAACCCGAACACGACCAGGAAGTTCGTCGAGGCCACTGCCAAGGCCATCCAGTGGACCCAGACGCACACCCGTGAAGAGGTCGTGGCCGAGTTCAAGAAGATCATCGCCAAGCGGGCCAGGAACGAGGACGCCACCACCGTCGGCTTCTGGAAGAGCAGCGGTGTCGCGACCAAGGGCGGGGTGATCGAGCCGCAGGAGTTCCAGCGGTGGATCTCCTGGCTGGAGGGCGCCGGCGAGATCAAGCCCGGCCAGATCAAACCCCAGGACGTCTACACCAACGCCTACAACCCGTTCGTCTCGGGAGGCTCCTGATGAAGATCGAGTTCGTGTCCGTGACCAAGGAGTTCGCCGTCCGTGGCAGCTCTTTCACCGCCCTGTCCGACATCTCGCTCGACGTGGCCGAAGGCGAGTTCCTCACGCTCGTCGGCCCCAGTGGATGCGGCAAGTCCACCCTCCTCGACCTGCTCAGCGGCCTGACCCTGCCCACGCGTGGCGAGATCCGCATCGACGGCGTCCCCGTCACGGGTCCGGGGCTCGATCGGGGCATCGTCTTCCAGCAGTACGCGCTGTTCCCCTGGCGGACCGCGGTGGCGAACGTGGAGTTCGGGCTGGAGGCCAAGGGGGTGCCGCGGCGCGAACGCCGTGAGCGCGCCCGCGGCTACCTCGACCTGGTCGGGCTGCGCGGCTTCGACGAACGCTACCCGCACGAGCTCTCGGGCGGCATGCGGCAGCGGGTCGCCATCGCCCGCAGCCTCGCCTACGACCCCGACGTCCTGCTCATGGACGAGCCCTTCGCCGCCCTCGACGCCCAGACCCGCGAGTCCCTCCAGGAGGAGCTGCTGCGCATCTGGAACAAGACCGGCAAGACCATCGTGTTCATCACCCACGGCATCGACGAGGCGGTCTACCTGGGGCAGCGGGTGGCCGTCATGACGCCCGGCCCCGGTCGTATCCGGGCCGTCGTACCGGTCTCGTTCGCCTCCCGCGAGGGGGACCTGCGCGCCGATCCGGTGTTCGGTGAGTACCGCCACGCCATCTGGACGCTGCTGCGCGAGGAGGTGACCCCCGTTGGCCAGACCCTCACTCAGCCTCTCGGCCTCCCCGCTTGACGACGACCACCTCCACCCGCCCGCCGTCACGACCCTTGCGCCGGTGCGTCCCGCCGCCGTTCGGCGCCGTAGCCTCTGGGGCGTCGCCCGCCGGGTGGTCAACGCGTCCGCCGCGATCGTCGTGCTGGCCGCCGTCTGGGAGATCCTGCCCAGGGCCCAGGTGGTGGACCCCACCTTCCTCCCGCCGTTAAGTGACGTCCTGACCGCCTGGTACGACCTGCTCCGCAGCGGCGAGCTGGCCGACCATGCCCAAGCCTCCCTGGCCAGGTCGCTGGCCGGGTTCGGGGCGGCCATCGTGGTCGCCATCCCGCTGGGCCTGCTGATCGGCTGGTACCGCCCGGTGGCCGAGCTGCTGAACCCGGTCCTGGAGCTGTTCCGCAACACCGCCGCCCTGGCCCTGCTGCCCCTGTTCGTGCTGGTCCTGGGGCTGGGGGAGACGTCCAAGGTGTCGATCATCCTGTACGCCTGCGCCTGGCCGATCCTGCTCAACACCATCGCGGGTGTCAAAAGCGTCGACCCGCTCCTGATCAAGTCGGCGAGGTCCATGGGGCTCGGGCCGTACCGGCTGTTCCAGAAGGTCATCCTGCCCGCCGCGGTGCCCACCATCTTCACCGGCATCCGCCTGGCCGGGGCGTACTCGATCCTCGTGCTGATCGCCGCCGAGATGGTCGGCGCCAAGGCGGGGCTCGGCTACCTCATCAACTACGCGCAGTACAACTTCCGGGTGCCCGACATGTACGCGGGGATCATCACGATCTCGGTGCTCGGCCTGCTGTTCAACCTGCTCCTCGTACGCCTGGAGCGACGCTTCTCCACCTGGAGGACCACGTGACCATGCACCTGAACGCCTTCCTGATGGGCGTCGGCCACCACGAGGCCGCGTGGCGGCACCCGCTGACCGAGCCGAGCCGCATCACCGACATCCGGCACTTCCAGGAGCTGGCCCGGATCGCCGAACGCGGCAAGCTGGACTCGGTGTTCCTGGCCGACGGCCTCGCCCTGTGGGGAAATGTCCGGCACAACGCGCTCGGTGGGCTGGAGCCCCTCACCCTGCTCGCCGCCCTGGCCGCCGTCACGGACCACATCGGCCTGATCGCCACGGTGTCCACGACGTACAACGAGCCGTTCCACGTGGCGCGCAAGTTCGCCTCGCTGGACCACATCAGCGGCGGCCGGGCGGGCTGGAACATCGTCACCTCCGCCGGCGAGGCCGAGGCCCGCAACTTCGGCATCGAACGCCCGCCGCACAGCGAGCGCTATCACCGGGCGGAGGAGTTCCTCCAGGTGACGAACGCGCTCTGGGAGAGCTGGGCGGACGGAGCGGTCGTCGGCGACCGGCGCACCGGGGTCTACGCCGACCTCTCCCGCGTCCAGCCGATCGACCACGTGGGCACGCACTTCAAGGTGCAGGGCCCGCTGAACGTCCAGCGCTCGCCCCAGGGCCGCCCCCTCCTGGTCCAGGCCGGGTCGTCGGAGGACGGCAAGGAGTTCGCGGCGCGGTTCGCGGAGGCGGTGTTCACCGCGCAGCAGACCCTGGAGGATGCCCAGGAGTTCTACGCCGACCTCAAGGGCAGGCTCCCCGCGTATGGACGCCGGCCCCAGGACCTCAAGATCCTGCCCGGCGTCTCGCCCATCATCGGCTCGACCGAGCGTGAGGCGCTGCGGCTGGAGAAGGAGCTGGAGGACCTCATCGTCCCGGCGTACGGCGTGCAGCAGCTCTCGAACATCCTCGGCGTCGACCTCACCGCCTATCCCTTGGACGGCCCACTACCGGACATCCCGGCCAACCCGGACGGCCAGCAGAGCCGCATCAAGCTGATCAAGGACCTGGCGGCCCGCGGCGACCTGTCGATCCGCGAGATCATCGGCAAGCTCGCCGGCGGCCGCGGCCACCGGGTGGTCGCGGGCACGCCCGAGCAGATCGCCGACCAGCTCCAGGAGTGGTACGAGAACGGCGCGGCCGACGGCTTCAACATCATGCCTCCGCACCTGCCGGGCGGCCTCGCGGACTTCGTCGAGCAGGTCGTCCCCGAGCTGCAGATCCGCGGCCTGTTCCGCAAGGAGTACGAGGCCCGAACCCTTCGCGACCACTACGGATTGGCCACCGCCTCATGAGCATCGTCACCGTCGTCGGCAACCCGCGCTCCGGATCGCGCACGCTGGGGGCGGCGGTCGCGGCCACCGACGCCGTCGCCGCCCGGCTCGGCCACACGGGTTCGAGGGACGTCATCGACCTGTCGGCCCTCGCTCCGGAACTGCTCCTCCCGCAGAGCACCGCGAATGTGGAGATCGCCCTCGAACTCCTCACCAGCGCCTCGGTGGCCGTCGTGGCCAGCCCCACCTACAAGGCGACCTACACCGGCCTGCTCAAGGCGTTCCTCGACCGGCTGCCCCCGAACGCCCTGGCCGGCACTGCCGCCCTGCCGATCCTCGTCATGGGCGACCCTAAGCACGCGCTGGCGGTGGAGGTCCACTTCCGCCCGCTCCTGGTGGAGCTGGGCGCCTTCGTCCCCACCCCCGGCCTGACCCTCCTGGAGTCGGAGCTGCCAGGAGACGACGGGCCCTTGGCCCGCTGGGCGGATCAGGTCGTGCCACAGATAACGGTCAGGCAAGGAGCGTTTAGGGAAGGAGCGTTGAGATGACCATCTCCCTGGACCGCGACGAGTTCCGTACGGCCCTGGCCCAGCACGCCGCCGGAGTGGTCATCGTGACGGCCAGACCGGAGGGTGTCCCGGTGGGCCTCACGGCGACCTCGTTCTCCTCGGTGAGCCTTGATCCGCCGCTGGTGTCCTTTTACGTCGACCAGTCATCCACCACCTGGCCCTGGCTCCGGCTGGCCGACCATTTCGCGGTGAACGTCCTGGCCGGCCACCAGCACGACCTGGCCACCCGCTTCGCCCGGCGCGGCATCGACCGCTTCGCCGAACCCACCCGCTGGCAGCCCGGCCCGCACGAAACACCGTTGTTGGAGGACGTCTCCGCACATCTCATCTGCATTCCGCACACGACCGTGGAGATAGGCGACCACACCCTGGTGGTCGGCCTGGTCACCGCCGCCCAAACCACCCCAGCCCGGCCGCTCCTCTACCACCGCGGGCAGTACGGGCGCTTTCTCCCGCACAACTGACTCTTTCCCCGCCGCACGTGGCCCG
Organism: Nonomuraea sp. NPDC052129; assembly: GCF_040680095.1. NCBI lineage: Bacteria > Bacillati > Actinomycetota > Actinomycetes > Streptosporangiales > Streptosporangiaceae > Nonomuraea > Nonomuraea sp. NPDC052129. Next base: position 261,405 of record NZ_JBFAVX010000008.1, on the reverse strand, counting down.
CTTGACGGATGCGAACAAGGGCGCGCGTGCTGTTCCCCCGCCGTACGTGACCCGCCTAACGGATGCGGACCCGGGCGCGTGCGGTGGGGAGGGGAAGATCAAGCAGGGTGCGGATGCCGGGCGGGGCGGCGCAGACGGCGGGGATGGCGTTGATGGCGTGGGCGGCCGCGGCGGCCAGGCCGTGGGAGACCTCGTCGATCGACATCGTCATCTGCGGCACCCCCTCGATGTGGATCGCGAAGCCCGGCTCCGGCCAGCGTGCCACCTTGCCGGCGTCGGCCTTGTAGATCACCTCGACCGTCATGAACGGCCGCCCCCGCACCAGGCCCGAGAACACCCAGCGTGACGCGCACACCGCGCCCTCCTCGACCCGGCCGGCCGCGATCTCGAACTCCCGCCCGGCCACCTCGAACTCGTCCCGCTCCTCCACCTCGTCCAGTCGCACGTCGAGCGCGTCGGCCACGAGTTGCACGCTCTCGGCGAAGAGCGAGCGCTGGAAGGTACGGAACGGCCGGACCGCCTCGGCGTAGTCCTTGGCCGTGCGGGTGAACCCGACCAGGTCCACGACGACCTGGCGCGACGGGTGGCCGCGGAAGTCCGACGACTCGCGTACGTAGATGTGGTCGACCCGGTCCGACAGCCCGGTCAGCGCCAGCGGCAGGAAGTCGCTCATGAAGCCCGGGTTGATGCCGGTGCCGTGGAGCGTGGTGCCGCCCTTGTCACAGGCGGCCTCGAGGCGCTCCACCACCCGGGGGCCGTACGACTTGGGGTAGACGAAGCCGGTGGTCGTGATGACGTTCTTGCCCGAGGCGAGCAGCGCGCAGATGGTCTCCAGGTCCAGACTCCGGTCCGGGCCGAAGTAGAAGGACGGCAGCGGCATGTGCAGCACGCAGTCGGCCTCGATGGCCATGACGCGCTCCGGGTCGTCCGTGCAGCTCACGCCGGTGTACGGCAGGCCGACCAGCTCGCCGGCGTCTTTGCCGATCTTGTCGTGGTCATAGACGAGGACTCCCGCGAGCTCCAGTCCCGGCCTGCTGAGCACGCTGCGCAGCGCATAGCGGCCGATGGCTCCCGTGGCCCACTGAACCACGCGAAAGGGCGCGTTTACCGGCATGTCCGGCCTCCGAAGGCCCGGTGGAGGGCGGACAGGCGCTGGGGGTCGCCGCCCATGGGAAGCCCGGAACTCTAGCAGAGAATCAACTACCACTGGCTGACGCTGGTGGTTTGCTCTCGCGGTCCCGTCTGGGTGAAGGGAGGCCGGTAGCGTGTGGCTGGTTGATGGCAGCCCAGCCCGCGGCGCCGCGTGTGGCGATGTTGCGGGCCGCGATGTGGTCGGCGTGCCCAGCGAGGCCACACCTGGTGCAGACGAACCGGCTCCGCGCCGGCCGGTTCGCCCTGGACACCCACCCGCACTCCGGACACGCCTGCGAGGTGTAGGCGGGATCGACCAGCAGGAAGGCGATCCCGGCGCGGGCGGCCTTGTAGCGGGTGAAGGTGATCTGCTGGGCGAAGGCCCAGCTGCGCAGGGTGCGCCGCTGGAACCGATGAGCCCTTACCCGCCCGCGGAACACATATTGCCGAACGTAACCAAGGTTTTCCACACTGTTTTCGAAGGGAGGGGTGGTGCTTCCTCCCGGCCCTGAAGGCCGGATCTCCGCCCCACTATTCAGATGAACCTTCCGATCACCATCCGCGACGATCAGTCGTAGTGCGGCGGACTCGGGTTATTGTGCCATTACTAGAACGTTGTTCTCCTGCGCTGGAGGTTCGATGCTTCGGTTCGATGACAGGGTCGCGATCATTACGGGAGCCGGGCACGGCCTCGGCAGGTCGCACGCGCTCCTGCTGGCCGAGCGGGGTGCCAAGGTCGTCGTGAACGACCTGGGCGGCGCGCTCGACGGCACCGGCGCCTCCGCGGGTCCCGCCGCCGACGTGGTCGAGCTCATCACCAAGAACGGCGGTCAGGCCATCGCCAATGCCGACAACGTGGCCACGCCGGAAGGGGCCAGGGCGATCGTGCAGGCCGCGGTCGACGCGTTCGGCAAGATCGACATCGTCGTCAACAACGCGGGTATCCTGCGTGACAGGTCGTTCGGGAAGATGGCGGTCGAGGACTTCGACAATGTGCTGGCCGTACACGTGCGCGGTTCCTACCTGGTCAGCCAGGCCGCCTACCCCTACATGAAGGAGGCCGGCTACGGCCGGATCGTCAACACCTCCAGCCCGGCGGGCCTGTTCGGCAACTTCGGCCAGGCCAACTACTCCACCGCCAAGATGGGCCTGGTCGGCCTGACCAAGACGCTCGGCATCGAGGGGGCTCGCAACGGGATCAAGGCCAACGCCATCGCGCCGATCGCCTGGACGCGGATGACCGAGTCGCTGCTGCCGGCCGAGTTCGAGGCCAAGTTCACGCCCGAGCGGGTCAGCGCGCTGGTGGCCTACCTCGTACACGAGTCGTGCGAGCCGAGCGGTGAGGTGTTCAGCGTCGGCGGCGGCCGGGTGGCGCGGGTGTTCGTGGCCGAAGGGCCCGGCTGGAAGTCGGACGAGCTCACGCCGGAGTCGCTCGCGGACAACTGGGCGGCGGTCATGGCCGAGCAGCCGTACGTGCTGTCGGCCGCGGACTCGATGAAGGCCATGCTCTAGGGACGCCGGAGGCTACCTGTCGTCGGGCAGGTAGCCCCGCTCCAGTTTCGTCACAGCCGCTCGACGTTGGGCCCCCGGCAGCGGTTGCGCGTGTCGAAGACGAAGGCGCTCACCTGCTCGACCATCTCGTAGTCGAAGCAGTCGTGGTCGGTGAGGATCAGCACCGCGTCCGCCTGAGCGAGCTCCTGGCGCGTGGCGTCGATGATCGCGATCCCCTGTGGCAGCAGGAAGTGGTCCACGTGCGGGTCGGCGGCCCGTACATCCGCGCCCAGCTTGCGCAGGGCCCTGGCAACCTCGATCGCCGGGGACTCGCGGCAGTCGCCCGCGTTCTTCTTGTAGGCGAGGCCGAGCACGATCACCCGGCTGCCCTTGATCGGCATGGAGCGCTGGTTCAGCGCGAGCGTCAGCCGGTGGACGACATGATCCGGCATGTGGTCGTTGATGTCGTTCGCCAGCTCCACGAACCGGAAGTTGTGCCCCAGGCTGCGCTTGACCTTCCACGACAGGTAGGACGGGTCGATCGGCAGGCAGTGCCCGCCGACGCCCGGGCCTGGGGTGAAGCGCATGTAGCCGAACGGTTTGGTGGAGGCGGCGTCGATGGCCTCCCAGACGTCGATCCCCAGCTGCCGCGCGAAGATGGCCAGCTCGTTCACCAGGGCGATGTTGATGTGCCGGAAGGTGTTCTCCAGGAGCTTGCTCAGCTCGGCCACCTGGACCGAGGAGACGGGAACGGCATCGCGCACGATTCGCTCGTAGAAAGTCTGGACTCTCTTCAGCGAGGACTCGTCGATGCCGGACACGATCTTCGGGGTGTTCTCCAGCCGCCAGCGGGTGTTTCCCGGGTCGATCCGTTCGGGGCTGTAGCCAAGGTAGAAATCCTCGGGCGCCTGCAGTCCGGAGCCTTCCTGAAGCAGGGGCAGGAGATATTCCTCGGTGGTTCCGGGGTAAGTCGTGGACTCCAGCACCACTGTGGCGCCCGGCCGAAGGAGCGGCGCGATGGATTGCGCCGCCGAGGCGATGTGCCGGAGATCGGGCACGCCCTCGCGAAGCGGCGTCGGCACCGTGATCACACAGATGTCGAACATCTCGGCGTCGGCGTAATCGGTGCTCGCCAGATAGCGGCCGCACCGGTGCGCGGCGATCAACTCGTCGTCCCCGATGTCCTCGACATAAGATTCGCCGGCGGTCAACCGCTTGATCCGCCACTGGTCCACGTCAATGCCCACGACGTCGAATCCCGCGCTGACCGCCCGCATCGCCAGAGGCAGGCCGACATAGCCTTGGCCGACGACCACCAGTTTCTCTCCCATATCAGGAGCCCCCGTTACATCGAGATGAGACACGATCCGACTGTAGGAGGCCGGAGTTCTCATATCGCCGATTTGATGGCGATGCCCGGCGTGTCGTCTGATGGCGTTTCCGCGGCAAGGCCAGCGATTAGGGGTGCATAATGGCATTAAACGTGATATTTCCGCGCGCCCAAGAAAAGGCCGCTTGTACGGAGATACCTTGTTCAAGCTTCCCGGTAAGTGTTGGAAGCGGGCATTGAAGGGTAAAGAGCAACCCAATAGGACGTTATCCTAGGCTTTTCTTGATCACATATAGGTTTTTCGCGTCATGCCGTTCAAGGCATGGCCCTCCCGAATGTCGTAGCGTCTTCAAAGGGATCGACGACATTCGGGTCCCATCTCTCATGGCTGGACTTTAGCCGCATTTATGGTAAACGCGACAAACCGGGCGAGCGGTGGCGATCGCCTATGGATTCTTGACGAGCCGCAGGCTGCGGCGAGCCAGCCGATTGCCTGAGTAGCACAAGATACAGTGAGGAGTTGTGGCGCATGTCAAAATCACATAGCGATGCGCCCGATCGAGCAGCCTGCAAGGCCCTCCCCGAAGCTCTCAAGCGCGAAGCGACCAGCAAAGTCAGATATTCCCGCTCTTTGGGGAATGTCGGTCGGTTGTGGATGGGGGTGAGTGCGGCGGTCGTGCTGGGGGCAGGTGCGGTGGTGGGGCTGCCGCAGGCCGCGAGCGCGACGCCGCCGGTGGACATCGGTGTCGCGGAGCCCTACGCGGTCGTGGCCGGGGTGTCGGTCACCAACACGAATCTGACCACGGTCACCGGAGACCTCGCGATCAGTCCCGGCAGTACGCTGACCGGCTTCCCGCCCGGCACCGTGAACGGTGACCGGGACCTCGGCAACGCGGCCGCGGCGGCGGCCAAGGCCGACGTGGTCGCCGCCTACAACGACATCGCCGGGCGGACCCCGGATGCCACGGTGGCGCAGCAGCTGGGCGGCACGACCAAGGGACCCGGCCTGTACGCCTCCAATACCGGCGTCTTCGCGATCAGCGGCACACTCAGCCTCGACGCGCAGGGGGATCCGAACGCCGTCTTCATCTTCCGGGCGACCAGCCTGACCGCCGCCAACGTCTCCAACATCGCCCTGCTGCGCGGCGCGCAGGCCGACAACGTCTTCTGGCAGTTCAGCGACACCGTGTCGCTGGGCAACTACTGCACCTTCCGCGGCAACGTGCTGGCCCAGAACGCCGTCACGGTGAATGTCGGTGCCTACACCAACGGCCGCATCTTCTCCCTGAACAGCTCCATCAACATCACCGGCACCGACAGCACCCCGGCCACTCAGATCACCCTCCCCAACGACCCGCCGACCACGACGACCCTGACCACGTCGCCCAACCCCTCCTGGAGGGGGCAGCCGGTTCTCCTCACCGCGGTCGTGCAGCCGGTCAGCGGCACTCTGACCCCTGTCGGCGAAGTGGTCTTCAAGGACGGCTCGACCGTACTCGGCTCGGGCTACCAGGACGCCGACGATCCGGCCACGCTCACGACCCCGAGCCTTAGCGCGGGGGATCACCACCTCACCGCCGTCTACCTGGGCGGGGACGTCTTCGACCACGAGGCACTGATCCACTTCGCGCCGAGCTTCTCGCCGGAAGTGGTTCAGCATGTGTCGGACAGCCTGTGGGACAGATCGGCCACGCCGGCCGTCCAGTCCCACCCTGATTCGCAGGCGGTTACGGTCGGCGTGAAGTTCCGGGCCTCGACGAGCGGGACCATCCTCGGCATCCGGTTCTTCAAGGGCGCTTCGAATACAGGGACGCATACCGGGAGCTTGTGGAGCAGCAGTGGTCAGCTGCTCGCGAGCGCGGTCTTCAGCAGTGAGACGGCATCTGGCTGGCAGCAGGTGAACTTCTCGACGCCTGTCGCGATCACCGCCAATACCACCTATGTGGCGTCTTATCACACTACGTCGGGATTCTATTCGGTTACCCGACCCTACTTCACCTCCTCATTCACGAACGGCCCGCTCACCGCGCTGGCGAACGGTACGGACCCGAACGGGGTGTACTCCTACGGAGCGACCAACACCTTCCCGGTAAACACCTACCAGTCCACCAACTACTGGGTCGATGTTGTGTTCGAGCCATCGGACAGTCTGTGGGACAAAGTGCCCACTCCGGCCGTCCAGTCCCAACCTGATACGCAGGCGATTACGGTCGGCGTGAAGTTCCGGGCCTCGACGAGCGGGAACATCGTCGCCATTCGGTTCTTCAAGGGCGCTTCGAATACGGGGACGCATACCGGGAGCCTGTGGAGCAGCAGTGGTCAGCTGCTCGCGAGCGCGGTCTTCACCAACGAGACGGCCTCCGGCTGGCAGCAGGTGAATTTCCCGCAGCCTGTCGCGATTACCGCAAATACCACCTATGTGGCCGCATATCACACTACGTCGGGATATTATTCGCTAAACCGACCTTACTTCACCTCGTCATACACGAACGGCCCGCTCACCGCACTGGCGAACGGTACGGACCCGAACGGGGTGTACACCTACGGGGGGACCAGCGCCTTCCCGACGATCGCCTTCCAGTCGTCCAACTACTGGGTCGATCCGGTATTCGACTCCTAGCGGGCCCGTGAGGTCCGGGTGCTTCTCCACCGGCCCGGCCGTGCGCTTCCGCACGGCCGGGCCGCGCCATGTCTCTGGCGCGAATACGACACGGGCCGCGTCGCATGTCATTTCTCTGGAACGGCATCGATGCCCGCTAATGTCGAATATCCAGAGTCATATGACCGGCGGAGTATCTTCCCCGGGTCGCAGATATAGGGATCGGCTCATGGCGAATATTGATTTGTCCCGTTTTTCGGGGAAGTTCGGTCGGTTGTCGCTAGGAGTGGTGGCCGCGGTCGTGCTGGTGGCTCTGCCGGAGGGCGCGCGCGCGACACCGCCGGTGAACATCGGCGGTGGGAAGCCGTACGGGGTTGTGGCCGGGATGTCGGTCAACAACGCGCATCTGACCACGGTCTCCGGAGATCTGGCGATCAGTCCCAACAGCACGCTGACGGGCTTCCCGCCCGGCACCGTGAACGGTAACCGGCAGCTGGGCAACTCGACCGCGGCGGCGGTCAAGTCGGACGTGGTCGCCGCCTACAACGACATCGCCGGGCGGTCCGGCGGCTCCACGGTGCCGGGGGAGCTGGGCGGTACGACCAAGGGGCCCGGCCTGTACGACGCCGGCAACGGCGCCTTCGTGATCAACGGCACGCTCACCCTCGACGCCCAGGGGGATCCGGCCGCGACCTTCATCTTCCGGGCGGCCACTCTCACCACCGCCAGGGTCAGCAATATCGCCCTGCTGCGCGGCGCGCAGGCCGACAACATCTTCTGGCAGTCCAGCGGCGCTACGTCGCTGGGGGTGTACAGCACCTTCCGCGGCAACGTACTGGCCCAGGGCAACGCCACCGTGAACTTCGGCGCCAACGTCCAGGGCCGGGTCTTCTCCCTGAACGGCTCCGTCAACATCACCGGCACCGACGGCATCCCGGCCACCCAGATCAGCCTTCCCGACGACCCGCCGACCACCACCACGTTGACCAGCTCCCCGAACCCCTCCGCTGCTGGACAGCCGGTGACGTTCACCGCCACCGTGGCACGGGTCAGCGGCAGCCAGACCCCCTTCGGCGAAGTGGTCTTCAAGGAAGGTTCGACCATTCTCGGCTCGGTATTCCTCAACACCAGCACCGGTCGTGCGATGTTCACGACGTCGAGCCTGGCCCAAGGGCAGCATCGGATCGTCGCGGTCTATCTGGGCGGCGACGTCTTCGACCACGAGGCCCTGATCCATCTGGCCCCCAGCACGTCAGGCCCGGTGAACCAGACCGTCACCCCATAGTGCGGTGACAGCGGACGTACCCTTCTCCCCCCGGAGGGGCTCTCCGCCCCTGGGGCCTTTGCTACGGCGGGCCGTCGTCTGCTGCTCCCCCGGAGGGGTATCCCCTGGGGGACCCCGGCCATGACGGGCAGTCCTCTTTCTCTCCCCCCGGAGGGGGCCCGTCCTTGGAGACCACTACCACGACGGGCCGTCGTTCTTCCGCTTCCCCCGAAGGGGGATCCCTCTCAAGGGACCCCAGCCACCACGAACCGTCACATAGATCGAGGCATGGCAGGAGCCTTCAGCGGCCGCCACCACCGCTGGTTGTCCTGGTACCAGCGCACCGTCGCGGCCAGGCCGTCCGCGAACCCCGTACGCGGCTCGTACCCGAGGCCTCGGAGCTTGCCGCAGTCGACGGAATAGCGGCGGTCGTGCCCGAGCCGGTCCGGCACGTTCCTGACCATCTCCCAGCCCATCCCGAGCGCGTTGAGCAGCAGCTCCGTGAGCTCCCGGTTGGTGAGTTCGGTGCCGCCGCCGATGTTGTACGTCTCTCCCGGCGAGCCCTTCTCCAGCACCAGTTGAATGCCCCGGCAGTGGTCGTCGACATGCAGCCAGTCCCGTACGTTCAGCCCGTCGCCGTAGAGGGGGACCGGCTCGCGGTCCAGGAGGTTGGTGACGAAGAGCGGGATGAGCTTCTCCGGGTACTGGTAAGGGCCGTAGTTGTTGGAACAGCGGGTCACTCGGACATCGAGGCCGTACGTCTGGTGATATGCCCGGCAGAGCAGGTCACTGCCGGCCTTGGCCGCCGAGTAGGGCGAGTTCGGCAGCAGGGGCTCGTCCTCGGACCAGGATCCTTCCGCGATCGACCCGTACACCTCGTCGGTGGAGACGTGCACCACCGTGCGGACGCCGGTCTCCAGCGCGGCCTGCAGGAGTCGCTGCGTGCCCAGCACGTTCGTCGTCAGGAAGTCGCCGGCTCCCGTGATGGACCGGTCGACGTGCGTCTCGGCCGCGAAGTTCACGATCACCTCGCACTCGGGAACGATCTCCGCGAGCAACTCCAGGTCGGTGATGTCCCCATGAACGAACCGGTAGCCGGGATGTCCGGCCACCGGCGCGAGATTGGCGAGATTTCCGGCGTAGGTGAGCTTGTCGAGAACGGTGATGTTCACGGCCTCATAACCCGGATACGAGCCGAGCAGCAGCGACCGCACGTAGTGCGACCCGATGAAGCCGGCGCCGCCGGTGACCAGAATCCTCATGTACGCACCTGTATCTTGCTGTGATCGCCGACCATGAGCTCGTGGGTGTTCGGCATGCCTTCCGCGCGGTTCACTTCGACGTTGCGCCCGATGAGGGAATGTCCGATGCGCGACACGCCACGGATGGACGAACTGTCGAGCACGATCGAGTACTCGATCTCGGCGTCCTCCACCACGCAACTCGACCCGATCGAGGTGAAGGGGCCGACGAAGGAAGAGACGATCTTGGAGTCGGCGCCGATCACGATGGGCCCCCGGAGCACGGAGTTCTCCACCACCGCGCCCTGCTCGACGACCACTCGCCCGGTGATCTCGCTCCGGCCGTCTACGGTGCCCCGGATGTCGGGCTCGATCTGTTCGAGGATGATCCGGTTGCATTCCAGCATGTCCTGCAGTCGGCCGGTGTCCTTCCAGTAGCCGTTGACGAAGTGGGAGTGGACGCGGAAGCCGTTGTCGATCAGCCACGTGACGGCATCCGTGATCTCCAGCTCGCCGCGCGCGGACGGTGTGATGCGCCGGACGGCCTCGTGGATGACCGGGGAGAAGATGTAGACCCCGACGATCGCCAGATCGCTGCGCGGGTGCTCCGGCTTCTCCGCCAGCCCGATGATCTCGCCTCCCGGCCCGAGCTCGGCCACGCCGTAGAACTGCGGTTCGGCGACCTTGGTGAGCAGGATCTGCGCGTCATGGTCGGCCTGGCGGAACGCGTCGACCAGGGCGGTGATGCCGCCCACCAGGAAGTTGTCGCCCAGGTACATCACGAACGGCTCGTCGGCGAGGAACTCTCTGGCGATCAGGACGCAGTGAGCCAGGCCCAAGGGGGCCTGCTGCGGGATGTAGGTGACCTCGAGGCCGAACTGCGAGCCGTCTCCGACGGCCTCGCGCACCTCCGCGGCCGTGTCACCGACGATGATGCCCACGCTGGTGATGCCCGCGTCCCGTAGCGCTTCGAGCCCGTAGAAGAGGACCGGTTTGTTGGCCACGGGGACCAGCTGTTTCGCTGAGGTATGGGTGAGCGGGCGCAGCCTCGTCCCCTTGCCACCCGCTAGAACGAGCGCCTTCATCGGCTCCCTGAGTCCTTCCGCGAGGAGGACATGGCGGCGATGGCCGCCTGTCCGCTGGAGTTTATGCCGAGCCCCGACCGGGGGAACTGCGCGGTTCCGCGCGTTTGTCGAAGAACGCCCGGCACGTTGCCGAGACTAGATGGATCCGCGATCACGAAAAGTCCATGTTCGGTGTATCAGGTAGCTTAGCGGGGGACTTATGAGAATTATCAAGCCCTGTGCGATCATGATGGGAATTCCGATGACGCCCACGAGGATCGGCAGGCTGATGAGGGACGCCCCGAGGAAACTCAGGCCGACCACATAGAATCGCAGGTACCCCCGCAGCCAGGAGTCGCCGGAGACCCGGAACACCACCAGTCGATACCACGGGTAGACGATCACCACGGTGGCGAAGTGGCTGGTCACGACCAGGACAAGGTAGGGCACCGCACCCTCGGCGGCGAGCAATGCTAGGCCAAGGAGACAGTAATAGACAACTGCCGTCATGGCGCCGGCCATTAGGTATGTGATGCGGTTTCCAGCAAAAGTGGAGATCAGAGCCCGCCACCAGAAATGCGGCTTCTTGTCGCTTTTGGTGTGGCTCTCCACGTCAACCATGTCGCCCGCACTCCAGATCGTCACGTGGTGGGGGCGGCACGATTGTAACCGGCTCACACTGGATGATCGGGGGATCAATGTCGGTGTCGGTGGTAATTCCGTGTTACCGATCCGCGCGCACTCTTCCAGCGCTGGTGGCCAGAATCCTGTCGACCATGAGCGAGGCCTCCGTCCGGCACGAGGTGATCCTCGTCGTCGACGGCAGCCCGGACGACACCTGGGCGACGGCCGCCGGGCTGGCCCGGCGAAACGAGGCCGTGCGGGCGATCCACCTCTCCCGTAACTACGGTCAGCACAACGCGCTGATCGCCGGCATCAGGGAGGCGGCCTTCGAGGTCGTCGTCACGATGGATGACGACCTGCAGCATCCGCCGGAGCAGATCCCCCTCCTGCTGGCCGCCCTTGAGGGCGACCGTCTCGACCTCGTCTACGGCGTCTCCTACCGTGAGGAGCACGGCTTTCTGCGGAGTTTCGCCTCCCGATCGGTGAAAGCCGGGATGTCCAGCGCGCTGGGCATCCGCTCCGCCCGTGCGATCAGCGCCTTCCGCGCCTTTCGTACGCGGCTGCGCGACGGGTTCCAAGAGCTGTCGGGGCCGCATGCCTCGGTCGACGTGGCCCTGTCGTGGGCCACCTCCAAGGTGGGGTCGGTCAGCGTACGCATGAACGAACGCCATCACGGGCGCTCCAACTACTCGCCGCGGCTGCTGATCCGGCACGCGGTGAACATGCTGCTCGGCTACAGCACGGCGCCGCTGCGGGCGGCGAGCTATCTCGGATTCCTCGTCGGCATCGTCGGCCTGCTGCTGGGCGGCGCCGTCCTGTGGCGGTTCGCCACGGGAGAGACCACGGTGGCCGGCTTCACGACGATCGCCTCGATGGTCGCGCTCTTCTCCTCCGCGCAACTCGTCTCCATCGGGGTCCTCGGGGAGTACATCGGCCGCATTCATGGCAGCGGCATGGGCCGGCCGACCTACGTCGTGCGCGAACGCGTCGGACCGACCGCGTCCGCCGACGTGGGTCCCGGCGGTCCTAGTGTTCCGGCCCAGGCAGGAGCGCGCTCCGGACCAGATGAACAGTGAGGACCGTCCGTACGGGCTCGAACCCGTATCGGGACCACGCCCGCTGCACGCGCGTGTTGTGCCCCTGGGTGGAGATGACGACTTCGTCCCCGCCGCGCGCCAGCGTGCGGTCCTCGACCGCCTTGAGCAGGTGGGCGTACAGACCGCGCCCTTGCGCCTTCGAGACCACGCCGGCGAGCAGGATCTCCGTCCGGGATTCGGCCTCGTCCAGGGTGGCCAGCGCGAGGACACGCGAGGCCGCCCCGGCGGCGGGCCGATCCAGCAGCGCCAGGCAGCCCCCTTCGGCGGCCGAGCGCAGTGCCCATTCCTGGTAGCCGGCGAGCGCGTCGGCGGCGTCGAACAGGGGATTGGCCAGGTAGTGGTTTCCGTACGAGGGGAAGATGTCGGACACCAGATCCTCGATCACGGCGCTTCCGGAAAGCTGCGCCGCCCGCAGATCGGGTGACGCCTCCGGCGCCCGGCCCTCGCCGGCGCGCAGCCGCCAGTACACCAGGGAGTCCGCGAAGACGGCGGTCCGGCCCAGGGCGGTCAGCTGGGCGTACCAGTTGACGTACTCGGCCGGGTAGCGAAGGATGATCACGTCCGCGGCGGATCGTACGACGGCCTCGCGGACTGCGGCGAACGACGATCCGGAAACGGCGAGCCGCTCAATCGAGCAGCCGAACCGCGCGGACTCGAGCGGAGACTCCCGCGTCCGCACGGCTTCCGCCTCGATCACGTCGTTCCAGGCCATCAGCGCACCTCGTAGGCTCGGACCGCGTCGATCACGCGGGACAGGTGGGCGTCGTCCAGGTCGGCGAAGAGCGGCAGCCGTACGAGACGGTCGGCGACCTCCTCCGTGACCCGGCAGCCACCCGGGGCCGTCCGCCCGTACCGCAGGCCGGCGGGTGAATCATGGAGCGGCTGGTAGTGGAAGGCCGCCTGCACGCCACGCTCGGCGAGATGAGCGATGAAGGCCTGCCGGTTCGCCAGGTCGGGGAGCAGCAGGTAGTACAAGTGCGCCGGATGCGTGCACTCGTCCGGGATCGTCGGCTGGGCGACCCCGTTCTCCGCGGCCCAGTCCGCCAGTTCCTCGTGATACCGGTCCCATGCGTAGTGGCGCCGGAACTGGATCTTGTCGAATGACTCCAGCTGGGCGGTGAGCTGTGCGGCGAGCACGTCCGACGGCAGGTAGCTGGACCCGATGTCGACCCACCGGTACTTGTCCACCTGGCCGCGGAAGAACCGGCTCCGGTCGGTGCCCTTTTCCCTGACGATCTCCGCGCGCTCGCCGAGGTCGGCGTCGTTCAGGAGCAGCGCGCCGGCCTCTCCGCACTGGATGTTCTTCGTCTCATGGAAGCTCTGGGCGGCCATGCGGCCGAACGACCCGAGCGGACGGTCCTGGTAGAACCCGCCCAGTCCATGGGCGTTGTCCTCGATGACCGCGAGCCCGTGCCGTTCCGCGAGCTCGCCGATCTCCTTCATCGCGCACCCGACACCCGCGTAGTGGACGACCACGATGGCCCGGGTGCGGTCGGTGATCGCGGCTTCGAGCTGTCGTTCGTCCAGGTTCAGCGTGTCCGGCCGGCAGTCGGCGAACACCGGGACTGCGCCGCGCAGCGCGTAGGCGTTGGCCGTCGACATGAAGGTGAACGACGGCATGATCACCTCGTCGCCGGGCCGCAGATCGAGCAGGAGCGCCGACATCTCCAGCGCGTGTGTGCACGAGGTGGTCAGCAGCACCTGGCGGGCATCGGTGATCTCCGCGAGGAGACGGGTGGCTCGCTGGGTGAAGGGCCCGTCTCCGCGGGTGAACCGCTGGAGTACGGCCTCCGCCAGGTAGTCGAGCTCGTTCTCCGAGATATGCGGCACGTTGAAGGGGATCGCCGTCAGGCCGGATGCGTTCACGAACGCAGTGAACAACGGGCCGGACCGGCCGACACGCGTGGCGCCTGGTGGCTGGATGAGGCATTACACAAGCCTTACCTGCCCACCTCATACCGAGCCGTCCGGCAGCCGATAGACGGCGTAATCGCCGGACCGGAACCGGAATTCCGCGAACTCGCCGATCCGCGGGCTGATCTTTCCCCGAAGCTCGTCGACGAAGAGCCAGCGCACCCCGTAGCGCTCTCGCAGGGTTCGCATGGAGGTCTGGCTCGGCGACTGGAAGGCGGTGTCGTTCAGCTTGATCAGTTCGGTGTCCCAGAACGGCAGACCCTCCGGCAGCAGCCCCGGACGCCAGCGGCTCAGGTTCGTGGCCGTGTAGGCCCAGCCCTCGACCAGCACATGCCGTTCCGACAGCGCGGCCACCCACGGGTAGCGGGTGTCGCACGGGTTCTCGTACCCCAGGCGGCAGTGCGTGTTCGTGGCCACCAGGTCGTCCGGCCCGGAGTGGTCGCGAAGCCACCGTCCGGCGGCCAGGGCTCCCTGGGGGATCACCCGGTTCTCCACCGGTCTGACCACCGGGTTGGGATCGTCCCCGGTGACGTTGTCGACGGCGGAAAGGACGCGGGCGTGCCAGTAAGCGGGCAGTCCGATGGTCGTGAACGCGACGATCACGAGGGCCGCGGCGCGAGCGCGTCCCCTGAGGATCGCCACGAGGAGGCCCGCCAGTACGGCCAGGGCCACCAGGGTGAGATAGGGCCGGTAAAGGATCCCATCGTCCTGGCCGGCGCTCAGCGGAATCGTGACGCCACAGAGGAGGGGGATCAGGTAGGCGGCGAGGAGTCCCGCGCCCATCGAGCACATGACCGCCTTGGGCGATACCCGTGCTCGCCGCAGGAGGATGAGGATCCCGTAAGCCGCGACGGCGGCCAGATAGGGATAGGCCCCCCAGAAGAAGAAGAGCTGGCTCTGGCCGGGGTGCCCGAGGAGCAGCACCGCGCCGAGCCCGGCCGCGCCCATGCCGAGCATGAGGCTCACCCGTGGTCGCACGAGCAGCCGCGGCCTGCTCAGCAGCCCTAGGACGCCGGACCAGGTCACTGCCCAGCAGAGCAGGTACACCAAGGTAAGGCCGAGCAGCGAGCCCGGCGAGGGCGTGGTCAAACCGGTGAGTTTGCTCCAGGTCATGCGCATGAAAGACAGAGGGTCCGCCACCAGCCCCTGCCGCTCCCGGCCGAACAGGACGAACTGCGCGAACAGGATGCATGCCGTGGTCATGCCCAGCATGATCAGTACGTTCGTGGACGGCCGGCGTCGCCTCATCACCTCGACCGCCGCCACGAGTACCAGTCCGGCGCCGAGCAGGGGCAGATAGGTGGCTTTGGCGCCGGTCAGAACCACCAGGAAGAGCCCGGCCAGCAGCCATTTGCCGGTGTCGGGCCGCCGGCGCTCGAGAAGGTCCAGCAGAACGAGGACGAGGGGAGCGAACAACAGAGCGCCCAGCGTCTGCGTGGGGCTGATCCACGCGGTGTCCGGAACCCCTCCCCAGGTGAACACCCCGTTCGTACCCAGATACAGGGTCGGGGCGCCCACGAAGACCGTGCCCACGACAGTGACGGCCCCACCGATCCAAGAGCCCGTGACGCGGCGCCCGGTCATGCCGGCCAGGACGACGAGCCCGGCCAGCATGGGCAGCATGGCCAGGCGGTACAGCAGGACAAGAGGCTCCACTCCGGACAGCCAGCTCGCCGCCGCCAGATGCGCGTACACGAACCAGTGGTACGCGAGAGGCTCGCCCACGACCATCGGCACCGAAGGCGGCACATGGTGCTTCAACTCGCCGACCAGCGCCAGATGGAACGGCATGTCGGGATACGACGCCCCGAGACCGGGCCAGGTGATGGCGTGGGTGCCGAAGAACTTCAGTGCGCTCCCGGCAACCAGGACGGCGATGACCAGGGCGAGCCACCACGACCACCACAGGGGAGTCGCCGGGCGGGATCCCGCCCGCCAGTGCCCGCGCAGGGACGGGACCGCGAGGAAGAGCGCGTAAGTGGTCAACGGCCACACCGCGACGAGCAGTGGCATTCCGATCGCGCGAGCGCCTATGTAGACCAGGATCTCGACGGCGTAACCGAAGGCCAGGCCCAGGGCGATCTCCTCTGCCGCCGTGCGTGGGCCGCGGTACAGAGATCTGATCACCAGCACTCCGGGCAGCACCAGCCCCAAGGCGACGTAGACGGCGAACAAGGCCATGTCCGTGACGGATACTCCGTAGCGGATCAGTACGGCAGCGGTGAAAGCCGTCACGGAGGCGGCCGCGAGCCGTCCCGACAGCGCGGGCCTCCAACGCGCTGGGCGCCGGGTGGTCCGTGCGGGCCGAGCCGGATGCGCTGTCTCCACGGTGCTCGGCGCCGAACCGTTGACAGGCAAGATCTTGTCCATGGCCGCAAGCTTGGTGCGGCGAGCGCTTCGATCGGGCTTGTCCCCCTGCTCACGGTTGTTTCTTGCCGCTTCCTTGTCCGGGCCAAAGGGTGATGGCTCGCGTTCTCCGGAGATATGCCGATCTCTGCGGCGATTGAGTTCTTAGCGTTGAATCAACATCGACGTCCGTCCTGCTGGGAAATCGCCCTTCCCTCATCCGGTTCACGAGAGAACCGGGCATCGTTGTATTTATTTGCTCATGACCCCCCGCGACCTGCTGAAATCAGCGCGATCGAGGGATGCATCATGCAACAAAGTGAAAAAAAGACCGGTTTGCGATGGCGCGCCTTTCGTAGCCCACCCCTTCTTCTGAGTGCGGGCATTGCGGCCGCGCTCGCCATCCTCGGCGCCGCCCAGGCACCGGTGCAGGAGAGCGGCGTGGTCGGCATCACCGCGAGCCTCGCCTCCCACCAGGGCCAGGGCGCGACGGTGAGCCTCGGGGGAGGAGCACCGCAGTCCGCCCCCGTGGGCGCTCGGATCAGCAAGGCCACACGCAAGGATTTGAAAGCGATCAAGGTGGCCCACGGCCGCCCGCCGGGCCCGCTCAGGAAGAGGGGCGCTCGGCCGGCGACCTGTCCGCCGACCTCGGTCATCTGCCTGGAGAATTCTCTTCCCGGCAATCCGCCGAGCGAGTGGGACATCGTGGGGGCGGGCAGTCCCAGCATTCAGGGATATGCGGCGGATATGAGCGTCAACAAAGGGACGACCGTAGATTTCAAGATCGACACGGACGCCACCGACTACCGGTTGGACGTCTATCGCATCGGCTACTACAGCGGCATGGGCGCGCGGCTGATCACCACGCTGCAGCCGTCGGCCACGCTGCCTCAGGTTCAGCCCACGTGCGTGAGCGATACGGCTACCGGACTGGTCGACTGCGGGAACTGGGAGGTCTCGGCGTCCTGGGCGGTGCCGGACACCGTCGTTTCCGGTGTCTATCTCGCCAAGCTGGTACGCGAGGACGGCACCCCCGGCGAGAGCCAGATCACCTTCGTGGTCCGAGATGACACGCGCGGCGCGGACGTCCTGGTCCAGACCTCTGACTCGACGTGGCAGGCGTACAACGACTACGGCGGAAACAGCCTGTACACCGGAAGCCCGGCAGGGCGCGCCTTCAAGGTCAGCTACAACCGGCCATTCCTCAACCGGAGCGCCGACATCAGCGGCTCGGCGGAGTCTTTCTTCTTCAACTCCGAATACCCCATGGTCAGATGGCTTGAGGCCAATGCCTATGACGTGAGCTATGCCACCAGCGTCGACACCGCCAGGATGGGGGCGGAGCTGCTCGAACATCGCGCGTTCCTGTCGGTCGGCCACGACGAGTACTGGTCCCTGGAAATGCGGAACAATGTCGAGGCCGCCCGCGCCAGCGCGGTCAACCTCGCCTTCTTCTCGGGAAACGAGATGTTCTGGAAGACCAGGTGGGAGAGCAGCATCGCCGGACCCGTCCTCGCTTTCCGGACACTCGTCTGCTACAAGGAAACGCTGGCGAACGCCAAGATCGACCCGAGTACACAATGGACCGGCACCTGGCGTGACCCGCGTTTCTCGCCGCCGTCGAACGGTGGCCGGCCGGAGAATGCCGTGACGGGCACCATGTTCCAGGTCAACGGGACCGTCTCCGACTCGGTGGCCGTTCCCGCGGCCTACCGGAGCATGCGGCTGTGGCGCAACACGTCCGTTGCCAATCTCCTGCCCGGCCAGACGGCGATCTTTCCAGCCGGAACGCTGGGCTATGAATGGGACCCGGCGCCCGACAACCTGACGACTCCCGCGGGTTCGGTGAAATTCTCCAGCGCGACGATAGGCAGGCTGGACAAGATCCTGCTCAACTTCGGTGGCTCGTACGGCGCCGGCGTCGCGACCCACAATCTGATCCTCTACCGGCACTCCAGCGGCGCGCGCGTCTTCGGCGCGGGCACCGTGCAGTGGTCGTGGGGGCTCGACGCCGTTCACTACCGCCCTGGTACGCCTACGGACATCCGGATGCAGCAGGCGACCGTCAATCTCTTCGCCGACATGAACCTGCAGCCGGCGAGCCTGCAGGCGGGCCTGGTTCCGGGGGTTCCGACACCGGACACGGCCCCTCCGACGACGACGATCACGAGTCCGTCCGCCGCCGCCACCGTGCCGAGCGGCACCACGGTCTCCATCCGGGGGACGGCGATCGACGTCGGGGGCGGTCAGGTGGGGGGCGTCGAAGTCTCCCCGGACGGCGGCACCAGGTGGTTCCAGGCGAAAGGGCTCACGGACTGGCAGTACAGCTGGACGACCGGCTCGGCCGGGCCGGTGACGATATTGGCGCGAGCGGTCGACGACAGCGGGAATCTCCAGACCACGCCGACCCAGAGGCCCGTAACCATCACCACACCATGCCCGTGCACCACGTGGCCGCCGTCCTCGACGCCCACCACCGCTTCGCAATCGGATCCCGCCGCGACGGAACTGGGCGTGAAATTCCAGCCCACCAGTCCGGGCCACATATCCGGCATCAGATTTTACAAGGGGACGCTCAACACCGGAACGCACACGGGAGATCTCTGGAGCTCCACGGGTCAGCTCCTGGCCAGAGCGACGTTCACCAATGAATCGGCGAGCGGCTGGCAGCAGGTGAACTTCTCGACGCCCGTCGCGGTGAGCGCCAACACCACCTATGTCGCCGCCTACCACACGACATCCGGGAGGTATTCGGTAACCCGGCCGTATTTCAACCAGCAGTATTCGTCCGGGCTGCTCATCGCACTGGCGACCGGCGCCGTCACCGGAGGCAACGGCGTCTATTCGTACAGCGCGACGCCCGTCTTTCCCACCAACACCTACCAGGCCACGAACTACTGGGTGGACGTGGTGTTCTCGCCGTCGAGCACGCTGTGGGACGAGACGGCACAGCCGGCGATCGATTCCACCGGCGACACCAAGGCGGTCGTCGTCGGGGCGAAGTTCCGTCCCACCTCGAACGGGGTCGCCACCGGAGTCCGGTTCTACAAGTCTCCGCAGAACACGGGAACCCACGTCGGGTCTCTGTGGGCGGCCGACGGCACGCTGCTCGCGAGCGCGACCTTCACCAACGAGACTCCATCCGGATGGCAACAGGTGAATTTCGCGACACCGGTCCCGCTCGTCGCGAACACCACGTACGTGACCGCCTATTCCATGAATCCGGGAAACTACTCGATAACCAGGCCGTTCTTCACGACGGGATATGGCCGCGGTCCGCTCTACGCGCCGGCCGGTGAGGAGGTGGCGGGAAGCAACGGGGTGTACAAGTACGGGACGCCGCTCACGTTCCCCACCAATACCTACCAGCTCACCAATTACTGGGTCGACGTGCTGTTCGACGCCACGAGTTAGCACTGTCGTACGGAAATCCTCCGGCCCGAGGCCGAAACTCGGGCCGGAGCACCCTGCGATCCTTAAAAACCCACCAAGCGTCGGCAAGAACACCGCCTTACTCGGGCGTTCGCACCTGTACGAGACGCCGTTGTGGTCAAGCTTGCGTGCATGGCCGACGCTCCACCCTTTCCGCGCTCCGCGCCGCCTTCCTACGCACCCACGCCGGAGCCGGGCGTGGCCCGGCCACCGTCCGGGAGGAAACGCGCGTCGCTGCTGAAGCGCTGTTCGATCTGGCTTCCGGCGACGGCCGTGGTCGCCTGCGTCGGGGTCGCGCTGGGGTTCTATGGCGTCTCCGCCACGGACCTGGCTCTCTTCAGCCTCTACATCGCCCTGGGCGTCGCGCTGCCGGGCCTGTTGTGGGTCCGGGCGCTGTACCGGGGCGCTCCCACGCTGACGGAGGGGCTCGCGCTCGGCCTGATACTCGGCTACGCGCTGGAGGTCCTCACGTACATCCCGGCACGCGCGCTCGGCATGCCGCTGCTGGTGATGGCCTGGCCGATCGGCACCTACGTGCTCTTCCTCGCCGTCCCCCGGCTGCGCGGACATTGGAAGGGCGCCCCCGGCGCGGGCAGGACACCGCTGTGGTGGTCATGGTGCACCGCGCTGACCATGATCTATCTGATCGTGTGGTCGGCCGTCAACGTCTTCAGAACCCAAGCCCTCACCTGGCCGGCGATGGGCACGTCGTTCATCGACATGCCCTTCCACCTGGCCCTGGTCGGCGAGTTGAAGCACCACATGCCGCCCATGGTGCCGACGGTCGCCGGCGAACCTCTCGTCTACCACTGGTTCGTCTACGCGCATCTCGCGGCCGCCAGTTGGGTCACCGGGGTGGAACCACTGGTTCTGCTCTTCCGACTCGCCATCCTGCCCATGCTCGCCGCCCTCATCGTCGTCCTCGGGATGGTCGGCCGTCGCATAACGCGCTCGTACGGGGGAGCGCTGGCCGGCCTCGTGAGCATCATCTTCATCACGGCGCCGAGCCTGTATCTCGGCGAGACCACCGGAGTGTTCACCTGGAAGACCGTGCAGTCATGGTCGAGCCCGACCCAGACCTTCGGCGCCCTGTTCTTCGCCCCGATCGTCCTGCTCCTCATCGACCTTCTCGGCCAAAAGCCACAGCCTCGGGGCAGATGGGTCCTCCTGGGGATCCTGCTCGCGGCGGTCATGGGGGCGAAAGCCACCTATCTGCCGCTGCTCGTGGTGGGCCTCGTGGCCGTCGCGCTGGTCGAAACGGTCAAGTGGTTCAGCCTGCCCCGGCGCCCGCTCGCCGCACTCGGCCTCACCGCGGCGTGCCTGCTGTTCGCGCAGTGCGTGCTGTTCGGCGGCGCACGGCAGGGGATCGTGCTCGATCCGTTGTCGATCATGCGCCTGACTCTGCGGGGCATGACCGGCCTGGCGGCCGGGGCCGAGCCGCCGTCGGCCGTCACGTTCGGCGCCGCCCTGCTGTGTGTGCTCTGCGGGGTCATCACGTGGTGCGGGATCATCGGCCTCGTGGGCCGGCCGAACCTGCTCGCGCGGCCCGTGGTGGTGCTGGTGCTCAGCATGAGCGCGGCCGGTCTCGCCGCGGCGTTGGTGCTCGGCCATCCGCATCAGTCGGAGGGGTATTTCCTCCAGGCGTCCTATCCCTACCTGGCGATGCTCGCGGTCTACGGGCTCATGCTCATCGTACGGAAGGCGCGCGTGCGGCTCAGGGCGATGGCGTGCGCGGCCGGTGTAGGGGTGGTGGCCGTCTACGCCATCCGGACGCTCTGCGGCGTCAGGCTCCCGCTGGCTCCGGGCGCGGACTACACCGTCCTGTTCCTGCCGTACCTCGTTCTGCTGGGCGTGGTGTTGCTGGCCGTCGTCGTGCTGCGTGCCGCGCGCCAGAGCGGGCTCCGTACCTGTGCCCTGGTGATCTGCATGGTCACGGCCGCCGGCACGCCCGCCGCCTGGTTCGCCCGCGTCATGCCCGGCACCTTCAGAACCCCCGTAACCACCACCGCCCAGAACCCGACCGGCGCGACCGCCAACTCGCCTGGGGCGGCCGCCGTTCCGGCTCGGAACGGGACAGTGCCGCTGCAGGCGATTCCCAAGGGGGCCTTCACCGTTGGGCGGTGGTTGCGCGCCCACTCGGGTGTCGACGATCTCATCGCGACGAACGTGCACTGCCGTATGGGCTACGAAAACCCCTGTGACAGCCGTGCGTTCTGGGCGACGGCGCTGAGCGAGCGGCGGGTGCTGGTCGAGGGTTGGGCCTACACGGTGACCAACATGGACAGCTGGCGCCCGGGCGAGGTAGTGGAAACCCGCCCATTCTGGGATGGCGAACGGCTCCAGGCCAACGAAGCGGTGTTCCAGGCACCCTCAGCGGAGGCGATCCGGCGCCTGCGGGACGACTACGGGGTCCGATGGCTCTTCGTGGATGAGCACCGGCTGAGCCCCGACGCCAACCTCGCCGCCTTCGCCGACCTCCGGCTCCGTGACGGCGACTACGCCGTCTACCGGCTCCCCACGGCGGACCAGCCGCCGGGAGCACCCTCTGACTACGTGAAGCCGACGCCCCCGGCTCCCTCCTCGGGAGCACGTCAGTCGGGGTAGCACGGCGCCCACAAACGGTTCGCCGGGCATCGGCTCTTCCGCTCCCCCCGAAGGGGCGTCCGTCCTTTGGGGACCCTGGCCACGACGGGCGCCGACTTCTTCCGCCCTCCCGAAGAGGGCGTCCCTCCGTAGGAACCTCAGCTACGACGGACCGGCCTCTTCCGCTCCCCCGGATCCCCCCACAGGGACGTCAGCCACGATGGACCGGCTTCTTCTGCTCCCCCGGAGGGGGTATCCCACCAAGGGACCTCAGCCACGACGGACCGTCACAAGGTTTGAGGCGGTCGCGTGACGAACCCCCAGGAAACCCCTTGTGCCTGATCGCCTGACATGGCAGAGCGCGGCGACCGTCGCCGACACCCGTCGGCGCAACCCCCGCGCTCAACCCAAGCCACCGTCGCTCCCAGTCAGCAGCGGCAGCAGCCGTTCGACCGATCAGCCAACCGGGCCGTCGAGCCCAGCCGCAGTTCGCGCGAACACATACTCATTGCAGCCATGACCCGCGCAAGTCTTCAGGTGACGCAGCTCGAAGCCGCGCTTGCGCAAGACGTCGAAAATCTCCCCGGGCGAGGCCACTTCAAAGGGGAAACCGCCGATCCAATCGATCAGATCGTGGCGCGTGGACATTCCGCGAGGTCGGACAGCAGCGGGAAGTCCGACGGCACACGCCCGTTTCACTGGCCTGGCCAAGGCCGAACGAAGGCCGAAATATGCTCGGAAGATGAGAACGAGCAGGGCTCGCGAGATTCGACCGGACTGCACATAGCGGCGTTTAACGTACCACCACAGACGACTTGCCAACCCTTGGTCATTGTAAATCGAGATGTACAGCAGCCCATTCGGCGCGACAAGTCGGGAGGCCGCCTCGATCGCCCGCCACATGGCACCCGTGTGGTGCAGCACTCCCCAGGAGTATACGACATCGTGCAGGCCCAGAGATTGTGTGTAAGCTTCGTCGAGAATGGATCCCTGCGCCACACTCCAAGTGCTTTCCGGCGCGAATGTGCTGCGCAGTTTCGCCGAGGCGGCGACGGAATTCACATCGAAGTCGAAAGAGTGGACCTTCGCCCCCAAGCGGTGCGCGGCCAGCGAGAACAGGCCGCTGCCGCAGCCGACGTCCAGAAAGGTGCGCCCGCTGAGGTCGGCGACCCCGAGGGCGTCCCTCAGCGACGTCACGGCCATGGCGATCCGGTGTTCGTCGACCAGTTCGAGGAAGCTCAACCAGTTGTCGCCGAAGGCGAAGCGGTCCTGGGTGGTCTTGTCCACTGAATTTACCGTCATGACTTCACTCCGCTCTGAGAGATGCTCCAAAGAGCGCGTCGCGGGCATCCGCGCAACGCTGGATCCGCACCAAAACGTGGAAATCGCCCTCGGCTGACAAAGGTGCGATCGCTGGCCGGGCAACGCCGTCAACAATACGATCGCCGATCGCGGATATCTACCCGTGGCACACATACCGGCGTGTCTACGTCTCCAGGGGGCGATGCCGGTCGTGGGCCGATCTCCAAAGCTTGTCGCCCGTCGACCGGATACGTCCGTTTCGACCTTCCCGAAGCTCACATGGTGCCTGGCACATTCCGCGCTCGGTGCCGACCACATTTGGCGGGATTTTAAGGAAGCTCTGCCATGTCTTTCAGCCGTTGGCCGCCGCGTTATCAGGCGTCTCCGAGTAAGAAAGTAAGGTGATCTGGTTGGTCTCGGGCGACGTGGACGAGGACGACATCGCGGGACCAGCACCTTCAATTACCGAGCGAGGGAGAAACTTTGCAGGATCATACGCTGATACGCCAAAATTCGACCCGAGTGAAGATGTCGCAGTCCCTCGAGTCGTCCGACCGCCTCCAAGTAAGCGTGATCGGCGCCGGATATCTGGGCACCGCCCACGCGGTGGGGATGGCGCAGCTCGGGCACGATGTCATCGCCATGGACATCGAGAAGGAGAAGATCGCGAGGCTGTCGGCGTGCGAGCTGCCCTTCTTCGAGCCCGGCCTCGGCGAGTTGCTGCGCAAAAGCGTGGAGGCGGGCCGGCTTCGCTTCACCGCCTCGTACGACGATGTCGCCGAGGCGGACGTCCATTTCGTCTGCGTGGGAACACCGCAGCTTCCCGGCTCCTTCAACGCGGATCTGCGATGGGTCGAGACGGCCTTCGCCGAGTTGGCGCGGCGGGTGACCGGACCGGCGATCATCGTGGGTAAATCCACGGTGCCGGTAGGAACCGCGCGGCGCATGGCCGATGTCGTCCGCCACCAGATCGACGGCGGCCGAGTTGAGGTGGCGTGGAATCCGGAATTCCTTCGCGAGGGGCACGCGGTTCAGGACACGCTCCAACCCGATCGGCTCATTTTCGGGGTGGAGTCGCAGTGGGCGGAGCAGTTGCTCCGGGCCGTCTACCGGCCGATCATCGAGGACGGCTGTCCCCTCGTGGTGACCGACTACGCCACTGCCGAGCTCGTCAAGGTCTCGGCCAACGCCTTTCTCGCGATGAAGATCTCATTCATCAACGCCGTGGCGCAGATATGTGAGGCAACCGGTGGTGCCGTGCTGCCGCTTGCCGAGGCACTCGGCTACGACGACAGGATCGGCCGGCGCTTCCTGGGTCCCGGACTCGGCTTCGGTGGCGGTTGCCTCCCCAAAGACGTTCGTGCCCTGTATGCCTGCGCGACGGACCTTCGCCTGGACGAGGTCGCCACGTTCATCAAGCAGATCGACGCCATCAATCTGAGCCGCAGGGACCGCGCCCTCGCGCTCGGCCGGGAACTTCTCGGAGGCACGTACGAGGGAAGGCGGGTCTGCGTCCTCGGTGCCGCGTTCAAGCCGAACACCGACGACGTCCGAGACTCTCCCGCGCTGGCGGTCGCGGTCGCCGCCCATCGCGAGGGCGCGAGGGTGACCATGCACGATCCCGTCGCGATGAACAGCGCACGGCTTGCTCACCCTGAGCTCGAGTACGCCGACACGATTGTCACGGCCGCGTCGGAGGCCGACCTCGTCATGCTGTTGACCGACTGGACCGAGTTCCAAGACATGGATCCCGCACTGCTCAGCAACGTCGTGCGCGGCCGGAATGTGCTGGACGGGCGCAACGCGCTGACGCCGGAACGCTGGCGCGCGGCCGGCTGGACCTACCGCGCTTGAATCAGCAGGCCGTGCGGTCCGGACGCCGTGCGGTCCCAAGACGGTGAAGGCCGTACGGTCCCGAGGCCGTGCGGTCCAAGGCCGTGAAGGCTGTGCGGTCCCGAGGCCGTGCGGTCCCGAAGGGTTGATCACGGTGCGTTGTGGCGGACCTGATCAGTCCGGCAACACCCCGGACACAAGGATCATGCCAAGGGCATCGGAGGTCGCGTCATGAGGAGCCTGCACGTCTGCGAGGTCATCAAGGACCTGGGGGTCGGCGGCGCGGAGATGCTGCTCGTCGAGCGATTGCTGGCGGCGCCCGCCACGGGCGTGCGTTACACGGTCATATGCCAGGGCGCGAAGACCGACGAGCTCATCCAGCGGCTGCGCGCGGCGGGGACAGAGGTGATCAGTCTCGCCGCCTGGCCGCGACGGCTCCGCCTCGCCCGTCTGGCGGTGGAGGTCAGGCGCTTGCGCCCGGACGTTCTCAATCTCCATTCACCCCTGCCCGCGTCGCTGCTCCGGGTGACGTCGCGGTTGTCCAGGCCGAGGCCCGCGCTGATCTCGACCGTGCACAACGTCCGCTATCGCCTGCCGACGATGCTGCTCGACCGGGCGACAGGATGGCTGGACGCCCGTACCGTGGCCGTCTCTCCGCAGGTCGCGCGGGCCGTCGTCAGCCGGGGCGCGCGCAACCTGGTGACCAGGATCCACGGCATCAACGTCGCGGAGATGCGCCGCCGGGCGGGGGAGGCCGCGCGGACGAGGCAGGAGTGGAACGTTCCCGAGTCCGCCTTCCTCATCGCGCACGTCGGCAACTTTCGTCCGCAGAAGCAGCACGGCGTGCTCATCGAGGCGGCGGCCAAGGTGGTCGGCCGCGATCCGCGCGCCGTCTTCCTGCTGGCCGGCACCGGTCCACTGTATGAGGAGACGGCTCGGCGGGTCGCCGAGCTGGGGTCAGACAACGTGCGGCTCCTCGGACATGTGCCGGACGCCGCCCGCCTGATCGCTTCGGCCGATCTGCTCGTGCTCAGCTCCGCGCACGAAGGGCTGCCTGTCGTCGTCATGGAGGCCCTGGCGGCCGGCGTGCCGGTCGTGTCCACAGCCGTGGGAGGGGTGCCGGACCTGATCGACAACGGTCGCAACGGCCTGCTCACCAGGCCTGGAGACCCCGACGCGCTCGCTGAGGCCATCCTTCGGGCCATGCGGCCGGACACGCACGCCCAGCTTCGCGAAGGGATCCGGAACACCGCTGATCCTGTGGACATAACCCAGACAGCGGAGTGGTTCGAGCGGCTCTACGACGAAGTCGTCACCGATGGCGAGCGGAACGGCCGTGGTCGCGTGCCGCGCCGACGACACGGCCCTTGAGGCAAGGGGGGACGGCCGAGCTGCCGGAATAGCCGGATCCCGCTGTCCGTACGCGAAACCCGGCGATCTTCCACTATTCCGGTGCGGGAATGACTTCGTTCTTGAGGGTCCACTCCACCTGCGTCGTCAGCCCGGTTCGCAGATCGATCGTGGGCCGATAGCCGATCACGTCTTTCGCCAGGGAGACATCGGCATGCGTGTCCCGCACATCTCCGGCCTGTCCGCTCCCGAACTCCAGGACGACCGGCCGCCCGACGATGTCGCCGACGAGGTCGGCCACGTCGAGCACCGAGGTGGTGACACCGGTGCCGATGTTCAGCGCCTCCGCTTCGACCTCCGCGTGCATGGCCATCAGATTGGCTCGTACGGCGTCCGCGACGAAAGTGAAGTCCCTGCGCTGCTTGCCGTCGCCCAGAATCGTGACGGTTTTCCCGGACAGCGCCGATTCGATCAACTTGCTGATCAGCATGTCACGACGTTGCCGCGGACCATAGACCGTGAAGTAGCGCAGCGCCACGACCGTTGGCCCGGATGGTCCGCGCCGCGCGTGAGCCAGGGCCAACTGCTCCGCGGCGAGCTTCGTCACCCCGTAGGGCGAGAGCGGGGCGGGGAGGTCCGCTTCGGTCACCGGTCCGTTCGGCGCACCGCCGTACACACTCGAGGAGGACGACACCACGACACGACGGACCGAGGTACGGGCGGCCGCCTCCATCAGGAGATGAGTGGCGACGATGTTGCTCCTCGCATAGCTGGGGAACTCGGCTCCCCATGAGGGGCGGACGCCGGGCCGGGCCGCGATGTGAAAGACCGTGTCGGCCCCATCGAGTTGGGGTTCGAGGGGGATCTCCGCAAGGTCGCCACGAATCAGTGTGAAGCGGTCGCCGGCCTCGTTGAGCCGAAGGTTCCGCTCGGTGATCTCCGGCGGATGGCCCAGGCAATGGTCGATTCCGATGACCTCGTGGCCGTCGTCGAGCAGTGACCTCGCGATGTGGGAGCCGATGAACCCGGCGACTCCCGTCACGACGATACGTTTCCCGGCCGGCCTGTCCACGGTATCCATGGGTTTCATCGATCGGTTCTCCTCACCTGAGTACAGAGAAATTTGCCGGCCCAGCGAGAACTGCTGTGAACCGGAATAGAAGCCCTTTGCGCCCTGTTGCCTTTTGGCGTCCCGCCGACGGCATCGAGGCATGCGGGTGGGAAATCCGGGATGGTCTCGACCATCCCGCCGATATGTTCCGCTGGCCATGATACCGAGAATGATCGGGCGGGCACTTGTGGCGGGAAGGCGTGTTGCGTAAACACGGGCAACCGGCAGATCGTCGTCTTCGACGTGTTTTGCGCTGGTCGCGAAGTCCGCAGACGATGTCAAACGGGAGAAACGGGCGAAACGGTTGATGGCCTGGAGCCACGCCCACCTCGGTGGGGATGTCGTGGTGCATGGTCCACGGTGATCTATGATCCGTTTCCAGCGAATCATGTGGTTTTCCAGGCCGCCGCTTTGCTAAATGTCTGGCGGCGCCGTTCCGCGGAATGCGGGAAATCCTGTCACGCGGTCAATCGCCTGGTCGAGGAATACGGTTTTTGCGTCCACTGATGGAGGACCGATGTGCGGGATAGCCGGGATCGTATCGACGACACGGCCCGACCCGGCGCTGGTGCGCCGCATGTGCGAGGTGATCGTGCACCGTGGTCCCGACGGCGACGGATTCCACAGCGACGAGCACGCGGCGCTCGGCATGCGCCGACTGGCGATCATCGACCTGGCCTCGGGTGACCAGCCCGTTTACAGCGAGGACGGCCAGGTCGTCGCCGTCTTCAACGGTGAGATCTACAACTTCGCCGAGCTGCGGCGAGACCTGGCCGCACGAGGGCACCGGCTGCGCGGGACAGGTGACTCCGAGTGCCTGGTCCACCTCTACGAGGAGCATGGCACCGAGATGGTCCACCGGCTCAGGGGGATGTTCGCCTTCGCCATCTGGGACCGCGCGCGAGAACGATTGGTCCTCGCGCGTGACCGCGTAGGGAAGAAGCCCCTTTACTGGCGTTCGGACGGCACCTCGCTGGTGTTCGGATCGGAGCTGAAGTCCTTGGCGCAGGATCCGCGCCTGCGCCGTGAGGTCGATCCGGTGGCGTTGGACCACTATTTGACGTACAAGTACGTCCCGGCGCCGTGGTCCATTTACCAGGACGTACACAAACTTCCGCCCGGCCATCTGCTGGTCTGGGAACGCGGAAACGTCTCCGTGGACCGCTACTGGGCGCTGGACAGTTCGCCGCGACCGGTGCTGGATGAGAAAGGGGAAGAGGAGCGGCTGCGTGAGCTGCTCTTGGAGACCACCCGCATCCGAATGGTGAGTGAGCGTCCCATCGGCGCGTTCCTGTCCGGCGGGGTCGACTCGTCCGCGGTGGTCGCGGCCATGGCCATGCAGAGCCAGGAACAGGTACGCACATTCTGCATCGGTTTCGAGGACAGCGATTATGACGAGCGGCACAAGGCCCGGATGGTGGCGGAGCGATATGGCACCGACCATCATGAGCTCGTCGTCACGTCCGACTTGCTAGACGTTCTGCCGCGCATCGCCTGGCACTTCGATGAGCCGTTCGCCGACGCCTCGGCCATCCCCAGTTTCTACGTCGCGCAGCTGAGCCGGAAGCACGTCACCGTGGTGCTCAACGGTGACGGCGGCGACGAGAGCTTCGGGGGATACCAGCGTTACGTTCGGATGGGGCAGGCCGGGCGGATACCGGTCATGCCGCGCCCGCTGGCGATGGCGACCGGCCGCATCGGCGACCTGATCGCGGACCGGACTACCGGCGGATCTCTGCCCCGGCGGCTCGCCCGGCTGATGCAGTTCGCCGCGGAGCGCCCCGCACGCCGCTATGCCCGCCTCATGTCCCAGTACACACACCGGCAGAAGTACGCCGTCTACAGTGACGAACTTCGCGATCTTCTGGTGGGGGCGGACAGTTACCGGCTGCTCGACGAGGCGTTCGAGCGGTCATCGGCGGCCACCGACCTCGGCCGCATCCTGGATGTGGACGTGGCGAGCTACCTGCCGGACGATCTCCTGGTCAAGGTGGATATCTCCGCCATGGCCAACTCGCTGGAGGCCCGCTCCCCGCTCCTGGACCACCACCTCATGGAATGGGCGGCCGGCCTGCCCATCGCGCTGAAGGTGCGCGACGGTGAGACGAAGGTCCTGCTCAAGCGGGCCGTCGCTCCTTGGCTGCCCAAGGAGATCCTGGGCTTCCCCAAGCAGGGGTTCAACGTGCCGCTGGCGACCTGGCTCCGGGGTGAGCTGCGTGAGCCGGCCTTCGACCTGCTCACCGACGCCACCGCCCGCGCTCGGGGCCTGTTCCGGCCACAGGTCGTCCGGAACCTCCTCCAGCGGCACGTCGAAGGGGCCGACCACAGTGTCCAGCTGTGGGCTCTCCTGCAGTTCGAACTCTGGTACCGAGCTCACGTGACCTCTGACGACCTGGTGATGCCAGAAACCGGCTGTGCCCCTTTGACGTAGTCCCGGTGGCCGCGTGCTCACCACGACAAGGAAGATGTGATGCGTAGCCAGCGCGAGGTAAGAAGGCGGAGCCCGTCACAACCGAGCACCGACGTCGGTAACAGGCTCTCCTCAGGCGTGCTGCGCCTTCGCGCCTGGATCTTCTCGGAAACCTCGAGTACCGCCAGGATGGTGCAGGCGGGGACGAGCCAGTCACTCCGCCTTCTGCTGTCGACAGTCACCAGCATCTTGATCGCCCGCTACCTCCAGCCTGATGGCAGGGGTCAGTACGCGCTGATCGTCAGCCTGGTCTCCGGAGCGGTCATCCTTGGACATTTCACCGTCGTCAACACCCAGATCGCGCTCTGGAAGGACGGCGCTCTCAGTCGCGTGCTGACCGCCAACGGCCTCCTGCTCGGGATAGGGCTGGGCGCGGTGGCCGGCCTGGCCGTCTTCGCCGTGTCACCGCTGGTGTTCCCGAACCGGCCGACCCTGCTCCTGGCGGTGGCTCTGGCGGGGGTGCCCGCCATGGCCGCGATCGTCAACCTGCGGGGCATGCTGACGCTCCAAGCCAGGATGGCCCTCATCAACCGCAGTATCCTCATTTCCGGCTTGATCAATTGCCTGCCTCTGGTGCTGCTGGCGGTGCTGGGCCACTTCACGATCTCCGCGGTCGTCATCATGTGGACCGTGTCCGCTGTCGTACCGCTCCCGTTGTACCTGCGGACGCTGCGCCCGAATCTCAGCCACGCCACCTGGGACCTCGCCGTGCGCCAACTCGGCCTGGCCGGGCGCTACCACGTCGGCCACATCGCCCAGTATTTCCTGCTGTGGTCGGCGGCGGACATCCTGCTGCTCAACGCGCTGGTGTCCGCGTCCGAGGCCGGTCTCTACAGCGTGGCGGTAGTCGTGATCACGATAGCCCGGGTGCCCGCGGACGCCGTCATTCAGGTCGTCCTGCCACAGCAGGCCGGCGGTGACATGACCGCGTCCGCCGCGGCGACTGCGCGCGCGCTCCGGCTCGCGTTGCTCTGTTCATCGGGCTGCGCGTTCTTCCTCGCCGCCGCCTCTCCGCTGCTGGTCCCCTTCGTGTTCGGTGCCTCCTATGAGAGAAGCGTCCTGCCGCTGGTCATCCTGGCCCCCGGGATCGCCGCGTACGCCATCGTGCGCCTGACGGGGCAGTACCTGATCCGGCTCGACCGCCCCCTCCGCATCTCCGGGATCACCGTCGTAGCGCTCGCTGTGAACATCGCGCTCGACTTGGTCCTGATCCCCCACATGGGTGCGGCGGGAGCCGCGCTGTCATCTTCGATCGCGTACAGCCTGCTGGCGGTCATCGAGGTGATGTGGTTCTTCCGGGCCCGCGCGGCTTCGGCGGAGCTTAAAGAAAGCGAACTTCAAGGAAGCGGGAAGGAGTAAAGGAGCTATGCGGGAAAGAGATCGATCCACTCTACGCCGTGTCGCATTCCTCATCGGGCACTTGGGGCGCGGGGGAGCCGAGGCTCAGATATCCCTGCTCGCGCAAGGTCTGTCCGGCAGAGGCATCGAGGTGCACATGTTCCTCATCTCGAAAAGCGGTCCGCACGAAGCGGCCCTCCGTGACGCCGGAATAGAAGTGCATCACCTCGGCTTCGGCCGCACATCGTCAGGATCAGCTGATCTGGTGCGGTGTCTGCGGGGTTTCGCGCGCCTCATTCGATCGCTGCGGCATATTCGGCCCGAAGTGCTGCATGCCTATCTTTTCGAAGGCCGCATGCTGGGACCACCCGCCGCCTGGCTGGCGGGCGTCCCCGTCATGGTGGCCGGTCGGCGCAACGCGGGTGAGCCGGAACAACGCCATCGGCGGGTGCTCGTTCTCGAACGAGCGATGACCCGGCTCACCGATCACGTCGTGACGAACGCGGTCGCCGTGGCCGAGGAAGCCCGCACGATCACAAAGATCCCGGCAGGCAAACTGAGCGTGATCTACAACGGCCTTCGGGCCTCCGCGTTCGAGCGGGCCGAGCCGGCGAGCATCGAAGACACCGAACTCCCTGTTGTGCTGTGCGTGGCCCGCCTGGCGCCGCAGAAGGGGCACGA
Organism: Nonomuraea sp. NPDC052129; assembly: GCF_040680095.1. Lineage (NCBI taxonomy): Bacteria > Bacillati > Actinomycetota > Actinomycetes > Streptosporangiales > Streptosporangiaceae > Nonomuraea > Nonomuraea sp. NPDC052129. Next base: position 229,204 of record NZ_JBFAVX010000008.1, on the reverse strand, counting down.
CATCCTGATCGAGGCCGCCTCGCGGCTGCTCCAGCGCGGCCGGCCGTGCACTTTCCTGCTCGCGGGCGAAGGCAGGGAACGGCACCGCCTTGAGGAGCTGGTCCGCGGGTCGCGGGTGGATGTCCGTTTCCTCGGTGACCGCACTGACGTGAAGGCGCTTCTGGCCAGAGCCGATGTGGTGGTCCTTCCCTCACTTTGGGAGGGCCTGAGCAACGCGGTCATGGAGGCGATGGCCGCGGGACGGCCGATCGTCGCCACCGCGGTAGGCGGCACACCCGAATTGCTGGACGGCCGGGGCATCCTGATCCCCGTGTCCGACGCGGAGGCTTTGGCCGACGGCATCGTCCGTGTCCTCGACGATCCGGACCTCGCGGCCTGTCTAGGACGCGAGGCGCGCGCCTGGGCGCGCGAGCATCTTGATGTGGACGTGCTGGTCGATCAGCACATCAATCTCTACCAGCGGCTCGCCCGGATCCAGAAGGACTACTGAGCGCGGTCAGCGGCGGACGAGAAGCTTTTTCGATGTCCGCCGCCGACTGCCTCCTGCTCCATGCCACAGCGGAAAGCAGGCTCGTGAGCATGACGATGGGAATGCGCTGCCGGAAGATCAGGCCGACATTGGCCACTGTCGTCGCGTAGGCGATCGTGCTCGGCACGATGAAGAGCAGCAGAATCAAGAGCGATCGCCGGTCATAACGCCAGAGCAGCCGCGCCCCGCGTACCGCGCTGTACAGCATGAAGTACCAGACCAGCGTCTCGATCTTCGCCAGCTGCAACGTCGCGCTGCCATCGGTCCAGGGAAAGGGAGCCAGCAGCGTGTAGAGCAACTTCGGCAGCAGCGAACCCCACGCGCTGCCACTGTCCTCGAACAGCACGCCTGAACCCTGGCTGGCGTACGAGCGGCGAGCCTCTTCCGACTGCCCGAACTCCAGCTGTCCCAGTGCCGTATCCACGAGCCCGTCGTCGTCGACGTAGCCGGCGAAGAACAGGCCCGACACCAGCAAGCCGGCGGAGACGACCAGAACGCGAGTGAACACCGCGCTCCTCGAACCCATGAGCCCGAGCAGCGACGGAACCCCACACATGAACACCATGTAGGCACGTACGTTGAGGAGCCCCCACAACAATGCCAGCGTCGTGAGTGGCTTGCGTATGTCAAACCGTCGCGCATTCGAAACGGCGAGGTAAAGACAGCCCACGACGAGGAACGCGTTGAATCCATCCTTGAACGTATCCGACGTGCACAGGAGGAACATCGGGGAAAAGGCGGTGATGGCCAGCAGGACGAATGCCGCCCGTTCGTCGGCGCCCACCAACCGCGCGAACCTGTACATGACGATGCACAGCGCGCACGCTATCAACGCCACGACCGCCACGCAGGCGAGCGGAGCCGGGCCGCCGCACAGATACATGAGGATGGCGAAGACATAACACGGTAGCGCCACGGAGTCGAAGCGCTCGGCCGGCACCGAGGTGGCGAACTGAAAGCCTTCGCGCTGCCAGAACGTGGCGGTCTCCAGGGACATGGCTTCGTACCCCAGATAGTCGCCGCCGTATCCGACGGCATCTGGCCGTACTACCGCGACGTGAATGACGATCCGGGCGGCGAAGGCGACAAGCAGCACCGGCAACACGTGCCACGCCGCCTGTTTGTCAAAACTTACCGAAATAAGGAAGACCAATGTGATCACGGCGGCGGCCACGATAAGGTACTCCACTCAAACTCCTCAACGCTCGTATTGGCGCCATATCGACCTCTATGTCGATGTGATCGGGACGGCACGACGAACAATACGACGAGCGGCTGCCGAGATCGGCATGGCACACCGAACCGCTGCAAGTCAGTAGGAAAGACGTCGGCTGGTCAGCTCATCCGATGTGATTCCATAACCTGCGGGGACAAGATATGCAAATATTCCGTCGGCACCGCGACTCGGACCATTGAACGAGTCAAGGCCCAAGCTAGCTTCTGCGGCATGAAGACCCATTCCGCAGGAGCTTGTGCGAAGCCGGACGGCCGCATAAGAGTCATGGATGTCATCGCCCGGATGAACATCGGCGGCCCGGCTACTCAGCTGACGGGGTTGTGCGCGCAGCTGAACCACGACACCTTCGATCACCGCCTCTACACGGGTGACGTCGGCGGCGACGAAGGCGACCATTTCCTGCTCCGGGAGTCGGCTATGCCGGTTCACCGGGTTCCTGGGCTCGGCCGCTCGATCAAGCCCGCTGATGACGTCCGGGCTGTCGCCCACCTGATCAAGGCGATACGCGCGTTCCGGCCGCATATCGTGCACACGCGGACGACGAAGGCCGGATTGCTGGGTCGCGTGGCCGCCCGCCTGTCCGGGATCAACCCGGCCATGGCCCACGTGTTTCACGGCCATCTCCTTTATGGGCATTTCTCGCCGCCCAAGCAATTTGTCTACGTGCGGACGGAGCGCCTTCTCGCCTCGATGTCCGATCGTCTGGTGACCGTGGGAGCCCGCGTCCGCGATGAGTTGCTGGAGGCCGGGATCGGCCGTCGCGAGCAGTACATCGTCACCCCGCCGGGCGTCGGGCTCGGCCCGGTCCCCAGCCGCGAGGACGCCCGCCGGTCGCTGGGACTTCCGCCGGACGCGCCCGTGGTCGCCTTCGTGGGCCGGCTCACCCAGGTGAAGCGCCCCGACAGATTCGTCGCCACAGCGAGGGCGGTGCTCCGGCAGGTGCCCGACTGCCACTTCGTCGTCTGCGGAGACGGTGAGCTCCGCGAGCAGATGGAGCAGGCGGTCACTCCCATGCGCGCCTCCTTCCATCTGCTCGGCTGGCGGAACGACGTGGCCACCATCTGCTCGGCCGCCGACATGGTCCTGCTGACCTCCGACAACGAGGGGATGCCCGTCGCGCTCATCGAGGCCGGGATGGCGGGCAGGCCCTGCGTCTCCACCAGGGTGGGCAGCGTCGCCGAGGTCATCAGGCACGAGCACACCGGTCTGGTGAGCAGCGCCGACGTCGGTGAGCTGACGGAGCACACCGTACGACTGCTGACCGATCCCGACCTCAGGCACCGGATGGGCGAGGCCGCCCGCGACTGGACCACCGCCTCGTTCGGGGTGGAGCGCCTGGTGGCCGACACCGAGGCCATGTATCGATCGCTGTACGAAGAGCGCCGGGCACGCGCTTCAGCCAGAAGGGCGAGGTGACAACATGCGATACCTGCTGACAGGCGGGGCCGGCTTCATCGGTTCCCATCTCACCGACGCGCTGCTGGCGCGCGGTGACTCCGTCGTGGTGGTGGACAACCTGTCGACGGGACGGACCGCGAACCTCGCGCTCGCCGCCGGCCACCCCCACCTTCAGTTCGTCCAGGGCTCCGTGCTGGACGAACTCATGGTGGACGAACTGGTCCACGAGTGCGACGTCGTCGTCCATCTCGCGGCCGCGGTCGGCGTCAAGCTGATAGTCGAGCAGCCGCTCCGATGCCTGACGACCAACATCCGCGGCTCGGAGGTCGTCATCGAGGCCGCACATCGCTACCGGAAAAAGATCCTGATCACCAGCACGAGCGAGATCTACGGCAAGAACTCGTCCGGACCACTACGGGAGGACGCCGACCGCATCCTCGGCAGCCCGTCCGTGGTGCGCTGGGCCTACAGCACGGCCAAGGCCGTCGACGAGATCCTGGCCAACGCCTATCACCAGGAGCGCGGCCTGCCGACGATCGTCGTGCGGCTGTTCAACACCGTGGGCCCACGGCAGAGCCCGGCGTACGGGATGGTCATCCCGCGCCTGGTCCATCAGGCGGTCGGCGGCGCGCCGCTCACGGTCTTCGGCGACGGAAGCCAGACCCGCTGCTTCGCGCACGTCGCGGACGTCGTCGACGCGTTGCTGCGGCTCCTCGACCTCGAGGCGGCGGTCGGGCAGACCTTCAACATCGGCTCCGCGAACGAGGTGAGCATTATGGACCTGGCGAAGCTGGTCATCGAGCACACCGGATCCACCTCCGGGATCGACCTCATCCCGTATCACGAGGCCTACCAGCAGGGTTTCGAGGACATGACCCGCAGGGTCCCCGACACCACTCGGATCCGCGAGCTCACCGGCTGGGCTCCCCGGCACACTCTCGACGAGATCCTGGCCGAGGTCGTCAAGCAGGTGCGCGAAGAGCTCACGGCGTCCAACCGGTGAACGCGACGATCGCCCTTGCCACCGGCGTGGCCGCCTTCGTGATCAGCTGTGCGGCGATCGTGCCGTTGAGGCGCCTGGCGCTGCAATGGGAACTGACCGATCGCCCCAGTGAGAAGAAGGCGCACGCCCGCCCGACTCCTTACCTGGGTGGCATCGCGATCACGCTCGGCACGGTCGTGCCCGTGATCGCGGTGCTCGGCTTCGCCGAACTCCGGATCATGGCGATCCTCCTGGCGGGCACCGCGGTGTCGCTGGTCGGCCTGATCGACGACGTCGGCCCGCTGCGTCCGGTCACCAGGCTGGTCGTGGAGGCCGCGGCGGCCAGTGGGGTCGCGCTCGCCGGTGTCCACGTCAGCACGCCGGCCAATGGATGGGTGGATGGAGGACTCACGGTCGTGTGGATCGTCGTGATGCTCAACTCCTTCAACCTGCTGGACAACATGGACGGCGCGCTGGGAGCCGTCAGCACCGTCACGGCCGCCCTCCTGGGTGGAACGGCCTTCGTGACCGGCCACCCGGCGCTGGGGCTGCTGCTGATCGCGCTCGCGGGCACCAGCCTCGGCTTCCTGCCGCACAACTGGGCGCCCGCGAGGATATTCATGGGTGACTCCGGATCCCTGTTCATCGGATTCGTGGTCACCTGCTCGGCGGTCTTCCTGGTGAGGGGGCAGGGTCCGGGTGAGATGATCGCCGGATTGCTCCTGCCGACCTTCGCCGCCACCGTCGACACCGGCGTCGTGTTCCTCTCGCGGGTGCGGGCGGGCCGCTCGCCGCTGATAGGCGGTACCGACCATGTGACACACCGGCTCCGCCGGCTGGGGCTCAGCACCCGGACAGCCGCCGCGACGCTCGGCGCGCTGGCGGCCATGGCGGGCGGCTGCTGCCTGCTGATGGCCATGGGCTGGATATCGCCCCTGGTCACGACGATGGTCGCGGGCGGAACCGCCATCGTTCTCATCGCCTTGCTGCAGGGTGTGCACGTCTACGCGCCGATCGAAGACCTCAAGGCTCCTCCAAGAATCCGCGAAAGGCGGCGTTGATCCAGTGGACCTGCTCTACTACATGCGGCTCCTGCGCCGGAACTGGCTGCTCCTCCTCATCTCGCTGGGGATCGGGATCAGCACGGCGGTCGTGGTCACCGCGAACACTCCGCCGCAGTACGTCGCGACGATCTCCATGCTGGTTTCCGGCCAGGACAGGGAAGGAAGCCTCTCCACCGCGTACCAGGCGGGAATGCTGTCGGCGCAGCGGGTGCAGTCCTACGCCACTCTGCTGTCCAGCCGCCGGGTGGTCAGCCAGATCACCACGCCCGAGGACATCCGGCGGATGCAGGCGAACATCTCCGCCGAAGTCGTCCCCGGCACCGTCCTGCTCCGTGCGACCGTCACCGACACCGACCCGGCCCGCGCCGCACAGCTGGCCAACACCCTGGGCACGCGGTTCACGCAGCTGATCGAGCAGCTCGAGCGGGTCAATTCGGCCACCCGGCCCACGGTCAAGGTCACCGTGGTGGACCAGGCGGAGATCCCTCAGACGCCGGTCAGCCCCAGGCCGGTGGTCAACCTGGTGGTCGCCGTACTGATCGCGTTGGTCATCGCCATCGGCTCGCTGACGCTCCGCGATCGTCTGGACACCACCATCAAGACCTCCGACGCGCTGCAGCGGGTCTCGAAGAGCTCGACTCTCGGGATCATCGGGTATGAGCGGGACGCGCGGCGCCACCCGCTGATCGTCCGTAGCGGAGGCCGATCGTCCAGGTCGGAGGCGTTCCGCTCACTCCGTACGAACCTGCAGTTCATCGGCGTGGACCGGCAGCCCAAGTCCCTGGTGATCACCAGCTGCCTGCCGAACGAGGGCAAGTCCTCGACCTCCTCCAACCTCGCGATCACCCTGGCCCAAGCGGGCTGGCGGGTGCTCCTGGTCGACGGCGACCTCCGCCGTCCGCGCATCCCGACCTACCTCGGCATCGAGGGCGCGGTCGGCCTGACGGACGTGCTGATCGGCAAGGCGCGTCTGGACGAGGTGATCCAGCCCTGGGGCGAGCCGCGCCTGTTCGTGCTGCCGAGCGGCCAGATCCCGCCGAACCCGAGCGAACTGCTCGGCTCGCGAGGGATGCGCCAGGTGATCGACCAGGTCATGGACGACTACGACATCGTGATCGTCGACGCGCCGCCGCTGCTGCCGGTGACCGACGCCGCGACGCTCTCGGCGATCTGCGACGGAGTGCTGCTCGTCGCCCGGTACGGCAAGACCCGGCAGGAGCACATCGTCCGGGGCACGGAGCTGCTGGCGTCGATCAACGCGCGCATCGTGGGCACGGTTATGAACTTCGTCCCGGCCAAGGCCAGCCGCTACGACGGCTACGGTTACGGCTACGGGTATGAGACCGACACCAGCACCGAGGCCAGGGCCGCGGTCAAGGCGCCGACGGCTGTGTGAGGAGCCGGAGCGGGACGTCGAGCGATCTGGCGATCCTCCGTCCCGCCATCCGGTGGTGCCACCGGGTGCCGCCGATGGGGTCGAGGATGTCGGGCCGGTCCACCGGCACCAGACCGCGTAGCCCGCGCACCTCGTCGACCAGCGCGTGCGCCCGCCGTACCGGATCGCGATGACACGTGACCGCCGCAGGCTCGACCGCGCCGCTCAAGGCGCCGAACTCGACGATGGTGAAGGTACGCCCGGCGGCCTGGAGATGCCTGGTCACCACTTCGGCGCGATGCGCGGCGGCGGCCGTCAGCACGAGGTCCGCGGCGGCCACCACCTCGGTGGTCAGCGGGCTGGAGACGAAGCCGCTGGGATCGCCACCGAGGCGAAGCAGCGTCTGCCGCGTGTGCTCGGCCATCTCCATGCCCGGCTCGGCGTGGGTGCCCGCGCTGGTCACCCGGAACGCGGGCCCGAGGGCCGGCCGGGTCAGCCGCTCCGCCAGAGGAGAGCGGCAGATGTTGCCCGTGCACACGAACAGGATGTGGAAACCAGCCGCGTCCCGCGTACCTTCCATGAGCGCGACGGTAGAACGCCCTGGTCAGACGGCTGTTGGCGGCGCGCCGGTCTTTACCCTTCGCTTGTGGGAGTCTCGAAGGTACAGCCCCGATGGTCCTGGGTGATGTTGGTCTGCTGCGGATGGACCAGTGGCTGCACGGGCACCAGCGGCGCCGCGTCCGAGGCGGGTTCGAGCAGGAGGAACTCCAGCGTCTTCGACTGCCGGGGCGCGAGCTCCAGCATGGTGGAATAGACGGGGTGGGATCGTTCGACCTCTTTGATGACCTTCACGGGTTTGCCGTCGATCCGCACGCCGCCGTTCTTCGCGCCGACCCCGGTGTACAGCGACACCCACAGCAGGTTGGATCCGACGGCATGGGCGCGCTCCGGGGAGTCAAGGCGGCTGGTGACATACCTGGGCAGCTTCCTGCGCGGCACGTCATTGGTGAGACTGACCCGCACCTTCGTGACGCGTTGCCCGTCGGGACGGCAGGGGCCCAGCTCATAGTCGACCGAGCGCTTGAGGTAGTAGTCGAGCTTGTTGCCGCCGGAATTGTTGACCACCAGTCCGGCGAACGGTCCCGGCTCCTGCGGCAGCACACCGCCCAGCGGTGTCGTGGCCAGACGGCGCTGCTCGACGCCCCTGCGGCTCCACACCTGGATCCGCCGCTCATCCACCATCTGCGCCAAGGTGGACATCAAGGTGCGGGGATCCGGATGGGACCGGGTCATCGCCTCGCTGACGGCGCCGGCGATCGTGATGAGGTACTTCTTACGCTCGTCCGGATCCTGGTAGCGGACATAGGCCACCCGCTCGGTCAGGTCGGTGACGTTCTCGGCGGTCACCGTCTCACCGCCCGGCAGAGTGACCGGGCCGATCAGCCGCAGCAGGTAGGAGAGCCCGACCGGGTCGGTCGCGATGGCGCCGTCCAGCCGCCGGCCGGTCTGCCGCTCCCAGAGCCCGGTCCAGGTGGTGGCGGCGTACGGGAAATGCGGGGAAAGATTGGAATTGGAGAGCAGGGAAAGTGCGCTCGGCCCGTAACGCGCGCTGAATGCCGGCCCATTGTCGGCGACCGGCGCCGAACTCGGCGCGAGGCGGGTGTTGGCGGAGAGCCGCTGAATGCCGAGTTTTCCTTGCCCGGCTTTCAGAATGCCGAAGGCGCCCACCAGGCCGCCGGTTCCGCGCGCCTCGGCATTCGTCTGGAATGCCAGGAAATAGCGGCGCGGACCGTCGTGGCCCAGCATCGGCGGCAGCAGGGCGGCGGCGTCGGCCGCGGCGCCGAGCCAGCCGTGCAGCCGATCGACCTGCTCCAGGGCCGTGACGCGGGCCTCGTCCAGCTCGCTCACGCCGGTGTCCGCCGGGGTAACGGACAGGCGTGAGCGTGCCAGAGCGACCCGGTCGGCGGCGGCGTCCAGGGCCGGTGCGGCCGACTCCAGGTCGGCCAGCAGTTCGCCCATGTCGGTCATGGAAGCGCCCTTGGCGGACCCACCGGCCGTGATCAGCCGCGCGGCGGCCCGGTGCACGTCGGTCAGGGCACCGGTCAGCTCCGCGGCGGTCTCCGCCAGACCGCGGATGGTCGTCGCGCTCTCTCCGAGCAGGGGAGTGTGAGCGAGCAACGACCAGTCCGGGCCGGAGGTGAGCCGGCGGGCCTCGTCCGCGTGCCACTGCGCGTCCGCGAGCGTCCCGGCCAGCCGGCCGGGGTCGCTCGCGCGCAGCAGGACCAGCGCGTTCCTGGTCGCCTGCAGGTGGTCCCGCACGCTCAGAGCGAGGTGCGCGGCCCAACCCCCGGCCAGCGTGAGACCCGCGGCGGGAGCCAGCAGGCCGGCGATGACAACTCGGCGTCTCTTGCTTCGCACTGTGAGATCGGTGACTTACTTCGCGCTGTACGAACGGCGACGCCGCATGGCGATCAGCGTGCCGGCGGTACCCGTCAGGAGCATGCCGGCACCGGCCGCGGCCAGGGCCTTCACGGGTGCTCCGGTCATCGGCAGCTCCCTGTGGTGGCGATGGCACCCGTGGCCACAGCCCCGATGGTGACGATGCCACCCGTTGAACTCCTCGGGGTCGATGTCGACGTCGATGTTGACGTGCGACGACGACGTCGAGGTGGCTCTCGGCGTCGAGGCGGCATTGGCCGTCGGCGGATAGGGCCGCGGGCTCTCGGTGCTCATGGGTGCCACCTGGCTGTCCGTGGAGGCGGACGCCAGTCCTGCGGTCCCGAAGGCGATCCCACCTCCCACGGCCATCGCTACGAAAATAGGTATCGTGATTTTTTCTCTCATTTCGGACTCCCCGTATGGATGGCGGTTCGGGTCATGGGACATTTCGCCCGGAATTCCAGCGAAGTGTTCGCCACGGAACCCGTTATATGCGCCCTCCTAATGGGTGCTCCGGTCGCCGCACAGTTCTTACCGAATGACCACTAATGGTTCTCCAGATGTTGACGGTCTGCCGGGCGCCGATGCTCGGCAGCGCACCGCTCTCGCTGGGGCAGGTTGCTCCGAGACGCCGGAGCGTGTGGCGGCAAGCTGCCAGGGCTTGTGGCGGGGGCGCCAGGGGCATGGGCGGCGAGGAGTACGCCCGGCGTCGCCGCCGCTGGGCGGCGCTTCGCGACCTCGCTGGGGTCGAACCGCCCTTATGTCCGAATTCAGAGATCTTTGTTTGATTATCGGCGAAAGTAGGGAGGGTTTGGGCGGCTAACACTCTTGATTTGCCGCTTGTGTGATCTTATTGTCGCCGCATGACCTCCGCTCCGGGCTCGCCCGGTGACGTTCTGACGCTCATCAGCGCCGGTTCCGCTACCACCCGCTCGGACCTCGCCCGGCTCACCGGCCTGGCCAGGTCCACGATCAGCCAGCGCGTCGACGCGCTGATCGAGCGCGGCCTGGTCTCCGAGACCGGAAGCGGCGAGTCCACCGGCGGCCGGCCACCGCGGCAGTTACGCCTGCACACCGCGGACCACGCCTTCGCGGGCGTCGACCTGGGCGCCACCCACTGCAGGATCGCGCTGATGGACATCTCGGGCGACGTGCTGGCCGAGTGCGAGGACCCGCTGCTGATCGCCGAGGGCCCGGAGACGGTCCTGGCCCACGTCGACGAGCGGCTGGACCGGTTGCTCGCCGAGGCGGGACGGCCACGGGCCGCGCTCAAGGCGATCGGGATGGGGGTGCCGGGGCCGGTGGAGTTCGCCACGGGCCGGCCCAACAACCCGCCGATCATGCCCGGCTGGAACGACTACCCCATTCCCGAGCACTTCGCGGGCTGCGCCGTACTCGTCGACAACGACGTGAACGTCATGGCGCTCGGCGAGCACCGCAACGCCTACCCCGGCGCCGACCACCTGCTGTTCGTCAAGATCGGCACCGGCATCGGCTGCGGCATCGTGGCCGAGGGCAAGCTGCACCGCGGCGCCCAGGGCTCGGCCGGCGACATCGGCCACATCCGGGTCTCCGGCCACGAGGACGCCGGCTGCCGCTGCGGCAACAGCGCCTGCCTGGAGGCCGTCGCCGGCGGCGCGGCCGTCGCCAGGAGGCTGACCGAGCTCGGCACGCCCGCCGAGACCGGGGCCGACGTCGTGGCGCTGGTACAGGCGGGCAACACCCAGGCGCTCCGGCTGGTCAGGGAGGCGGGCCGGCTGATCGGCGAGGTGCTCGCCAGCCTGGTCAACTTCTTCAACCCCGAGGTGATCGTCATCGGTGGCGCCTTGTCCCGGGTCCACGAACACCTGCTCGCCGGCATCAAGGAGACCGTCTACCGCAGATCGCTGCCGCTGGCCACACATCACCTCTCGATCGTGCCCAGTCGTACCGGGATCAACGCCGCCGCGCTGGGCGCCGGGATCCTGGCGATCGAGAACTACCTGTCACCCGAGAACATCAACCGGATCGTCAACGCCTGAAGGGACCCCAATGCTGGTCATGAGGGGGATCGTCAAGCAGTTCCCCGGCGTGCGCGCGCTCGACGGGGTGGACCTCGACGTGAGCGCCGGCGAAGTGCACTGCCTGCTCGGCCAGAACGGCGCGGGCAAGTCGACGCTCATCAAGGTGCTGGCCGGGGTCCACCAGCCAGACCAGGGCACGATCGAGTTCAACGGCGCGCAGGTCAGGGCGGGCAGCCCGATAGACGCCATCAGGCTCGGCTTCGCCACCATCTACCAGGAACTCGACCTCGTCGACGGGCTCAGCGTCGCGGAGAACATCTTCCTGGGCCACGAGCACGCCCGCGCCGGCTTCGTGAACAGGGGAGCGGCCAACCGGGCCGCCGCCGCGGTGCTGGCCAGGCTCGGCCACCCGGAGATCCGGCCGAAGGCCGAGGTCGGGCGGCTGGCACCGGCCGCCAAGCAGGTCGTCTCGATGGCCCGCGCGCTCTCCCACGAGGCACGTTTGATCATCATGGACGAGCCGTCGGCGGCGCTGGCCCACGATGAGGTGGCCAACCTGTTCCGCATCATCCGCGAGCTCACCGCCCAGGGCGTCGCAGTCGTCTATATCTCGCACCGGCTGGAGGAGATCCGCGAGATCGGCGACCGGGTCACCGTGCTCAAGGACGGGCGCACGGTCGCCGTCGGCCTGCCCGCCCGCGACACGCCGACCTCCGAGATCGTCTCGCTGATGACCGGCCGCAACGTTGAGTACGTCTTCCCGCCCCGCGCCGCCGAGTCCCCGGGCGAGGAGGTGTTGCGCGTCGAAGGGATCAGCTCGCCGGGGGCGTTCGCCGACGTGTCGTTCTCGGTGCGCGCCGGTGAGATCGTCGGGCTGGCCGGGCTGGTCGGCTCCGGCCGTTCGGAGATCCTGGAGGCGGTCTACGGCGCCCGTCGCGCGTCCGGCCGCGTCCTGCTGTCGGGCAAGGCCGTACGGCGGGGTGACGTCGTCGGCGCCGTACGGCAAGGCATGGGCCTGGCCCCGGAAGAACGCAAGGCCCAGGCGCTCCTGCTCGACCAGAGCGTGACCGCCAACATCACCCTGGGCAGCCTGCCGGAGTTCGCCACGTTCGGCTGGATGAACCGGGTGCGCGAGAAGGCCGAGGCGCGGCGCCTGATCGAGGTGCTCGACATCCGCCCGCCCGACCCCGAACGGCCGATCAAGACGCTGTCCGGCGGCAACCAGCAGAAGGCCGTACTGGCTCGCTGGCTGCTCGGCGGGCGCAAGTTGCTCCTGCTCGACGAGCCGACCAGGGGCGTGGACGTCGGGGCCAGGGCCGAACTGTACGCGGTGATCCGCGGGCTGGCCGACCAGGGCATCGGCGTGCTGCTGGTCTCCAGCGAGGTGCCCGAGGTGCTCGGCCTGTCCGACCGCGTGCTGGTGCTGCGCGAGGGGACGGTCATTCACCAGGGCGACGCCCAAGAGCTCGACGAGCATCGCGTGCTCGACATGATCATGGATGGGAGAGCCGCCTGATGAGCAACCCCGCAGAAGCGGGCCCGCAGAACCGCCTAGCCGTGCGGGCGCCCGGTCCGCTGGCCTGGCTCGGAGAGGCACGGCACCTGGGGCTGGTGGTCGCGCTGGTACTGCTCGCGATCGTCGGCCTGGTCACCAAGCCCGAGAACTTCGCCACCACCTCCAACCTGGTCAGCATCCTGTCGCTGGCCGCCACGATCGGCGTCATCACGGTCGGCGCCACGTTCGTCATCATCGGCGGCGGCATCGACCTGTCGGTGGGCGCCACCATGGCCCTGGCCTCCGTCTGGGCCACCACCTTGGCCACGCAGGCGTACGGACCGGCCGTCATGGCCGTCTGCGCGATCCTCGTCGGCACCGGCACGGGTCTGGTCAACGGGCTGCTCATCGCGTACGGGCGGTTGGTGCCCTTCATCGCCACCCTGGCAATGCTGGTCGCGGCGCGCGGGCTGGCCCAGCGCATGTCCGACCGCAAGACGCAGATCATCCAGCCCGACAACGGCGCGATCGTGGACCTGTCGACCACGCGGCTGCTCGGCGTCCCGCTGCTGGTCTACATCTTCGCGTTAGTCGTGGTGCTGGGCTGGATCCTGCTCAACCGCACCACCTTCGGCCGCCGCACCTACGCGGTCGGCGGCAACCCCGAGGCGGCCCGGCTCGCCGGCATCAACGTCCGCCGGCACACGATGCTCCTGTACGCCCTGTCCGGGCTGTGCTGCGGCATCGCCGCCATCCTCATCATGGCCCGCACCACCACGGGCTCCTCCACACACGGCGACCTGTACGAGCTCGACGCCATCGCCGCCGTCATCATCGGCGGCACCCTGCTCACGGGCGGCCGCGGCACGATCATCGGCTCGATCCTGGGCCTGCTGATCTTCACCCTCATCACGAACCTGTTCATCCTCAACGGGCTCAACACCAGCGACCAGCTGATCGCCAAGGGCCTGATCATCGTCGTCGCCGTCCTTCTCCAGCGACGGAACCTGAAGGAGAGAGCACCATGAGCAACAACGTCGCGCGCAGGGGTTTCCTGGTCGGTGGAGCCGTGATGTTAGCGGCCGGCTGCACCAGCAACGAGCCCGCCGCCGCGCCCTCGACGGTGGCGCCCGTCCCCGCGCCCGCGGCCAGCGGCAACGACCAGCCCGGCACCAAGGTGGTCATCGGCTTCTCCGCGCCCGCCGCCGACCACGGCTGGATCGCGGCCATCGCGAAGAACGCCGAGTCCGCGGCCAAGCAGTATTCGGACGTCGACTTCAAGCCCGTCGAGCCCACGAACGACATCAACCAGCAGATCTCCGCCGTCGAGTCGCTGATCGCGGCCAAGGTCAGCGCCCTGGTGATCCTGCCGAACGACGGCCAGCAGCTCAACCAGGTCGCGCTCCAGGCCACCCAGGCCGGCATCCCGGTCATCAACCTCGACCGGATCTTCCCCGACAAGCTCGCGTACCGCACCTGGATCGGCGGCGACAACTACGGCATGGGCGTCGCGGCCGGCCAGTACATCGGCAAGCAGCTCAAGGACAAGGGCGTCTCGAACCCGGTGATCGTGGAGATCCAGGGCATCGCGACACTCCCGCTGACCCAGGACCGCAGCAAGGGGTTCGCCGACGCGCTGAAGACGTTCGGCTTCAGCGTCACCGCGAAGCAGGACGCCAAGTTCACCGTGGAGACGGGCAACTCGGTGGCCGCCAGCCTGCTGCAGGCGCACAAGAAGATCGACGCCCTGTGGAACCACGACGACGACCAGGGCGTGGGCGTGCTCGCCGCCATCAAGGAGGCGAACAGGAACGAGTTCTTCATGGTCGGCGGCGCCGGCTCCCTGAACGCCATGAAGGAGATCCAGTCTGGCACCTCCGTGCTGAAGGCCACCGTCACCTACAGTCCTACGATGGCCTCGTCGGCCATCAAGCTGGCCAGGTTGATCGCGCAGCAGAAGGGCATGAGCGACCTGGTGGAGAACCAGGTGCCACAGTCGATCACGCTCGCGTCGGAGACCATTACCAAGGAGAACGTCGAGAAATACCTGCCACTCGGCTTCGAATCCTGATCGGGGGTTGCATGTCAGACCAAACCACCGTCGGCGTGGGCATGATCGGCTACGCGTTCATGGGCCGCGTCCACTCCCAGGCATGGCGCAGCGTCGGCGCCTTCTTCGACCTGCCGCTGGCACCGCGCATGGCGGTGCTGGCCGGCCGGTCCGAGGAGCACACCGCCGCCGCGGCCGCCCGGCTCGGCTGGGCCGACACCGAGACCGACTGGAGGGAACTGGTCAAACGCGACGACGTGCAGATCGTCGACATCTGTACGCCGGGCGACTCCCACGCCGAGATCGCCATCGCCGCCCTGGAGGCCGGCAAGCACGTGCTCTGCGAGAAGCCGCTGGCCAACAGCGTGGCCGAGGCGGAGGCCATGGTGCGGGCGGCGGCCTCGTCGACCGCCAAGAGCATGGTGGCCTTCAACTACCGGCGGGTGCCCGCGGTGGCGCTGGCCCGGCGCTATGTCGAGGAGGGCAGGCTCGGCGAGATCAGGCACGTACGAGCCCAATACCTCCAGGACTGGATCGTCGACCCTTCGTCTCCGCTGGTGTGGCGGCTGCAGAAGGACAAAGCGGGATCGGGCGCACTGGGTGACATCGGGGCGCACATCATCGACACCGCCCAGTTCATCACCGGCCAGAACATCGTGGGCGTCTCGGCGCTCACCGAGACGTTCGTCAAGGAACGTCCCGTGTCGGCAGGCTCGTCGGAGACCGGGCCCGTCACCGTCGACGACGCCGCGCTCTTCATCGGGCGGCTCACCGGCGGTGCCGTGGCCTCCTTTGAGGCCACCCGGTTCGCCACCGGCCGCAAGAACGCGCTGCGCATCGAGCTCAACGGCTCGAACGGCAGCCTGGCCTTCGACTTCGAGGCCATGAACGAGCTGTGGGTCAGCGAAGGCGACAGCGGCTTCAAACGTATCCTCGTCACCGAGGCCGACCACCCCTACGCCGGGGCGTGGTGGCCACCCGGACACGGACTCGGGTACGAACACACTTTCACCCATGAAGTCAAAGACTTCCTGGAGGCGATCGCCCAGGGCAGCGACCCGGCACCGTCGTTCGCGGACGGGCTCCGGGTGCAACGTGTGCTCGCGGCGGTCGAGCGTAGCGCGGCTGATTCCAGCCGTTTCACAGTTGTGGAGGACATATGAGACCGGTCACCTTGTTCACCGGCCAGTGGGCCGACCTGCCGTTCGAGGAGGTGTGCCGGCTCGCCGCCGAATGGGGCTACGACGGCCTCGAGATCGCCTGCTCCGGCGACCACTTCGACGTGGCGCAGGCGATCAGCGACCCGTCGTACGTGTCCGCCAAGCGGGCCCAGCTCGACAAGCACGGCCTCAAGGTCTGGACGATCTCCAATCACCTTGTCGGCCAGGCGGTCTGCGACCATCCGATTGACGAGCGCCACAAGGCCATCCTGCCCGCCCGCATCTGGGGCTCGGGCGACCCGGAGTCCGTACGCCAGGCGGCCGCCGAGGACATGAAGAACACGGCGCGAGCCGCGGCCCTGCTGGGCGTCGACACGGTGGTCGGCTTCACCGGCTCGTCGATCTGGCACACCGTGGCCATGTTCCCGCCGGTGCCGGCCTCGATGGTGGAGGCGGGCTACCAGGACTTCGCCGACCGCTGGAACCCCATCCTCGACGTCTTCGACCAGGAGGGCGTCCGCTTCGCCCACGAGATCCACCCCAGCGAGATCGCCTACGACTACGTGACGACCCAGCGCACCCTGGAGGCCATCGGCCACCGCCCCGCGTTCGGCCTCAACTGGGACCCGTCCCACATGGTCTGGCAGGACCTCGACCCGGTGGCGTTCATCCTCGACTTCGCCGACCGCATCTACCACGTGGACTGCAAGGACACCCGCGTCCGCGTGGGCGACGGCCGCCGCGGCCGCCTGTCCTCCCACCTGCCGTGGGCGGACATGAGGCGCGGCTGGGACTTCGTCTCCACCGGCCGCGGCGACGTGGCCTGGGAGGACTGCTTCCGGGCGCTCAACTCGATCGGGTACGCGGGCCCGATCTCGATCGAGTGGGAGGACGCGGGGATGGACCGGCTGGACGGGGCACGGGAGGCCTTGGGCTACATCCGTGCCCTCAACGCCATCACCCCACCGACCACCGCCTTCGACGCGGCCTTCTCCACCACCTGACCTGACTGCCCTGAGCGCCCGACACGCATGATGATCGCGTGCCGGGCGCTCAGGCATATGTCTCCCAGAGGTTCCGCCCCTCTTCGACGCCCGACACGCATGGTCATCGCATGTCGGGCGCGCTTCGCGCGAGTGGCGCTCAGGCGTGCTTCCCAGGGGGCTCCGCCCCCTTCGACCCCCGACAAGCGCGGGCTTCGCCGTGGGGCGCGCTTCGCGCGGACGGCGCTCAGGCGTATTTCCTTGGGGCTCCGCCCCGGCGAGGGGCTCCCGCCCCTCGCGCACCCCTGCCTTGCCTGATTGGAGGGCCGGCTATCGAGGCCCGAGTCCCGTCTTTCCATCGAGCAACTCGCGCGCGGCATCAAGGTGACCCGCATGGCGTGCGGTCTCCTCGATCATGTGCAGGACGATCCGCCGCAGGTCGATGATCTCGTCCCTGAACCGACCTGGGTGACGTTCCTGCGGGGGAGTCGCGGCATGGAAGGCGTTGGACCGCTTGCACTGGGCGCAGTAGAACACGAGGACCACAGACAGCGGTCGTGGTGTGGTCAGGGCGATCTTGCGCATGACCGCAGCAGCGTTCCGACGAGAATAGCAACGAGGCCATGCTCGCGTTGTATACGCAGACAGGGGCCGATATTCGCAGGGAACCGACAGAATCGTGGCTATGATGGCTACCTAGATGCAGGAAGAGGGGCTGCCGTGCTGATCCGGTTCGAGGTGGCGAACTTTCGCTCCGTACTCGATCCCGTCGAATTGTCGATGGTCGCCGTCGATCGAGATCGGACGGAGGCGCGTCCGGTGCCCAACTTGGGCGAGAGTCTGCTGCCCGTCGCTGCCGTCTTCGGCCCGAACGCCTCTGGCAAGTCGAATGTCATCGCTGCACTGACCTGGTTGCGGACAGCCATCCGAGATTCGCTGCGTTTCTGGGACGACGAGATCCCCATCGAGCCCTTCGCGTTTGCCGGTGGCGAGGCACGTCCTTCGGAGTTCACCATCGAGTCCGTCGTGTCGGGAGTGCGGTTCGAGTACATCGTCGAACTTGATCGGCGTGCGGTCCGCTACGAGGGCCTGTTCCACTACCCGGAGAAGAAGCGGCGACGGATTTTCGAACGTGAAGGGGACGAGTTCAAGCTCCAGCGCGGTCTCGGGAACCTGTCCGGCACCCGTGAGCTGTTGACGCCGCGCGCGCTTGCCCTGTCGATCGCCCGGCGATTCGATGAATCGCTCGTCTCTGGTTTCGCTCGCGACCTCCTCGCGGTGCAGACGCTCGGACTGAAGTCGCATGGCCCGCGTCCGGTGAATCTCGCCCCGGCACGTTCGACCCTTCGTTGGTTCGAAGAGTTCTCCGACCGCGATCAGTTCGCGTTGCCGGGATTCGAGGAGCTGGACAGGCCTTCTCCGACGGACCGTACTCAGGCGTTGGCTCTGCTCCGGCTGGCCGACATGGGCATCGAGGACGTGATGATCGAAGAGCCCGAGGTCTCCTATCCGGAGGGCGGTCCCGAGTCGGCGCGCGTGAGGACACAACGCGCAGTTCGGCTTGTCCATCGGGCAGCTCATGAGAGGGTGCCGCTCGACTTCGCGGCGGAGTCGGAGGGTACACGCACCTGGTTCCAGCTCATCGGGCCCGT
Organism: Nonomuraea sp. NPDC052129; assembly: GCF_040680095.1. NCBI lineage: Bacteria > Bacillati > Actinomycetota > Actinomycetes > Streptosporangiales > Streptosporangiaceae > Nonomuraea > Nonomuraea sp. NPDC052129. The sequence goes on along the minus strand of NZ_JBFAVX010000008.1, from coordinate 210,837 downwards.
GTTGGCCGCGCTCAGGTCCGGTTCGTTGCTGCTGTTCGACGAACTGGATGGGAGCCTGCATCCGACGTTGTCGATGCAGCTGATCCGACTATTCCATGATCCGGCGACAAACCCAAAGGGCGCGCAACTGGTCTTCACCTCTCATGACACGAGCCTACTCAATCACCTCAACCGCGACGAGGTCTGGTTGACGGAGAAGGCAGAGGACGGCGCGACCAGGCTTGGCGCCCTGGCCGAATTCGCCGGCGAGCGGGTGAGAAAGTCGCAAAACCTGGAGAAAGCGTATTTGCATGGGCGGTTCGGTGCGCTACCGGATGTCGACCGCGCGGAAATTCTCCGTGCCCTCGGGCTGATCGGCTAGCTGGGATGACGCCGAGAAGAACTAAGGCAAAGGACCTCAAGCGGAGGACCGCCAAGCGTCCAGAGCGCAAGACCATTGTTGTGTTCTGCGAAGGCGAAGCCTCGGAACCCGACTACATCAATGGGCTGAAGCGGCTCCCGGAGGTTCGCGCCAACACCTCGATCAACATCGAGATCCATCCTGAACAGGGAGTTCCGTTCACCCTGGTGCAGCAGGCGGTCGAGCGAAGCCGTGATGACGAAGTCGATGAGTGCTGGTGTGTGTTCGATGTCGAGTGGCCCAAAAACCATCCGAATCTCAAACAAGCCGTCCGGCTGGCGGATGAGCACGGAATTCGCCTGGCCATCTCGAATCCTTGTTTCGAGCTGTGGTTGATCCTTCACTTTGAACATCAGACGGCGTTCATGAATACCAGCGAAGCCGAACGGAAGAGCCGTAAACTCGACGGACGTTCTGGGAAGAGGATCGACGCCGATAAATACGTGCGAAACCGGCATGCGGCGTCAGAGCGCGCGTCTTTGTTGGCCGTCCGTCACGCGCGAAACCAGAGCCTGTTTCCCAATGACAACCCCTCGTCTACTATGGGCGACCTGCTTGAGGCAATTAACCCTTGACCGCGTAAGACCTCCACCGCCCGTCCCCTCCATGAGGCGCCCCGACACGCGTGGTCATCGCGTGTCGGGCGAATCGCGCGAATATCCGCTTTGGCCGGATCAAGGACGTAGTCAGCCTTGTTCAGTGCTGGTCGAGGAGGAGGGCTATCGAGGCCCGAGTCCCGTCTTACCGTCGAGTAACTCGCGCGCGGCGTCGAGGTGGCCCGCATGGCGTGCGGTCTCCTCGATCATGTGCAGGACGATCCGCCGCAGGTCAGTGACCTCGTCCCCGAGCGGGCCGGGGTGTCGTCCTCGCGGGGGAGCCGAGAGCGGACTAGCGGCGAGGACCGCGTTGGACCGCGCGCACTGGTCCCGGTAGAACGCGAAGACCACAGACGGTGGCCGCGGTGTGGTCAGTGGCAGGTGGTCGTCTGGCCAGGCCAGCGGCTCGGCGTGGCCGGTGGCGATCTCCTGGAACCAGTGCCGTTCGGCGTAGCCGAGGTGCTCCACGAGACCCAGAACCGTCCATCCCGAGGGCAGGACCGCGGTTGACAAGGCTTCGACGTCGAGGCCGTCAACGATCGCCAGGACACTGGCCCGTTGCGCCTCCAGGAACATCAACAGCGCGTTCTTCTCGCTCTCGTCCACGCGCCAACGCTAGTAAACGGAACCGACATTCTGGGGTGGCCGCGCGGCGGTCTCGTCACAGGAGGGCTCTGGCGGCGTCGGCGGCGGGGTTGCCGAGTTCTTCGAGCAGGAGGAGCGCCGCCTGGGCGTGTGTGCGGGCCAGGGCGGTGTGGCCGAGTGCGTGACGGGCCTTGGCCAGGCCGAGGTGGCCGTGGGCGGCTTCGTGGGGATCGTCGATCTCCTTGGCCAGGGCGAGTGCGGCGTCGTGATCGATGAAGGCCTGATTGTGGTCGCCCATGGCGTGTGCGGCGGCGCCCATGGCGTTGAGGGTCTCCGCCTGCAGGTGCGGGCCCAGGTCGCGGCTGATCGCGTAGGCGCGCTCGAGGGCGTGGCGGGCGGCGTCGTGCTCGCCTTGGTCGCTGTGGAGGTCACCGAGGGAGAGCAGGGTGTTCCAGAGGCCCGATGGGCTGCCGATCTGGTGGTTGATCCGCTGGGCCTGCTCCAGGTAGTCGCGAGCCAGGTCGGGCTTGCCCAGTTGCCCGTAGATCCTGCCCACGTCTGTCAGGAGGACCCCCGTGCCGACGTATTTGTCCGCCGCCTGGAAAAGGTCCAATGCCTGTTGATAGTGGTCCTGGGCGCCATGGAGGTTGCCTTGGCGTTCGAGCGAGTGACCCAGGTAGTGATGTCCCACCGCCTCGCCCTCCGGGTCACCGGCGGCCCGGCAGACGCTGATGGCCTCTTGGGCGTACTGGACGGCCTGAACCACGTTGCCCATGGCGTGGTGGGTTCTGGCCAGGTCGGCGAGGGTACGGCCCTCGCTGCGCCGGTCTTCCGCCCGCCGTACCGCTGCGAGAGTTTGCAGATGGAGGGTAAGAGCGGCGCCGCGGCGGCCGCGTTCCTCCAGAAAGGGGAACAGGGTCGTGGACAGGAAGAAGGCGTGCGGGTGCCGGCCGTGTTCCGCCGCGTGCGCGCCGACGGCCAGCAGGACGGGCAGCTCCGCGTCCAGCCAGGCCGTGGCGTCGGCGCGGCCGGTCAGGGGCGGGATCTGCGGGCGCGGCGGGGGCTCGTGCGGAACCGGCAGTGTTCTGTCCGGGTACTTGAGGTCGGCGGCCATGCCCGTGACGTGCGTATAGAAGGCGAAGAGCCGGGTCAGGGCGGCCTTTCCCGAGTTGTCCGGCTCCTCCAGGTCGGCCGCTGACCTGGCGTGGTCGCGCAGCAGGTCGTGGAAGGTGTAGCGGCCCGGTTCCTGCTGGAGGAGCATGTGCGCGTCGAGCAGGTCCTCCAGGAGCGACTCGGCACGCGTGACGGTCAGGTCGGCGAGCGCGGCGGCCGCGTAGGCGTCGATGTCCTGGCCGGGGTGGAGGCCGAGCAGGCGGAACATGCGGCGATGGTCGGGGCTCAGATGCTCGTACGACAGCGCGAAGGCGGCGGGGACGCCCCGTTCCGCGGTGGCCAGTTCGGCCAGGCGGCGGCTCTGGTCGCGGAGCCGTACGGCGAGGTAGTCCACCGTCCATCGGGGGCGGTGGCGCAGCCGCGCGGCGGCGATGCGCACGGCCAGCGGCAGGAACCCGCACAGGCGCAGGACCTCGGCGACGGCGACGGGCTCCTGCCGCGCCCGCGGCCCGACGACGCCGGTGAACAGCTCGACCGCGTCACGCTCTGAGAGCACGTCGACGGACATGGCGTGGGCGCCGTCCAAGTCGATCAGCCGACGCCGGCTCGTGATCACGGCCATGCTGCCCGAACCGCCGGGCAGCAGCGGCTGGACGTGCTGGGTGTCGGCGGCGTTGTCGATGACGACCAGGGCGCGCAGCCCCGACAGCTCGCCACGCCACAGCGCGGCACGTTCCGAGGTCCCTGCCGGTATGCGCTCCGCGGGCAGGCCGAGCTGGCGCAGCAGGATCTCCAGCGCTTCGCCGGCATCGACGGGATCACGGCCGGCGGTGTGGGCCTGCAGGTCGACGAAGAGCCCGCCGTCGGGGAAGCGCTCGGCGAGCAGGTGTGCCGCGTGTACCGCCAGTGTGGTCTTGCCGATGCCCGCCATGCCGTCGATCGCGACCACGCTCACCCCGTCGGGCAGTCTGGTGAGCCGCTCGAGCTCGGCTTCCCGCCCGGCGAAATCGGGCACGTCGTACGGCAGGAAACTCACCACCGCGTGCCGTTCGTCTCTCAACACCGTCTCTTCGACGGCCGCGAACTCCCGGCTGGGGTCCAGCCCCTGCTGCTCGGCCAGCGTCGTCCGGTAGTCGCGCGCGGTCGCCAGAGCCTCCGCCTGCCGTCCCGATCGATGCAGCGCCAGCACGTACTGCCCGCGCAGGCGCTCCCTCAGCGGGTGCCCGGCCACTTCCGCGGCGAGTTCGTCAAGCAGTACGGCATGCCGCCCGGCCTGAAGTTCCAGCTCCGCCAGCCGTTCGACGGCCGTCAGCCGCTGCTCCTCCAGCAGGGCCCTGGTGGCGGGCACATAGTCGGCCTGCACGTCGGCCAGCGCCTGCCCGCGCCAGAGCCCGAGCGCCTGACGGATCTCCTCGCTGTCGCCCGCGGCCAGCCGCCTGAACTCATGGACGTCCACCTGACCCGGCTCCGGCACCGCGGCATAGCCGGCGGGACGCGTCCGCACGATGTTCTCGGCCTGCGCCGCGCGCAGCATCCGGCGTATCGCCATCACCGACGCCTGGACCTGGGCCTTGGCCGTCTCCGGTGGGGTCGGCCCCCACATCGCCTCGATCAGCCGGTCCGTGCTCACCGTGCTTCCCGCGTTCAGCAGGAGGTAGGCGAGCATCGCGCGATGCCGCGGCGCTCCGCCCAGCGGCTGCCCTTCGGTGCTGACCTCTACTGGGCCCAGGAGTGAGAAGCGCATAGAGGTCATATGGGCGAATGTATCAACGCCCTCGATCAGTATTTCCCCAGATCTCATGACGTACAGAAAGGGAGCACACATGAGCGGAGAAGTGCTGATCTCGGGCGCGGGTGTCGCGGGTATGTCGCTGGCGTATTGGCTACATCGGCACGGCTACGCGGTGACCGTGGTGGAGCGCGCCGCCGCGCTGCGCGGCACCGGATACGCGGTCGACTTCCGCGGCGAGGCGATCGGCGTCCTCGACGGCATGGGCCTGCTGTCGCAGATGCACGATCACGCCACGGGGATGGGCGCGATCACGCTGATCGACGGCGACGGGAAGCCGACCGGTGAGCTGCCCGCGGAGACGTTCGCCGGCGACCTGGAGGTGCTCAAAGCCGATGTGACGCGCATCCTGCACAGCATCACCGCCGACGACGTCTCCTACGTCTTCGACGACTCGATCACCGCGATCGACCAGGACGAGGACGGCGTCGGCGTCGTGTTCGAAAGGGCGGCCGGGCGCAGGTTCGACCTGGTGGTCGGAGCCGACGGCGTCTACTCCAACGTGCGCCGCCATGTCTTCGGTCCCCACCGCGACTTCGTGCGGCACCTGGGCATGTCGGGCGTCGGCTACACCACGGTCAACCGCCTGAGCCTCGACCACGAGGGCCTGCTGTACAGCGCGCCAGGCCGGGCCGTCTACGTGTTCAGCTCCAGCAACCCGGCCAGGATGACCGTGAGCCTGTCGGTCGCCACCGACTCCCCTGATATCGACAGGCTCGACCGCGACACGCAGGAACGTCTGTTCCGCGAGCGCTTCGCCGGCGATGGGTGGGAGGTGCCGCTGCTGCTGGAGGAGATGCGGCTGGCTCCCGACTTCTCCTTCTCCTCGGCCTGCCAGATCGCCATGGACCGCTGGTCACACGGTCGCGTCGTACTCGTCGGCGACGCCGGATACTGCGCGGCGCCGACGGCGGGCATGGGCACCTCCCAGGCCCTGATCGGCGCTCACCTGCTGGCGACCCGCCTGGTGGAGACAGCGGGCGACCACACGGTCGCGTTCCCCGCGTACGAGCGCGAACTACGCCCCTACATCACCGAGAACCAGTCCAAGGGCGCCGAGGCGGCAATGATGTTCGGCGCCTGACAGGAAGCGTGGCCGCCGACATCGGCCCCATGCGGTTCATGCGGTGTCCTGTCAGCGGCGGCGTCAGGACGGCGACGGCCCGGTATCAGTGCGGTCGGCGATCGTAAGAGCCATCGCCCTTCAAATGACTTTTCGTAACAGCTTCAAAGGAGCACACCATCATGTCCATCACCCTTGACGATCAGGACGCGCTCACTCTGCGGATCGCCGCGTGGGGCGCCGTTTCGCTGATGTCCGCTGCCGGGGCGGCCGGTTCGGCGCACAAGGCCGCCACCGAGGCCTCCATCGCCTTGACCTCCGCGACCGGTCTGGTCGGGCATGTGCTGGCCAAGGCGCCTAAGGGCGTGAAGTACGGCAAGACGGTGGCCGAGCTCGCCGACCAGGTGCTGCCGGCGCTGACGGCGTCCATGAGTCTGCTCAAGGAGCAGGCTCCGGAAGAGGCCGACAACTTCCGCCGTACCGTCATCGTCGCCATCGAGGCAGCCGGCCGGCCCCAGAAGGGCCAGCCCAGCCCCACCATGGCCGAGATGGCCCGCAAGATCGGCGCAGCCCTCGACGCCGCTTCGGCCACGCCCGGGGTGACTGCGGCGAACAGCGGGACCGTGCCCACGACCCTTGCCGGGCAGGTCCGTCCGGAGCTGCAGAAGGTCATCGAGGAGATCGTCGATGCCGGTTTCGTCGGCATGCAGTTGCGTGTGCACGATGAGCGGGGGGAGTGGGTGGGCAGCGCCGGGGTGCGTGAGCTGGGCCAGAGCGCGAAGCCGCCGACGAACGGGTGGTTCCGGATCGGCAGCTCCACCAAGACCTTCGTCGCGACCGTGGTGCTGCAGTTGGTGGCCGAGGGCAAGATCGGGCTGGACAGTCCGGCGGCCGGCTATCTGCCCGAGCTCGGCTTGGACGGGCGGATCACGGTGCGGATGCTGTTGCAGCACACCAGTGGGGTGTTCAACTTCACGGGCGAGTACTTCGAGGACGGGACGGTTGTGCCGGGGGTGGCCTGGGCGGGCCAGGAGTGGGTGGACAACCGGTTCAGGACCTACCGGCCGGAGGAGTTGGTGGAGCTGGCGTTGTCCAAGCCGGCGCGGTTCGAGCCGGGGACGGACTGGAACTATTCCAACACCAACTATGTGCTGGCCAGGCTGCTGATCGAGAAGGTCACCGGCCGCTCGTTCGCCGAGGAGCTGCGGCGGCTGATCCTGGGGCCGCTCGGGATGTCGGACACTGTGGCGCCGGGTACCTCGACGGAGATTCCCGAGCCGCACGCGCACAGCTACTACCGGTATGAGGAGGACGGCCAGGACAAGACGGTCGACGTCACCAGCCAGAACCCGTCTTGGATCTCCGCCGGTGGTGACATGATCTCGACCACCCGCGACCTGGCCACGTTCATCTCCGCGTTGCAGGGCGGCAAGCTGCTGCCGGCCTCGCTGCTGGCCGAGATGCGTAAGCCGGACCCGAAGATCGGCTACGGCCTGGGGCTGTTCGTGCAGGAGCTCCCGGACGGCGGCACCATCTTCCACCACAACGGCGGCATCGCGGGCTACGCGACGCTGATGTACAGCACGCCCGACGGCGGCAAGACCATGACCGCCTCGCTGAGCTATGTGGATGACGCCGCGATGTCCCAGGCGGGGGCGTTCCAGACGGCCCTGGTGAAGCTCATCGACGAGGTGTTCGGCGGCGGGCAAGCCGAGGCGGCTCAGTAGACCCGCTGAGCACCGGGGACCCGTACGGGCCAATTCGCATCCCCATCGACCCGATCCGCTCGGCGAGCTGTTCGCTTGAGCGCGACACCGAAAGACAAGCAACCATGAAAACCCAATCCCCACCAGCCACCAAGGTCTTCCGGCGAGTGGCGGTCACCGCGCTGGCGGCCGCGCTGCTCGCCGGGGCGGTCACCCCCGGGATGGCCGCCGCGGACAGCAGCGTGGCCACGCCGAAGGCCGCTGCCGGGCAGAATCGCCCGGAACTGCAGAAGGCCATGCAGGCGTTCGTCGACGCCGGTTTCGCCGGGGTGCAGGTGCGCGTGCACGATCAGCGGGGCGAGTGGGTCGGCAGCGCCGGGGTGAGCAAGCTCGGCGAGGCCGCCAAGCCGCCGACGAACGGGCGGTTCTGGGCGGGCAGCGTCACCAAGACCTTCACCGCGACCCTGGTGCTGCAGCTGGTGGGCGAGGGCAAGATCGGGCTGGACACCCCGGCGGCCGACTACCTGCCCAAGCTCGGACTGGATCCGCGGATCACCGTGCGGATGCTGCTGCGGCACACCAGCGGGTTGTTCAACTACGCAGGCGGCGAGACCTACGATGACGGGACGTACATGCCGGGGCTCCCCGCCACCGGCAACGAGTGGCTGGACAACCGGTTCCACTCCTACAAGCCCGAAGAGCTGGTCCGGTTCGCGCTGTCCAAGCGGGCCCGGTTCGAGCCGGGGACGGACCAGAACTACTCCAACACCAACTACACGGTGGCCCTGCTGCTGATCGAGAAGGTCACCGGCCACTCCTACGCCGAGGAGATGAAGCGACGGATCCTGCGGCCGCTCGGGCTGCGGGGCACCGTGGTGCCGGGCAACCGGACCGAGCTCCCCGGGCCGCACGCCCATGGCTACTACCGCTACGAGGAAGCCGGCCAGTGGAAGACGGTCGACATCTCCCGCCAGAACCAGTCCCTCCTGGCTGGCGCCGGTGACATGATCTCGACCACCCAGGACCTCCACACGTTCATCTCCGCGCTGAACGGCGGCAAGCTCCTGCCGGCCCCGCTGCTGGCCGAGATGCGCAAGCCGTACGGGAAGCTCGGTTACGGCTTCGGGCTGTTCGTGCAGGACCTGGGCCCGAACTGCGGGACCGTCTACCAGCACAACGGCAGTCCGCCGCACGGCTACGGGGCGCTGATGTACAGCTCGCCCGACGGCAAGAAGACCCTGACCGCCTCGGTGACCTGGGTGGACGAGGTCACAAGGGGCCCGGCGAAGGACTTCTTGAAGCTGACCGACACTCTGGTCAAGCAGGTGTTCTGCGGCGGGCAGGCCGGGTCGGCTGACTAGAGAGTTTCAAATGCTGTGGTAGGGCGGTTTGAAGTCGAGACGGGTCTTGGCGATGAAGCCGCTGATCAGCTGTCTTCACGCTGATGTGGGTGTTGAGGTTGTCCCAGCAGACCGCGAGCGGGCCGCCGAGACACCTTCACCACGGGGGTGTCCCGCGCGCTCCCCAGCTACGGCCCTTGGGCGGCCTCAACCCCTGTCTCCGGTTTGAACGGCGACCGCCCACATGTCACCCAGCCGTGAGAATACAACTACATAACGTCAACCTTTGAAGCTCTAGACCAGACGAATGTCGCAGCCGATCACCACCGGGAGGTTGGCGAGCTTCGCATCACCGGTGATCAGGGTGCAACCTTCAGCCTCGGCCAGCGCCACGTAGACGGCATCGTAGGCCTTGATGTTGCCGCGCAATCCCCAGATGCGAGGCAGAAGAGGCCGGATGTCCGCCAACTCGATCTCGGCCCGGGTGAGCGCCTCAAAGGCGCTCCACCCACGCGTCTGTCGGCCTGGTGGCCAGCGCCGAAGACGGCGCGTGGTATCCGCTGAGGGCCCCTTCCCGGTCGCGTTCTTGGAACGGTCAGCCGAATATTCGGCCTCATTATCTAGTCTTCACATCGGCCCACACCGCGCGGTGTTCGGCTGCGGTGACAAATGTCCCCCAGCATCCGTCGGACAGCTCGGCGACAATGCGAATACCGCGCCCCGATTCGGCCTCGGGAGCCGGCTCGGCCATATGCGGCTCAGCGCTAAATGCGCCGGGATCGGTCACCTCGACGCGAAAGAACCCGTCCCCGCGTCCCACACTCACCGTGACCCACTCGCGGTCCGGGCCTCCTTCCACGTGCTCGCAGGCGTTCGTGACCAGCTCAGAGACCACCTGTTGCACGTCGGGACCCGTCGGGAGATCGTCCGCGAGCCACCAGGCGACAGCGGCGCGCGCCTGTTTCGGCGCCATGCGGCCGCGCCGCAGCCTGGTTGCTCCGATGAGAATTACATCTTCTGCTCGCATTGGCATGTAAATCACCTGACTCGCCCGAATTTCTGTGCCGTTATAACACGCGATCTCGAGAATTCGTGTGTCGCACGGGGAATTGTTGGCTTGAAACACTGGTAAGCGTGCCATCCGGCAGGTAATTTTTGGGATGACCGTAAGGGCTCGTGCCACACGAATATGAGTCCCTCGGTGGGAAATGTTGTGTGATCCTGTGGGATCAGACCAGGAGTAGCCCCCGATGCGTCCTGCCAAAGAGTTGAATCCAGACGCCAGCGCGGAGGCCCGTTTCGGGTACGAACTACGTCAGCTTCGTCTCGAAGCGGGACTGACCCAAGGGCAACTCGGCCACAAGATCGGTTTCTCCGCCAACCAGGTCGGTTCCGTCGAACGGGCCGTACGCACACCGACCGAGGTGCTCGCCAAGCGCTGCGAGGAAAGACTGGGGCTGGAGCCGGGTCGCCTGGTCGACTTCCTGCCTGTCGGCAAGCGGGAGTCCGTCTTCAAGACGCTCGCCCCCTGGCTCGACATCGAGGCGACAGCTCGCGAACTCTGGACCTGGGAACCGACCATCGTCCCTGGGCTCCTGCAGACGCCCGAATACGCCCGAGCCATCGTGGCGGGAAAACCGGGGGTCACCGGTGACCAGGTGGAGGAGGCGGTCAGGTCCCGGATGGCGCGCAAGGAGATCTTCCAAAGAGACAGCCCACCCACACTCTGGGCGGTCCTCGATGAGTCGATCCTTTACCGTCCGATCGGGGGCGAAAGTATCACCCGCAACCAACTGTCGCACCTCATCGAGGTGGCTCATAGTCCGTGTATCACGATCCAGATCCTTCCGCTCAGCGCCCGTCTCACGGCTGGACTGCTCGGAGGCTTTGTGATCGCGCATATGACAGGCGGGCCGAGCGCGGCCTTCGTGGACAGCCCTGTATCGGGAAAGGTGTGGGACAAACCAGCTGAGATCGAGACCCTCGGCCTCCGCTATCAGATGTGCCGCGCGGAAGCCCTTCCCCAGAGCCTGTCCATCAAGAAGATCGAGGAGAGGTTGGAGCAGGGATGGACCTGGAACTGAACGAGGAACTCAGGACCGCCGCATGGCGGAAGTCTTCGTACTCGGGCGACAACGGAAATTGCCTGGAGGTTGCCCCGCTGTCTGCCGGTCGCGTGGGTATCCGCGACACCGAGCGGCCTGACCTGCAGCCCTATGTGGTGAGCGCGTCAGTGTGGGCCGCGTTCATGGACGGCGCCAAACGAGGCGAGTTCGACTTCTAGCCACCTCAGGAAGGGGCCCGGCAGCGGGCCCCTTTGTCATGGGTGTGGAGGGTGCTCAGCGCGGGCGGACATGTCACATTTCGGACCTCTGTGGCGTCTATGTAGCGAGGTGTCCACGAGAACGGGGAGCGACATGCCCACAGTGCCTGACATGGCGGTCGGTGTGAGCGGAGATAACGGATGAACGAGCTCAAGACCATCCCGAACGCCGTCTCAAGCCCCTCGAACTGGCTCGATGAGCGCCTCGGCGCGGCCAACTTCATCAAGCGCAACATGCGCAAGATCTTCCCCGACCACTGGACGTTCCTGCTGGGGGAGATCGCGCTGTATGCGTTCGTCTTCCTGCTGCTGACTGGGACGTTCCTGACGTTCTGGTTCAAGCCCAGCATGGCGGAGATCGTCTACGACGGGTCGTACGCCCCGCTCAAAGGCGTCCTGATGTCCCAGGCCTACGCGTCGTCGCTGGAGCTCAGCTTCGACGTCCGGGGTGGCCTCCTGGTCAGGCAGATGCATCACTGGGCGGCGCTGATCTTCGTGGCGAGCACCATCGTGCACGCGCTGCGGGTGTTCTTCACCGGCGCCTATCGCAAGCCGCGCGAGCTCAACCATGTGATCGGCGTGCTGCTGCTGGCGCTGGCGCTCCTGGAGGGGCTGACCGGATACTCGCTGCCCGACGACCTGCTGTCCGGCGCCGGTCTGCGGATCACTGAGGGTGTGCTGGTCTCATTGCCGCTGGTCGGTACGTACGCGACGTTCTTCCTGTTCGGCGGGGAGTATCCGGGCGGAGATGTCATCTCCCGGTTCTATTCGCTGCACATCCTGCTGATCCCGGGCATCATCCTGGCGCTGGTCACCGCTCACCTGGTGCTCATGTGGATGCAGAAGCACACCCAGATGGCCGGTAAGACGCAGACGAACCGGAACGTAGTGGGTGCGCCGTTCTATCCGGCGTTCATGGCCAAGGCGGGCGCGTATGTCCTGTTCACCTTCGGGGTGATCGCCGGGCTGGCGACGTTCGCCCAGATCAACCCGATCTGGCTGTTCGGGCCCTACACGCCCGCCGACGTGTCGGCCGGTTCGCAGCCCGACTTCTACATGGGCTTCCTCGAAGGCGCGTTGCGCATCATGCCTCCGTGGGAGATCAACCTGTTCGGTACGTCTCATGCGGGCACAGTGCCGCTCAACGTCATCATCCCGGCGCTGGCCCCGCTGGGTATCGTCTTGACGGGTCTGGCGTTGTATCCGTTCCTGGAGCAGTGGGTGACGGGCGACAAGCGCGAGCACAACTTCGCCGACCGCCCGCGCAACAACCCGCACCGCACGGCGATCGGCATGACGACCGTCGTGTTCTACGGCGTGCTCTGGCTCTTCGGTGCCAACGACGAGATCTCCGCCTATTTCCACATCAGCCTCAATGCGACGACGTACGCGGGCCGGGTGCTGATCTTCGTGGCGCCCGTGCTGGCGTATGTGATCACGTACCGGATATGTCTGGGGCTCCAGCGCTACGACGCGGGCATCATTTCCCATGGCGTCGAATCGGGTGTGATCAAACGGTTGCCCAGCGGTGAGTTCGTCGAGGCCCACGTGCCGGCGGCGGACGACATCGAGGCGCACGTACGGGGCAAGGAGCCGGTGGCGATGTTGGCGGTCGCCGAGCCCGACAGCACGGGCATCCCGCCGAAGGGCATGCGCGGCCCACTGGGCAGACTGCGCGCTCGGATGTCGAAGGCGTACGGGGGCGAGAAGGTCCCCCTTGACGACGCCCACGGGGCCGGGGAGCTGGATCGCGCGGGCGACGACCGTACGCTGATCCATTAGCCGAAGATCGGCCGAGTAGGGCATCTTAAGAGAATCGTCAGCGGGACCTGAAATGTTGTGGGTGTCACCGAGCAGCACCCCGACACTGAGGAGATCCCGATGCGCAAGCTCATCAACTCGACCTACATCACCCTCGACGGCGTCATCGAGAACCCGATGTGGACGATGCCCTACTTCGACGACGAGGCCGCCGCCTTCGCCGGCGAGCAGACGAATGGGGCAGACGCGCTGCTGATGGGCCGTGCCACGTACGACGGCATGTCCGCCGCCTGGCCGACCCGGGACGAGAGCGACCCGACCACCGGCGCGGCCTACTTCAACAACGTCAAGAAGTACGTCGCCTCGACCACTCTGACCGACCCCACCTGGAAGAACACCGAAGTGCTGCAGGGCGACCTGGTCGAGGAGGTCACCAAGCTCAAGGCCCAGGACGGCAAGGACATCCTGCAGTACGGGTTCGGCTCGGTCACCACTCAGCTCATCAGGGCGGGTCTGCTGGACGAGGTCCGGTTCTGGATCACCCCGGTGCTGGAAGGCGCCGAGAGCGTGACGACGCCGCTCAAGGACTTCAAGGCGTCGTTTGAGCTGGTCGACACCAAGGTCATGAAGAGCGGCGTGATCATCGCCTCCTACCGGCCCAAGGCGGCCGAATGATGGATGGGCTCGGGATCACGACGGCGGGGTGGTCGCGGCGAGACGGATCTCGCTGAACAGCTTGAGCGTCACTGGCCGCAGCCGCAGCCGGGCCTCGCGTGGCCAGCGCAGGCTCAACGACGGAAACACCGTCTCCAGGACGATCTTCAGGTAGGGGCGGCCGGAACGGCCGACGGGAATCTTGGCGCACAGAGCGGACACGCTCGTGAACGTCTCCCGTCGGCCGAGCCGCAGCCGGGTCCGCCCGCTGAACTGGTTCGGGATCCCGGCGGCTTCGAGGCTCACCGACTCCCACAGCAGTTCGGCCGTCTCCTCCTCCCGCAGCCACGCCGGGCGGGTCGGCAGGGGTAGTCGCAGGGTGAATCCCGCCGGTAGCCCGGCCGGAGTCAGCCGGAAGGAACCCTGGAACCACGGCAGCTCGTCGAGGAGTCGCGGGCCGTTCAGAGTGTTCATCGACAGACTCGTCGCACTGGCTTCCATGGCGATCCGCCAGCTGGAGGGGTCGGTGTATGGGACTTCCGGGATGGACACCAACAGGATTCATCTCCCCTGCGCGGACGCCTGGACTAACGGGCGGCTACCTACGGGCGGCTACCTATAAGACGTTCCAACTGCGGGAAATGTGACAGGGCGCTGTTCCTCAGTCGGTGAGGTCGTCGTACCACTGAGGTGTTCTGACCTTCAGCGGGTCGGGGGCGGGACTGGCGCCGGGACCAGGGAGGACATAGAGGTCGACGGTGTCGGAGCTGTGGTCGCGGGAACCGCTGACGATCCAGCCGTCCTTGATCCGGTCCGCGGGGACGGGCTGGTCGGAGAAGCCGCCGCCAGGGTAGCTCCACACCAGGCGGTAGCCGATCTTCAATCCACGGCGGCGCGCCTCGGCGCGCACGGCCGCGACCGTTTTGCCATGAGCCGTGTAGCCGTCCATGGCCTCCTCTCCCTCGGGATCGAAGGCGGCGTCCTCGGCATAGGGTTCGCCCGGCTTGGCGGGACGGCCGACCCCGAAGACGACGCGTCCGGGGAAGTCCGAGGGCATCCAGACCTTGCCGCAGAACACCGACGCGCAAGGTGTCACGTCCTGCACCCCGATGCTTCCGTGCCATTTGAAGCCCTCCGGAACGACCGGGCCGAGCAGCCTGCCGACCTCGTCCGGCGCCACCGGGACGACCTTCACCGTGACGTTCAACCCGACCGCCCGAAACGCCTCCTCGAAGCGCCGGCGGTCGGCCGCCGGGTCGGTGATGGTGACGCTGAAAGAGTCCTCGGCCCGCTTGATGGAGACGGCCGCGTTGGCGAACTCGGTCGCCGGACCCCCGGCCGGCAGGCCGACGCCGATCGCCACGGCCACGGCCGCGGCGGTGACCGCCGATGCCAGGACAGGCCGGCGGAGTCCGAAGGTTCCCCGTTGCGGAAGCCAGGACCGTCGGCGGCCCGGAGCCGGTGTCGCCATGATCGCCGCACGTAGCTCGCGCGCGCCGGGCCCCTGTTCCGGCGCGTGCGGGGTCGGATCGATGGCCCTCATCAGGTTGTCGATGTCACTCATGCTTCCCCCATCGCGATCGTCGAGGACGTCGGCCGCTCCAGCGCCGCCGCCAGCCGCTTGCGCGCCCGGTGCAGCCGGGTCCGGGCGGCGACGGCCGTACATCCCAAAACCTTGGCGATCTGCTCGCTGCTCAGACCCTCCCAGTGGGCCAGCGCCATGACCTCGCGGTCACGTTCGGGCAGCTCGTCGAAGGCGGCGCGTACGTACTCCAGATCGACCGGTCTGACGGGCCGGTCGGCGGCCAGCTCGTCGCGAAGCCGCTCAGCGAGCCCGGCCCTGCGGGACGCGCCGCGCTGCTGGTTGGCCATTACGCGGCGGGCCACCCCGTATAACCAGAGCAGTGCCCGCTCGCCCTCTGGCACGTCGCCGATGCGCCGCCAGGCGGTGAGGAACGTCTCGGAGATGACGTCGGCGGTGTCGTCGGGGGAGCTGGTACGGCGGGCGGCGTACTGATGTATCGCCGGATAGTACGCGTCATAGACCGCTTCGAAGCGATCTCGGTGTGTCACAGAGTCTCCTTGCCGAAAGGTGCCGGACACCTTGGTAAGTGTCCGGCACTCTTCGGCCTGTTGCAGTTCCCCGTACGCCGCACACGCGTGAGTCACCGCCCCGCCGACCGCCGCCGACATGGCCTGACACAGGTCAACTCCCTGTCCTTCGATGATCTGGACAGCCTGGAGGGTTGGTGAAAGCGTGGGCCAGACTGCTCGTCACCTGGTGAGAGGTGGGGCCATGAGGGACTATCCGCTCGGCATGCCGTACCAACTGGAGCTGGACGACACCTACGGCTGGCTGCGCGAGCACGAGCCGCTGGCCCGGATCCAGCTGCCGTACGGCGAGCCGGCCTGGCTGGCGACCCGCTACGACGACGTCCGCACGGTCTTCGCCGACCCGCGCTTCAGCCGGGCGGCCGCGGTGGGCCGGGACGCGCCGCGCATGTATCCGGAGCCGGTGCCGGGCGGGCTCTCCGACCTCGACCCGCCGGAGCACACGCGGATGCGGCGGCTGATCGGCAAGGCGTTCACCGCGCGCCGGGTCGAACTGCTGCGGCCCCGCGCCGAGGAGATCGTCGAGGACCTGCTGGATCGGCTGGCGGCTCAAGGGCCACCGGCCGACCTGGTGGAGGGCTACGCCGTGCCGCTGCCCGCGACCATGATCTGCGAGCTGCTGGGTGTGCCGTACGAGGATCGCGCGACCTTCCGGTCCTGGGCCGACGCGTACATGACGACGACCGCGATACCGCTGGAGGAGAAGACGGCGCGGCTGGCCGCGCTCGGCGGCTACCTGGCGCGGCTGGTGGCGCGTCGGCGCGAGTCCCCGACCGACGACCTGATCGGCGCCCTAGTGCAGGCGCGTGACGAGCGGGACAGCCTGTCGGAGGAGGAGCTGATCGGCTTCCTGATGACCCTGCTGGCCGCTGGCTACGAGACCACGGCGTCGCAGATCGCCAACTTCACGTACGCGCTGCTGACCCACCCCGACCAGCTCGCCCTGCTGCGCGAGGGGCAGGTGGACCTGGCGGACGCGGTCGAGGAGTTACTGAGGTACGTCCCGGTGACGGCGACCGCCGCCACGTTCATCCCGAGGTACGCCACCGAGGACGTGGAGCTCGAAGGCGGCACCGTGCGCGCGAACGAGCCGGTCTTCGCGGCCTACTACGCCGCCAACCGCGATCCCCGGGTGTTCGAGGACCCGGAGCGGCTCGACCTCACCCGCAAGCCGCAGCCGAACTTCGCCTTCGGCCACGGCCCGCACTTCTGTCCCGGGGCGGCACTGGCCCGGATGGAGCTTCAGGTGGCGCTCGCCGCGCTGCTGCGGCGCCTGCCCGGCCTGCGGCCGGCCGTGGCGGGGGAGGAGCTGAGCTGGAAGAGCGGCATGGTCGTCCGCGGGCCGGTGTCGCTCCCCGTCATCTGGTGACCATCAGCGGTCTGTCACATTCCTCCGATCCGGCGAGTCATATGAGTAACGGCCGGGACCTGGCCGGCCGATGTGACTCCTGGAGGAACCCGATCATGCAAGCGCGGATGACCAACCCGGCGAAGCTCGTCCCCGACGCCATGAAGGCGATCATGGCCCTCCTCGAGGCGTGCAAGCAGGGCGGCGTGCCCGGTACGATGCTCGAGCTCGTCCACCTGCGGGCCAGCCAGATCAACGGCTGCAGCGTGTGCGTGGACATGGGCTCGCGCAGCGCCAAGAAGGCGGGGGAGAGCGACGAGCGGCTGTGGGCGGTGGCGGCCTGGCGGGAGGCCCCCTACTTCACCGACGCCGAGCGCGCCGCGCTGGCGCTCGCCGAGGCCGTCACGCGGCTCAGCGACCGTGCGGACCCGGTTCCGGACGAGATCTGGGACGCGGCCGCCCAGCACTACGACGAGCAGGGGCTCTCCTCCCTGCTCCTGATGATCTCCGCGACCAACGTTTTCAACCGCCTCAACGTCGCCACCCGGGCAGTAGCGGGCGCCTGGTGACGAGAATGGAGAAGCACGGATGAGCATCGCGGTGGAGCCCATCGGCTGGGTCGAGTCCCCGCTGGTCGAGCGGGATCAGGCGCTGAGTCCTGCTGGACGCTCAGTCCATCAGGACGATCTGGCGTAGCACCTCGCCGCCCTTGAGCGCGGCCACGGCGTCGTTCAGGTCGGCCAGCCGGATCCGGGCGCTGATCATGGATTCCAGGTCCAGCTGGCCGGCCTTGTAGAGCTTGGCGAAGTACGGGAAGGCGTGCCGCACGTCGGCTTCGCCGTACAGGCTGGACAGCAGGTTCTTGCCCTCGAACAGCAGGCTGAACGCGGAGATCGACACCATGTCGTCCACCGCGCCCGCGCCGACCACGATGACCTCGCCGCCCGCGCGGGTGACCTGCCACGCGCTCTGGATGGTGGCCGCCTTGCCGACCACCTCGAAGCCGTAGTCGAAGCCGCCGCCCCCGGTCAGCTCGTTGACCGCCTCGGGGACCTGCTCGGGGGTGACGGCGTGGGTGGCGCCGACCTTCTTGGCCAGTTCGTGCTTGGACTCCAGCGGGTCGATCGCCAGGATCGTCCGGGCGCCGGAGACGCGCGCGCCCTGGATGACGGACAGGCCGACGCCGCCGCAGCCGATGACGGCGACGGTCGAGCCGGGGCGTACCTTGGCGGTGTTGAGGGCGGCGCCCACGCCGGTGGTGATGCCGCAGCCGATCAGCGCGGCCGCCTCCCACGAGATGTCCGTGTCGACCTTGATCGCGCCCTGCCACGGGACGACGATCTCCTCGGCCCAGGTGCCGCACCCGGCCATGCCGTACGCCGTCTGGTCGCCGCCGAAGCGGAAGTTGCCCTTGGTGAAGGACTCGATCACGTACTTCATGCAGAGGTACGGCTGGCCGCCCAGGCACAGCTCGCAGGCCTGGCAGGACGGGCGCCAGTTGATGATCACGTGATCGCCCGGCTGGACCGAGTCGACGTGCTCGCCCACCTCGACCACCTCGCCCGCGCCCTCGTGACCGGGGACGAGCGGTACTGGCTGCGGCAGCACGCCGGACATGGCCGACAGGTCCGAATGGCAGACGCCCGTAGCCTTGATCCGCACCCGTACGTCGGCCGGGCCGACGGGGGTGAGGGTGACATCGTCGCGGATGTCCAGCTTGTCGTCGCCTACGGCGTGCAGAAGGGCGGCGCGCATGGGGAGTTCCTCCTCCGGCTATTCCTCTAGGGAAAGAGCGGCTTTGGGGCAGGACCGGACTGCGTGGCGGACGCGGTCCAGGAGTTCGGGGGGTGGTTCCGGGAGCAGGATGTGGAGCTGGTCATCGTCGTCCACGTCGAACACCTCGGGTGCGAGCCCCATGCACACCGCATTGGCCTCGCACACCATCTCATCTACCTTGACCCTCATGTGAGCCTCCTGTGATCCCATGAGACCACTTTGGTGCGCTCGACAAGGTAAGCGACCCGTTTCCGCCCAGTTTGTTCGACATAGGGCCGCAAAAGTTCGTCCGGCACGTCCGGGGTCATCCTGCGCGTGACCTTCATGCCGACGGCCAGGACCTGCTCGGGCTCGTCGATACGCTTGGCCTCGCCGTACAGCAGGACGCCGCGCAACTCGTTGTAGTCCTCGCCGGTCTCGATCAGGCAGCTCACCCGTGGGTCGCGCTCCAGGTTGCGGACCTTCTGTGCCTTGGCGTAGCTCCAGAAGGCGATCCGCCCCTCGTCGAGGCCGTAGAACATGGTCACCAGATGCGGCGTACCGTCGGGGTTGATGGTCGCGAGCTGGAGCTTGCGGGCCCCTTCGAGGAAGGCGGTGACCTCGTCTCCGGACATCGCGATGCGAGCGCGCTGATTCACGCTGCCAAGTAGAACAGGTTGCAGAATGGCGGGCAAGGGGGCGCTGGAATGTTGTTCGGTTCTACTAGGGTGCATCCCTATGACGATGCCGCCTGAACTGCGATTCGCAGCCAAGCAAGCCAAGGGTTTCATGCCGGAGAAGGAGGGCCTGGCGCTGTTCGAGGCGGCCTGCCAGTACGGCAAACTCGGGCCGATCTGCGAGATCGGCACCTACTGCGGCAAATCGGCCGTCTACCTCGGGGCGGCGGCCAGGCTGGCCGGGTCCGTGGTCATCACCGTGGACCACCACCGCGGCTCGGAGGAGATCCAGCCCGGCTGGGCCCACCATGACCCGACGCTGGTCGATCCGCGGTTCGGCAAGATGGACTCGCTGCCGACGTTCCGCCAGACGATCGCCGCCGCCGGGCTGGAGGACGAGGTGATCGCCGTGGTCGGTCACTCCGAGCAGGTGGCCCGGCTCTGGAACACGCCTTTGGGGCTGCTGTTCATCGACGGCGGCCATTCCGAGGAGCCGGTGACGCGCGACTACGAGGGCTGGGCTCCGCACGTCATGGCGAGCGGCGCGCTGGTCTTCCACGACATCTATCCGGACCCGGCCGCCGGTGGCCAGGCGCCCTACCGGGTGTATCTGCGGGCGCTCGACTCGGGCGCGTTCACCGAGACCTCGGTGGAGGGCTCGCTGCGCGTCCTGGAGCGCGTGGCCCCAGGGATTTAAGCCCGCATCCGGCGGCGGGTCCACGCTCTGCGGGTGTGGGCCCGCCAGGACTGGAAGTCCTCGTGGGTGTGCGGGTCGTGGCCGAGCGCGATGAGCGCCCCCTCGGTCCACCCGGCGGCCTCGTCGGGCGCCGCCCCCGCCAGGATCGGTACGGCCTGCGCCACGTGATCCGGCAGCGCCCCCGCCTGGAGCCGGGCCGAGGCGGCGAACGCGCTCCCCTGAGCCAGATGGGCCCGGAACCCGTCGGCCCCCGCATGGCCGGTCAGCCACCACAGCTCGTCGGCGCTCGCGCCACCCGTGTGCGTCGCCGCGAACCCGACACCGCTCCACAGATCGGCCCGGCGGCCTGCGGGGTAGGCGGCGATCCTGGCCGCCACGTCGTCCGGTGAGGCGCACTCGTGGTACCAGAGCAGCCGCCCCAGCCCTTGGTCGAAGATCGCGCAGTGGCTCCGGGTGAGCAGATCGGGCATGGCCCGCTCGCCCACCATCCGGTCGGCCCGCGTCAGGCACCACTGGAACCCGAAACCGTCCACGGCCAGCCACCGGAACAGCGGGTGGGCCCGCCGTACGCCCCACATGGGCCGTACGCGCAGCAGCGCGTAGCCGCGCCCGGCACCGAGGTGCACGGCGTACGGGTGGAGCTGGGCGGGGCCGGCCAGTAGCTCGTGAAGGCGCCGGCCCCGAGTCATGGTGAGCAGGTCGAGCACGGTGCACGCGGCACCGGCCCCCTCATAGGCGAAGCTCCGCTGCTCCGGAGCCACCTCGTCGATCCTGTCGGCTTCATCGGAAAGAGCGGCGTTGTACCCGAAAAGGTATGACCGCTCGGCTCCTTCGACGGCCGCCCGGGAATGTCCCTGCCGTAGCCGGAACCTCCGCCGGGCCAGGTCGGCTTCGGACTGCTCCTTCAGCAGCAGCTTCCGTAGCCCGCGAACCGGCGAAAACGTCGGCTCGGTCCTGTCTTGTGCCAAGAACGCTGTCGGCTCGGTCCTGTCCTGCTCCAAGAACGCTGTTGTGCCCGTGTCGCCCACGCTTCCCCCGAAGACGCCTCGTACGGCCACTCACGAAGCTAGTAACCCCAATGAGGCGTTCGGCGGCGCCGCTCCGCATTTCCCGGCAAAGAACCCGCAAAAGCCCTTGCGTACCCGGGCGAGATCACGCGCGCGCGGGCGTACACCCACACAGGTGCGGGTCCGCGGGGGAGACGGAGGGGGCGCTGATGTCGCGGAAGATTCCCGCTCCCGGGGAGAAGGCGGACAACGCGTCCGCCGCGAGCACCGCCGCCGCGGCCGTATATCCGCTCCGCTCGTGCGGGAAGTGCCGCTGATTGACGAACTGCCAGCCCGTCCAGTACGAGCCGTCCTCATGGCGCAGATGCTGGACGTCGGCGAACAGCCGGGCGGCCCGGTCGCGGTCGCCCAGCGCGTCGAGGGCCAGCGCCAGCTCGCATGTCTCGGCCCCCGTCACCCACGGCTGGTCCGACACGCAGCGGATCCCCAGCCCCGGCACCACGAACGTGCCCCACTCCCGCTCCAGCAGCTCCTCCGCCGCCGGGCCCCGGACGGCGCCGCCGAGCACGGGGTAGTACCAGTCCATGGAGTAGCGGCTCTTGTCGGCGAACGCCTCCGGGTGCGCGGCCAGCACGTGGGCCAGCCGGTCGGCGGCCAGCTCCCAGTGCGGCTGCGGGTCGTCTAAGTGGTCGGCGAGCAGGACGCCGCAGCGCAGCCCCTGGTGGATCGACGCGCAGCCGGTGAGCAGCGCGTAAGAGGAGGCCCGGCCATGCGCGTCGCGCTCCCAGACGACCTCGCCGCGCTCGGTCTGGAGCCCCACGACGTAGTCGAGCGCCCGCTTGACCATCGGCCACCTGAGCTCGGTGAGCTCCTGGTCGCCCGTCACCAGGTGATGGTGCCAGACGCCCACCGCGACATAGGCGGCGTGGTTCGACTCGCCGCCCTGCTCGGTGGCGACGCCGTCGACCAGCTTCATCGCCCACGAGCCGTCGTCGCGCTGGTGCCGGGCCAGCCAGTCGTAGCCGCGCGCCACGGGGTCGCGCAGGCCCGCCACGGTCATCGCCATCAGGCACTCGACGTGGTTCCACGCGTCGACGTGGCCCTCCGGCCAGGGCACGCCGCCGTCCTCGCTCTGGATCACCGAGATGCTCAAGGCCGTCCGTACGGCCTCCTCGCGTGAGATCACGCGGCGGGCTTCCTGACGTAGAGCACCACGCTCTTGCCGATGAGCGGGTTGAGCAGGTTCTCGGCCAGCCGGGTGAGCGGCGGGCGCTTCATGATGTCCCAGACCAGCAGCTCGTGGTAGGCCTTGGCGAGCGGATGGTCGTCGTTGTTGACGCCGACCGCGCACTTGATCCACCAGTACGGGGCGTGCAGGCCGTGGGCGTGGTGGTGGGGGCCGATGTCGAAGCCGGTGGACTTCAGCTTGGCCGACAGCTCAGCCAACGTATAAATCCTGACATGTCCGCCGGGGGCCGTGTGATAGTCCTCGTCCAGCGCCCAGCAGATCCGCTCGGGCAGGAAGCTCGGCACGGTGATCGCGGCGGTGCCGCCGGGCTTGAGCACCCGGAAGATCTCCCGCATCGCGGCCATGTCGTCGGGGATGTGCTCCAGCACCTCGGCCGCGATGACCCGGTCGAAGGAGCCCTCCTCGAACGGCATGTCCAGCGCCGTACCCTGAACGGTCTCAGCGCCGGCGCCGGGCGGTACCTCACCCGCCTTGTCCATCGCCACGAACATGGCCGCCACGCTGTCCAGCTCGGACTGGTCCATGTCGAAGGCGACCACGTCCGCGCCTCGGCGCAGCACCTCGAAGGCGTGCCGGCCGCCGCCGCAACCCAGGTCGAGCACGCGTACGCCGGGCCCGACCGGCAGCCGGGCGAAGTCCACCGTCAGCACTTATCGATCTCCTTGAAGTTCGGTCAGCGGGTACGACGAGTTCAGCGGGTAGGACGAGTACGGCGGGCCGCGATGGCCTCGCGATACGCCTCGACGGTTCTCTGGGCGACGACGCGCCAGGTGTAACGCTCCATGACCCGGTCGTATCCGGCCTTGCCCACCCGCTCGCGCTCCTCGGGGGAGTCGTGCAGGCGGCGCAGCACCGCGGCCAACTCCTCGGGGTCGCCGGGCGCGACCTGGATCGCGGCGTCCCCCACCACCTCGGGCAGCGCCCCGGTACGGCTGGCGACCAGCGGGGTGGCGCAGGCCATGTGCTCGACGGCCGGCAGCGAGAACCCCTCGTACAGCGAAGGCACCACGGAGACCTCCGAGGTGGCGATCAGCTCGCCCAGCTCGTCGTCGGAGATGCCGTGCACGAAGCGGACCCGGTCCTGCAGCGACAGCTCCTGTACGAGCTGCTCGGTGGGCCCGCCGGCGGTCGGCTTGCTGACCACCGTGAGGTTGACGTCGCGCTCGGTGGCCAGCTTGGCCACCGCCCGCAGCAGCGTGGCGACGCCCTTCATAGGGGAGTCGGCGCTGGCCACCGCCACGATCGAGCCCTTGCGCCGGGGCTTGTCCGGGCGCGGGTGGAAGTAGCGGGTGTCGACGCCGAGCGGGATCAGGCGCATGTTCGCCTGCGGGACGTTGAAGTCGCGGTGGATGTCGGCGAGCGACGACTCGCTGACGGTCAGGATCGGGCTCAGCCGGGGCGCGACCTTGGCCTGCATCTTCACGAAGGCGTACCAGCGGCGCATGGTCAGCTTCTTGGCGCCGGTGGCGGCTTCCAGCTCGATGCGCCGGTCCACGCTGATCGGGTGGTGGATCGTGCCGACCACCGGGAACAGCTTCTGGATGCCGAGCAGGCCGTAGCCGAGCGTCTGGTTGTCCTGGACGACGTCGAAGTCGCCCACCCGCTCCTTCAGCGCGCGGTGCGCCCGCAGCGTGAACGTCAGCGGCTCGGGGAACCCGGCGGTCCACATGGTGCCGACTTCCAGCCAGTCGATCCAGTCGCGGTACTCGTGCAGCTTCGGCGTCCTGAACGGGTCCTCGTCGCGGTAGAGGTCGAGGCTCGGCACCTTCTGCAGGATCACGCCCTCGTCCAGCTCTGGGTACGGCTGGCCGGAGAACACCTCGACGTGATGGCCCAGGGCGACCAGCTCGCGACTCAGGTGGCGGAGGTAGACGCCCTGGCCACCACAGGTCGGCTTGCTGCGGTAGGACAGCAGCGCGATCCGCAGCGTGTCGCTCACGGACACCCCTTTCTAGCCCGGTATGCACCCAGAGATGGGCGTGTACCGTGAAGATGACCTTAGTCCGAGAAGGCTACCATTCGGTAGGTCATCTGGAATTGTTCACAACTGCCGCCAAAGGCCGTGCGAACTGCGATGTTGGCATGACCGAGCGCGGTTCGGTGGAACGTGTTCTAGGGGGCTCTGGTGCTGTATCGAGGCGCTTAGCTGTACATTCCCGTCCAAACGGACGCGGTCGTGATAGTGGGAGGACCCCTTGGCCAGGCGCGCTCTGATCACCGGCATCACCGGCCAGGACGGTTCCTATTTGGCGGAGTACCTGCTCGGTCAGGGGTACGAGGTGTGGGGCCTGGCGCGAGGTCAGGCGAACCCGCGCGTGTCGCGGCTGCGCAAGCTGCTGACCGATGTCCAGGTGGTCCGCGGCGATCTGCTCGACCAGGGATCGCTGATCTCGGCCGTGGAACGGGTTCAGCCCGATGAGGTCTACAACCTGGGCGCCATCTCGTTCGTGCCCATGTCGTGGGAGCAGGCGGAGCTCACGGCCGAGGTGACCGGGATGGGCGTACTGCGCATGCTGGAGGCCATCCGGGTGTGCTCGGGCGTGTCGCGTGGCAGCGCCGCCTCCGGCCAGATCCGCTTTTATCAGGCTTCGTCCTCTGAGATGTTCGGCCAGGTCAGCGAGACGCCGCAGACGGAGCGCACCGCTTTCCACCCGCGCTCGCCGTACGGCGTGGCCAAGGCGTACGGGCACTTCCTCACGCAGAACTACCGCGAGTCCTACGGCATGTACGCCGTCTCCGGCATCCTGTTCAACCACGAGTCGCCCCGGCGGGGCGCCGAGTTCGTCACCCGCAAGGTCTCGCTCGGCGTGGCGCGCATCAAGCTCGGCCTCGACACCGAGCTCCGGCTTGGCAACCTGGAGGCCAGGCGGGACTGGGGTTTCGCGGGCGACTACGTACGGGCCATGCACCTCATGCTCCAGGCCGGCACCCCCGAGGACTACGTGATCGGAACCGGGCGCATGAAGTCGGTCCGCGAGCTGGTCGAGGCCGCCTTCGCGGCGGCCTCCCTCGACTGGGAACAGTACGTCGTCACCGACCAGGCCCTGCATCGGCCCGCCGAGGTCGACCTGCTCTGCGCGGACCCGAAGAAGGCCCGGGTGCAGCTCGGCTGGGAGCCGACGATGCCGTTCGACGAGCTGGTGGCGACGATGGTCGAAGCCGACCTGCGCCTGCTGTCGAACGGCGGCGACCCCGACCAGGACAGTTCCTGGCCCTGACCCCCTCCTGGGCCTGACCCACCCGATCGACGGTGCTCCTTCGAGCATGGCCCATTGACAAAATCCTGTTTTACATAAAGGATTGTTTTTGCGATGAGAGATGTCCTGTACCTAGAGCAGATCGAGCAGGCCGAGGCGCTGCTCAAGCCGCAGCGCGTCGAGGTGCTGCGGCAGCTGGCCGAGCCGCGCACCTGCACCGAGGTCGCGTCCCGGCTCGGTCAGACGCCACAGCGCGTCTACTACCACGTCAAACGGCTGGTGGACGCCGGCCTGGTCGACCTGGTGTCGGAGCGGAAGGTGCGCGGTGTCCACGAGGGCATCTACCAGGCCAGCGCTCGCGCGTACTGGCTGTCACCCCGTCTGGTCGGCCGGATCGGCGTGCGCAGGGTGCAGGACGAGCTGAGCCTGGGCTACCTGCTGGACCTCATGGAGGAGGTTCAGGCCGACATCGCGAGCCTCGACAGGACCGCGACGGAGCTGCCGTCTATCGGGCTGTCCGGGGAGATTCACGTGCGCCCCGAGAACCGTCAGGAGTTTCTGCACGAGCTGCAGGGGATGCTGCAGGACCTGTTCACGAGGTACGGCGGAGCGGAAGGTGACGCCTTCAAGCTCGTCGTGGCCTGTTACCCCAAGGGAGATGAACATGAGTGAGCCGATGACCGTCCGCGCCCGCGTCCAGGCACCGGTGAAGGAGGTGCACCACGCGCTGACCGACGCCGCGACGATGCGGCTCTGGCTGGCCGAGCACGCCGAGGTGGAGCTGCCGGACCGCTATGCGTTCTGGGGCCGCCATACTCCCGAAGGCGACGCGCCGCACCAGCGCCCCCTGCACGTCGACGACCACACGGTGCGCTTCTCCTGGCTGCTGGACGGCGTGGACACCACGGTCGAGTTCGGCCTGGAGGAGGAGAGCCCCGAGACCACCATCGTGTCCGTCTCGCAGACCCACTTCGACTTCCAGGAGGCGCTCACCGAGGCGACGATTCGCGGGGTGATCCAGACATATTGGTGCCTCATGCTGGCGAACCTGGCCGAGCACTTCGACGGCCGCCCGCTCACTCCGAAGCCCGACTTCACCTCCTCCGACCTGCGAGCGGAGGTGCTGATCGCCGCTTCGGCGGAGAAGGTCTTCGACTCGCTGATCGACTCGGAGTCGGTGACCCGCTGGTTCGGCTTCCCGATCGAGATCGAGCCGTACGTCGGCGGCCGCTTCGCCATGGGCGGGCTGGCGAACAACGACCAGCCGGCGAAGATCGTCGAGCTGGAGCCGGGGCGTCGGCTGTCGGTCGACTGGGGCGGCGTCGGGATCGGCACCTGGGAGCTGGCGGAGTCCGGCGGCAAGACGCGGCTCACGATCGTGCATAGCGGCTTCGACCGCCCGCCTTACGCGAGCTGGAGCGGCATCCTGTCCGGGCTCTCCGAGCTGCGGCGCTTCCACGAGGTGGCCGACTGGAGCCCCATCTGGGTTTCCTAGTCGCTTTTCTCCCCCAGGTGGGTCAGGACGGTCTCCGCGACGGCCCCCAGAACCTCGATCTGCTCCGGCGTCAGCAGGTCGATGAAGTGGCGGCGTACCGACTCCACATGATCGGGAGCCGCCACCTCGATGGCCCGCATTCCCTCCTCGGTCAGCACGATCACGGCGCCGCGGCCGTCGCTCTCGCACTCCTCACGGGTGACCAGGCCGCGCTGCTCCATCCGTGAGATGTGCCGCGACAGCCTGCTCTTCGACCACAGCATCCGCTCGGCCAGCTCGGTGAGCCGCCCCCGACGTCCCTCGGCCGATGACAGGGACGACAGCACGTCGTAGTCGGGCGCCGACAATCCCGAGTCGCGCAGCAGATCCCGGCTCACCTGGGCGTCCAGGAGCAGCCGCATCCGGCGGTAGCCGAGCCAGGCCCGGAACTCCGCCTCATCCAACCAACGCGGGTCACCCATGCCGCCCAGACTAGTTGACGTGTAACCAACATTGGTTTTAGGTTCCATGTAAACCAAATGATGGGAGGCGGACGCGATGTCGAGTGGAATGTCGGGTGCGATGTTCGGCGTGGGCATCTCGGCCTCGGCGGCTCCCGGCGCCGATCCGGTCGGGGACGCGCGGCTGGCCGAGGAGCTGGGGTTCGACTTCGTCTCGACGTCCGACCACCCGTGCGGGACGTCGCCGACGTACGAGATCTGGACGCTGCTCACCTGGATCGCCGCCGCCACCTCGCGGATCCGCGTCGCCACGCGGGTCCTCGGGGTGCCGTATCGGCCGCCGGCGATGGTGGCCAAGATGGCGGAGTCGCTGCACCGGCTCTCGGGCGGCCGCCTGATCCTGGGGCTCGGGGGCGGCTATTCGGACGAGGAGTTCCGGGCCTTCGGGCTGGGCGTGCCGACGCCGCGGGAGAAGGTCGACGGGATGGTGGAGGCGATTCACATCATCCGAGGGCTGTGGTCGTCTCCGTCGCTCACGTACGAGGGCACCCGCTATCACACACTCGATGCCGCGCTGGAGCCCAAGCCTGTCGGCCCGATCCCCATTTGGTTGGGGACGTACGGCAACCGTGCGCTGGCGGCGACCGGGGAACTGGCGGACGGGTGGATCCCTTCACTGGGGTTCGCACCGCCTTCGGTCGCGGCGGGTATGCGGGATCGGGTGCTGGCGTCCGCTGGTCGGGTGGGGCGGGAGGTGGAGTGCGTGTACAACGTGCCGGTTTCGGTCGGCGGCTCCTCAGGCTCGCCTTCGACGGTGGCGGGGTCGGCGGAGGAGGTGGTCGAGGGATTGGTGGGGTTCGTACGGTTGGGATTCACCTCATTGAATCTCATGCCTGTGGGGGCGGACTTCCGTCAGCAAATGGAACGACTTGCTGTTGACGTTCTCCCGGGATTGCGTGAATTCTCTTCATAGGCGACGCCGGGCTATGCACCATTTCAGGCTTCTGGAAGACGACATTTTTTCCTGCCGCCACCTCCTCCTACAGCTACGACCAGGCCGACAGGCTCACCAACACCGGCTACGCCTACGACGCGCTCGGACGCACCACCACAGTGTCGGCCGCGCATTTCTCCGGCGGCGCTGACCTGACCGTGGGCTACCACGCCAACGATCTGGTTGCCTCCATGACCCAGGCGGGCGTCACCCGGACTTTCACCCTCGACCTGGAAGGCAGAGTCCGCTCCACCAACCAGATCGGTGGTACCCGGCCCGGCACGATGACCAACCACTACGACGGGCCTAGTGACGAGCCCGTGTGGATTGCCGAAGCCGACGGCTCCTGGACCCACAACATCGAGGGGCTCGCCGGTGACCTGGTCGCCATCCAGTCCTCCAGCGGCAAAATTGCCCTACGACCCGCGAACCTGCATGGCGACGTCGTGGCCACGCTCGACAACGCCTCAACGACCACCGGCGTCGACACCTACTTCGAACAAACCGAATACGGCACCCCCCGCACGGAGAACTCTTCCAACCCCGCCAGGTACGGCTGGCACGGCGCTGCCCAGCGCTCCGCCGACGCGCTCGCCGGGATCGTCGTCATGGGGGTTCCCCTGTACAACTCCACGACGGGCCGGTTCCTGCAAGTGGACCCGGTCGACATTGGCGGTGACAACGCCTACAGCTATCCTTGTGACCCAATCTCACAAGCCGATCTAGACGGCCGCCTATGGGACTGGGTTAAGAAAGTCGGCAGCTTCGTCAATGAACACCGTGTCGGGCTCGTTGCGGCCTCGCTACAGTGGGAGTGGCGGCGGCAGCCTGCGCCGTTGCTGCAGGCGCTGTGGCTAAATGGCTGGGAAGCCGCAAGGCGTCAGGCAAAGACATACTCAAGGCCGCGTTTGCCGGCGCTACGGGCGGTGCAGGGATAGGTGGTGCTGCTGCTGGAGCCGCTACCAGAGCCGTCGGTAAGAAGATGCTTACGAAGGCGGCTCAAAAGGCGTTCCCATCGGCAGCGAAACATGCGAAGGCTGTAAAGTCGAAATCTTACAAGCCGAAGCGGAGGAAATGATCAAGCCATAAAGTCATTCTGATAGGCAAGGCTAATTGACTGGACTTTCCAATGTATCGCGGGCATTGAATCCATGCTCGCGATACATTGTCGCTCGCCGAGGAGTGTCATGAGCGCGACAAAGAGAACTTCATTGGCATTCTTTCTGCTTGGAATTTTGGCATTTATTTCCGGGCTGGCATATCCCCTTCTTTTTGGAGATCACTTCAGTCAATCTAAATTCTTCGTAGCTTCGGCCATCATTTTTTGCTGTTCTTGGCTGATGGAGCGATACGGAGAGAGTTAAAGGGTGCGGTGGCATCGACCAGGACCGCATCGTCCCAGCCCGCGCAGCAAATGGCGGCTGCCGTATTTGGGCGATACACCATTCCGGCTTTTCGTGGTCGGCGGCTACGAGGCTCCCGATGCGCTCACGTGCGCGCCGGTTGGCGCCCGCGGGAGCTCCGCGAGAGTCGGGTGCTGGGATCAGGCGCGGTGGCAGCCTCTGCCTGATCCTGTGTGGGTTGTGCGCGGCTGGGGGTGTCCCGGCGTGACGGCTTGCGTGCGTGGGGCTACAAGGAGGCTGCCATCCCCCGCTCGCAGGTCACCGTCTCCTGTCCGCAGTTCGTCGTACCAGACTCCGAGCTCGTCCTCGCCGGTATGCACGTCGGCCGGTGCCTCGTAGCTGTGCTGGCGGCGGGCGCGGGCGGCGGTGTCGAAGGGCTCCGTGCGGGCCGGGGTGGCCGACGGGAGACGGTGGCCTGGGCGGCCAGTCGAGAATGCCCTCGGGTCCGTTCACCGTGATGGTGTCCAACTTGCCTCTCGGTTCGAAAGGCCCTCGACCTCGGTATTCAAAGGCTCACCTGTCCACGTCAGCGCCCTTTCGGGCCCGGACCCTGTGTCCGGCATCCGGCCGGTTCCCGCGACGGACGGCCTCAAGAAGCAGTTGCGCCGTCGCAGGTCCCGTTGCCTTTCGGCCACTGGCATCCGCTTGTTGGGCGTCCTGTCCTGCCGAGGAGTTCACCCCTCTCACGATCGGCCGACCAGCCCGCTGCGGCCTGCGCCTCGACGAGTAGGGTCGGGCCAAGGCGCGGTGCCGGTATTTCGACCGGCCCGTTTCCTTGACCCGCCCAGGGCGTCACCCGCCTGCTGGCGGTTACTTCAAAGCTGCTGCCAAGGGAGCGGTATCCGGAGCAATCAATGGGGTAGTGGGGCACGCCCGAGCCCTTCATGCTTTCAGATTGAGCACCAAATATGGATGCGGAGCTATTAAAGGTGGAAAACTGATCGGAAAACATGCTGTAATCAAGCAGAAATCCTATATGGGCGGCCTCGGACGGGGGTCAAGACTGCCAAGCATGTCAAGAAATTTAAAAAGGTTGAAGTAGGGTATGCTCTGAGATGGTGGGGCTAAGGCTCCTCCATTTCAGAAGCTGCCACGGAGGGGAATGTAACATGAGCAGACCGGGAATTGCGCGCTCAATCCTACTCGCCCTATGCTTCGTTCCCGGCGCCATCGTCACACTCATCGTCGAAGGCCTCCTTGGCATCAGCTGGTGGTGGCTGCTCCTCTTTCTGTTCCTCGTCCCCATCTATCGCATCCTCTGGCGGAACGCCTTCGTGGACAAGAAAGACGCCGAGGTGCCCACCAGTGCAATTCTTGGAGATCGGGTTCGAGACGATCGCGCGCGAGACATTCAGTACATCCTGGCTATGCTGAGTGATCGCAAACTTCGGCCTCGACGATTTAGCGTTAGCTTTGACAAAGGCGAGGTAGATGACTATCTAGATCGTATCGTCAGGTACTTGCAAGGACAAGGGCCGGCGATAGCCACGGATGATATGCAGGAGAAGAGTTTTTCCTGGGCAATCCGCCAAAGAGGGTACGATCGCTCCGAGGTCGTCCACCTTCTTTCGAGGGTCGCGCGCGAAATAGATCGCTTGCCAGTCCTTCAGCAAGAACTCAACGAGTCTTGAAATACTGGCCTCCGCCTGCTGGCTGAGCTGTCGGTGGAGTCTGCCGGTGGGAGATCACCGCACGCGGAGCTCGTTGGCGGGCGCAGGCGAACAGGGAGCGCGGTTCTTCCTTGGCGATCCAGGCGGTGAGGATCTGTCCGGTGGGTTCGTGGTCGATCAGGGCGTTCCACATGCGGGTGAAGGCCTGCTCGGTCAGGTTCTCGCGGGCGCGGAGCAGGCGTCGGCGGTTGGCCCATTCGGGGTCGGGCGCGCGGCCTCGCTGCTGGCGGGTGACGCGCTGACGGACGGCGGTCACGGCCTTGTTGGCCAGGGCGATGAGGTGGAAGTGATCGACCACGATGACGGCGTGTGGCAGGGCCTGGCGGATGGCTGTGCGGTAGCAGGCGGCTGGGTCGATCGCGATGATCTGCACAGTGTTCTTCCAGGCCGGGCCGCGCGCGTTCAGCCAGTCGATGACCGCTTTGCCGGTGCGGCCGGGGTGATCTGTTTCACCCACAGAATCGGATTCGGCGCCTGTTGCCCATCGTCTGCTCCCTCATTCTGAACGGCGTGAACGAACCCTCGCTGCTCGAACGTGCCCTGCGCATTACGCGGCTGATTCCCCAGGCGGTCGCGTGCCGCCGGACGGCCGCCCACATCTGGGGCCTGCACGTGCTGAGCCTCGACACCACCGAAGACGACTGGCCGGTGGAGCTCATCGCCCCCGGTCACCTGGCGATCCCCGGCTGCGTCACCCACGTGACCGCCCTGCCCGTCGACGACATCACGGAGCACAAGGGCGTCCGCCTCACCACCCGGGAGCGCACGGCTCTCGACTGCGTCCGCTGGCTTCCCCGTCTGGAGGCCGTGGCCGCCCTGGACCAGTTCCTCCGCCACGGAGTGGACCTGGAGGCCCTCTGGCACCAGTCCACTTCATGGCACCTACGCGACACGCTCAGCCTCGCTGACCGAGGTGCCGGCTCGCCCCGGGAGAGCTGGCTGCGCGTGATCCTCGTGGACGGCGGCCTCCCCAGGCCCACCACCCAAATCCGGGTAACCCTGGCGGACGACCGCTTCGCCTATCTCGATCTCGGCTGGCCGGAGTTCCAGGTGGCGGTCGAGTACGACGGTCAGCGACACCACACGTCGGCCGCCGACCAACTCCGCGATGAGCAGCGCCGCACAGAGCTACGCGCACTCGGCTGGCGGGTCATTGTCGTCCGTCGAGACGTCATCCCCGGCCAGACCGCCGACCTGCTCCACCAGGTGGCGGACACCCTCATCCAGCAGGGCTGGCAACCAGGCGCCCGGCAGACGACCCGCATCCTCGCCCGCATCAGAGCCGCCCGCCGACGACGACGCTTACCTGGTACGGGTGAGGCCACCCATACCAGACCATTCCGGAAGTCTCGTCGTCCGTTGTGCGCGGTAAAGGGGGTGCTGGTGTTGGGACGAGGGAAGCTAGGGTGTGTGGGCATGGTGACGGAAGCGTGGGCGCGGATCGAGGAGTGGCTGGCGCGACATACCCCCGCCAGCGCGGCCGCGCTGGCTCCACCCGCCGACCCGGCCGACGTCGCCGCCGCCGAAGCCGCGCTGGGGCTCGCCTTCCCGCCTGAGCTCGTCGAGTCGCTGAGCCGCCACGACGGCCAACGCATTTGGGCGAACATCCTGCCCGAAGGGCCGCCGCTGTCGACCACCGGCATCGTCGACCACTGGCGCATGTGCATGGACGTCGCCGCGAGCGTCGACGGGTTCACCCCGCACCAGCCGGGCGCCGAGCCATGGTGGCACGAGCGATGGGTGCCGTTTGCCGCCGCGGACGGCGATGCGCAGGTGATCGACCTGCGGCCCGGGCCCGGGTACGGCCGGGTCGGCTGGACCACGCACGATGGCCTCGGCGACTTCGACGCTGCCTGGCCCACGCTCGGCGCCTACCTCACCGAGGTGGCCGACGCGCTCGCCGCGGGTGCCCCGGTGCGTTACTGGGTGCCGTACCTGACGGTCGACGGCGAGCTGTGGTGGAGCACCGAAAATCCGGAGGTTGCGCCCCCGGGTATTAGGCGTTT
Organism: Nonomuraea sp. NPDC052129; assembly: GCF_040680095.1. Classification (NCBI taxonomy): domain Bacteria; kingdom Bacillati; phylum Actinomycetota; class Actinomycetes; order Streptosporangiales; family Streptosporangiaceae; genus Nonomuraea; species Nonomuraea sp. NPDC052129. The sequence continues at coordinate 177,457 of NZ_JBFAVX010000008.1, read as the reverse complement.
TCTCCCGACTCCCTGACACGGCGCACGTGGCAATCCGGTAGAGGTGCCGGGAACCACCGACACGATTTCCGAGACCGGACAAGTAGATCTGCGGCATCGGGTTTACGAGCTGTCGTCGGCGGGGTGCGATCCAGGAGAGGGGGCCAGGGTCAGTTCACACCGGCCATCTACGCAGGAGCGCCGCACCCGGCCCATCGAAATGGTCTGTATCAAACCGATGGCCCAGCAGGTCGGACACCCTCGCAGGGCGAGCAGACCAGCCGGCGCGAGCAGCAGGCTACCCAGTCCAACCACCGGAATCAGGGCGACCGAAGCGACCAGCGCGCCGAACCCCATCACGCCGCGCACCAGGTGCCGCGGCAGAGAGGCGCTGGCAAAGCTGCGATCGTCAGTCATCGTTGTCTCCCATGGCTGTGCCAGACGTGCCCTGCAGCGTGTGGTGCACCGTGGCGCGGGCGCGATGCAAGCGCGACTTCATCGCGGCGGTGCTGAGGCCGAGCGCATCGGCGACCGCCCGTCCGCGATAGCCCAGAACATCGCGCATGATCAAAACGCGCCGCTGATCAGCGGGCAGAGAAGCGATCGCCGCCGCTACCCGGTCGGCTTCCAATCGCCGCAGTACCTCCTCCTCGGCCGACCACACGGTGGCGTCCACGACCGGTTCGTGGCGTTGCACCAGCAGCCGCGACCGCCGCAGGCACTCGTTGCGGACGATGCGAAACATCCACGACGCCAGCGCACGGGACGCCCGCAACGTCCCGATCTTGCGGTACAGGATGATCAACGCCTCCTGCGCGGCGTCTTCCGCATCTTCCGGCGAGGCACACATCAAGTGGGCGAATCGCTGCACGTGTGGGTGCGCGCCGGACACCAACGCGGCGATGGACTCGACGTCGCCATCCCGCGCGGCGACGACCAGCTGCTCGACCGGCCAACTCACCTCAGCCACGCGAACGACTCCGCCGACGCAGCACCACGACGGTGCACGCGCACAAGAGCACGGCCGCCACGACGACGATACCAACGAGCATGACAACCTCCTGACCTGTCCCGACCCTGTTGTCGGGTACAGGTATAAGAGACGCGAACCCCATCAAAGGATTCACCCCCGCACCCCAAGACCGGCGTACGCGTACACCTTCGAGGTGTTCCGGGCCTTCGGGCTGGGCGTGCCGACGGCCGCGGGAGAAGATCGACGCCATGGTGGAGGCGATCAACATCATCCGGAGGCTGTGGTAGTCACCGTCGTTCACCTACAAGGGCGACCAGCATCACTCGCTGGACGTCTCTTTCGGTGTCACGCTACGTAACCGTGATCGATTCGGACGCCGGGGTCGATTGCGAAAACCAAAGGCAACAGGGCGGGGACTACGAAACACACTGGGCGCAACGTCTGGGTAGTGACGAACACCAAGACCGGCAAGGTCGTCTCGACCGGCTGGAATAGCGGAGGAGGGAAGAAGGGCAAGAAGAAAAAGAAGTAGCCTCAAACGAGACGACGCACTCCTAGGGAACATGGCGCCGTATGAAAGCGAACCGCTAACCTGCGGCGCCCATCCGAAAGGCACATCATGCGCACACATATCAAGCACGACCAAGAAGCGGATGCCGCCTACATAGACCTTGCTCCGGTAATCAAATCTGGCGAGGCGGTGGAGCAAGTTATCGTAGCGCGCCCACCTAAAGGGGAAGTCATTCTGGATTTCGATGAAAACGGCTTCCTGCTAGGGGTCGAAATCATAGGTGCGATCGATCTGTTGCGGCCAGCGGCATTGGCGGAGACCGCCTGATCTCGGCCCCCTGCATCGGTCGCTAGATTTGTCAGAACGCCATAGAGCGGCGTGCCTGCTCTCGACCTTAATCGAGGGCAGGCACGCAAGCCTCCAATTGGCAAATTTACCCGGAGGCGTGGTCGCTACCGCAACCACCTCGACCACCGGACCGGAGTAGATTCCTACGACGAGCAGACTCGAGTACGGCATCAGCCGTAACCCGTCCAACTCGCCACGCTAAGGCTGGCTCGGAACCGCTCAGCGCGCTACCGGCCCCCTTGACGGTGGCTTGCTCATGGGCGTCCGCCGTACAACCCAAGGTTGCGGTCGAATATGACGGTCAGCAACATCACACGTCGGCCGCGGACCAACTCCGGAGCAGCGCCGCGCAGAGCTACGCGCACTCGGCTGGCGCATCGTCGTTGTCCGCCGGGACGTCATCCCCGGTCAGACCGCCGACCTGCTCCACCAGGTGGCGGACACCCTCATCCAGCAGGGCTGGCGACCAGGCGCCCGCGAGACGACCCGCATCAGAGCCGCTCGCCCGCCGCCGACGGTTACCTGGTGTGGGCGAAGCCGCCCATACGCCACATCAGCCACCAGGCCCGAGAGTCTCATGCCGTGCGAAACGCGGCCGCCCAGTATCGACTGCATCTCCCAATTCCCGAGCGGCCATGGCCGATTTGCCGTCGTTGGTAAGGAGGGCGGCCTGCCAGCGTGTCCGAGGGAACGCTGGCAGGCCGTTTCAGGTTGCTAGGGCGACCCATGTGCTATGCAGCCACCGGCATCAATAAGTGTGGCAGGGGGAGCCGTGAGATTCCCAGTCTGCGGTACTAGGGTTGTAATACCAGAGATTAGCGCAGAGCCGCTTGCCGGCGACTGGCGAATGCGAGCCAAACTTTTGGCCTCTGGTGCCACCTGCGTATTGGTAGTCACCGGTGCCGCCGAACCGCGCACCGTTCGAGGCGTACCAGATGTCTATGTGATACCTCCCGTTATTGCCGGAGTTTTGCTGGACGTCTACGCGATTGTCGGCACTTACGCCGATCCAGATCCAGCCATCGCCTTCGGCTGACGCGGGTGACGTGCCGACGGTCGCGATCGTGTCGGCGAACAGTACGCCGAGGGCTGCGCCGATAATGCGCCGGCGAACGGAGCGGCGGGACTTCGATCGCGTTTACATAGAAACCCTCCATGTGTCGTCCGGCCGGAATTGCGACGGTCTGAGATGGCACCCAAACGCTGCTACTCATGACCTTCCAGCATTCGATAATGCGGAGCCCAGGACAGCCCGCCGGGCGTTTAGCGGACATCGGAAAATAGGGGCCTCCGGCCGTCCGGGAACATGTTCTCGGGCGGCCGCGACGCGTGATCGTCGGTTGTGGCCGCCTACTCGCCGAGTTCCTGTTCGTTAAGCTTGGGGTGATTTTGTCAGGGCGGTCGCGGGTTCACGTCCTGGGAGAGGAGTCCCCACAGGGCGAGTGCCTGCGGCCCGGCGGCCATTTTTCCTGGAAACAGGAAAGAAACAACCACTGCGTTACAACTGGTCCGCATGACGTACCGAAGATCACTGACGGCAATGGCATTGGCGCTGGCAGGGCTGGCGGCGCATCCTTCCGCGGCAGGCGCCACCACTGAGGCCGGCCCGAGCGCGAGCGTTACCGCGAACCCCAGCCCGAGCTCCGGCGTATCGTCCGTTCAATGGAAATCCTGCCCGGACTACTCCGATGAGGTGATCCGGAGCCTGCGTGTGACGCAGGAGCAGGTTCCGGCCTTCCGTACGCTGATGAAGCGCCTGGAGTGCGGGACGGTCAGTGTCCCGCTGGACCACCGCGACCCCGGCGGGCGGAAGATCGACTTCGCGGTGACCCGGCTGGCCGCCACCGACAAGGCCCACCGGCTCGGCGCGACCGCCGTCCTGCCAGGAGGGCCGGGCAACAGCGGATACCTGGACCCGATCCTGCGGGCCGCGCTCAGGAACGAGGAGATGGCCAAGCTCAACGAGCGATACGACATCATCGGCTTCGACCCGCGCGGTGTCGGGTACAGCACCAAGGTCGCCTGCCCCACCTTGCCAGGAGGCCCGCAGGAGCCGGGCGCCCTGACCAAGGAGGCGGCCAGGAAGATCTACGACGGCCAGGTCGCCGCCAACCAGAAGTGCGGAGGCTCCGACGCCGCCTTCCTCGGTCAGCTCACCACCGGCAACGTGGCCAAGGACCTGGACCTGGTGCGGGCCGCGCTGGGTGAGCGCAAGCTCAACCTGCTCGGCTTCTCCTGGGGCACCTATCTGGGCATGGTGTACCGCAGCCTGTTCCCTGAGCACACCGGACGGGCCTTCCTGGACAGCGTGGCGCCGCCGTGGACCCGTTTCGACGAGCACGTCAAGGACAGCGCGGAGGCGGCCGAGCGTGACTTCGGGCGCATGGCCGCGTGGCTGGCCCGCCGCGATGAGACCTATGGTCTCGGTGCTACCGCCCGGCAGGTGCGCGAGCAGGTGGCCCAGCTGGTCCGCGACTACGACAAGAGTCCCAAAACCTATACCGACCTGCCGCGCCCCATCGACGGCTCGGCCGTCGCCGACCTGGCCAAGCGCAACTCGACCGAGTGGGTACTCGCGGGCAAGGCACTGGCCGAACTGCGGACGGCGACGGGCACGAATGCCCCGCCCACCGTCAAGGAGTTGTTGGGCGCTTCGATGATGGGTACGCCCGTGCCCGGCGCGCCCGAAATGCTGAACATGACCATGAACTGGGCGGTCGCCTGCAACGAGGACAGCAGCCGGGCCGGTTTCGACACCGCCTGGCGTACCTACCAGGAGCTCGTGAAGCGCCATCCGGCGACCGGCCGATCCTGGGGACTGGGTGTCATGTGTGCCGGCTGGCCGCTGCCGGTGCAGCAGGCCACGTTGAAGCGGAGCGGCGGGTCACTGGTGCTGGCGGGGCACCTGTATGAGTTCATGTCCGTCTACGACTGGACGTTGCAGACGCGGCGCGCCATCGGCGGCACCGTCTACACGGTCGCTGACGACGTGCACGTGTCGACCACCCGGGTGCCCGAGTGCGCCGCCGACGTGGTGCGGTACTTCGAAACGGGGCGGATTGACAGAGGCTGTGAGGGGAGCGCAATCCCGAGCTGATCACCGGTTCCCGGGCGCGGTGTTCCCGCAACCAGGAAAAGGATCTCCTCGTTCATCGGTGCGACAGTGTGCGGCCTTGCCGGCCTTGCGCCATGGGCGCGTTCGAGTTCTGCACCCCCGACCAAGCCCGGTTGAAGTCATTCACATACTTCACGAAATTCTTGAAATAAGTTTAGTGTAGTTGTCATGAAAGACGCCGAACTAGTCGGGGTGCAGAAGACCCTCAGCCCCGTTCTCAAGGCCAAAGCACTGGACAACCGACTGTCGGACCCGATCCTCGGCGACGAATACGCCGAGCAGGCGATGCGCCGGCTCGACCCCGGCTACGACAGCCGCAGATTCGGCACCAGCCAGATGGGCCTCGCCGCCGTGGTGCGCACCAAGGCCCACGACGACTGGGCCCGAAGCTTCCTCGCCGATCACCCCGACGCGGTGGTACTGCACCTGGGCTGCGGTCTCGATGCCCGGGTGTACCGGATCGACCCGCCCGCCACCGTCGACTGGTACGACCTGGACTACCCCTCCGTCATCGAACTGCGACGACAATTCCTGCCGCCGCGCGAGCACTACACCCTGATCGACTCCAGCGTCACCGACCTGACCTGGCTGGAACGCATCCCCCGAGGGCGGCCGGTGCTGATGATCGCCGAGGGACTGGTGCCCTACCTGACCGAGGCTGACGTCCGGCGGCTGCTGACCAGCGTCGTCGACGCCTTCCCCAGCGGCCAAATACAGTTCGACACGGTGCCGGTCTGGGCGTGGCGTACCTCGAAATGGGATCCCACGCTGCGCAAATACGGCGCCCAGTTCCACTGCGGCTTCGACGACCCGGCAGAGCCGGCCGATTGGCACCCGCGGCTTGAATACGTCGACGAGGCGCCGATGTACGACTCACCGGTGCTGATGGCCAAGGCACCCGCGGGCGTACGCCGCATGTACCGCCTCCTGAACCTGCTGCCGGGCATGAAGCGCTCCACCCGCATCGTGCGGTTCCGCTTCTGACACGGCCGATGGTTGGTACTGCGGCCGAAACTCAGGCGATCTCGGTGCGCCCTCTGGGTAGAGTCCAGCAGTGCCCGAGCTGAAGCAACTGCATGCTGGTCATGCCCCGGCGGTCCTGGCCTTCGAGCTGGCGAACCGCGCCTACTTCGCCGCCTCGATCTCTGATCGCGGCGACGACTTCTTCGACCAGTTCACCGACCGTTACAACGCCTTGCTGGCTGAGCAGGAGGCCGGCATCTGCGTTTTCTACGTACTCGTCGCCGAGGACGGCTCGGTGCTCGGCAGGTTCAACCTGGTCGACATCGAGGATCGCGTCGCGGACCTTGGCTATCGGGTGGCGCAGCACGTCGCCGGCCGCGGCGTGGCGACCGCGAGCGTTCGGGAACTGTGCCGGCTGGCGGCGTCGCGGCACGGGCTGCGCACACTACGGGCGGCCACCGCCCACAAGAATGCCGCCTCCCAGAAGGTGCTGACCAAAGCCGGGTTCGTCCTGGTCGGCCCAGCTGATGCGGCCGACCTCGGTGGCAAGCCAGGCAGTTGGTATCAGTGCGACTTGGTACCCCAGTCGTAGACCGCGATCTTGCTGGTCGCAGGGCCGGCCGGCTGGCGATCAGTCCATGACGACCGGTAGTTCCTTGATGCCGTTGATGAAGTTCGACCGTAGGCGCCGTGCCTCTCCCGTTTGCCGCAGCCGGGGATACCGCCGGGCCAGTTGCTCGAACAGCACCCGCAGCTCCAGCTTCGCCAGGTGATTGCCCAGGCAGAAGTGTGCCCCACCGCCGCCGAAACCGATGTGCGGGTTCGGGTTGCGGCCGATGTCGAATACCTCGGCATCCGGGAAAATGGAGGTGTCCCGATTCGCTGACGAATAGAAGACCACGACCTTGTCGCCCTCGGCGATTTGCCGGCCGCCCAGCACCGTGTCCGCCGTGGCCGTGCGCCGGAACAGGTTCACCGGTGACACCCACCGGACGATCTCGTCGGACGCCGTGCCGGCCAGCGTGGGGTCCGCGACCAAGCGTTGCCACTGTTCGGGGTGTTCGAAGAGGGCGAGCATTCCGCCGGAGGCCGCGTTGCGGGTGGTCTCGTTGCCGGCGACCACCAGCAGGAGGACGAAGAGGTCGAATTCATCCTCCCCGAGCGTCTCGCCGCTCTTCTCGTCGGGCTGGATGAGCTTGGTGACGATGTCGTCGCGCGGGTTCGCCTTGCGCTGGGCGGCCAGTTGGTTGGCGTACGCGTACACCTCCATGGCCGCCGCGCCGCCCTGGTCCTCCGAGGTGGCGTAGTCGGGGTCCTGGGCGCCGATCATGCGGTTCGACCAGTTGAAGATCTTGTCCCGGTCCTCGACCGGGGCGCCGAGCAGTTCGCAGATCACGTAGAGCGGCAGCGGAGCCGCCACCTCGGTGACGAAGTCCGCCTCGCCCGAGCACTTGTCGAGAAGATCGTCGCAGATCTCCCGGATGTGCTGTTCGAGCGCTCCAATCGTGCGCGGCGTGAACCCCCGGTTGACCAGCGACCGCCGCCGCGTGTGCTCCGGCGGGTCCTGGTTGAGCATCATCAGCCGCTGCAGCGCCCGCTGCTCCTCGGTGACCTCGTCGAACAGCGCCAGTTTCCTGGACGAGGAGAACAGGTCCGAGCGCCGAGACACCTGTACGACATCGTCATATCGGGTGACGGCCCAGAAGTCGGGCTCGCCCTCGTGCCGGTGTACGGGATCGTTGTCGCGCAGCCAGCGCAACTGCTCGTGTGGCGGGCCGGAGGTCGCGTAACGGTCCTGGTCGACGAGGTCAATATGCACTCGAGCTCACCTCGGGCCTGTGGAGTGATCAAGCGCTTGGTTAAACGCCTTATTGAAACGTGTTCTATTACGCGCTGCTGCCTCAGTCAACCGCCCACCCCGCCATCATCCCGATCCCCGCCATCTCGGCTCGCTGACCATCCCGGCCCACCGACGCCCGCAAGCTGGCCCTGCCATGCCTGAGGCGGACTCATCTTGTCTGCTCGTCCATGATCATGCCAACCGGTCCACCCATCCGTCCAGCGGCCCAGCCCTTGCCCTCTCAGCTCTCTCTCAGCTCCTTCAGTTCTCCCCCCAAGGGCTCTCCCCAAGAAGGCCGGAGGGATGTCCTCTCCGGGCTGGGGAAGGAGCCGGTCCGTGGTGGTCGGGGTCTCCACGGAGGTGTGCTGCCGCAGGGGGAGTGGAGGAGCGGAAGTCCGGCGAACGTTCGTGGACACCGCATTGAGGTTTCGGGCGGCCACATCGCCCATTCGCCCCCGCCGTCTACGACCTACAACGTGCGCTGACGTTCCAACCGCTTGCCGGACGGCCCTCCATGTTGGGGTTGGTGTGGTTGGTGGCGTCGTTGGGTTGGGATGGCGGGCGCGGGAGTGGCGGAGGTCGGTTGTGAGAGCGGCCAGAGGGAGGCAGGGCCATCCCGTACGTGCGAGGTTGAGTAGATTCATCGGGTGTTTGGGGGCATTTGGCGGAGGTTTACCCGTTAAGTGGGGCTTGTGGTGGAGGCGGATGGGGAAGGCTGCGGGGTGGGTGAGCCTGGGTTCTGCCCAGCGATTTATGCTAGACCTCCGAGGATCTACCCGTTGCGCAGGTGAAAGGAGTCCGCCATGTGGAAAGGGTGCCATCCGATGTATGTGACTACTGCATGGCGAACCTTCGCGCAAAGGATGGCCCTTACCAGTCACTGCAACCGTTTGTAATGCGACTTCAGCGGCCACTCTCGGCCTCAATGGATCCGATGTATCGCGCGTGAAGGCTTGACAGGCCCCACCGAGGCCGACCAGCATCATGCTAGATACATCCGATGTATAACTTAAGGATGCGGTGTGAAGCTGCTGCGAGTAGGACCTGTCGGCCAGGAGCGTCCGGTGGTGATGGACGGCGCCGGTAACCTGCGCGACATCGGAGAGCCCGAGATCGATGGGGCTTTCCTCGCTTCCGGGGGAGTGGCGCGCGTCCGCGACGCGCTCGAGCGCGACGCGCTGCCCGTGATCGCGGCCGAGGGGCTGCGCGTGGGCGCTCCGGTCGCGCGACCAGGCAAGATCGTCTGTATCGGGCTGAACTACAGCGACCACGCGGCCGAGTCCGGCGCGGAGGTTCCGGCGGAGCCGGTCGTGTTCATGAAGGCCGCCAACACCATGGTGGGCCCCTACGACGAGGTGCTCGTACCGCGGAACAGTCTGAAGACCGACTGGGAGGTGGAGCTGGCCGTCATCATCGGTAAGCGGGCCCGCTACCTGGGCAGCCGGGAGGAGGCGCTCGACGTCATCGCGGGGTACGCGGTGGCCAACGATGTCTCTGAGCGGGAGTTCCAGCTGGAGCGGGGTGGCCAGTGGGACAAGGGCAAGTCGTGCGAGACGTTCAATCCGCTCGGGCCTTGGCTGGTGACCGCCGATGAGGTGGCCGACCCGCAGAACCTGACCATGCGGCTGTCGGTGAACGGCGAGGTGCGCCAGGACGGCGTCACCAAGAACATGATCTTCGATGTGGCGGAGATCGTCCGGTACCTGAGCCAGTTCATGGTGCTCGATCCGGGTGATGTGATCAACACCGGCACTCCGGCCGGGGTCGCCATGGGGATGCCCGGCCAGCCGTACCTGCGCGCGGGTGATGTGATGGAGCTGGAGATCGAGGGACTCGGTCGCCAGCGCCAGACGGTGGGCCAGGCATGACGACTCCCGACGGACAGAAGAGCAGCTACCGGATCGTGGAGTTGGAGACGCACGACATCCGCTTCCCCACCTCCCGGGAGCTGGACGGCTCCGACGCCATGAACCCCGACCCCGACTACTCCGCCGCCTACGTGGTTCTCAAGACCGATGACGGCTACGCCGGGCACGGGTTCGCGTTCACCATCGGGCGCGGCAACGACGTGCAGACCGCGGCGATCAGCGCCCTCGAGTCGTACGTGATCGGCAGGGACGTCGAGGATCTGGGCGCCCTCTACAAGGAGATGGTCTACGACTCGCAGCTGCGCTGGCTGGGCCCCGAGAAGGGCGTCATGCACATGGCGATCTCCGCCGTGGTCAACGCGCTGTGGGATCTGAAGGCGAAGCGGGCGGGCAAGCCGCTCTGGTTGCTGCTGTCCGAGATGACTCCCGAGGAGATCGTCGATCTCATCGACTTCCGGTACCTGAGCGATGCCCTGACGCCCGAACAGGCCCTAGAAATCCTGAAAAAGGCGGAAAAGGGGAAGGCGCAGCGGGTCGAGGACATCAAGCGCGAGGGGTACCCCGCCTACACCACCTCCCCGGGCTGGCTCGGCTACGACGACGACAAGCTGCGCCGGCTGTGCAAGGAGGCCCTCGACGCGGGCTTCGGCCAGATCAAGCTCAAGGTGGGCGCCGACCTCGACGACGACATCCGACGTTTCCGGGTGGCCCGCGAGGTGTGCGGGGCCGACTTCCCCATCGCGATCGACGCCAACCAGCGCTGGGACGTGGGCGCGGCCATCGACTGGGTGAACGCTCTCCAGCAGTTCAACCCGCACTGGGTGGAGGAGCCGACCAGCCCCGACGACGTGCTCGGCCACGCCGCCATCGCCGCGGGCATCAAGCCCATCCCGGTGGCCACCGGCGAGCACGTGCAGAACCGGATCGTGTTCAAGCAACTCCTGCAAGCGGGCGCGATCTCGTACCTGCAACTGGACTCTGCTCGGGTCGGTGGTGTTAACGAGAACATCGCGATCCTGCTGCTCGCGGCCAGGTTCGGCATCCCCGTCTGCCCGCACGCCGGCGGCGTGGGGCTGTGCGAGCTGGTACAGCACCTGTCGATGTTCGACTACGTGGCCGTGACCGGCACGATGGAGAACCGGGTGATCGAGTACGTCGATCACCTGCACGAGCATTTCGTCGACCCCGTGGTCATCGAAGGCGGCCGGTACGCCGCCCCCAGCGCGCCGGGCTTCAGCGCGGCGATGCACCCCGAATCGATCGCCGCCCACACTTTCCCCGGCGGCGAGGTCTGGAGGGACGCATGAGTCTTAAAGCGATTGTCACGGGCGGCGGAGCCGGTATCGGCCTCGCCACGGCCACGTTGCTCGCCGAGCGCGGCATGAAGGTCGCCTGTTTCGACATCAACCCGCCCGGTGATCCGTTCATCGGCATCAAGGTGGACGTCACGGACGACGCCGGCGTACGCGCGGCCGTGGCCGAGGCGGCCGAGCGGCTCGGCGGCATCGACATCGTGGTCAACAACGCGGGCATCGGGGCACAGGGTACGGTCGCCGACAACCCCGACAGCGAGTGGCAGAAGGCGTTCGACGTCAACGTGTTCGGCATGGTCCGGGTGACCCGGGCGGCGTTGCCGTACCTCAGGCAGTCGGAGCACGCGGCGGTGGTCAACACGTGCTCGATCGCGGCCACCGCGGGCCTGCCGAACCGGGCGCTGTACAGCGCGACCAAGGGTGCGGTCCTGTCGCTCACGCTGGCGATGGCGGCGGATCACGTACGGGAGGGCATCAGGGTCAACTGCGTCAATCCCGGCACAGCGGACACCCCGTGGGTGGGAAGGCTGCTCGACGCGGCCGACGACCCGGTGGCGGAGCGGCAGGCGCTGAACGCCAGGCAGCCCATGGGTCGCCTGGTCAGCGCGCAGGAGGTGGCCGCGGCGATCGCCTACCTGGCCGGGCCCGAGGCCGGCGCGACGACCGGCACCTCGCTCGCGGTCGACGGCGGCATGCAGGGACTACGGCTCCGGCCAGTCAACTGAACGAGTCGACGGACAGCCAAGCCCAGTCGAGGGCCGGTCAAGCAGAGGCATTCGAGGAAGGTAACCCCCCACCATGAAGTTCGGTCCTTTAGCCGCAGGTGCGGCCCTCCTCGCGGTCATCACCGCGTGCGGCTCCGGAGGTCAGACAGCAGCCGGAGGAGGCGGCGGCGGGAAGGTCGGCATCGACCACCCGCGCGCCGACTCCGACTTCTGGAACTCCTACATCAAGTACGTCCCGCAGATGGCCGGCGAGCTCAAGGTCGACCTGATGCCCGCGACGAACTCGCAGAACGACGTGACCAAGCTGGTCAACAACGTTCAGGCGTTGATCGGCCAAGGGGCCAAGGCGATCGTGATGGCTCCCCAGGACACCGGCGCGATCGCCACGACCCTCCAGACGCTGGCGAACAAGAAGATCCCCGTCGTGACCGTCGACACCCGGCCGGACAAGGGTCAGGTCTACATGGTCGTACGCGCTGACAACCGGGCGTACGGGACGAAAGCCTGCGAGTTCTTGGGCGAGAAGCTGGGCGGCAAGGGCAAGGTCGTCCAGCTGATGGGCTCCCTGAGCTCGATCAACGGGCGCGACCGGGCCGAGGCGTTCCGGGAGTGCATGAAGACGAAGTTCCCCGGGATCACGGTCTTCGAGGAGCCGACCGAGTGGGAGGGCAGCAAGGCCGCGTCCATGCTGCAGACCAGGCTGGAGCAGAACCCGGATATCAAGGGCATCTATATGCATGCCGGTGGCGTGCACCTGGCCCCGACACTGCAGGTGCTGAAGCAGAAGGGTCTGCTCGTCCCTCCGACCGATCCCAAGCACGTGTTCGTGGTGTCGAACGACGGCATCCCGCAGGAGTTCGAGGCGATCCGCAAGGGCGACATCGACGCCACGGTGTCGCAGCCCGCTGACCTGTACGCGAAGTACGCCCTCTTCTACGCCAAGGCGGCGATCGACGGCAAGACCTTCAAGCCAGGGCCGACCGACCACGACAGCACGATCATCCAGCTGCCGAACGGTCTGGAGGACCAGCTTCCCGCCCCGCTCGTCACCAAGGACAATGTGGACGACAAGAACCTCTGGGGCAACCAGGTCAAGTAATGAAAAATCATGTTGAAGCCCGAAATGTCGTGAAGCGCTTTGGCCCCACCACGGCGCTGAACGGCGCGGGCATCGCGATCGCCGAGGGGGAGACCCACGCGCTCGTCGGCAGGAACGGCGCGGGAAAGTCCACCCTGGTGTCGATTCTCACCGGGCTTCAGCGGCCGGACGAGGGCGAGGTGCGGTTCTCGGGAGAGGCGGCGCCCGCCCTCGCGGACCGCGACGCCTGGCGGCAGCGGGTCGCCTGCGTGTACCAGAAGTCGACGATCATCCCGGCGCTGACCGTCGCCGAGAACCTGTTCCTCAACCGCCAGACCACCGGCGGAATGATCAGCTGGCGGACACTCCGGGCGAAGGCCCGCGAACTGCTGGCCACGTACGAGGTGGAGGTGGACGCGGAGGCACTCGCCGGCGACCTGAACGTCGAACAGCGGCAGCTCGTGGAGATCGCCCGCGCGCTGTCGTTCGGCGCGCGGTTCATCATCCTCGACGAGCCGACCGCCCGGCTGGACGGCCCGGCCATCGAGCGGCTGTTCACCCGCATGCGGGCGCTGCGCGAGCAGGGCGTGACGATGATGTACATCTCCCACCATCTCGATGAGGTGTACGAGATCTGCCAGAGCGTCACCGTCTTCCGCGACGCCCGGCATGTCATGACCAGACCGGTCGCCGAGCTGCCGCACGACGAGCTGGTGGCGGCGATGACGGGCGAGGCCACGGCGGCGTACGAGGCCAGGACCCGCGGCGCCGCGAACGGCGACGTGGTCCTGTCGGCCGAGAGGCTGTCGCTGGCCGGCCGCTTCCAGGCCGTCGACCTGGCCGTCAGGAGCGGCGAGGTGGTCGGCCTGGCCGGATCCGGCAGCAGCGGCAAGGTCGGCCTGGCCGAGACCCTGGTCGGCCTGCGCAAACCCGACTCGGGCACGGTCACGGTCAACGGCACCCAGGTCAGGCCGGGCGACGTACCGGCCGCCCTGGGGGCGGGCCTCGGCTTCGTGCCGGAGGACCGCAACCGCGAGGGCTTCGTCCCGCTGCTCTCGGTGGGGGAGAACGGCACGCTGCCGATCGTCCGCAAGCTCGGCAGGTACGGCCTCATCTCACCGACGAGACGCCGGAACAAGGCCTTGCGACTGATCGAGGACCTGGACATCAAGACCGAAGGGCCCGACCAGCCCGTCGGTGACCTGTCTGGAGGAAACGCACAGAAGGTGGTGTTCGCGCGGGCGCTGGTCGACGACCCGTCCGCGTTGGTGGTGATCAACCCAACCGCCGGCGTCGACGTCAAGGCCAAACAGGCTCTGCTCGGCGCCGTCGAGGACGCGGTCGAGCGGGGAGCGGGGGCCGTACTGGTCTCCGACGAGCTCGACGACCTGCGCATCTGCGACCGGGTGCTGGTGATGTTCCACGGCAGGGTCGTGAAGGACGTGCCGCGTGGGTGGACCGACCATGAGCTCGTAGCCGTGATGGAAGGCATTGAAGAGTGACAACCACACTGTCTGCGCCGGCCCCCCGGGTGCGGCTCGCCAGGTTCCGGGACCTCACGCTGGTGCCGGTGATCCTGATCCTGCTCATCGTGGGCGCGTTCCTGGACCCGGTCTTCCTGACGGGTGGCAATTTGACCAACGTGCTCCAGCAGCAGGCGTCGATCTCGCTGCTGGTGCTGGCCGAGGCGATGATCCTGATCGCCGGCAAGTTCGACCTGTCGCTGGAGTCGACGGTCGGCATGGCCCCGGCGATCGCGGTGATGCTGGTGATCCCGGCGTCGGCCGGCGGGTTCGGGCTTGGCTTACCCGGGCCGCTGGTGATCCCGCTCTGCCTGCTGATCGGGGCGGCGATCGGGGCGTTCAACGGGTTCCTGATCATCAAGTTTCAGCTGTCGGCGTTCATCGTCACGCTGGCCATGCTGATCATCGTGCACGGCCTGCAGCTGGGCCCGACCGAGGGCAAGACGCTGTTCGAGCTGCCCGACTCCATCCTCTACCTGGGCAGCGCCATCTGGCTCGGCCTGCCGGCGGCGATCTGGATCGCGGCCGTACTGTTCGCGGCGGGCATCGTCGGACTCGGCTACTTCCGGCTCGGGCGCTCGCTCTACGCGATCGGCGGCAACGCCGACGCGGCGCGGGCGGCGGGCATCCGGGTGGACCGGGTGCTGTGGGGCGTGTTCATCCTCGGCGGTACGCTCGCGGCGCTCGCCGGCGTCCTGGAGACCGGGCGGCTCGGCGCCATCGGCTCCAACCAGGGCGTGGGCTGGATCTTCATGGTGTTCGCCGCGGCCGTCATCGGTGGCGTCAGCATGGACGGCGGCAAGGGCACGATCCTCGGCGCGCTCACCGGCGTGCTGGTGATCGGCCTGGTCCAGAACATCCTCACTCTCAAGGGCGTCTCCGGTTTCTGGCAGCCGGTCGTCTATGGGTGCATCATCCTGATCGCACTCATCATCAGCCGGATCGCCGGCGGAAAGGCCCAGGACTGATGGAACGCATCGCACTGCGTACCAGGCTCAAACCCGGTTACGAGGAGACCTACGACCGGGAGCACGCGAGCATCCCCGCCGAACTGGAGGCGGTCATGCGGGCCAACGGCGTGCACTCCTGGCGCATCTTCCGCGACGGACTCGACCTGTTCCACTTCGTCGAGGTCGACGACTACGCCGCGCTGCAAGCGGCGCTCAAGGATGATCCCGCCGACCAGGCGTGGCAGGTCCAGATGAACCGGCTGCTCGACGGCGACTTCGACAAGGGCGCCGGCGGGCTCGCGCTGGTCTGGGAAATGACGTGACGAATGCTGACCTGGAGAACGACATGATCGAACTGCCCCGCCACGGCTTCGGAGCGGCGCCGATCGCCGGCCTCTACGAGGCGGTCAGCGACGAGCAGGCGCGCGCGACCGTGGACGCCGCCTGGTCTCATGGCGTGCGGCTGTTCGACACGGCCCCGCACTACGGAGTCGGCCTGTCCGAACGCCGCCTCGGCGCCGCGCTCGCCGGCCGCGAGGGCTACGTGCTCTCGACCAAGGTCGGCCGCCTGCTGGTCCCCTCCGCCACGGGCGGTCGTGATGAGCAGGGCTTCGACGTACCGGCCGCTTTCGAGCGCGTCTGGGACTTCTCTGGCGACGGCGTACGGAGATCTCTGGAGGAGTCCCTGGCCCGGCTCGGCCTGGACCGCGTCGACATCGCCCTGATCCACGACCCGGACGCCCACGCCGACCAGGCCATCAGCGAGGCGTACCCGGCGCTGGCCGAGCTCCGCTCGCAGGGCGTGATCGGCGCGATCGGCGTCGGCATGAACCAGTGGCAGGTGCCGCTGCGGTTCGTCCAGGAGACCGACATCGACGTGGTCATGCTGGCCGGCCGCTACACGCTGATCGACCAGTCGGGGCTCCCGCTGCTCGACGCCTGCGCGGACAAGGGCGTACGGGTGCTCGCGGCGGGCGTCTTCAACAGCGGCCTGCTGGCCACCTCCACCCCGGGGGGCACGTACAACTACGAGCCCGCTCCCGCCGAGGTGCTCGACCGCGCCAGACGGATCGCCAAGGTCTGCGAGAGGTACGACGTGCCGCTCCCGCAGGCGGCCATGGCCTTTCCGCTCCGGCACCCGGCGGTGGCCTCCATCGTCATCGGGGCCCGGTCGCCGGAGGAGGTGGCGACCAACGCGGCGCTCTGGGAGCGTCCGGTCCCCGACAACCTGTGGTCGGAACTGGCGGCCGAGGGCCTCCTGCCGCGACCGGCTTAGCTCTCGCGACCGGCTTCACGTGGATCGCTGAACGTCCCGGCCACGTCGCTGGCAACCGCGGCAGGCGTGGCCGGCTCAGCCGGCCTGGCGGTAGCTGGTTCGGTCGCCGCGGGCGGTAGTTGGTTCAGCCGCCGTAGGCGTAGTTGGCGATCCACAGCCCCGGGATCACTTCCACCTCGTCGAGCCCCTCGAACCCCAGCCGCTCGTACAGCTTCCTGGCCGGTGCGTTGGCCCGGCCGGTGGACACCACGATCCTGCGGCTGCCCGCCCGGCTCATGACCTCCTCGACCAGCGTCCGCCCCACCCCTCGCCGGTGCGCCGCGGGATCGACCACCAGCCGGTCGATGTCCACCTCATCCACCGTCTCGCTCCACGCGACGGCCCCCACCAACAACTCGTCCTCGTCGAAGGCCCCCACCCACCGCAACGGCCGCGCCCGCAGCTCATCGAGCGTCTCACTCAACGGGGGAATCCGGTCATCCTCGATGATCTTCGCCTCGACCGCGTACGCGGCCTGCTGAACCGCCAGCAACCGAGGCCCCACCGACTCACTATCAGGCGATATTTCGGAAATCTGCATCCCCCGAGTATCTCCTAGCCGATCTCCCACAACGCGCTCACCGGCATCGCCCGCATCCGATCACCGAACGAGTAGGTCTGGTCGCCGGTATAGAGCACGAGACCCGCGACGAAGTCGTCCCCGAGCCGGTCGGCCAGATGCCTCAACCCCTTGAAATCCTCACTCCGTACGGTGGACGCGGCCTTCACCTCGATCGCGACCACCCGGCCCTGCCTGTTTTCGAGAACCGCGTCGACCTCGGTCTTGTCTTTGGTCCTGAAGTGGAACAGCTCCACTCTCTCCGCGGACCACGTCAATTGGCGAGCGAGCTCCATGAGGACGAACCCCTCCAACAAGGGTCCGAACAGGCTGCCCGGCCGGACCAGACTGCGCGCGTCGGCACCGACCAGGTTCGCGGCTATGCCGGAGTCGACACAGGCGACTTTGGGCGTTCCGACGGCCCGGTTGCTGATGTTCCTCGACCATGCGGGGATGCGTTTGATCAGGAACACCTCTTCCAACAGGGCCAGGTGGCGGCGGACCGTGTTGGCCGAGATGCCGAGCTCATTGCTCAGACCGGTGCCGACGAGGAGTTGTCCGGAACGGGCCGCGACCAGGCGAATCAGGGCCCGCATTTCGTCAGTCCGCTCAATCTCGGCCAGTTGGCTCACGTCGCGGGCGATCAGGTCGCCCACGTATGAGTCGAAGAAGTGTTGTCTACGCTTGGCAGTCGGCCGAGCGACAGCCTCGGGGAAACCGCCCCTGACAAGTCGTTCGGCGTAGTCACCTCGCGAGACCTTCGATGTGTGATGTAGCCCGGCGCCCTCGGCGAAAATGGCGTCCACGAAACCGTCCGGCGTGCCGTCGATCTCTCCCTGAGAGAAAGGCCAGAGCTCGATGGTCTCCATCCGTCCGGGAAGCGTGTCAGGCAGTCCTCGGAGACCGAGCACACGGGACGAGCCGGTCAAGAGATAGCGGCCCGGCCGTGGATCCCGGTCGACTTGGGACTTGATGGCGAGCAGCAGGTCGGGGACTCGCTGGATCTCGTCGATGACCATCAGGTCCGGGAACGCCACGAATCCTTCGGGATCGGTGGTGGCCGCCTGCCGGTTGATCACGGTGTCGAGGTCGCGCCATTCGGCGGTTCTGTCTTTGGCGACCACGCGTACCAACGTGGTCTTGCCGGACTGACGAGCTCCGTTGAGGAGGACAACTCGAGTGTCCGCCAGAGCCTCGGTCACAGCACGTTCGGCATGACGTGGAACAACCCTGTTCAATGCATTGCTGACCACGGCTTAAGCATCTCACCTACACCAGCTCATGGCGCTGTGGTCGCCATGATCGTGGCGTTTTGGTCGCGGAACTCATGGCGTTCTGGTCGTGACGATGGTGGCCTTGCCGTCCATGGCCAGGCCGGTGAGCTCGCTCCGGCCTGTGGGTGAAATGTTCGTGGTGGTGGGCGGTGAGCGCGGCTAGATAGCCGCACGGCGAGCAGGGGTAACGCCGGCAGCGGACCGGGCCGGTAGCGGTGTCCTCGGCGGCTGCGCGGATCGGGCAGCGCATCCAGGATCTCGGCCAGGGTGGGGTCGCGTTCGTCATTCGTGCCCGGGGGGGTGCCTCTCAACCGCCCGGCCGCGCCATGCGTCCACCAGCCGAGAACGCTTCGGCCCTGCCGCGCTCCCTTCGAACACCGGCGACGAGTCGTAGTGGAAGGCCAGATCTGTGGGACGGTATTCTCCGTCAATGGCGGCGTTGACCATCGACCGGTCCTCCGACTCCAGCTTGTATTCACCGCTGCTGTCCATGTAGAAATAGACCTCGCGATTGTCGGTCTGGCATGGCGAATTGCCCATGCCGGTCAGGCAGCTACTGCCGGTGCTTTCGGTCGGGAACATGTTGTCGGTGACGGCGGCCCAGGCCACCCCGACCGCCACCATCAACGGCACGAGAGCCATCGCGACCACACCGGTAACCCGTCGTCGAACGGGCACGCGACTGAATACTGACACTCTTCTCCTTCGGAAGTCATGAAACACGTACGGCGCCGCACAATGGGCGGCACCGTACGACTCAGGGGCCAGTCTTTATCGGCCTCGCCGATGGCCTGTTCCAACTGGTCCTCGGGGGAGGACTCTTTCCACAAGCCCTCGAGCAGAGGGCAACCCGATGCTCAGCCGCAGGTGGCCGTCGGAGGCGGTCCGAACTGCTGTCTTTCCCCAGGCTGGGTCGCCTTCAGTTTGGCGGCGAGGGCGTCCGCGCTGTTGCCTGCCATTTCCTCTTCCAGTCCGGTGTCCGGACCGGCGTCGGCCGCTAGTGTGCGTGCTTCGGCGGCGCTCTGCGCGTGGCCTTCCATCTCACCCTGGCCGATGGTGTCGCCGTCGAAGGGTAGCTCCGAACCTTCGCCGAGCCCCATCCACTTTGCGGGCTCCGGGGTGTCGCCCTCGGCACAGTGCCGCCCTTCCCAGGTGATGGCCAGGATGTACTGGTGCCCGGGTTCGATGCGCGGCCGATCGTATATGGCCGTCGCGGTCGGACTGTTCAGGTTTCCCTCGGTGAAGGTCCAACCGGACGCGTTGTACTCCCACTCCTTCGGGGCCGGTTGGGCCGCGTCCTCCCGCGACCACAGCACTTTCTTGACCTCCAGTTTCACCTTCCGCCCGATCAATCCTTCCCCTCGCTCGATCTCGATCTGGGCGGGCGGGATCGTCTCCTCGGAGGTGGCGCTGACGACGACCACATGGTCGGCGTACGTCACCCAGTCCGTCGCTGTGATGCTGGGCAGGCGGTCGTCTCCGTCGGCCATCACGACCCGGCGCGGCGCGGGCGCGCCGTCGGCGGCATTCACAGTGGCGAATCCCGCGACAGCGAGAGCCGCGGCGAGCCCGATACCGGTTGCGATATACGTGAGACGCTTCACCGCGGCCCTCCTAATAAGTGCCATCGATGTTCTCCCGGTTATTGTCGCCAAGATCGTTATGGCCTGTGGAAGGGGTCACCAGACAGCCGAGGCGGGAATCGGTCTTGCTGAGCATGGGTATGGCGTAGTCGCCGTGCTGCAGGCCGACAGCGTGTCCGGTCTCATGGCAAACTCTCGCGTAGGTGTAATCTCCGTTGCCTCGGATGCGAATGTACTGCTGGTCGCAGTTGTAAAGCGCGCCGCCGCGCGCATTGCACCACGCCCTACCGGCCACACTGTCCGGGAGGCCGGTCGAGCCCTCCTGGTAGATGATGTCGGTCTCCGCGCTCCCCTCGAACACCGGCGACGAGTCGTAGTGGAAGGCCAAATCCGTGGGACGGTACTCTCTGTCAATGGCGGCGTTTACCATCGACCGGTCCTCCGACTCCAGCTTGTATTCACCGCTGCTGTCCATGTAGAAATAGACCTCGCGATTGTCGGTCTGGCATGGCGAATTGCCCATGCCGGTCAGGCAGCTACTGCCG
This sequence comes from Nonomuraea sp. NPDC052129, assembly GCF_040680095.1. Taxonomy (NCBI): domain Bacteria; kingdom Bacillati; phylum Actinomycetota; class Actinomycetes; order Streptosporangiales; family Streptosporangiaceae; genus Nonomuraea; species Nonomuraea sp. NPDC052129. The sequence goes on along the minus strand of NZ_JBFAVX010000008.1, from coordinate 156,995 downwards.
GTGCTTTCGGTCGGGAACATGTTGTCGGTGACGGCGGCCCAGGCCACCCCGACCGCCACCATCAACGGCACGAGAGCCATCGCGACCACACCGGTAACCCGTCGTCGAACGGGCACGCGACTGAATACTGACACTCTTCTCCTTCACAAAGTCATGGGCACTTGATGTACCGATTGATACATGTGCCACCTGGAACATGGGGATGAAACACGTACAGCGCCGCACTGATATCGTTCGCACACGCCGACGACCTGATGTTTCACATGCTTCAACTCATTGCGCAGAAGACATGGCTACGGTCCGGACAGAAGGACGCTATGACGCCGTTCTTCCATTCCGCTTCCGTTCCTCTTCCGTTGTAACGGCGCCGGCCGCGGCGTGTGATACAGGTAGAAAGCCAGGTCGCGGGGGTTGCCGAGCGAGCGGCGGATGAGCAGGCGGTGCGCGGGTCACATGGCTCCAAACGGTGTTGTCGAGCGCACAGTCGACCAACCCTGCCGTCTCGGGCTAAATGGGATGAAGTGCGCGTGCCCAGCAGGTCTTGTCGCGCAGCATCAGGCCGCAGGGCGCACGAGCAGCACAGGCGCAGGCGCACGCGACGGCCTGCTCGCCCTGGCTTACCCAGAGCCTGGGCGCCCGCATCGGTCGCCCGCTCATTGACCCCGCCAAGATCTCGACGGACGCTGCACAAGGCTCCGCTCCCTTCGGTGCGGTGCTTGTCCCGCTAAAGCGCAAACGGTTGCCGGCCGTATCTCCGTTATGGGCCGACCGGTAATGGGGCCGCTCAACCAGGGCAGCTTCTAGGTGCGCAGCGTTCTTCGACGACTGGAGGAAACATGATCGAGTACGGTCAACCCAACCCGGCGGCCGGCCCGCCGCTCGTCGCCGTCGAGGGGACGCCTCGTGAGATGGGGGCCGAGATCGGCCGCAGGACCAGTGAACTCGTCGAGCGGAGCCTGGAGACGTACCTGCGCAGGTTCCATGACGACGTGGGCCTGTCGGACGCCGACGTGCTGCGCTGGGGCGCCACCTATCTCGCCGTGGCCCGGGGTTACGACCGTACGATCGCGGAGATGCTGGAGGGCCTGGCCGAGGGCGCGGGCCGGCGGGTCGAGCACATCACGGCGCTCAACGCGCGTACCGAACTGCTCTACGGGACCGGCTACCACGACGAGGGCTGCACCTCGGTGGCGGTGTTGCCGCAGTACACGCGCGACGGCCACACCCTGCTCGCGCAGAACTGGGACTGGAACCCCGAGCAGGGACCCGTCACGTTCCTGCTGGCGACCCGCGACACCGAGGGCTTCTCGGTGCTCACGCTGGCCGAGGCGGGCATGCTGGCCAAGAGCGGGTTGAACTCCGCGGGCCTCGGGGTCTGCGCCAACCTGCTCGTCTCCGACCTGGACACCGGCGGCGAGGGCGTGCCTTACCACTATCTGCTGCGCGGGGTGCTGAACTCGCCGAGGATGAGCACCGCGTTGCGCAGGACGCTCAACGTGCCCCGCGTCTCCTCGGGGAACGTGCTCATCGCCGACGCCGGAGGTGAGGCGATCGACCTTGAGGTGGCGCCCGGTGTGTTCGGGCACCTGCTGCCGGAGGACGGCTTGCTGGCTCACTCCAACCACTTCCAGTGCCCGCTCCCGCTGCATGATGAGAAGGTGGCGGCCTCGGCTCTGACGCTGCTGCGGCCCGCGCGGATGCGGCATCTGCTGGAGGACGCGGCGCGCGTACGAGCGGTGACCGTCGAGGACATCGTGGCGGCGCTGCGCGACCACTTCTCCTTCCCTGACGGCATCTGCCGCCACCGCGATCCGGACGTCGCGGAGGCCGATCTGTCCACGACGGTGTACTCGATCGTGATGGATCTTGATGAGCGTGTGCTGTCCATCGCGAGCGGGCCGCCCTGCGAGAACCAGTACGCGCGCTGGCGCCTGGACGACGTCTTCACTCAGGGCGCCGTGCCCGCCTTGCACGCGATGCCGGAAGAGTCGGTCGGCGCTAGACGGGGATGAGGCGCTAGGCGGGGATGAAGAGCCAGGACTTCGACACGCCCGGCTCGTAGAGGGAGCCGAGGCGCTTGGCGACCACGCCGGGCAGCCCCTGCTCGCGGGCCGCCTGCCGTACCGGCTTGGCCTGCCCCGGCCACGCGGGGGCGGTCTGCCAGCGGGCGGAGGTTAGCTTGAGCGCTTCCAGGGCCGCGCGGCGGGCCGTGTACGGCAGCGCGACCAGGGAGTGGCCGTCGTCGTAAAGGAGGTCATAGCAGACCAGGACCTCCGTGCCCGCCATCGTGACCACCTCGCCGTCCAGCACCGCCGTGCGGCTGCCGAACGAGGCCGCGAGCGGGCGCAGCCAGGGATAGCGCCGCGCCGCCTCCGTACGCCCGCCGTCGATCGCCACCAGTACGCGCTCCCCGCCCCACGCGAACTCGAACGCGTAGTCGGCCACGTCGCGTGGCAGCCGGGTCCGTTCGACCGGGAGCATCGGGTCGAGCGGGGGCAGGGGGTCGCGGGAGGGTGGGTCCATGCGGTGGATCATCCAGTTCTTGCCGTTCGTCGGGAACAGCACGAACCGTCCTGCGGCTCGCGAGCCGTGCAGCACGACCTTGACCTCGCGGTCGGACCACTTCTCGGTCTCGTACGTGCCGTGGTCCCAGACCGTCATCGTGCCGCCGCCGTACTCGCCCTTGGGGATCTCGCCGTGGAAGTCGAGGTATTCCATCGGGTGGTCCTCGGTACGTACGGCCAGGTGATTGACGCGTGGGTCGGCGGGCAGGCCCTTGGGGATCGCCCAGGAGGCGAGCACACCGTCGCGCTCCAGCCGCAGGTCCCAGTGCAGGGCGCGGGCGTGATGCTCCTGGATCACGAACGCGGCGCCGTCGCCCTGCTCGGGTGACGGCGCCGCCTCGGGGACGGGCTCGGGGGTACGGCTGGCGTCGCGTTTACTGCGATATTTCTCCAGTTTGTCGGCCACGCCGGGGTATCTACCCTCAGTCGAGGGCCTTGCGCAGCCAGGATTCCACTCCCGCGATGTGCACCGTGGCCCACGAGCGGGCCACGTCGGGCTGACGGGTCGCGATGGCCTCGTAGATCGCGGTGTGCTGCTCCCGCGTCTTCTCCATCGCGCCCTCCTGGGTCAGCCCGCGCCAGATCCGCGCCCGGGTCGTCGGCCCGGACAGGCTCTCGATGAACGAGCAGAGCACGCTGTTGCCCGAACCCCGCGCGATCCGGTGGTGGAAGTCCAGGTCGTTGGCCACCAACTCCTCCACCGTGGGCGAGTTGGGCAGCGACTCCAGGATCACCCGGAGCTCGTCGATCTCCCCGTCGGTCATCTGCTCGGTCGCCATCGCCGTCGCCGCGGGCTCCAGGATGCGGCGTACCTCGAAGAACTGGATCACCGTGTCGTCGCGATGCAGGTCGAGCACGAACGACATGGTGTCGAGCAGCAGGCGCGGCTCCAGGCTGGTGACGTAGGTGCCGTCTCCCTGGCGTACGTCGAGGACGTTGATCAGCGCCAGCGCTCGTACGGCCTCGCGGAGCGAGTTGCGCGACAGGCCGAGGCGCTCGGCCAGGTCGGCCTCCTTCGGCAGCCTGTCCCCGGGCGTGAGCTCGCCCGAGAGGATCATCTGCTTGATTTTGTCGATGGCTGCGTCGGTGACCGCCACACTTTTCTCCCTAGACATCGGATGTCTAGGATTCTAGGGCCTGGAAGCGCACCGTATCGACTCCGGAGACGCGGCGAATCACGCCCCGCGCCTCCAGCGTGCGCAGATGCGCGGCCGCCTCTCCCGCGGCCATGCCGCGCAGGACGGGGGACAGGTCGTCCCAGGGCCGGTTCCAGGTCATCATCGCGGCGGTCTCCCAGATGGTCAGCGGTTGCGCGCGCTCGGCCAGGAGGGCGCCGAGTCGCTGGAGTTTCTCCTCGTGATGGTGGCGGATCTCGGCGGCGCGCGCGGCTACATCCGGAAATATCCATTCATGGGCGGGAAGCGCGTCCAAGGGGCCCAGCTCGCCGACGCGGTCCAGCGACTCCAGAAAATCCCCCAACGGATCAACATCGTCCCGGTCGTAGGGATAAATCCCGACGTGGGGGGTGATGTCGGGGAGGACATGGTCGCCGGTGAACAGGCGGTCGGCGTCCTCCAGATGCAGGCAGATGTGGCCGGGGGTGTGGCCTGGCGTGTGCACGGCCCGCAGCTTGCGGCCCGGCAGGTCCACCAGGTCGCCGTCACGCAGCTCGCGGTCGGGCAGAGCGGGCGTGTCCGGGCGGCCGGCGGTCGCGACCGCCACGTCCTCGTGCCCGGCCCCCGCCCGCCTGAGCATGTCGGCCTGGAAGTCGCGGTGTTCGCCGTCGGCGAGGCCGTGCATGAGCCTGACCAGCGCGGCGTCCGATTCGTGCATCGCGATCCAGGCGCCGGACTCCGCCCTGACCTGACCGGCCAGCCCGGCGTGGTCGGGGTGGAAGTGGGTGACGACCACACCTCTGACGGTGGTCACGTCAAGGCCGAGGGTCCGCAGGCCGCCGCTGAGGGCCGCCCAGGCGTCAGGGTGATTCCAGCCGGCGTCCACCAGCACGGGGCCCTTGGGGGAGTCGACGGCGTAGACGAGCGTGTAGCCGAGCGGGTTGCCGGGGATCGGCACGGGCACGCTCCACACCCCACCGCCGAGATCCTGCGGGCGCTGCTCGGTGTACGGCCTGCGCCGGGTCGTCTTCATGCCTGGGGCCCCCGTTGAGCGTGCTTGTACATGGTCGAGTGTGCGGGACGGAAACGTGAGATCGGTACGGGATTTTCCCGGACGCGGTCGCGCGGCGGGCCCGTGTGGTGTCGGACGTGATCGTGGGACGGCCGTCCCCTGTATGTCACGTGATGCGTTCGATGATCGTGGCCGTCGCCAGCGCCCCGCCCGCGCACATCGTGACCAGCGCGGTCGCCGAGTCGGAGCGCTCCAGCTCGTGCAGCGCCGTCGTGAGCAGCCGCGCCCCCGTGGCACCGACGGGGTGGCCGAGCGCGATCGCGCCGCCGTTGACGTTGACGCGGTCGAAGTCGGGCTCATGCACGCTCGCCCATGACAGCACGACCGACGCGAACGCCTCGTTCACCTCGAACCTGTCGATGTCGCCGATCGTCATCCCGGCCGTCGCGAGCACCTTCGCCGTCGCGTCCACCGGCCCGTCCAGGTGGTAGTAGGGCTCCGCGCCGACGAGGGCCTGGGCCAGGATCCGCGCCCGGGGCCGCAGGCCGTGCCGCAGGGCCGTCTCCTCGCTCATCACCAGCACCGCGGCGGCGCCGTCGGAGATCTGCGACGAGGTGCCCGCGGTGTGCCGGCCGCCCTCGCCCATCATCGGCTTGAGCGCGGCCAGCCCGTCGACGGTGGTCTCGCGTAAGCCCTGGTCCCTGCGTACCTGCCCGACGGGCACGATCTCCCGCTCGAACCGCCCGTCGGCCCACGCCTTGGCGGCCAGCTGCTGCGACCGCGCCCCGAACCAGTCGAGCCGCTCGCGGGTCAGCCCGCGGCGCTCCGCGATCCGCTCGGCCGCGGTGAACTGGTCGGGTAGGTCGATGTTCCAGTCGTCGGGCTTCGGCTTGGCCGGCAGGACGTTGCTGCCGAGCGGCGCCCGGCTCATCACCTCGACCCCGCACCCGACGCCCACGTCGATCACGCCGGCCCGGATCATCGCCGCCGCCAGGTGTACGGCCTGCTGCGACGATCCGCACTGTGCGTCGATCGTGGTCACTCCCGTTTGGTACGGCAGCCCCGCGTACAGCCAGGAGTGCCGCCCCACATGCCCGCCCTGCTCGCCCGCCTGGGTCACGCACCCGGCGAAGACCTGGCCGACGATCGCCGGGTCGATCCCGGAGCGCTCGATCAGGCCGTTGAGCGCGGTGGCCAGCACCTGCTGCGGTTTGAGCTCGGCCAGCCAGCCGCCACGCTTGCCGATGGGGGTGCGGACGGCCTCGACGATCACCGGTGTGCCCACAGTAGCCTCCAGAATGATGCTCTGGACGTGACTGTAACGGGTTCTAGTTTCCGGTGGAAGCCCCGCTCAGCGTGCGAGGCAACCCGAAGGTGTCGAAGAGGCCCAGGTCGAAGAACATCGCGACATGGCTGACCCGCGAGCCGGTGAACGTGAGCACCGGCAGCCCGAACGCGTCATAGACATCCCCGTGCCGCAGATACATCCCGAACGCCGGCTGCCCGTTCGCCTCGACCGGCACCAGCCGCAGGTCGCCGGGCTTCTTCGCCGGGCAGTTGGTCGCGATGAGCCGGCCGATCTCCTCGGCGCCCTGATACCAGCCGGTGAACGGCGGCATCTCCCAGACCGCGTCCTTCGTGAACAACTCCACGATGCCCGCCACGTCGTAATTCTCGAACGCCGCCACGTAGCGGTCGAGCTGCGCCCGCTGCTCGGCCGTCAGCGGCTCGATCGGGTCGTCGAGGCTCGGCGCCACCTCGTCGAGCTGGGCATGGGCGCGCTGCAGCGCGCTGTTGACCGCGACGGTCGTGGTGTCGAGCACCTCGGCCACCTCGGCGGCCCGCCACTTGAGCACGTCGCGCAGGATCAGCACCGCCCGCTGCCTGGGCGGCAGGTGCTGCAGCGCGGCGATGAGCGCGAGCCGGATGCTGTCGCGCGAGGTGACGATGGCGGCGGGGTCGTCGGCCCCGGCGCCGACCATCCCGGTGGGCACGGGCTCCAGCCACGGCACCTCGTTGCCCTCGACCAGAGGGCCGGTCGCCTCGGACGCGGGCGCGCCGAGCCCGGTCGGCAGTGGCCGCCGGCCCCGGCTGTCGAGCGCCGTCAGGCAGGCCGTCGTGGCGATGCGGTAGAGCCAGGTGCGCAGGGACGAACGCCCCTCGAACCCGTCATAGGCGCGCCACGCGCGCAGATAGGTCTCCTGGACGAGATCCTCGGCGTCGTGCACCGAACCCAGCATGCGGTAGCAGTGCGCCAGCAACTCGCGCCGCATCAGGTCGGTCTGCCGCAGGAACTCCTCGTTCGACGGCCGCTCAGTCATGCCTCCCTGTATAGCCCCCGCCACCGACAAATCGACGAGTCTCAGGGACGTACAGAGAGGACGATCTTCCCCGTCGTACGGCCGGACTCGCCGAGCTCGTGTGCCTTGGCCGCGTCCGCCAGCGGCAGCACGGCGGCCAGCTCGGCCCGCAGTTTCCCGGCCTTCGCCAGCGCGGCCAGCGCCCTCATCGCGGCGTGGTCGGGCTCGACGAGCATGGCCGCCGACCGGATGCCGCGCTCGGCGGCCCGCGCGTGCAGGCCCTCGTCCAGGAGGGAGAGGGCCAGCGAGACGATCGTGCCGCCCTCGCGCAGGGTGCGCAGCGAGCGCGGGCCGTAGTCGCCGCCCATGGTCTCGATCACCACGTCGACGTCGCGGACGACCTCGGCGAAATCCTGGTCGCGGTAGTCGACCAGTTCGTCGGCGCCGAGGTCGCGGAGCAGGTCGTGCTTGGCGGCGCTGGCCGTGCCGATCACGTGCGCGCCGCGTGCCTTGGCGATCTGCACGGCGAAGTGCCCCACGCCGCCCGCCGCGGCGTGCACGAGCACCCGCTGTCCCGCCGTCAGCCCGGCGGTGTCCACCAGCGCCTGCCAGGCGGTCAGCGCGGCGAGGGGGATCGCGGCCGCCTGGTTGTGGTCGAGGTTCGCGGGCTTGGGGGCGAAGTGGCGGGCCGGGGCGCTCACGTACTCGGCGTAGGCGCCGTGGCCGTACGGAAAGCGGAGCATGCCGAAGACCTCGTCACCGGGCCGGTAAATGGTCGTGCCCAGGCCCACCTGCTCGACGACGCCGGAGACGTCCCAGCCGAGCACGAACGGCGGCGTCCCCAGCTGACCGCCACTGGCTCGGGTCTTCCAGTCCGCGGGGTTGACCCCGGCCGCGTGCACCCGCACGAGCACCTCGGTCGGCCCCGGCGTGGGCCTGTCCATCTCGATCGTCTTCAGCACTTCTGGTCCGCCCAGGGCGTCCTGGCTGATCGCGCGCATCTTCATGCGGTCAAGCCTGCTGTGTCGGGGTATCGGGCGGCGAGTGGCCCGGAGGCCAAGATGTGTAAAGATCGGGCCATGCATCGTGTGGTCGTACTGGCGCTGCCGAACGTCATCCCGTTCGAGCTGAGCGTGCCGTCAAGGATCTTCTGCACGGCACGTGATCCGGGAGGCGAGCCGCTCTACGAGGTGATCACCTGCACGCTCGACGGTGGCCCCGTCGCCACGGCCGCCGACTACACGATCGCCGTCGAACACGACGCGGGCGCGCTGGCGAGCGCCGACACCGTCGTCATCCCCGCCGCCGCCGGCTTCGCGGACATCACCGGCGCGGAGTCGCTGCCTCCCGAGCTCTTCGACGCCCTCTCCCTGATACGGCCGGGCACCCGCGTCGTCTCGATCTGCATCGCCACCTTCGTCCTCGCGGCCGCGGGCCTCCTCGACGGCCGCCCGGCCACCACCCACTGGCGGCACGCCGAGCGCTTCGCCCGCCTCTTCCCCGACGTGCGGATGGACTCGGACGTGCTGTTCGTGGACGACGGGGACGTGCTCACCTCGGCGGGCGCGTCAGCGGGTGTGGACCTCTGCCTGCACCTGGTGCGGCGCGACCACGGCAGCGAGATCGCCAACCAGGTGGCCCGCCACTGCATCGTCCCCCCGTGGCGGGATGGCGGCCAAGCCCAGTACGTCGAACGCCCGGTCCCCGAACCGTCGGCCTCCGGCACCGCCCCCACCCGGGCCTGGGCCCTCCAGCACTTGTCCACCCCTCTCCAGCTGGCCGACCTGGCCGAACACGCGGGCATGAGCCGACGCACCTTCACCCGGCACTTCCGCCACGAGGTAGGCCAGAGCCCCGGCCAATGGCTGCTCCAGCAACGCGTGGAGCTGGCCAGACACCTCCTGGAGACCACGGACCTGCCGGTGGACCGGGTGGCGGAGCAGGCGGGGTTCGGCACGGCGGCCTCCATGAGGCAGCACCTGCACGCGTCACTGGGGGTGTCCCCGCACGCGTATCGCCGCACCTTCAGGGCCGTCGGCTGACGACGACTAGAGGTCGTTGACCAGCCGTGCGGCGGCGATCTCGATGCGGCGCTGGATCTGCTCATAGGTGCGGCGCCCGCGCAGCATCTCCAGCAGCTCCTGCACCCACACGCTGGACAGCGACCCCGCCAGGTCGAGCTGCACCTCGCTGGCCCGATCCCGCGTGAGGTCGGCCGACACGCGCAGCAGCAGCCCCGTCATCCGGTCGCCGAACGGCGTCTCCACCTCGGCCATGATCAGCGACCGGATCAGGGCGTCGGCCAGCTCCGGCTCACGCATGAGGCCGCGTGTGGCGCGCATCAGGACGTCGACCGCGCGGCCCGCCGGGGTGGAGGCGCTCGGCGGACGGCGCTGGATGCTGCTCTCCAGCAGGTCGATCTCCTCGCCGACGACCGCCACGACCAGGTCCATCTTCGACGGGAAGTAGCGGTAGAGGGTGCCGAGCGCGACTCCGGCCCGCTCGGCGACCGTACGCATCTGCATGGCCTCGACGCCGCCGCGCGAGGCCAGGGCGGCGGCGGCCTGGACGATGCGCTTGCGGCGCTGGTGCTGGCTACGCGTACGGACGCTGTGACCGCCGGACGTGGAATGGCTCTCCATGATCCCCTCGGTGTCGCTGGGGGGCGCGGCGGTGGTCGCCTGCGGGGTACGCATGAGAACACGTTATCTGATTTCTCGATAACTCGGCTTGTTACTCGCGAGTCACAAAGAGCCTGCATAGACGCATGTCTGCGGCGCTACAGGCATATATCCAGACTTGTTGTGATGTGTCGTGGCTGGACAGATATTAGAATCTGTTCTAGTTTGCGGAACTGTTGACCGAGCGCTTGCTGGGAGGGTCGATGGCCGCGGACACACTCGCCGCCCTGCTACTGGCCCGGGCCGATGATGACCGTCCGGGGCTGGTGTTCGAGGATCGCGTGTGGTCGTGGCGCTCGGTCGTGGCCGCCTGCCGTACCGCCGCCGCCTGGCTGAACGCCCGCTCCTTCGACGGGCCGCCGCACGTGGGAGTGCTCTGCGACAACGTTCCGGAGATGGTGTTCCTGCTGGGTGGGGCCGCGCTCTCCGGGCGGGTGCTGGTGGCGCTGAACCCGACCCGATCGGTGGCGGAGCTGACCCGCGACGCCCAGGCCACCGACGTCGGCCTCCTGCTGTGGGACGCGCCTTACGAGACGGTGGCGCGGTCCGTCGCCGAAGCCTCGGGTACGGTCTCGACGCCCGTCCCGGACTGGGGCTCGGGGGACACGCCGGACCTGCCTCTTCCGGGGCCGGACGCGAGCCCTGATCCCGACGCGCGCCTTGAGCCGGACGCGAGCCCTGATCCGGGCACGAGTCCGGCTGATCCGGGCGCGTTGGTCATGCTGATCTTCACTTCCGGGACGTCCGGACGGCCGAGGGCAGTGCGGATCACGCAGCGGAAGATCGCCGTCCCCGGCGTCTCGCTGGCCGCGATGCTGACCCCCGCCGACGCCGTCTACTGCGCGATGCCGCTCTTCCACTCCGGCGCCGTCATGGCCGCCTACGCCCCCGCCGTGGCGTCAGGGGCGGCGCTGGTGCTGCGCCGGAGGTTCTCCGCGTCGGGCCTGCTGCCGGACATCAGGCGATACGGCTGTACGTACCTCCACTACGTCGGCAAAGTGCTCTCCTATGTTCTGGCCACCCCGCGGCAGCCCGACGACGCCGACAACCCCCTGAGGCTCGCCTTCGGCAACGAGGGGAGTGCTACGGCGACCAGACGGTTCGGGGAGCGGTACGGCTGTCACGTGATCGACGCGTTCGGGTCGACAGAGACGGCCATCTCGCTCACCCCGGACCCCACGGGACCGCCCGGCTGCCTCGGCAGGCTGCCGGCGGGCATCGAGATCCGCAGCTGGCTGACCGGCCTGCCGTGCCCACCGGGCCGCGTCGAGGACGGGCGGCTGCTCAACCCCGATGAGGCGATCGGCGAGCTGGTGAACATCGGTGGCCTCGGCCTGTTCGACGGCTACTACAACGACCCGGAGGCCGACGCCGAGCGGATGCGGGAGGGCGCGTTCTGGTCGGGCGATCTGGCGTACGCGGACGCCGACGGCTACGTGTTCTTCGCCGGGCGAGGCACCGAGCGGCTCCGCGTGGACGGCGAGAACCTGGCGGTGGCCCCCATCGAGGCGGTCCTGCGGGAGTTCCCTGGCGTGATCGAGGCGGCCGCCTACCCGGTGCCGGACGCGGCGGCCGGAGACCAGGTCATGGCGGCGCTGGTCATGGAGGCGGCGTTCGACCCCGTCGCGTTCGCCGGGTTCCTCGCCGGGCGCCGCGATCTGGGTGCCAAGTCGTTCCCCCGGTACGTACGCATCTCCGACGGCCTGCCCCAGACCCCCTCGCACAAGGTCGTCAAGCGTGTCCTGGTGCAGGAGGGCTGGCGGACGGCCGACCCCGTCTGGTGGCGTCCTGCGGGCGCGGAGATCCGATTACTGGGCGGCGCGGACGTCGCGGCGATCGAGCGGGAGTTCGCCCGGCACGGCCGGCAACACCTTTTGGAGAAATAGTGGATTTCAACCTGGATGAGACCCAGCAGGACCTGCGTACCCTGACCGCCGACCTCCTGGCGAAGGAGGCGACCCCGGAGCGGCTGGAGGCGCACGAGAAGAGCGGCCGGCCGTATGACGAACGGCTCTGGCAGGCGCTGTGCCAGGCGGAGTTGATGAGCGTGTGCGTACCGGAGGACGCGGGTGGCGCCGGGCTCGGGTCCGTCGAGCTGGCCGTGGTGCTCCGCGAGTTCGGCGCGCGGGCCGCACCGGCGCCCGCGCTGGCGACGCTGGTGAGCACGCTCGCGCTGGCCCGCTACGGCACACCCGCGCAGCAGCGCCCGCCGGCCGACGGCGTCGGCACTGTGGCGCTGCGGGAGCCGGGCTGGGCGCCGGCGGCCCCGCCCGTGACCGCCGCTGAGAGGAATAGCGACGGGTGGGTGCTGACAGGCCGCAAGGTCGGGGTCCCGTACGGGGGCGAGGCGGCGTACATGCTGGTCACGGCCGCCGAGGGGGTGTTCCTGGTCGCCGGCGGATGGACGGCGCACCCGGAGTTCGCCGCCAACGGCGAGTCGCTGGCCACCATCGTGCTCGACCGGACCCCGGCCGAGCGGCTGGCCGGTCCGGAAGCGGTCTCCAGTCTGCGGCAGATCTTCACGGCGGCCGTCGCGGCCCAGGCGAGCGGCGTGCTGGCCGGAGCTCTCAAATTGACCACCGAGTACATCAAGAACAGGAAGCAGTTCGGCCGGGCCCTGGCCGAGTTCCAGGCGGTCACCGTACAGATCGCCGACGTCTACATCGCCACGCGGGCGCTCGACGTGGCCGTGTGGTCGGGCGCCTGGCTCCTGGCCAACGACCTCCCGGCGGAGGAGGACCTGGCCGTGGCCGCCTTCCACGTCAGTGAGGCGTACAAGGCGCTCTTCACCTGCCAGCACCTGCACGGCGGTCTGGGCCTCGACGTGACGTACCCGCTGCACCGCTACTTCGCGCACGCCAAGCACCTGACGCACCTGCTCGGCGGCGCCGACGTCCAGCTCGACCTGATCGGAGCGCTCGTCTGATGCTGATCGACCTGACCCCCGACCAGCGCAGGCTCCGCGACGAGCTGCGCGAGTACTTCCAGAACTGCCTCACCGACGAGGACCGCCGCAAGATCTCCCAGGATCCCTTCGGCACCGCCTACATGGAGCACTGCCGCAGGCTCGGCCGCGACCGCAAGCTCGGCCTGGGCTGGCCGAAGGAGTACGGCGGCGCCGGCTACGGCCCCCTCGAACAGCAGATCTTCGCCAACGAGATCGCCCGCGCCGGCGTGCCGTACCCGATCATCACGCTGCAGACGGTCGGGCCCACCCTGATGCAGTACGGGACGCAGGAGCAGAAGGAGATGTTCCTGCCGAGCATCCTGGCCGGCGAGTGCCACTTCGCGATCGGCTACAGCGAGCCCGAGGCCGGTACGGACCTGGCCTCGCTGCGGACCACGGCGGTGCTCGACGGCGACCACTACGTCGTCAACGGCCAGAAGATCTTCACCAGCGGCGCCCACTACGCCCAGTACATCTGGCTCGCCACCCGCACCAACCCCGACGCCAAGAAGCACAAGGGCATCACGATGATGATCGCCTCGACCGACGATCCCGGCTTCTCCTGGACCCCGATCATCACCATGGACGGCCGTCACCACACGAACGCCACCTACTACGCCGACGTCCGCGTCCCGGCGAGCATGGTCGTCGGCGAGGTGGACAAGGGCTGGGACCTGATCGTCAACCAGCTCAACCACGAACGCGTCACGCTCGGTCCCGCCGGGAACCTCGGCCAGACCCACGACCGCTTCCTGGCCTGGGCGCGGCGTACCGGGCTGGTGGAGAATCCGGACGTACGACGGGCGCTCGGCAGGGTGCGGGCGTACTTCCGGACGAACGAGCTGCTCAACTGGCAGGTCGCGGCGAACATGGACCTCGGCTGGCTGGGCGCGCCCGACGCGTCGGCCACCAAGATCTACGCCTCGGAGCGAGTGCAGGAGGTCGGCCGGCTCATCGGCGACATCCTGGCCCGCTACGGCGACCCGTCGGACCCGGAGACGGCCGAGCTCCTGGAGCGCACCGATCACGGGGTGAAGGGCGCGGTGGTGCTGACGTTCGGCGGCGGGGTGAACGAGGTGCAGCGCGAGCTGATCGCGATGCTCGGCCTGAGCCTCCCGAGGCCGCCCCGATGACCGACCCCTCGATGACCGACTCCGCGAGCGTGGACAGGGAGCTGCGGGAGCTGGCGGACAAGCAGGTCGCCCTCGGGGGGATGCGCGGCACCCCCGCGGCCGATCCGGTGAACGTGCCCATGATCAGGCACTGGCTGACCGCCCTCGGCGACGCGAACCCGGCCTACCTCGACCAAGGGGTCGCCCCGCCCGCGATGATCCAGGTCTGGACCATGCAGGGCCTCCGCCAGGACGCCAAGGACCGCTCGCCGGTCGACGACATGCTCGCCGCGCTGCAGGCGCACGGCTACACGGGCGTGGTGGCGACGAACTGCGAGCAGACCTATCACCGGTACGTACGGCTCGGCGAGCGCCTGACCCCGTCGACCCGCTTCACGAGCCTCGTGGGCCCGAAGCGGACGGCGCTCGGCGAGGGCTACTTCGCCACCTGGAACGTCACCTGGTACGACGAGGCGGACGAACCAGTGGCCGAGATGATGTTCCGAATCCTGAAATTTCGCCCACGCATCGGCAGGCGCTCCAGCTCCACGGCCGCACCATCTACGGCCACGCCATCCGAGACCGCAGCATCCGCGACCGCGAAACCCCCGGAGACCGGCCGCCGCGAGCCGTACCCGTTGCGCCCCGCCGTCAACGCCGACACGGCCTTCTTCTGGGAAGGCGTCCAGCAGGGCGAGCTGCGCATCCAGCGCTGCGCCGACTGCGGCGAGCTGCGCCACCCGCCCGGCCCGATATGTCCCGCCTGCCGCTCCACCAACCGCACCCACACCGTGGCGAGCGGCCACGGCACCGTCTACAGCTACGTCGTCCACCACCACCCCCCGGTGCCGGGACGCGAGACGCCCTTCGTGGTGGCAGTGGTGGAGCTGCCGGAAGGGGTGAGGATCGTGGGAAACATCGTGGACTGTCCGACCGACGCCGTCAGTATCGGCATGTCGTTGCGCGTGACGTATCGCGCGCTGGACGACGAACTAGTCCTGCCCATGTGGGCGCCAGGGGAGTCGTGATGACGACGTTGACCGAAGACCAGGTCGAGATCGGTTCGGTGCTTCCCGAGCTGTCGATCGACCTCACGCCCACGGTGGTCGTCTCCACGGCCCTCGCCACCATGGACTTCACCCCGGTGCACCACGACGTCGAGCGCGCCCGCGCGCAGGGCTCCAAGGACATCTTCCTCAACATCCTGACCACGATGGGGCTGGTGGAGCGGTACGTCACGGACTGGGCGGGTCCAGCGGCCATCATCAGGCGCATCAACGTCAAGCTCGGCGTCCCGGCGTACGCGGGCGATCGGCTGAGCTTCACGGGCACGGTCGTCTCGCAGGCGGCGGGGGAGCTCACGGTCGAGGTACGCGGCAAGGTCAGCCTCGGCGACCACGCCACCGGCACGATCACCCTCACCCTCCCCACAGCCCCCTGACCCGAACGGCCCCCACCCGAACAACCCCGACCCGTACAGAGCCCCCTGACCCGAAGGAGTGGCACGTCAGTGCTCAAGTCACGAGCCGCCATCGCCGGCATCGGCGCCACCGAGTTCAGCAAGCGATCCGGCCGGTCGGAGCTGCGGCTGGCGGCCGAGGCCGTGTTCGCCGCGCTCGACGATGCCGGGGTGGCGCCGGGTGACGTGGACGGGATGGTGACCTTCACCCAGGACACCAACCAGGAGATCGCCGTGGCCCGCGAGATCGGCGCCGGCGAGCTCACGTACTTCTCCAGGGTCGAGTACGGGGGCGGCGCGGCGTGCGGCACGGTGGCGCAGGCCGCCATGGCCGTCGCGACCGGCATGGCCACCACCGTCGTCTGCTATCGGGCGTTCAACGAGCGGTCCGGCCGGAGGTTCGGGCAGCCGGACGCCCGCCTGGGCGGCCAGCCGACCTCGCAGGGGCTGGAGATGAGCTGGCACGTACCGTTCGGGCTGATGACGCCCGCCGGGTGGGTGGCCATGTTCGCCCAGCGGTACATGCACACCTACGGCGCCACCTCAGAGGACTTCGGCCGGGTGGCCGTCGCCATGCGCAGGCACGCCTCCACGAACCCCGCCGCCTGGTTCCACGGCCGTCCCATCACTCTGGCGGAGCACCAGGAGTCCAAGTGGATCGTGGAGCCGCTGCACCTGCTCGACTGCTGCCAGGAGAGCGACGGGGCCGTGGCCCTGGTGGTCACGACCACCGAACGGGCCCGTGACCTGCGCCGCTCCCCGGCCGTGATCACCGCCGCCGCCCAAGGGTCGGGCGCGGGGCAGATGATGATGACCAGCTACTACCGCGATGACATGAGCGGTCTGCCGGAGATGGGAGTCGTCGGCCGACGTCTATGGGAAATGTCCGGCCTGACCCCGCAGGACATCCAGACGGCCATCCTGTACGACCACTTCACCCCGTTCGTCCTGGCCCAACTGGAGGAGCTGGGCTTCTGCGGCCGGGGAGAGGCCCCCGACTACCTCCAGGACGGCGGCATCGAGTTGGGCGGCCGCCTGCCCGTCAACCCGAACGGCGGCCAGCTGGGCGAGGCCTACATCCACGGCATGAACGGCATCGCCGAGGCCGTCCGCCAGCTGAGAGGCACCTCCGCCAACCAAGTGAGCGGCGTCCGCAACGTCCTGGTCACGGCGGGCACCGGTGTTCCGACCAGCGGGCTGATCCTGTCGGCCGGCTGACGGCGCCTTGGGCGGCTCCGGCCGTCGGCGGGGAAATCCCGGGCGGTTCGTGACGCGACCGTCTCGATCTCTGTGACGGTCCGTGGTGGCATCCACCGGACGACGCTGGTCGAACAGGCCGGGCGGATGGTGTTGTCGGCGGTGCCGGTGGAGCAGCGGGAGCGGCCGGCAGTGAGTGATCTGCGGTCAGTGCTGGGCAGCTAGCCGATGATGAGCGGGACCGCGAAGAAGACGATCATCGCGATGGCGACGCAGACCAGGAACCCGACCAGTTCCCACGCCCAGTCGTGGTGCCTGTCCTTGCCAGGACGTACCCGGGCTCGCGGTACCTCCGGTACGTCCGGGAGATCCTCGGGCAGGTCGTCCACGATGGGCAGGTCGTCCACCGTCGGCGGGAACGGCAGTGGGGCCGGCAGGCGGTAGATGGGCTCCCTGGCGGCGGTCCTGGGGACGAAGAAGGCGCCCGGCTCCCTGGCCTCGCCCTTGTGTACGAGGATGTCGCCGATGGCGGGCAGTTCCTCGGTGATCGGCTCGTCGTCCAGCACGTCTCCCGGAATGGACGCCGAGAGAGTGAACGGCCGCTTCGGCAAGGGCTCGTCGGCCGGCTGGGCAGGCGCGGGCTTCTCGGAAGCGGGCTGCGGCAAGCGGAACAGCCCATCACGCACCGGCCGCGCGCCGGGGAGGGCTTCGCCGGACGGCCGAGCGCCAAAGAGCGCGTCGTCGGACGGTCGTCTGCCGGAGAGCGCGTCCCCAGATGGTCGCGCGCCGAACAGCGGGTCCCCAGATGGCCGCGTGCCGGAGAGCAGGTCTCCGGGCGGTCGCGCGCTGGGTGACCGAGGCGTGAAGAACCGCTGTCCGTCAGGAGCCGGACCCTCGGAAGTCAGGCCGGCAGGAGCGGGGCCCTCAAGGGCGGGGCCGGGTCCGAACGGGTCGCGGAGTTTGGGCATCGGTGCCGTGGGTGCCTCGTGCTCCGGCACGCGGGACGGTGACGGCGGCGTCAGTAGCTCCGTCGGGAAGATCCCGGTGCTGGTCGCCGCGTCGGCCACAGCCAACGGCTGCGGCCACGTGGGCGGGCCCGGCCAGAGCGGCCTGACGAACATCGGCGCCGCCATACGGCCGGGCGGGACCTGAGGAGCGAAGTGCGAGTGGAGAGAGGCGGGTGGCGGTGGCCAGGGCAGCCGCCCCAGTACGTCGCGCAACGGCGCCACACCCAGCGCCCCGTAGACGTCGGCCACCGGCTTGGTCACGCGGGTTTCTGTGCAGGCCAGGGTGGTGTCGAGCGCCTGCCGGTAGCGGTGCGTGGCGCTGGTGGCCAGCTCGTCCGCCGTGTCGGGCGCCACATCCAGCACCCAGGCCAGCTCGGCGCGGTCCAGCCCGCACACCTCGCACAGCACGAGCACCTCGCGCTGGTGCGGGCGCAGCTCCCGCAGGACCCGCTCCACCAGCGCGGACGCCGGGTCGATCAGCGGGTCGACCACCGGCGGCGCGTAGACGACATCGCGGCGCTGGATCTCGCGGCGGGCGAACGCGAATAAGGCGGCGCGGGCAGGCGGCGCCGCCTGCCCGCCGGCGCGGGCGGACATCGAGGCGGCGGCCCCGGAACCGCGGGCGGACGCCCAGGCGTCGGCGGCGGAGCCGAGGACGGACACCAGGGCGTCGGCGGCGGAACCGTGGTCTCCGAGCTGGTCAGCGCAGTACGCGAACAGCCCGGCGGCGTAACGGTCGTAGAGCTCCGCGATCAGTTCCGCCCGGGAGGGGTGATCGGTGAGCAAGTCTGTCACGGGGCCGGATCCTCTTGCTGAAATACGGACGCTTGAGGTGGGGGGTGCGGCGTCTGAGTTTGTGGTGTCAATCATGCCAACTTACCCAGGTACCGCGCACTATCAGAACGGCATTTCCCATGAATCTTGCAGCTAGCTGAAGCGTTTCACAGAGGCCCGAGGGGACAGAGTGCGCTGGATCGCCGTAGTCTGGTCGTCCTGAGAGATCATGCGGCGGCCGTAGCAGGGGGGCTGCGGCCCCCGCCACGAACGCGAGAGGTCGCGCGTGATCACATTTGACGACGTCACCAAACGCTATCCGGACGGCACGGTCGCAGTCGATCACCTGAGCCTTGAGGCGCCGACAGGTGAGATCACTGTGTTCGTCGGCCCCTCCGGTTGCGGGAAGACGACGTCCCTCCGAATGATCAACCGGATGATCGACGCCTCAGAGGGGCGGATCCTCCTTGACGGTGAGCCCGTACAGGGCATCGATCCGCCGACGTTGCGGCGCGGCATTGGCTATGTCATCCAGCAGGCCGGGCTCTTCCCGCACCGGAAGATCGTTGACAACATCGCCACCGTCCCCTATTTGCTCGGCTGGGATCGCAAGAAGGCCCGTGATCGCGCCATGGAGCTGCTCGAACGCGTGGGGCTCGACTCGGCCATGGGCGAGCGTTACCCGTTCCAGCTGTCCGGCGGGCAGCAGCAGCGGGTCGGTGTGGCCAGGGCGCTCGCGGCGGACCCGCCGGTGCTGCTCATGGACGAGCCGTTCAGCGCGGTCGACCCGATCGTCCGCACCAGCCTGCAGGAAGAGCTGCTCAGGCTGCAGGCGGAGCTGAACAAGACCATCGTCTTCGTCACCCACGACATCGACGAGGCCATCAAGCTCGGCGACCGGGTGGCCGTCCTGCGGGTGGGCGGCAAGCTGGCGCAGCTGGCCGACCCCAAGACGCTGTTGTCGGAGCCGGCCGACGACTTCGTCCGCGAGTTCCTCGGTCATGACCGGGGCATCAGGCGCCTGCAGTTCATCTCGACGGAGGGTCTGCGCCTGCGCGACGACCTGACCGTGCCCGAGGGCTTCGAGGGGCCCACGGACGAGCCGTGGCTGCTCGTCGTCACCGGGGACGACCGGCCGGTCGGCTGGATCTCGCGCGAGCGGCCCGCCGAGCTGGAGCCGTACGGGACGTTCGTGCTCGGCCGCGACTCGATGCGCTCGGCCCTCGACGCGGCGCTGCTGTCGCCGTCGGGCTGCGCGGTGGCCGTCGACGGGGACGGCAAGGTCGTCGGCGCCGCCACCCGGGAGGCGCTCGACGAGGCACTGGCGGAGGCGGCCGATGGCTGACGGACCTCCCTCCCTATGGGCGATGGCCGATGGACCTCCCTCCATATGGGAGTGGATCGCGCGCAACTGGGACACCGGCCGGGTCGACAGCATCAAGAACCTGCTCGGCGACCACCTGATCATGTCGCTGGTGCCGATCGTCGTCGCGCTGATCGTGGCGCTGCCGCTGGGGCTGGCCAGCGTGCGCTGGCGCTGGCTCTACCAGCCGACCACGGGCGTGTTCAACGTCATCTACGCGCTGCCGTCGTTGCCGGTCTTCATGCTGCTCATCCAGTTCACCGGCCTGTCGAAGACGACCGTGATCGTGCCGCTGACCTTCTACGCCTGCGCCGTGCTCATCCCGTCGGTCGTCGACGGGCTCGGCGCGGTGCCCGAGCACGTGCGGCAGTCGGCCGTCGCGATGGGGTTCACGCCGCTGCGCCGCCTGGTGCAGGTGGAGCTGCCGATCGCCACGCCCGTCGTGATCGCCGGGCTCCGGGTGGTCGCCGTCTCCAGCATCAGCCTCGTGAGCGTCGGCGCGCTGATCGGGCAGGGCGGCCTGGGCATGCTGTTCACCAGGGCCTACCAGAACCCGTTCGTGCCGCCCGCGCTGGTCGGCATCGTGCTGATCGTGCTGCTGGCCCTCATCGCCGACGGCCTCCTGGTGCTCGCCCAGCGGCTGCTCACGCCCTGGGTCCGGGCTAGGAGGTCCGCGTGAACTGGCTGCTGGAGTTCTTCGGCAAGGCCGACAACTGGTCGGGCCCGGCGGGCATCCCCGCGCGGCTGCTCGAACACCTGGAGTTCTCGGTCATGGCGCTGGCCCTGGCCGTGCTGATCGCGATCCCGCTCGGCCTGCTCATC
Organism: Nonomuraea sp. NPDC052129; assembly: GCF_040680095.1. NCBI lineage: Bacteria > Bacillati > Actinomycetota > Actinomycetes > Streptosporangiales > Streptosporangiaceae > Nonomuraea > Nonomuraea sp. NPDC052129. The sequence continues at coordinate 136,642 of NZ_JBFAVX010000008.1, read as the reverse complement.
GGGCACACCGGCAAGGGCGGAGTCGGCGTGGTGGTCACGGCCAACCTGGCCAGGGCGCTGCCGACGCTGGGGTTGCTGGTGCTGTTCGTGCTGCTGCTGGGCACCGCGTCCATCCTGCCGGTGATCATTCCGCTGGTGCTCCTGGCCATACCGCCGATCCTGGTCAACACCTTCGAGGGCATCAGGGGCGTGGACCCGGAGCTGCGTGACGCCGCCTACGGGATGGGCCTGCGGAGCGGGCAGGTGCTCGGGCGGGTGCTGGTGCCTGTGGCGCTGCCGCTGATCCTTCTGGGGCTCCGGCTGTCGGCCATTCAGGTGGTCGCCACCACCACGATCGCGGCCTACACCGGATTGGGCGGGCTGGGGCGATTCGTCATCGACGGCTTCTCGACTCAGGATTACGCCAGTGTCGTCGGGGGTTCAGTACTGATTGTGTTGTTCGCGCTCGTCGTGCAGGTGCTGTTCACCCTCGTTCGGAGGGTGACGGTCTCCCCAGGGGTGAGTCAGCGGGTCAAGGTCCGCTAATCTCTCCAATACCTGCCGCTAAGGAAGGAAATAACGATGAAACGCATGTTCGGCACCGCGGCGGTGCTGCTGACGGCATCGCTCGCGTTGGCCGCTTGTGGGGGTGGCGGCAGTGGTGGAGGTAACCCGCTCGACACCACGAGCGCCGCGCCCAGCGGCTCGGCCTCCGCGAGTGGTGGTGGCAAGGTCATCATCGGCTCCGCCAACTTCGATGAGAACACCCTGCTGGCCTCGATCTACGCCCAGGCGCTCCAGTCCAAGGGCGTGCAGGTGGAGGAGAAGCCCAACATCGGCACCCGCGAGGTCATCTACGACCAGGTCAAGAGCGGCGGCCTGACCGTCGTGCCCGAGTACAACGGCAACTTGCTGGCCTTCGTCGACAAGGAGACCAAGGCGAAGACCACCGACGAGGTCAACGCCGGGCTCAAGGAGAAACTGCCGCCCGAGCTCGAGGTCCTCGACTCCTCTCCCGCCGAGGACAAGGACACCCTGACGATCAGCAAGGACACGCAGGCCAAGCAGTCCCTCAACACCATGGACGACCTGGCCAAGGTGTCCAAGACCATGGTCATCGGAGCTCCGGCCGAGTTCAAGAAGCGCTGGGAGGCGGAGCTCAAGTCGGTCTACGGGATCGAGTTCAAGGACTGGAAGGCCACCGGCGCGACGACCGCCGACGCCATCAAGGACGGCACGGTCCAGGTCGGCAACGTGTTCAGCACCGACCCGAAGATCGCCGCCAACAACCTCGTCTCGCTCCAGGACACGAAGAACCTCTTCGCCGCCCAGAACGTGACGCCGCTGGTCAACAAGGCGGCTGTGAATGACACGGTCAAGACCACGCTCAACGCGATCTCGGCCAAGCTCACCACGCAGTCGCTGCTCGACATGATGCAGAAGATCGCCGTCAACAAGGACGAGCCCGCCACGGTGGCCAAGGAATGGCTGACCTCCAACGGTCTCGGCTGACCCGCCCGGCGAGGGTCCCCGCACTCCGGGGGCTCTCGTCGTGAGCGAGTTCACCGAGGCGATGGCGCAGCTCGCGGCGGGCGTGGCGGTGGTCACCGTACGCGACGGCCGCGACGATCTGGGCACCACGGTCTCGGCGCTGATGTCGGTCTCGCTGGAGCCGCCGCTGATCCTGGTGAGTCTGGGCAGCGGCGGCTACCTCTGCGAGGTGCTGCTGCGCCAGGACCGCTGGGCGGCCTCGCTCCTGTCGGCCGGCCAGGCCGCGATCGCCAGCCGCTTCGCCACCGTCGGCCGGCCCAGCGCCCGGCACCTGGTGGCGGGCATCGCGCACCACCGCGGCACTCACTCGGACGCGCTCGTCGTCGAGGGCGGCGTCGCGGCCCTGGAGGCGGAGACCACCCAGGTGGTCCCCGCCGGGGATCACACGCTGTTCGTCGCGCGTGTGCTCGCGGTGCCGTACATCACGGCGTCGCTCCAGCCGCTGGTCCGGCTCCGCACCCGCTACCGCCCGATGGGCGGCTCCTGACAGCAGGGCGTACGAAAGGCGCTTACGTACGCAAGCGCCAAGCGCACATCACGTACGGCGCTCTCAGCGGATCGCGTACCAGCTCGGGAGGGTCAGCGGCCCGGCGGCCGGGAGGCCCAGCTCGGCGGAGAGCCGGGCGAGCGGCCCCCAGGCTTCCAGGCGGACCCGGGCCAGCGCGGCGGCCTTGTCCTCACTCGACTCCGGGCCCAGCAGCCGCTCCAGCGGGTTGAGCCGCGGATAGACCCGCACGGGCGCCTCCGTGCCCAGGCCCGCGCGCTTCCTGGCCATGCCGAGCGCGTCCTCGAGCCCGCCCAGCTCGTCGACCAGGCCGCAGGATCGGGCGTCGGAGCCGGTCCAGACGCGGCCGCGGGCCAGCTCGTGGGCGCGCTCCCGGGTCAGGCCGCGACCCTCGGCGACCTTGCCCACGAAGTCATCGTAGATACGGTCGAGCCAGGCGTTGACCCGCTCCCACTGCTCGGGGGAGAAGGCGCGCGTCGCGGAGAACATGCCCGCGTTGGCGCCCCCGGCCACCAGCTCGGAGTTGACACCGACCTTCTCCAGCAGCTCCCGCATCACCGGCTTGCCGGCGAACACGCCGATGGAGCCGGTCAGCGTGCCGGGCTGGGCGACGATCACGTCGGCGGCCATCGAGACGAAGTAGCCGCCGGAGGCGGCCACGTCGCCCATCGACACGATCACCGGCTTGACCTTGCGGGCCAGCACGACCTCACGCCAGACCGTGTCCGAGGCGACGTACGAGCCGCCGGGGCTGTCCACCCGGAACACGATCGCCTTGACCTGCTCGTCGCGCCGGGCGGCCCGCAGCGCGGCGCTCACCGTGTCGGAGCCCATCGCGCCGCCGCCGCCGAGCGGGCTGCGTCCGCTGCGGCCGGACCTGATCTGCCCGTTGCCGTGGACGAGCGCGATGCCGTCGGCCGTCGGGTGCGGCAGCTTGCGTACGGCCGCGGCCTTGGCGTAGCGGGAGACGTACTGCAGATGCGGCTCACCGCCCGCGGCCCGCTTGACCTCGTCGTAGACCTCGTCGCGGTAGGCCAGCCCGTCGACCAGGCCGGCCTCCAGCGCCTCGGCGCCGATGAAGGGCCCCTGGTCGATCAGCTCGCGCACCTTGGCCGGGTCGAGCCGGCGGCCCTCGGCGATGCCCGCGCCGACCTGCTCGATGACCGACTCGACGATGCGGGTCATCGACTCGCGGTGCGGCTCGGTCATGTGGTCCTGGGTGAACATGTTGGCCGCGGTCTTGTACTCGTGCCGCTGGCCGATCTCGTAGTCGACGCCCAGCTTGGCCAGCGTGCCCTTGACGAACCGCTGCTCCAGCGCCACGCCCGTCAGCCCCACGTCGCCGCTGGGCTGCAGGTAGATCCGCTCGAACGCGGTGGCCAGGTAGTAGGGCACGGTGGCGTTGCCGAACTCGCCGAACGTCTCGGCGAAGGCGACCGTCAGCTTGCCCGAGTCCCGGAACTGGGTCACTGCCTGGCGCAGCTCCTGCACCATCGCCAGACCGAGCGGGTTGCCGCCCATCTTCACGATCAGTGCCTTGACCCGGGAGTCCTGCCTGGCCCGCTTGAGGCCCGAGAGCACATCGGCCAGCCGCGTCTTGCGCATGGACAGCACAGCGGAGAGCGGGTCCGCCGGTGGCCCTTCGGTGAGCCCTTCGGTCAGATCGAGCTCGAGTACCAGCGGGGCGGTGCGCCGCTGGCGAAACCTGTCAACGGTATCCAAGATCGCCTTGCCTGCGTCCATAAAAGCCACCCTAAGCGGCAGGAGTCGGTCATGGGTTGACCAAACTCCTGCCGAGGGCAGGACGGCAGGCCGGGCGAGGGTTTAGAGGGCGGACCGGGCCGGCAGGATCGCCCTGGCGAGGTTGATCCGTTCGGTGCTCACCTCGGTGAACTCGCTGCTGTAGGAGATGTCCATGCCGGTGTTCTGCAGCTTCGCCATGACCTGGGCGACGCTCAGGCCGGGAAAGGCCTGCTTCATCACCGCGAACCCGCCGGTCACGTGCGGCGCGGCCATCGAGGTGCCGCTCAGCTCCGCGAAGGTGCCACCGGGCACCGACGAGTTGATCTTGACGCCGGGCGCGAACACGTCCAGCATCGCGCCGCGGTTGGAGAATGAGGCGATCTGGTCACTGTCGTCCGTGGCGCCCACCGCGATGGCGCTGGAGACGCAGGCCGGAGAGGCGACGCCGTCGTTGCCGGAGTTGCCCGCCGCGACCACGGGTGCCACGCCGAGCGACCGCAGGGCGTCGAACTGCGCCTTGTGCGTGCCGGCCCGCGGGTCGTTGTCGCACGGCTCGGTCCACATGCGGCCGCCGCCGAGGCTCATGTTCACCGCGGCGATGTGCCGCGCCTTGGCCGCCTTCGCGACGTACTCCAGCGCGAGCTTCTGGTCGGAGGTGTAGCTCAGGAAGCACGGGGTCGCGGGGGCTCCCGCCGCGCCGCAGGCCGTGGCGCTGTTGATGCGGGTGAAGACCTGGATGGGCAGGATGGCCGCGGCCGGGGCCACGCCGTTGGACGGAGCGCCCCGCACCATCGCGCCCGCCGCTATGCCCGCCACGTGCGAGCCGTGGCGGCATTGGTTGACGCCGTTCGCGATGCACAGCGGAGTCTTGGCGTTCGCCGCGCCGAGGCCGGTCTGGCTGGGCTGCCCGTTCGGGCAGAGCGAGACGGCCTCGACGCTCGGGTTCGCGGAGGAGAAGCAGGCTTCGTCCGTGATCCGGCCGGCGAAGAACGGATGGTCCTCGTCGATGCCGGTGTCGAGGATGGCGACCGTGGCGCCCTTGCCGGTCCAGCCCGCCGCGTTGGCCCGATCGGAGCCGATCACCTTGGTGCTCACGTCCAGGAGTTTGGAGTTGTCGTCCATGAAGGCCGAGCTCAGCTCATCCTGGTAGACGGACTTGACGCGGAGGTCGTCCCTGAGCGCGTCCAGGCACGCGTCGTCGAGTTCGGCCACGAAGAAGTTCGGCGACTTCGCCGTCTCGACGATCCGCGCGGCCGCGGAGGCCGCCATGATGTCCCTGGCGACGGCTTCGCCGTCCTGGCCCGGATGGAGCTCGACGATCGAGCGGACGCGCTGCGTCCTCTGCATCTCAGCGATGAGCGCCGGGCTGATGAGCGGGCCGCCGGCGCGGCTGTCCGCGCTGCCGGCCGGGGCCGCGACGAGCGCGGCCGAGACCGTGGCGAGCGCGACCATGCCGGTCAGCAGCGGTCGTAGCTTCACTGGTTCCTCCGTGGTGGGGAAAGGCATATTGCCTGCACAATCCCCACCCACGAGAAGGGTGATGTCGCTGTTTCCCAAGTGACGCATCTACGCCAGAGAAACCTTTGCCGCTACTTCGGCAGGACGCTCTTCGCCGCCTTCTTCAGTGCGGCACTTGTGGCCTTGGTGGTGAGTCGCACCTTTTCGGCGGACTTCAAGGTGGTTGTCCCGTTGGCTCCGTGGGCCCAGTTCAGCCAGCCCGTCAGCAGGGCGGCGTCCAGCTTCGCGCGGTTGGTCTTGTTGGCCTTCAGCACCCTGTACGCGGTGCCCAAGGTCGATGCCTTGGTCAGCTCGGGGAAGACCGTACTGGCCTTCTGCGCCAGGCTCAGGTAGCAGGTGAGCGTGGCGTCAGGCAGCTTGCCGGTGCTCCGGTGCAGCTCCACGGCCCATTTCTTGGCCGTCAGGCGGGTGCCGGTCGTACCGCGCGTACACACCGTGGCGGGAGCCTTGGGGGTGACCGTGACCGTCACCGTCACGGTGAGGGTCGGCAGCGGGACAGGCGTCGGGTTCGTCTCCGACGGCTCGGGCGTCGGCGTGGGGCCACTGCTGTCCGACGGGTCGGGCTCGGGGTCCGGGTCGGACGGGTCGGGGTCGTCGGGGGCCGGCGCCGGGGTCTGGGTGATGGGCGGCTGCGGCGCGCTGCCGGTCAGCGCGGCGAGCACGTCCAGGCGCGGCGTGGTGACCTGGGTGCCGTCGGCGACCTGATAGACGTACGGGCGGCCGGTCGACTTGAGCTTGTCGATCAGCTCGGTCATCGGGGACTGCGGGGACTGCGCCTTCAGCAGCGCCAGCGCGCCCGCCACGTGCGGAGTCGCCATCGAGGTGCCGCTGTAGACGGCCGTCTTGTTGTCGGGGACCGACGAGTCGATGTCCACACCCGGCGCGAACAGGTCCACCCCGGCGCCCCGGTTGGAGAAGTCGGCGATCGCGTCGCTGTCGTCGTTCGCGCCCACGGCCACCGCGGAGGTGATGCAGGCGGGGAACGAGGCGCCCTCGGAGTACTCGTTGCCAGCCGCGACGACGGTCGCGATGCCCTTGGCCAACAGGGCGTCGATCTTCGGCTTGAAGATCGCGCCCTCCTCGCTGTCGTCGCACGAGGTCTCGGGCAGCCCGCCGCCCAGGCTGAGGTTCACCGCGGCGATCGGCTGCGCCGAGGCGGCCACGTAGTCCATGGCCAGCCGCAGCGACGACTCGTACGCCAGCAGGCACGACGGCTCGCCGTAGCAGACCGACTCGTCGTTGACCCGGCTGAACACCTGCACCGCGACGATCCCCGCGCCGGGCGCGACGCCGCCGTTGCCCGCCGCGATGCCCGCGACGTGGGAGCCGTGCTCGCACAGGTTCTCCCCGTTGGCCAGGCACTTGTCCGTCATGGCGTCGGCCGCGCCCTTGCCGGTCTGCGTGGTCTGGTGGTTCGGACAAAGCGACTCCACGCCCGAGTCCTCGTCCACCGCGGAGAAGCACGCCTCGTCCACGATCCGGCCGCCGAAGTTCGGGTGGTCCTCGTCGATGCCGGTGTCGAGCACGGCCACCGCCTGGCCGGTGCCGACGAAGCCCTGGGCGTGCGCCTGATCGGCGCCGATCTGGGTGAGGTTGTTCGCCGCCGTCGGGGGATAGGCGCGATCGCGGTGGATCGAGGTGACGCGCGAGTCCGCGGCGAGCGCGGCCAGCTCCTCGGCGGTGCCCTGGACCACCATGAACGGCTGGCTCTCCGGCCGCAGCACGACGTCCACGCTGTCGGCCGCCGCCTGCTTGGCCACGGGCGCGTTCTGCGCCGGGTCGGTCAGCTCGACGATGGCGCGTACGGTGCCGCCGGTGAGCGCCAGGCCGTCTTCGAGCTTCTCCTGGGTCGCGCTCGGCGAAGGTGTCGGGGTAGACGTGGGGTCGTCGGCGAAGGCCGGAGCGGCCGGCACTAAGGCCAGCAGGATCGCGCACACGATCAAGGAGCGAAGTCGCACGATCCCGGAGTTTAAGGGGATTTATCCGGCGCGCACAGGGGTGGAGGGCCCCTCTCAGCGAACTCTCACTCACTTCCCAGCGCGTCGTGACGCAGCCACACGGCGCCCAGCGGCGGAATCCGCAGCGTGGCGGAGTGCGGCAGGCCGTGCCAGGGCTCCTCGACGGCTTGGACCTCGCCCATGTTGCCGACCCCGCTGCCCCAGTAGTCGTAGGCGTCGGTGTTGACGATCTCCGTCCACTGCCCGCCGTACGGCAGGCCGAGCCGGTAGTTCTCGTAGGGCCCGCCGCTGAAGTTGGCCACGCACGCCACCGCCGACCCGTCGGCCGCGTAGCGGACGAACGAGAAGGTGTTACCCCGCGCGTCGTCGGCGTCGATCCAGCGGAAGCCCTCGGGCGCCGCGTCCTGCTCCCACAGGGCCGGGGTCTCGCGGTAGAGCCGGTTGAGGTCGCGCACCAGCCGTTGTACGCCGGCGTGCCCGTCGAACTCCAGCACCCACCAGTCGAGCCCGCGTTCCTCCGACCACTCCGAACCCTGGCCGAACTCGCCGCCCATGAACAGCAGCTGCTTGCCCGGATGCGCCCACATGAACGCCAGCAGGGCCCTGAGCTGGGCGAAGCGCTGCCATTCGTCGCCCGGCATCTTGCCCAGCAGCGAGCCCTTGCCGTGTACGACCTCGTCGTGGGACAGCGGCAGCACGAAGTTCTCGGAGTAGGCGTACATGAGCGAAAAAGTCATCTGATGGTGGTGGTACTGCCGAAATATCGGCTCATGTCGTAGATAGCTGAGCGTGTCGTGCATCCAGCCCATGTTCCACTTGAACCCGAACCCGAGCCCGCCCAGGTGCACGGGCCGCGACACGCCCGGCCACGCCGTCGACTCCTCCGCCACGGTCGTGATGCCCGGCGCCTCCCGATAGCAGACGGAGTTCATCTCCTTGAGGAACTCCACCGCGTCGAGGTTCTCCCGGCCGCCGTAGATGTTCGGCGTCCACTCACCCTCGCGCCGCGAGTAGTCGAGATAGAGCATCGAGGCGACCGCGTCGACCCGCAGCCCGTCGATGTGGAACTCCTTCATCCAGTACAGCGCGTTGGCGACCAGGAAGTTGCGCACCTCCCGGCGGCCGAAGTCGAAGACGTAGGTCCCCCAGTCGGGGTGCTCGCCACGGGCGGGGTCGGCGTGCTCGTACAGCGGCGTGCCGTCGAAGCGCGCCAGCGCCCAGTCGTCCATCGGGAAGTGCGCGGGCACCCAGTCGAGCAGCACCCCGATCCCGGCCTGGTGCATCCGGTCCACCACGTGGCGGAACTCGTCGGGCGTCCCGAACCGGGCCGTCGGCGCGTAGTAGGAGGTCACCTGGTAGCCCCACGACCCGCCGAACGGGTGCTCGGCCACCGGCAGCAGCTCCACATGCGTGAAGCCCATGTCCTGGACGTAGTCGACGAGCTGCTCGGCCAGCTCCAGATAGGACAGACCGGGCCGCCACGACCCCAGGTGCACCTCGTAGACGCTCGCCGGACCCCGCTGCGCGTTCTTCTCGGCGCGCTCGGTCATCCACGAGTCGTCTTCCCAGATGTAGGCCGACTGCTCGACCACGGAGGCGGTCTGCGGCGGCACCTCGGTCCGCCTGGCCATCGGGTCGGCCTTGTCCCGCCACACGCCGTCGGCGCCGAGGATGTGGAACTTGTACCGCTCGCCCCGCCCGAGCTCCGGAATGAACAGCTCCCACACGCCGGAACGGCCCAGCGAACGCATCGGGTAGGCGGTGCCGTCCCAGTGGTTGAAGTCGCCGACGACCCGGACGCCGCGCGCGTTCGGCGCCCAGACGGCGAACGCGGTGCCGTCGACGTCCTCGTGCCGCATCACCCGCGCGCCGAGCACCTCCCACAGCCGCTCGTGGCGTCCCTCGCCGATGAGGTGCAGGTCCACCTCGCCCAGCGTGGGCCAATGCCGGTAGGGATCACGGGCCTGGTACGGCTCGGCGCCCGCGTACTGGACGCTGAAGGAGTAGGAGGGCACCTTGTCGAGCCCCTTGACCGTGGCCTCGAAGACCCCGTGGGCCTGGTGCTTGAGATCGTGGGCCGTCCCGTCGTCCAGCACCACGCGGACCCGTTCGGCCAGCGGGCGCAGCGTACGGAAGGTGACACCGCCCTCGACGGGATGTGCTCCCAGCACGGAATGCGGATCGTGGTGTGCTCCGCCCGCGAGTCGGTCGAGCTCTGTCCTCATCGGCATGCTCCCACCCTGCCCTACGTCAGACCTACAACCCAGGCACTGCCCGCATTCAGGCAGACAATCACCGAAAGTGCGAAATCTTGGGTTTATCGCGAGCCAGCGACGGGAGTAAATGCCCGCTTTGCGATGGGTTCTGGGTGATCTGCGGGGGTGACACCTCTGCGACCGGCGCCGGTGTCAGGGGCGGTCGGTCACGGTGGTCTGCCGCCGGTCGAGCGCCGTCCGGACCGAGGCCGCGATTCGGTCGACATCGCCGCGTTCCGCCTCGGGCAGCGGGGCGCCCACCGACGCCCTGAGCGCGCCGGCCGTGTCCAGCAGCTCGGCCGCCTCTTCGTGATGGCCGCCGAGCGCGCGGGCGCCCGCCAGGCCCTCCAGGGCGAGCGCGATCGCGCGCGGATCGCCCACCCGCCGCGCCACCGCCAGCCCTTCTCGCTGCCACTCCAGCGCGGCCACCGCGTCCCCGCGCTGCTCGGCGACGAACCCCAGCTCGGCCAGGATCAGCGCCGCCCCCGGCTCGCCCGCCACCTCACGCACCCAGCGCAACCAGCGGCGCAGCAGCCGTTCGGCCTCATCGAGCCGCCCCTGCCGCCGGGCGACCAGGGCCAGCCCGACCTCGGCGAACTCCTCCAACGGCACATCCGATCGCGCGACGGCCAGTCGCCGGGCCCGCTCGTGCAGCTCCCGCGCCCCGTCGAGGTCTCCGGTCAGCAGCGCCACCCGGCCCAGCCTGGACAGCGCGCCGGACACCTCGCTCTGCAGCCCGAGCTCCTCGGCGCCGCGCAGCCCATCGCGCCGCAGGTCGGCGGCCCGCACGTAGTCGCCGGTGATCTCGGCCAGCGTGCCGAGGTTCTCGGCGGCCCGAAGCTCACCCCACCGGTCGCCCACCTCCCGGAACAGCTCCAGCCCTCGCTCCCCGTCCTTCCGCAGCGCCGCCAGATCGCCGCGCAGCAGCGCCCGTCTGGCCCGCAGGCTCAGCGCCGCTGCCGTGCCCCACCGGTCGTCCAGGGCGAGGAAGGACTCCAGCGCGCCGTCCAGCAACGCGTCGGTGACCACCGGGTCGTCGTAGCCGTACAGCGTGAAGGCCATGAACCACTGCGCCCTGGCCCGGCGCGCCGGATCCGCGATCCCGGCGGGCAGCCGCTCCACGCCGGGGGGCCGCCCCTGCCCGGACAGCATCCGCAGCCCGGCCAGCCAGACACGGGCCTGCGCGTCGTCGGCGACGGCCAGCACCGCCTCCAGGGCCCGCTGCCCCTCGCCGAGCCTGCCGCGCAGCACCCAGTACCAGGCCAGCGCGTTCACCAGCCGAACCGCCTCGTCTGTGGCGCCGAGCCGGAGTGAGGTCTCGATCGCGGCGCGGAGGTTGGCCGCGTCGGCGTCGAGGAGCGCGAGCCAGTGCCGCTGCTCGGGTCCGCGCAGGCCCGGCTCGGCGCGTTCGGCGAGGTCGGCGTGGTGGTGGGCGTGCCGCAGCCGGACCGCCTCCGTCTCACCCGCTTCGGACAGCCGTTCCAGGCAGTACGCGGCCACCGACTCCAGCAGCCGGTACCTGCCGCCGGAGGTCCGTACCACCAGAGACCTGTCAACCAGCCTGGCCAGCAGGTCGAGCGCGTCCAGGCCCGGTTCGGCGCAGATCGCCTCGGCGGCTTCGAGCGTGCAGCCGTCGGCGTGCACGGCCAGGCGCCGCAGCACGACCCGCTCGGCGTCGGTCAGCAGCTCCCAGCTCCAGTCGATCATGGCCCGCAGCGTCCGCTGCCGCGCGGGAGCGGCCCGATGCCCCGTCGCGAGCACCCGGAACCGGTCGTCGAGCCGGGCGGCCAGCCGACGCGGAGTGAGCGCCCGCAGCCGGGTGGCGGCCAGCTCCAGCGCCAGCGGGATCCCGTCGAGCCGCGCGCAGATCTCCGCCACGCCGTCGTCGTCCGGCCCGATGCCCGCCCTGGCGGCGAGCAGTCGCGCGGCGGCCTCCGGCCCGAGTGGCGGCACGCTCCACAGGAGCTCGCCTGGTACGCGCAGCGACTCCTGGCTGGTCGCCAGCACGCGCAGCTCGGGCGCGGCCCGCAGCAGCCGCTCGGCCAGCTCGGCGACCTGTTCGATCACGTGCTCGCAGTTGTCGAGGACGAGCAGGGTCGCGCTGGTACGCAGCGCGGCGGCGAGCCGGTCGACCACGGACCCGGGCAGATCGTCCCTGACCCCCAGCACCGTCGCCACCACCTCGGCCACCACGCCCTCAGTGGGTGATGTGGCCGAGGCCAGCTCGACCAGCCACACCCCGCCGGGGAACGGCCGGCCGGGCTCGGCCGCCGCCTCCAGCGCGAGCCGGGTCTTACCGACCCCGCCCGGCCCGGTCAGCGTGACGAGCCGCCCGGCCCGCAGCAGCGACCGCACCTCGGCCACCTCCGCGTCCCGGCCGATCAGCTCGGTGAGCGACGCGGGCAGGTTCGTCGCGGGCGGCCCGGCGAGCGATCCGGCCGGACCGGAGCCCTGCGGCGCTCCAAGAGGCGCGGGCGGATGGGAGTGCGTCGGGTCCATGGGCAGTGCGGGTGGGTCGAGGGTCGGGTCCTGGCGGAGGATCGCGGCGTGCAGCGCCGTCAGTTCGGGTGCCGGGTCGATGCCCAGCTCCTCCGCCAGCAGCTCGCGCAGCCGCGCATAACCGGCCAGCGCTTCGCTCTGCCGCCCTGCCCGGTACAGCGCCCGTAGGTGCGCGGCCCGCAGCCGCTCCCGCAGCGGATGCGCGGCCACCAGCTCGGCCAGCTCGGCCGCCAGCGCCCCGTGGTCGCCCAGCTCCAGCCGCGTCTCGGCCAGCTCCTCCAGCGCGACCAGCCGCTGCTCCTCCAGCCGGTCGACGGCCGCCCTGGCGAAGTCGCCGAACTCGGCGTACGGAGCCCCCCGCCACAGGCCGAGCGCCTCGGTCAGCAGCGCCTGCCGTACCCGCGCGTCGTCGCTCCGCCCGGCACGGGTGAGCAGGGACTCGAACAGGCCCGCGTCCACTTCCTCCGCGTCCACCGCGAGCAGGTACCCCGGCGGCCGGAAGGCCACCAGTGCGCGGTCGCCGAGCGCACGGCGCAGTTGGGAGACCTTGACCCGGAGCGCGGCCGGCGCGTCGGCGGGCGGGTGGTCGCCCCACAGGTCCTCGATGAGCCGGTCGGTGGAGACCGGCCGCCCCCGGTGCGCCAGCAGGTCGGCGAGCAACGCGCGGACCTTGGCCTCGGGCACCTGGACCGGCTGCCCGTCCGGCGTCCACACCGAGAGGGGGCCCAGCACCCCGAATCTCATCAGCCCCCCATAACAAACTCCGAACCCGACCATAACCCCCGGCCAGCAATGTGGAAGCCGTCAACGGAAAGGACTGCTCAGCATGCGTATCTCTATCCTCGGCCTGGGCCTCATGGGCCAGGCCCTGGCCCGGACCCTCGTCGGGGCCGGTCATAGCGTCACCGTGTGGAACCGTACGGAAGGCAAGGCAGACGGCCTGGGCGCCACCGCCGTGGCGACCGCGGCGGAGGCGGTCGCGGCCAGCCCGCTGGTGATCGTCTGCGTGCTCGACTACGCGGCCGTGCGGGAGCTCCTCGGCTCGGTACGGCTGGACGACCGGGTCCTGCTGAACCTCACCAACGGCAGGCCCGCGGAGGCCCGCGACATGGCGGATTGGGTGGCCGCGCGCGGCGGCGACTACCTGGACGGCGGCATCATGGCCGTCCCCCAGATGATCGGCACGCCCGGCGCGCTGATCCTCTACAGCGGCTCGCCGGCCGCCTTCGAGCGCTACGAGGAGGCGTTGAGCGCGCTGGCCGGGTCCCGCTACCTGGGGACGGACGCGGGGCTGGCGCCGCTGTACGACCTGGCCATGCTAACCGGCATGTACGGCCAGATCGCCGGGTTCCTGGAGGCGGCGGCGCTGATCGCCTCGGAGAAGCGGCCGGTGGCGGAGTTCACCACGGAGCTGCTGGTGCCATGGCTGAACGCGATGGCCGGGCAGCAGCCCCGGATGGCGGCGGACATCGAGGCGGGCGCCTACGTGACCGACGTCTCCAACCTGGAGATCAACCAGGTGGGCATGGTCAACCTGATCCGCGCCTTCGAGGAGCAGGGGGTGAAGCCGGACCTGCTGCTGCCTATGAGGGAGGTCCTCGACCGGCGGGTGGCGGCCGGCCACGGCGCCCAGGGCCTGTCGAGCCTGATCGAAGAGCTGCGTTAGCGGGACGTCAGCGGCGGAAGGCGGCCAGCGGGATGCGGATCCATGAGGGGCGGTTGCGGGCCTCGTAGACCACCTCGTACACCGCCTTCGACAGCTCGAACGCGCGCAGCAGGGCCGCGTCCGCCGAGGTGATCACCCCGCCGCCCTCGGTGTAGCCCTCCAGGAAGGCGGCCCTGTTGCGGTCGGCCCACTCGGCGGCCCGCTCCTCCAGGGACTCGGGCTGCGAGTGGTCGGCCAGCAGGTGCCTGGCCGCGTAGTCGAACGAGCGGAGCATCCCGGCCACGTCGCGCAGCGGGGACGACAGGGCCCGGCGTTCGGCCAGGGGCTGGCCCGGCTCGCCCTCGAAGTCGAGCACCACCCAGCCGGTCGGGATACGCATCACCTGGCCCAGGTGGTAGTCGCCGTGCACCCGCTGTACGGGCACCTCGACGGTCAGGTCCTCCACCGCGTGGTAGGCGGTCTCCAGCGCGTCGACGTGCTCGCGCAGCTCCGGCACCTCACCCACGGCCCGGCCCAGCCGCCGCCGGAAGCCTTCGGCCATCCGCTTGACCTCGTGCACCTCGATCAGGTCCGTGGGGAAGGCGGTGGCCAGCTCATGATGGACGTGGGCGGTGGCCACGCCGAGCCGGTGCGCCTCGGCGGCGAAGTCGCCCCCGACCTCGCCCGCCGACAGCTCGGGCATCGAGCCGTACAGATCGCGCACGCTGGCCAGGGCCAGGTCCCAGCCGTCGTTGGCGGTGGACAGGTATTCCTGCATGATGGCCAGCGTCGTGGCGGTGCCGTCGAGGTCGGTCTCGATCCAGCCGTACGGCTTGGCGATGTGCTCGGACTCCAAGGCGTCCAGCGCGGTGACGATCTCCAGCTCCGGGTTCACACCGGGGATCAGGCGGCGGAAGAACTTGCAGATGTAGGCGTCCCCGTACACCAGGGAGGTGTTGGACTGCTCGGCGCCGAGCACCAGGCTGCGCGGTGAGGTGTCGATGGTGACGCCGGGCAGGTGGCGGAAGCGGACGGTGTCCCAGCCGCAGCCCTCGGCCATGCATTCCAGGACCCAGTGGGTCAGTGCTTGGTCGTGGACGGCGTCGTAGACGTACCACTCGGGATGGTCGGGGCCGCCTTCGAAGGCGTAGGGGCCGTGCGTGCCGATCAGCGCGTGTTTCAGGCGGTCGGGCAGCTCGCTCCGCATGCCGAGCAGGATCTGGTAGCGGTCTCTCGACGCTCCCTGCCAGACGGACACGATCAGGTGGCGGAGGCCGGGGTCGTCGGCGTCGATCACGACGTCCGACTCGATCGACAGGGAGTCGATCGCGCGCCCCTTGCCGCCGAACCATCGTTGGCGACTGATCCATGCGGCAAGGAGCTCGTCAAGCACGTCTTACTCCTCCTGGGTGATGGCCGGTGGGAGTGTGAACCAATAGAACCCATGCCCGGGAAGCGTCAAAAGATACGGAAGTTCGCCAATTGCCGGGAATGGAACTCCACCCATCGTCTCAACGGGCGAGACGCCGACGAATCTGCGCAGGTCAAGCTCGACCGGCTGGGGGAAGCGCGAGAGGTTGTTGACGCACAACATCCGGTCGTCGCCCAGCTCGCGGACGAACGCCAGCACGCTCGGGTTGGAGGAGTTGAGCTCGGTGAACTCACCCAGGCCGAACACCGGGTGCCGCTTGCGGATCTCGATCATGCGCTTGGTCCAGTGGAGCAGTGAGCCGCCGTTCTTCTGGTGCGCCTCGACGTTGAGCCCCTGGTAGCCGTAGATCGGGTCCATGATGACCGGCAGGTAGAGCCGCCCCGGGTCGCAGTCGGAGAACCCGGCGTTGCGGTCAGGGTCCCACTGCATGGGCGTGCGTACGCCGTCGCGGTCGCCGAGCCAGATGTTGTCGCCCATGCCGATCTCGTCGCCGTAGTAGAGCACCGGCGAGCCGGGCAGTGACAGGAGCAGCGCGGTGAACAGTTCGATCTGGTTACGGTCGTTCTCCAGCAGGGGCGCCAGGCGCCGCCGGATGCCGACGTTGGCCCGCATGCGCGGGTCCTTGGCGTACTCGGTGTACATGTAGTCGCGTTCCTCGTCCGTGACCATCTCGAGCGTCAGCTCATCGTGGTTGCGGAGGAAGATCCCCCACTGGCAATGTTCCGGAATCTTCGGGGTTTGGGCCAAGATTTCGGAAATGGGGTAGCGCGACTCCCTGCGTACGGCCATGAAGATGCGCGGCATCAGCGGGAAGTGGAACGCCATATGGCACTCGTCGCCCCCGCCCACCGGGTCGCCGAAGTACTCGACCACGTCGGAGGGCCACTGGTTGGCCTCGGCGAGCAGCACCCGGTCGTTGTAGAGCCGGTCGACCTCCTTGCGGATCCGCTTGAGGTAGTCGTGCGTGCGCGGCAGGTTCTCGCAGTTGGTGCCCTCCTCCTCGAAGAGGTACGGCACGGCGTCGAGGCGGAACCCGTCGATGCCCAGGTCGAGCCAGAAGCGCAGCACCTCCAGCATCGCGTCCTGCACGGCCGGGTTCTCGTAGTTGAGGTCCGGCTGGTGGTGGAAGAAGCGATGCCAGTAGTACTGGCCGCGGACCTGGTCATAGGTCCAGTTGGACGTCTCGGTGTCGATGAAGATGATCCGGGCGTCGGGATAGGAGCTGTCGTTGTCCGACCAGACGTAGAAGTCGCCGAACGGCCCCTCCGGGTCGTGGCGCGCGGCCTGGAACCAGGGGTGGGCGTCGCTCGTGTGGTTCATCACCAGGTCGGCGATGACCCGCATGCCGCGTTTGTGGGCCTCGTCGACGAGCTTCACGAAGTCTCCGAGATCGCCGAACTCCGGCAGGATCTTCATGAAGTCGGCGATGTCGTAGCCGCCGTCGCGCAGCGGTGACTCGTACAGCGGCAACAGCCACAGGCAGTCCACGCCGAGCCACTGGAGATAGTCGAGCTTGCCTATCAGGCCCTTGATGTCACCGGTGCCGTCGCCGTTGGAATCGGCGAAGCCCCTGATCAGAACCTCGTAGAAGACCGCGCGCTTGTACCAGTAGGGGTCGCGCGGCTTCTCCTCGTCGAAGGGGTTGGGAATGGGTGTGGAGCTCATGAGCACTCCCTTGGGCTCATGAAGGAGGCGCTTTCACACACGTTGAAGACTCCCCGCTGAATTCTGTGTTCTACCGTGGCGCGGCTCGTACGGTGAAGATGTGGGCTGGCTGGATGTGGGGATCGAGGCGAACGTAGTTGTTCTGCCGCCAACGGTACGACTCGCCCGACAGTTCGTCATCGACGACGAACTCGGCATTCCAGTCGAGACCGAGGGCCGGCATGTCCAGCTCGACCGCCGCCTCGTGGGTGTGGTGTGGGTCGAGATTGACAACCGCCAGGACGACATCGCCCAGCCCGTGCCGTCGTGTGGCGGGGTCATAGGCGCCCGGCAGGCGCTTGGAGAAGCACACCATGTCCGGTTGGTCAACCCGGTGGAACCGTAGATTACGCAACTCCTGCAGCGCTGGATGTGCTCTTCGGAACAAATTCAGGTGGGTGATGAACGGCGCCAGGCTCCACCCTGCCCGCTCTGCCTCCACCCAGTCTCGCGGTTTGTACTGATATTTCTCACTATCTAGATATTCCTCACTACCCGGGCGGACAGGGACATTTTCCCCAAGCTCGTACCCGGAATAGACACCCCAGGTGGGTGAGGCGAGCGCGGCGAGCACGGCACGGATCCGGAAAGCAGGATTTCCGCCGTGTTGCAGGTATTCGTGAAGAATATCCGGTGTGTTAACGAACACATTCGGCCGCAGGAAGTACGACGTCTCCCGGGCCAGCTCGGAGAGGTAGGCCTCCACGTCGTGCTTGGAGTTCTTCCACGTGAAGTACGTGTAGGACTGGTGGAAGCCCACCTTGGCCAGCGTCTGCAGCATCGCCGGCCGGGTGAACGCCTCGGCCAGGAAGATCACGTCCGGGTCGGTCGCGTGGATGTCGGCCAGCAGCCGCTCCCAGAACCCCACCGGCTTGGTGTGCGGGTTGTCCACCCGGAAGATCCGTACGCCGTGGTCCATCCAGTGCCGCAGGACCCGCCTCACCTCGGTGTAGATGCCCTCGGGGTCCTTGTCGAAGTTGACCGGATAGATGTCCTGGTACTTCTTCGGCGGGTTCTCGGCGTAGGCGATCGTGCCGTCGGCCCTGATCGTGAACCACTCCGGGTGCTCCTTGACCCACGGATGGTCGGGGGAGCACTGCAGCGCGAAGTCGAGCGCGACCTCCATGCCCAGCTCGCGGGTCCGGCTGACGAACTCGGCGAAGTCCTCGATCGTCCCCAGGTCGGAGTGGATCGTGTCGTGGCCGCCGTCGTCGGAGCCGATCGCCCAGGGCGATCCCGGCTCGTCGGGCTCGGGGCTCAAGGTGTTGTTGCGCCCCTTGCGGAACGTGAGGCCGATGGGGTGGATCGGCGGCAGGTAGACGACGTCGAAGCCCATCTTGGCGATCGCGGGCAGACGCTTGGCCGCAGTCTGGAAATTTCCGGACTTGGAGACGCCGGACTCGTTGACGACCGCGCCCTCTGACCTGGGGAAGAACTCGTACCACGAGCCGTACAGGGCCCGGCGCCGGTCCACCCGGATCGTCCGCGGCCGGGCCCTGGTCACCAGGGCGCGCAGCGGGTGCGCCGCCAGCAGCGCCGCCGTCTCCGGCAGTTGCGCGATGGACAGCCGGGCCCGGGGGTCCAGTTGCTCGTCGCGGAGCGTGGCGGCGACGGCCAGCAGCGCGGCGCGGTGGCCGCATGTGCTGTCGCCGTTGCCGTTGACCTTGGTGGATGGCTTGGTGTCGGTGGCCCGGCCGGTCCTGGTGTGGGCCGCGGGATGCCCGTTCCCGTTGCCGGGGGCGGGACAGTCCGCCTGCCGTACGGCCTTGGCGGCGCGCTCGAACAGCCGGGCGCCTTCCTCGCACATGAGGTCGCTGTCCATGCCCCGCGGGATCTTGATCTCCGCGTCGTGCAGCCAGGTAGCGATGGGGTCGCTCCACGCCTCCACCCTGAACAGCCAGTCACCCTCGGCCGGCAGGCACACGTCCAGGCCCCACCTGTCGGTGCCCGGCGCGAGCTCGCGCATCGGTCTCAGGCGGCCTCGCTGTCCATCGGGCGCGGTGAGCACAACGCCCGCGGCCACGGCGTCGTGGCCCTCTCTGAACACGGTCGCCGAGACCTGAAAGGTCTCGCCGGCGACCGCCTTGGCGGGCCACTGCCCGCAGTCGACGACGGGGGAGATGTCCGTGATGGGAATTCGTCCGATCATCGCATTTCAAGGTTGCGACGGCACGCTCGGTACCGCCGGAGGCTTCCGTGGTAGGAACGATCCTTGCATGTAAATTGTGGGCAGCAGTGGAGGACCTCCCGAGTGTCCCCAGGAGAACCAACATTGGTGGAAGTTGCCCCAATATTTCCTCTTCATGCTTCTTCTCGGAAGGGGTTTGAACGGCCTTGCCGAAGGTGAGGGACTGAGAGGTCCCTCCTAGCCCATAGGGTTCGAAAACGTGAGAGCAATCCGCCGGTTCACCGTCCGCACTGTCCTGCCCGCGGAGTTGGCCGCCCTCGGCGAGCTCGTGCACAACTTGCGCTGGTCATGGCACCCGGAGACGACCGACCTCTTCGCCGAGGTCGACCCGCGTCTCTGGGAGCAGGTAGGGCACGACCCCGTCGCCCTCCTGGGCGCCGTCGACCACGCCAGGCTGGCCGAGCTGGCCGCCGACCGCCGATTCCTGCGCCGTCTCGCCGATGCCGCCGACGACCTGCGCGAATACATCACCGCGCCGCGTTGGTACCAGACGCTGCCCGACGCCGCGAGCGCCATCGCCTACTTCTCCCCCGAGTACGGCATCGCCGCCGCACTCCCTCAATACTCCGGCGGCCTGGGCATCCTGGCCGGCGACCACCTCAAGACCGCCAGCGACCTCGGGGTGCCGATCCTCGCGGTCGGCCTGCTCTATCGCCACGGCTACTTCACCCAGTCGCTCTCGCCAGAGGGCTGGCAGCTGGAGCACTACCCGTCACTCGACGCGGGCGGTCTGCCGCTGACCCTCCTGAAGGAGGAGGACGGCACCCCCGTCAAGATCCGCATCTCCCTGCCCGGTGAGCGGGTGCTGCACGCGCAGATCTGGGTGGCGCAAGTCGGCCGGGTGCCGCTGCTGCTCCTCGACTCCGACGTGGCCGACAACGACGCCGCTGCCCGCGACGTCACCGACCGCCTCTACGGCGGCGGCACCGACCACCGGCTGCTGCAGGAGCTGCTCCTGGGCGTCGGCGGCGTACGGGCGATCCGCGCCTACTGCCGCATCACCGGGCACGCCGAGCCCGAGGTGTTCCACACCAACGAGGGCCACGCCGGCTTCCTCGGCCTCGAACGCATCCGCGAGCTGACCGAGTCCCGCCTCTCCTTCGACGAGGCGCTGGAGGCCGTACGCGCGGGCACGGTCTTCACCACGCACACGCCGGTGCCCGCGGGCATCGACAGGTTCCCCGTCGACATGATCGAGCGCCAGTTCGGCGGCGACAACGCCTGGCCGACCGTGCCCGTCGAACGCATCCTGGCGCTCGGCGCCGAGGACCAGCCCGGCCGGTTCAACATGGCGATCATGGGCATGCGGCTGGCCCAGCGGGTCAACGGCGTCTCCGTGCTGCACGGCGCGGTCAGCCGCGAGATGTTCAAGAGCCTGTGGCCCGGCTTCGACGTCGACGAGGTGCCGATCGGCTCGATCACCAACGGCGTCCACGCGCCCACCTGGGTCGGCCGCGAGCTCATGGAGCTGGCCGGCCGCGAGCTGCCCTCGCTCATCGAGCGGGCACGCGGCTGGGAGGGCGTCCAGAAGGTCCCCGACTCGGACCTCTGGGACATCAGGGGCACGCTCCGGCGGCGGCTCGTCGAGGGGGCCAGGGTCAGGCTGCGCAAGGCATGGCGCGACCGCGGCGCCTCCGACGCCGAGCTCGGCTGGATCGACGACGTGCTCGACCCCGACGTGCTGACGATCGGGTTCGCCCGGCGCGTGCCGTCCTACAAGCGGCTCACGCTCATGCTGCGCGACGCCAAGCGCCTTTCGGACCTGCTGCTCGACGCCGACAAGCCGGTTCAGATCGTGATCGCGGGCAAAGCCCACCCCGCCGACGAGGGCGGCAAGAAGCTGATCCAGCAGATCGTCAAGTTCGCCGATCGGCCCGACGTGCGGCACCGCATCGTGTTCCTGCCCGACTACGACATGGCGCTCGGCCAGCTGCTCGTCCAGGGCTGCGACGTGTGGCTGAACAACCCGCTCCGGCCGCTGGAGGCGTCCGGCACCTCGGGCATGAAGTCGGCGCTGAACGGCGGGCTCAACCTGTCGATCCGCGACGGCTGGTGGGACGAGTGGTACGACGGCACCAACGGCTGGGCCATCCCCACGGCCGACGGGGTGACCGATCCCGACCGGCGCGACGAACTGGAGGCCGTCGCCCTCTACGACCTGATCGAGAACGAGGTGGCCGACCGCTTCTACGACCGGGCCGGTGACGGGCTGCCGCGCCGCTGGCTGGAGATGGTCAAGCACACGCTCACCTCGCTCGGCCCCAAGGTGCTCGCGGGCCGGATGCTGCGCGACTACGTGGTCGGCCTCTACCTGCCCGCCGCTCGGTCCGCCCGCGCCCTGTCAGCCGACTCCTCCGCCGCGGCCAAGGCGTTCGCGGCCTGGCGCGTACGCGTCACGCGGGCCTGGCCGGGCGTCCGGGTCGAGCACGTGGAGTCGTCGGGCGTCGGAGACGCGCCCGAGGTCGGCGCGGCGCTCGAAATACGCGCCACGGTCGCGCTCGGCGACCTGGAGCCGGGTGACATCCTGGTCGAGGCCGCCTACGGCCGGGTCGGGCCGCACGACGAGCTGATCCACCCGGCCTACGTCGAGCTGCGGACCGAGGGCGCCGACGACGACGGCCGGGCCCACTACGTGGGTGAGGTGCCGCTGGACCGTACCGGCGCGTTCGGCTACACGGTCCGGGCGGTCCCGCACCACCCGCTGGCGGCCTCCCGCGCCGAGCTCGGCCTCATCGCCGTTCCCGAGGAGCCCGCGGGGATGACGAACGGCATGCTCCGCTGAACGTAGTAACGAACGGGCGGGGTGGGTCGTGGTGAGCGGGCCGGGTGGGCCGCGCAATAGGGAAAACGCTGGAGGAGCGTCATAATCGAGACCGTGGACGACAGCGCGAACGGCCTGCGGGCAGACACTCTGGTGGCGACGGTCCGCGGCGTGCTTCCGTCCCTGACTCCGGCCGCGCAGACCGTCGCCCGGCTCATCCTGGAAGACCCGGCGACGGTGGCCCGGAGCACGATCACCGAGCTGTCCGCCGCCTCGGGCACCAGCGAGGCGACGATCGTACGCACGGCCAGGCTCCTGGGCTTCGCCGGCTACCCGCAGCTGCGCCTCGCCCTGGCCGCGGCGGCCGCCCAGCCGGACCGGCTGGTGCCGGGCGACCTGGCGCCCGACGATCCGCTGTCGGAGGTCATCCAGAAGGTGGCCAGGGCCGAGTCGGAGGCGATCAACGACACGGTCGCCCAGCTCACCTCGGAGCGCCTCGGCCTGGTCGTCGACGCGATCGTCGGCGCCCGGCGGGTGGACGCCTACGGCGTGGGCGCCTCGGGTCTGGTCGCCGAGGACGTGGCGCAGAAGCTGCTGCGCATCGGCCTGTCCAGCCACGCCTTCCAGGACGCCCACCTGGCGCTGACCAGCGCCGTGCTGCTCAAGCCCGGCGACGTGGCGATCGGCATCAGCACGTCGGGCGAGACGCCCGACGTGCTCGAACCGCTGTCGAGGGCGGGGGAGGCCGGCGCGACGACCGTCGCCATCACCAACAACCCCCGCTCGTCGATCGCGGAGCTGGCCGAACACGTGCTGATCTCGGCCGGGCGCGAGACGGAGTTCCGTCCCGGCGCCCTGGCCAGCCGGATCAGCCAACTCCTCGTCGTCGACTGCGTGTTCGTCGGCGTCGCCCAGCGCACCTTCGACTCCTCTCAGGAGGCGTTGCAGAGCACCAGGCGCGCCGTCAAGGAGTTCACCAGGCGAGCGACACCCGCACGTCGTCAGCCTTGACGAACATCACCCGGTGCCCGAACTGGATCTGCAGGTACTTCGTCTTGCCCTTGACCACCTTGTGGCTGGCCTCGTCGAAGGTGACCGCCCGGTAATACTCGGTGGCCGCCTTCCCGGCCAGGGTGTACTTCTCACCAGCCGAGAACGTGTACTGCAGCGGGGTCACCGCCTGGTACGGGATGTCGGCCGGGTAGGCCTCCTGCTCCGGGTACGCCCTGCCGTACACCGGGACGGTCGCCAGACCCGGCTTGGGCGTGACCACCAGGCCCGCGGACGGGACGGCGGTCGGCGCGGAGCGCGGGTTGTAGAACCAGCTCTTCTGGCCGAGGTACCAGATCGCGGTCCAGTCGCCCTGCCGGTCGGCGACGGCGAACCGCTGGCCGGTGCTCGCTCTGGCGCTGTGGTCGTACACGCTGTAGAGCGAGTCGTTGGTGCCCGTCGGGTGCTTGCCGATGTCCTTGATCAGCGGCGCGTCGTCACGCGGCTCGGTGCGCAGCCACACGGTCCCGGCGGGGAGCGGCGGGCAGGCGGCCTCCGGGTTCTTGCGGTCGCAGCCGTAGAAGTACGGCTTGTTGGTGGCGAAATCAGGCCTGATCATGATGGAGTCGGCCTTGGGGCCGCCGAAACCATGCAGTGGCGCGCCGATCAGGTCGAAGTAGTGCTTCCAATCCCAGAACGGGCCCGGGTCCTCGTGCATGCCCCGCACCGTGGTCGGCAGCGTGCCCGGCACGTTGTCGTGGCCCAGGATGTGCGCCCGGTCCAGCGGCACGTCGTACCTGGCCGCCAGGTAGCGCACGAGCTTGGCGGACGAGCGGTACATCGCCTCGGTGTACCAGGTGCCGCCCTCGGCCAGGAAGCCCTCGTGCTCGATGCCGATCGACTTGGCGTTGATGTACCAGTTGCCGGCCTGCCAGGCGACGTCCTTGCCCTTGACGTGCTGGGCGATGTGGCCGTCGGTGGAGCGCACCGAGTACTGCCAGCTCGCGCCGTAGTTGACGTCCTGGTTCAGCTTGATCGACGGGAGGAAGTAGCCCTCCATGTCATGGATGACGATGTACTGGATCTTCTGGCTGTCGGGCCGGTTGGCCAGGTCGTAGTGGCCGTAGTCGCCGTTCGGCTTCTGCGCGTAGGCCGACGGGATCCACTCGCAGGAGATCGACCTCGGGCACTCGACGCCGTCGCGGCGCGGCGGCCGCAGGCCGAGCTTCTCCAGCCACTTCTCGATCCGCTCCAAGCCGGGGATCGGGGTGAGCTTGACCTGCTGCCCGTCGTCGGTGACCCGCTCGGCGCCGTCCTCGATCGTCCTGTAGACCTCGTCGGCGAAGACCTTGGCCGCCTCGGACTCGTCGGCGCCCGAGTATTTGGCGACCGCCCCGTACCACTGGGCCGGGTCCGGGCTCAGCGGCGCGCCGATCGACTTCTGGTAGTCGGCCAGCAGCGCCGCGCCGCCCCTGATGTTCGTGGCGGCGTCGGACCGGAGCGCCTCGTGGCTGGCGCCGGTCAGCTGGGCGGCCTTCTCCATGGTCTTGAGCGAGGCCGGGATCTCGGTGGGCGCGACCGTTGTCGCAACCGGGGCCAACGGCCTGCTCTCGTCGCCGCGCGCGTCCTCCTCACCCTCGCCGTGGTGGTTGGACCCGGTGAAGGCGGCGGCGTCGGTCAGGTGCATGGGGCCGAATCCGGCGTCGTTGCTGGGCTGCCCGGCGTGGGCGTCCCAGCGCGACTCCAGATAGGAGACACCGAGCAGGACGCTCTCCGGAACCTGGAACTCCTTGGCGGCCGCGGCGAACGCCGCCTGCCGATCCGGGGGTTGCTCGGCAGTGGTGCCGGCCGCGGCCGTCATGTTGACTAATGGCAGCAAGGCGACCACCGCGATCGCCAGTGCTCTGCGCATCTACTGCTCCTCGACTGGGGGAATGACGGAGCCAGCGTCTCAACAATTTCCTTCTCTTGGCGAGAGCTTTGCGAAGACATTTTTCAGCACCTGACGCCCTAGGGTGGGGCGGGTGACGTCGATCGTGACCGGTGCGGCCGGATTCATCGGCCGCGCGCTGACGTCGGCCCTGCTCGCGTCCGGCTCCCCGGTCATCGCCATCGACCGCCTGCCCGTCGAGGAACGACCCGGACTCACCGTGATCACGGCCGACCTGCTGGACCTGGAGCCGGGGGCCTTCTCCGGCGCGGAAGCGGTCTACCACCTGGCCGGGTGCCCGGGCGTACGCGACACCGATCCCGAGATCGCCTGGCGGCGTCATCGGGACAACGTGCTCGCGGGCGCGCGGGTGCTGGCCCTCACGCCACCCGGCGTCCCGCTCCTGATCACCTCCTCCAGTTCCGTGTACGGCGGCGCGTCCCACGGCCGGCCCAGCGCGGAGTCCGACCCGGTCCGCCCCGTCGGCGGCTACGCCACGAGCAAGGTCGCCCTCGAACGGCTCTGCCTCGACCGCCCTGACATCACGATCGTCCGGCCGTTCACCGTCGCGGGGGAGGGGCAGCGGCCCGACATGGCGCTGTCGATCTGGTTACGCGCCGCCCAGGAGGGCCGTCCTTTGCGCGTGCTCGGCTCGCTCGACCGTACGCGCGATGTCACCGACGTACGCCAGGCCGCCCGCGCGATGATCGAGCTCATCGGCGCGCCCGGCATCGTGAACCTCGGCACGGGCCGCGGCCACACCCTGCGGGCCATGGCGGAGGCGGTCGCCACGGTGACCGGAGCCAGTCTCACCTTCGATGTCGTGCCCGCCCCGCCCGAGGAGCCCGGCGACTCACTGGCCGACACCCGCCGCCTCCACTCCCTGCTCGGCTGGACGCCGCGTACTGATCTACTGGACCTGGTCCAGCGCCAGCAGCTTGTAATGTCCTGAGCATGGGTGATTTCGTACGCGTTGAAGTGGCCGACCAGATCGCCACGATCCGGCTTGACCGTCCCAAGATGAACGCCCTCAACGGCCAGATGCAGCACGAGCTCGGCGAAGCCGCCCGAGCCGTCGACGCCGATCCCGAAGTGCGCGCCGTCGTCGTCTACGGCGGCGAGCGGGTCTTCGCGGCCGGCGTCGACATCAAGGAAATGGTCGTCATGTCCTATGCCGACATGGCCGCCCACTCCCGCGGGCTCCAGGGCTGCTTCACCGCGGTGGCCGCCATCGGCAAGCCCGTCATCGCCGCCGTCACCGGTTACGCGCTGGGCGGCGGCTGCGAGCTGGCCCTGTGCGCCGACTTCCGGGTGGCCGGCGAGTCGGCCAAGCTGGGCCAGCCGGAGATCCAGCTCGGCCTCATCCCCGGCGCGGGCGGCACCCAGCGCCTGCCCCGGCTGATCGGCCCCGCGCGGGCGAAGGACCTCATCTACTCAGGCCGCCACGTACCGGCCGCCGAGGCGCTGTCGATCGGGCTGGTTGATCGGGTGGTGCCCGACGCGGAGGTCTACACGGCGGCTCTGGCTTGGGCGGGGACCTTCACGGGCGGGCCCGCGGTGGCGCTGCGGGCCGCCAAGCAGGCGGTGGACCAAGGGGTGGAGGTCGATCTGGATACGGGGCTGGAGATCGAGCGGCTGCAGTTCTCGGGTCTGTTCGCGACGGACGACGCCAAGATCGGGATGCGGGCGTTCACGGACAAGGCCGAGCCGAAGTTCACCGGCCGCTGATCGGTGGCCACTCGTCACCTGACGGGCCGGTGACGAGTGGCCGCTTCGGGTGGCCGAGGTCAGCGCCGGGCGCTCCTAGCCGTGGCAGCCCGCGAAGAAGACGCCTACCCATGTCGGCCTGGGAAGACGCTTAGCCGTGTCGGCCTGGGATGACGACGGTCGTGAGTGCCCGGGGCTGAAGGACCACGGCCCCGCCGGCGACCGGACTCGCGGTGAGCGCGTTGGCGTTGTCGGTCACGTACGCGGTGGCCCGGCCGTACACACCGTGCCACGTCACGGCGGCGGTGCCGGTGTTGAGCACCTCGACCACCTGGGAGCCGTCGGGGTTGCGGAACGCTGAAACTTTCAGCGCCGGATCGGCCGCCGCCGCGTCCACCCGGACCGCGCCCGGCCGGATGAACCGGCTGTACGCCGCCAGCGCCCAAAGCCGCTTGGAGACGTGATACGTACCCGCGGCCTCGTCGATCTGGAGCAACGCGCGGGTGGCGCCGCGTGAGGCGCCCAGCCAGTAGACGTAGCCGCTGACGTTGCCGAGCGTGAGCGCGTCATGGACGGCCTGCGCGATCGTGAAGCCGTCGTAGCCGCTGCCGTCGTCCCAGCTCTCGTCCCAGGTGGAGCCGTTGGGGTTCCACTCAGACATCCAGGTGTTTCCGCCGGTCGGCAGCGGTCCGTCCACTGGGCTGGCGTACGTGTGGCCGGTGTGCGTCTTCACCCAGCGGCGGGCCTCGGGGTCGGCCTCGATCGCGGCCGTGTACGCCTTGGCCTCGGTCCAGCCGAAGGAGTCGCAGCAGGCCACTTTGAGACCCTTCACGCCCTTGGCGACCGGGCCGAGCACCTTGACGAACTCGGCGGCCTGCTGCGGGGTGAACCGCATGGAGGCGTACGTCGCCGTCCAGTCAGGCTCGTTGGTGAAGCCGAGGTCGGTGATCCTGATGCCCTCACGGGCGTAGAACTTCGCGTATTGCACCAGGTAGCGGGCATAGGCTTGCCGCCACTCCGGCTTGAGCGTGCCGCCGTTCTTGTCGTCGCCGTTGTCCTTCATGTAGGCGGGCGCGCTCCAGGCGTCGGCGTAGAACCGCTCGACCCCGTACCCCTTGGCCGCCTTCGCCACCCAGACCTGGCTGTTGTCCTCGCCGTCCCACACGTACTTGGGCGGCGCGTCCGGCCCGCCCGGGTCTTCCGGCTGGATGGAGACCATCTGGTCGTACGGGCTGCCCACGGGAGCGGAGCCGATGCCGAGCCGCAGAATGCTGAGCCCGGCGCCCTTGTCACGGTCGAACCACAGGTCGAGAATCTCGCGCCGCCGCCCCTCGCCGAGCGCCTTGACCAGCTCGTTGCGGCGGAACGCCTGGGAGATCCCGAACCCGTCGATGTGCTGGTGCCGAACGCGCTCGCGTACGGTGATCGCCGGGGGATCCGCCAGGGCCGGGGCCTGGATGATGGGTAGACCGAGCAGGGTGATCGCGACAACGCCTCGTAACATGCCGCCTCCGAAACTTTCGGAATCTTCGTGATAATTTTGCCCCCGGAACGGTAAACACCCACTGCCCCTTCGTCAACCTCGCTCCCCCCGCCTGCTGTCCCGCCCGTCCACAAAGGGCTCGCCTGATCGGCGCTTCGCGCTTTGAAGACTCGGCGTTCTTCCTTTGGCGCTTACGCGCACTGCACGGCCTTCGCTTCGCTCAGACGCCCCCCTGAGCGCGGGCTCCGCCCGCGCGCGCTTCGCCACTGGTTTACTTCCAGCCAAATTGTCCTTGGTTGGCCATATGGGATTAGCAGGTCTTTCAGCGTCGGCTATCGCACATGACCAGAAAGCAGAGAACTCCAGAAAGCGTCCGCAACCTGGTCTGTCCAGCGATCTGTCTCATGCACCACCTTCTTCCCGTTGAAGAGCTGGGTACGGCGGATGTAACGCGCCCCGCCGAGCGTGACCAGTTCGTACACGAGGGGCTGGCAGTCGCAGGTCCACCGCAGCACCCGCGCCTCTGGTTCACCCTCGCGCGGAGGCGTCCATCTCAGCGGTTCGTATTCCGATCTGGCGGGAACGTGGGGTGATTCGCAGCGCGGCGGAAAATCCCATAGAACCATCTGGCTCACGCCCCGATCTCTCGTGTCAGAGCATGGCCGGCCGCCTCGCACGGATGCGCGGTGTGCGTCACGGTGGCGAACTGCGCCCAGACCGTGAGGTGGCCAGCGCCCAGTCGCCGCATTCCCCATGTGGTCGAGATCTGTTCCACCAGCCTCAGGCCCCGCCCGCGAGAGTCCAGGTCATCGGACGCGCGCGGACACGGAATGGTGCGGGCTCCGTCATCGGTCACCTCGATCCGCGCCACGTCGGTACCGAAGCCGACGACATCCACCGCGACGAGGCCACCACCACGACCCGACGCCGTGTGCTGAATCGCGTTGGACATCAACTCGCTGACGATCAACCGCGCGTTGTCCACGTCCCGATGACCCGCACCCAGCAGGATCGCCGCGACGCAGCGCCGAACCACCGGCACCACCCAAGTCTCGCCGGGGAACACCATCTCGCCCAGAAACCGCTCCGTCACTGCGCCTCCTCCCAGACCCGCGCAACCGCGTCCTCGTCGTACGCAGCCACCCACCGACGCCGACCGTGACCCCAGGTGAAGACCCAGCCCTCACCTCTCAACGCAACCCGCACCCGCAAAGCCCCTCGCGCCCGAGGAATGGAAATGAACGGCTCGTTCCTTCGAGGCCATTCCAGGGTCAGCCCGAGCCCGAGCTGGGAGAGATCCCACAACAATCGCACTAAGTGTATGAATTGTTCCTTATCGTGATCGTAATAGCGCATATCGGGACCTCCCTCGCATTTCGGCCGTGTTTAATCGCGAGCGGATGGCAACATCTGCGTCGATGCACTCCGCGCCCACTCGCATGCGATCTGTTATCAACCCCTGGTACGCACATGATGCATAGGATCCAGTGAGAACGCAATCGTTGTTTGCGCATTGGTCGCTATGACTCCGCTAGCCTTTCTCCTATGGCTCAACGTAGACACGCACCGACCGCCCGTTTGCGACGGCTTGCGATGGAATTGCGGCAGCTCAGAGAGCGCGCAGGGCTGTCGCGTGAGCAGGTGGCGGAATCGACTGAGATTAACCGCGCCACCCTTTATAGGATCGAAATGGCGCAGGCGAAGCCGCAACTGCGCACTTTGCGGGCATTGCTCGACGCGTACGATGTGCCGGCTACGCGCCAGAGCGAGTTGATTTCACTCCTCAAGCTCGCGAAGGAAGAGAGCTGGCTTCAGGTCGCCTCGGAGGGCTTGCCTGATCAGTACGCGACCTACATCGGATTTGAGCAGGAAGCGAAAGCGATCTTCAATTACCAGTCGTCGTTCGTCCCGGGTTTGCTTCAGACCGAAAGCTATGCACGGGCCGCGATCCCAGGTGGCGACCCGGAGTTGCCCGCAGAGGTGGTTGAAAGTCGCGTGGCAGCCCGCATGGCTCGCCAAGCGCAACGCGACCCTTCATCCGCTCTCACGGCGATCATCGACGAGGCGGTACTGCATCGAGTCGTTGGCGGACCCAAGATCATGCGCGAGCAACTACAGAGGCTCCTTGATGGCAGCGAGCAGCCTCATATGACGCTGCAAGTGATCCCCTTCGTGGCCGGTGTCCACCCAGGGATGCACGGCTCTTTCGTCCTTCTCCAATTCGATCATGAGGCCCACGATGTGGTCTATATCGAGACGAACGCCGCCGACCTGTTTCTGGAAAGTGACGATGATTTGCGACGATGTAGGAACGTATTGGAGCGACTTCAAGCCATGGCGGTCAGTCCGGAAGCGACACGCGATCTGGTCGCTCGTGTGCTTGCGAGCGCGAAGTGAGAGGAGTGCGGGATGGCGAAGAAGGAAGTCGATCTCTCCCGTGCCCAATGGCGCACCAGCAGTTTCAGCGGCTCGAACGGTGAATGTGTGCAGGTTGCCTTCGTTGCTAACCATGTGGCTGTTCGCGACAGCAAGGACCCGCATGGGCCAGTGCTGATCTTCACTCCTGACGAGTGGGCAGCCTTCCTGGCAGGAGCCAGGGACGGCGAGTTCTGAGTAAGGGCATCCGTCCTTGCTGCAGTCAGCCATGAACGTCCGGTCGCCCTCTATGGCGATCGGGCGTTCACGTACTGACAGGGAGCCGCAAAGGTCTCAAGGCCAGGCGAGTTAGTGTCTACGCCATGCCTGATGCGATCACGGTCCACCCCGCGGAACCCGGTGACGGGGACATCCTCGGCGAGATCCACGCCCTGTCGTGGGGCGTCTCGCACGGCCCGTTGTGCTCGCCGAAGGTCGCCGCAGCCGGGATCGAGGAGCGGCGCACCAAGTGGCACGGCATTCTGGCCGAGGGCGTGGGCACGGACACGATCCTGCTGGCGCGCTTGAACGAGCGGCCGGGGGCCTTCGCCCGGTTCGGGGCCTCCACTTCCCGCCCCGGCCTCGCGGAGATCCATACCTTCTTCGCCCACCCGGACGTCTGGGGCAGCGGCATCGCGATGGCCCTGTTGACGGCCGTCTTGGACCGAGTGCGAGACGCCGGGTACGACGACGTGCATCTGTGGACGCTCCGGGACTCCGCCCAAGCGCGCCGCTTCTACGCCAAGAATGGCTTCGCCGAGACCGGCAGGACTCACGATCACGACTTCGGCGAGGGTCCCCCGCTGGCGCTGGTTGAGTTGGAGCGAGCCGTGCCTGGCCGCTGAAACGCTTGATCGGCGATTTCGTCGTGGCTGACCTCCACAGCCTGGTCCGCATCGTCAAGCGCGAGCTCAAGTAGATCCAGTACCGGCCTCGTCTGATCACCGGCTGCCTCGGACAGGCCGGCCTGACTCTCGAACCACCATGATCATCCCGCTTGCCGGCCCCCATTGGGTCCCAGCATGCCGATGACCTTGCCCACGGGGGACCTCCAGGTCCACCCCGTCCAGCGCGGTCGTCTCGCCGTACTTCTTGATCAGCCCTTCGGCTCGGATCACGTGCATCGCCGTCTCCTCATCGTTCGACGAGCTAGACGATGCCGGGAGCCGCTGATACGGCGCCGACCCTGCGCTAGCAGCGGCCCCCGGACAGTCATGCGCTGCCGTGTCAGCGGCCGCGTCAGCACGGCAACGGCCCGGTATCAGAGCGGTCGGCGATCGTAAACGCCATGAACGGTTCAGCGCCTGTCCGTTCGGTCGAATCTCGCAGAACTCTGAAGGAGCACAACACCATGTCGATCACCCTTACCGACCAGGACAAGCTCACCCTGCGCACCGCCGGCTGGGGCGCCGTCTCGCTGATGTCCGCCGCCGGTGCCGCCGGCTCGGCGCACAAGGCCGCCACCGAAGCCTCTATCGCCCTGACCTCCGCGACCGGCCTGGTCGGGCACGTGCTGGCCAAGGCGCCCAAGGGCGTGAAGTACGGCAAGACGGTGGCCGCACTCGCCGACCAGGTGCTCCCGGCCCTGACGGCATCCATGAGCCTGCTCCAGCAGCAGGCTCCGGAAGAGGCCGACAACTTCCGCCGTACCGTCATCGTCGCCATCGAGGCAGCCGGCCAGCCCCAGAAGGGCGCGCCCAGCCCCACCATGACCGAGATGGCCCGCAAGATCACCGAGGCCCTCGACGCCGCTTGATGGACGCCGACTCGCACAGCTGCCGCTTGTCACGGGGTCCTCTCCGGACCCCGTGACATTTCGTAACAGATTTAAGGGAGCACACCACCATGTCCATCACCGTTACCGGCCAGGACCGCCCGGAGTCGCGGCAGGCCATCGAGGAGATCGTCGATTCCAGCCTGATCTTGCCCTCGGCCACCAACAGGGGCGTTCCAGAAGGCGGTGCACAGGCTCATCGACGAGGTGTTCTGCGGCGGACAGGCCGAGGAGGAACTATGAAACTCCTATCTCCACCAGCGACCAAGGTCTTCCGGCGAGTGGCGGTCACCGCACTGGCGGCCGCGCTGTTAGCTGGGGTGGCTACACCCGGCGTGGCCGAGGCGAAGGCCGCTGCCGGGCAGGATCGCCCGGAGCTGCAGCAGGTCATCCAGGAGGTCGTCGATTCCGGTTACGCCGGGCTGCAGCTGCGCGTGCACGACGAGCGGGGCGACTGGGTCGGCAGCGCCGGGGTGCGCAAACTGGGCGAGACCGCCAAGCCGCCGACCAACGGGCGGTTCTGGATCGGCAGCTCCACCAAGAGCTTCACCGCGACCCTGGTGCTGCAGCTGGTGTCCGAGGGCAAGATCGGGCTGGACGCCCGGTGGCGGGCTACCTGCCCAAGCTCGGGCTGGACCGGCGGATCACCGTGCGGATGATGTTGCGGCACACCAGCGGGCTGTTCAACTACACCGGCGAGTACTACAACGACGGGACGTACGTGCCGGGGATCCCCGCCACGGGCAAAGAGTGGGTGGACAACCGGTTCCACACCTACCAGCCCGAGGAGCTGGTACGGCTGGCGCTGTCCAAGCCGGCGAAGTTCGCGCCGGGGACGAGCTGGAGCTACGCCAACACCAACTACACGCTGGCCCTGCTGCTGATCGAGAAGGTCACCGGCCGCTCGTACGCCGAGGAGATGCGGCGGCGGATCCTGGGGCCGCTCGGGCTGCGGGACACCGTGGTGCCGGGCACCCGGACGCAGCTTCCCGGACCGTACGCCCACGGCTACTACCGCTACCAGGACGCCGACCAGTGGAAGGTGGTCGACGTCACCCGCCAGAACCTCTCCCTGCTGGCCGGCGCCGGCGACATGATCTCGACCACCCAGGATCTCCAGACGTACTTCTCCGCCCTGCAGAGCGGCAAGCTCCTTCCGGCCCCGCTGCTGGCCGAGATGCGCAGGCCGGACCCGAGGAGCACCGGCCTCTTCGGCCAGTACGGCCTCGGTCAGTACGTGCTGGACACCGGCCCGGACTGCGCCGGCATCATCCTCAACCACGACGGCAGCCCTCCGGGGGGCTACGGATCGCTGATGTACAGCACGCCCGACGGCAGCAAGACCATGACCGCCTCGCTGACCATGGGGGACGCCGCAGTCGACCAGTCAGTGGTGTTTCCGAAGGCCCTGGACAAGCTCATCAAGGCGGTGTTCTGCGGCGGGCAGGCGGGGGCGGCAGACCAGGCCAACCTGGTTCAGTAAAGCGAACCGTACGGCTTGAGGGTGGACTCCCTCCGGTCGTGCATCAGGTGGCGCAAACCGGCCACGCCGAGCTCGTTGAGCTCGGCGTGGCCGTCGCCTTGGTTCCACAGCTCGGGCCTATGTGGTGGCTGGTGTCACGTTGGTTGACGGCGTCCTAGGGCGGCCGTGCTCCCCAGGCTCACTCTCCAGACGGCGTGTCGCGCCGCAATGAGATGAACGGTGCCCGGGTGCGCACTAGACTTGGATAATTCGTTATCTTGTACCATTCGTGTTTATGTGGGTAGGTTTGGCGGCATGACCGCATCCAGCGCTCCGACTATCGCCGAGGAGTTGCGCGCCGCCGGCCTGCGGGTGACAGCGGCCCGCGTCGCGCTGCTCCAGGCCGTCCGGGACGGTGACCACCTCGGCGTCGAGGCGATCGCCTCCGGGGTGCGCGATCGCGTGGGCCACATCTCGCTGCAAGCCGTCTATGAGGCGCTCCACGCGCTCACCGCGGCGGGACTCGTACGCCGCATCGAACCGGCCGGCAGCCCGGCACGGTACGAGGGGCGCGTGGGGGACAACCACCACCACATCGTGTGCCGGTCGTGCGGTGCCGTCGCCGACGTCGACT
The DNA here is from genome assembly GCF_040680095.1 of Nonomuraea sp. NPDC052129. Taxonomy (NCBI): domain Bacteria; kingdom Bacillati; phylum Actinomycetota; class Actinomycetes; order Streptosporangiales; family Streptosporangiaceae; genus Nonomuraea; species Nonomuraea sp. NPDC052129. Next base: position 102,509 of record NZ_JBFAVX010000008.1, on the reverse strand, counting down.
GCGCGGTCGGCGAGGCGCCCTGCCTGACCGCCTCCGACGAGCACGGCTTCGCGGTCGACGAGGCCGAGGTCATCTATTGGGGCCTGTGCCCCGGCTGTTCCACCGCCCGTACTTCCTGAGCACGTGATCCACATAGTCCGGAAGGATTTCCATGACCGAGAACCATGACGCGATCGTCACCGACCCGAAGACGGAGGGTGCAGGTGGCTGCCCGGTCGCGCACGAGCGCGCCCCGCACCCGACCCAGGGCGGTGGAAACCGCCAGTGGTGGCCGGAGCGGCTCAACCTGAGGATCCTCGCCAAGAACCCCGCCGTGGCCAACCCGCTCGGTGAGGAGTTCGACTACGCCGAGGCGTTCAAGACCCTCGACCTCGCGGCCGTCAAGCGGGACATCGCCGAGGTCCTGACGACCTCGCAGGACTGGTGGCCGGCCGACTTCGGCAACTACGGCCCGTTCATGATCCGGATGGCGTGGCACAGCGCGGGCACGTACCGGATCAGCGACGGCCGCGGCGGCGCCGGGGCCGGCCAGCAGCGCTTCGCCCCCCTCAACAGCTGGCCGGACAACGGCAACCTCGACAAGGCGCGCCGCCTGCTGTGGCCGGTCAAGAAGAAGTACGGTCAGAAGCTCTCCTGGGCCGACCTCATGATCCTCACCGGCAACGTGGCCCTGGAGTCGATGGGCTTCAAGACCTTCGGCTTCGGCGGCGGTCGCGCGGACGTCTGGGAGCCCGACGAGGACGTCTACTGGGGCCCCGAGACCACCTGGCTCGGCGACGAGCGCTACACCGGTGACCGGGAGCTCGAGAGCCCCCTCGGCGCGGTACAGATGGGCCTCATCTACGTCAACCCGGAAGGCCCGAACGGCAACCCGGACCCGCTCGCCGCGGCTCGCGACATCCGTGAGACCTTCCGCCGGATGGCGATGAACGACGAGGAGACGGTCGCCCTGATCGCGGGCGGTCACACCTTCGGCAAGACCCATGGCGCGGGCCCCGCGGACAACGTCGGCGCCGACCCCGAGGCCGCCTCGATCGAGGAGCAGGGCCTCGGCTGGCGGAACTCCTTCGGCACCGGCAAGGGCGCCGACACGATCACCAGCGGCCTTGAGGGCATCTGGACCAACACCCCCGTGACGTGGGACAACAGCTTCTTCGAGATCCTCTTCGGCTACGAGTGGGAGCTGTTCAAGAGCCCCGCCGGCGCCAACCAGTGGCGGCCGAAGGACGGAGCCGGGGCGGACACCGTCCCCGACGCCCACGACCCGTCGAAGCGCGTCGCACCGACGATGCTGACGACCGACCTCGCGCTCCGCGTCGACCCGATCTACGAGCAGATCTCGCGCCGCTTCCTCGAGAACCCCGCCGAGTTCGCGGACGCCTTCGCCCGCGCCTGGTACAAGCTGACCCACCGCGACATGGGCCCGATCGTGCGCTACCTCGGCTCGGAGGTCCCGGCCGAGACGCTGCTGTGGCAGGACCCGCTCCCCGCCGTGACGGGCGAGCTCGTCGACGCCGCGGACATCGCCGCCCTCAAGGGCCAGATCCTGGCCTCGGGCCTGTCGGTGTCCCAGCTGGTGTCCACCGCGTGGGCGTCCGCCTCGTCCTTCCGTGGCAGCGACAAGCGCGGCGGCGCCAACGGCGCGCGCATCCGCCTCCAGCCCCAGAGCGGGTGGGAGGTCAACGACCCCGACCAGCTGGCGATCGTGCTGCGTACCCTGGAAGGCATCCAGAGCACCTTCAACGCCGCCCAGACCGGCGGCAAGCAGGTCTCGCTCGCCGACCTGATCGTGCTCGCCGGTGCCGCGGCCGTCGAGCAGGCCGCCAAGACCGCCGGCTTCGACGTGGAGGTCCCCTTCACGCCGGGCCGTGTGGACGCCGCGCAGGAGCAGACGGACGTGGAGTCGTTCGCCGCGCTCGAGCCGGTCGCCGACGGGTTCCGCAACTACCTCGGGAAGGGCAACCGGCTTCCGGCCGAGTACCTGCTGCTCGACCGGGCGAACCTGCTGACCCTGAGCGCCCCCGAGATGACGGTCCTCGTCGGTGGTCTCCGCGTCCTGGGCGCGAACCACCAGCAGTCGTCGCTCGGCGTCCTCACCGCGACCCCCGGGTCGCTGACGAACGACTTCTTCGTCAATCTGCTCGACCTGGGTACGACGTGGAAGGCGACGTCCGAGGACGCGACCACGTTCGAGGCCCGCGACGCCGTCACGGGCGAGGTCAAGTGGACCGGTAGCCGGGTCGACCTCGTCTTCGGGTCGAACTCCGAGCTGCGCGCGCTCGCGGAGGTCTACGCGAGCGACGACGCGAAGAAGAAGTTCGTCGAGGACTTCGTCGCCGCGTGGGACAAGGTCATGAACCTGGACCGGTTCGACCTCGTCTGACCCGCTTGATCGTTGACGTCCAGGTCGGCCCATATTGGCTGACCTGGACGTTTTGTCATATGAACCGGCAGTACCGGGTAGCCATGCAGGTATGTCACCGGGTGTCGTGAACGACGACCTCTTTCGCGTCGCGCTCGACGAGCTTGGCGCCGTGCTCGCGAAGGTCGACGAAGAGTCGATCGACGCGGCCTGCCGGCTGATCGCCGACGCCAGAACGATCGGCGTCTACGGCTGCGGCCGGGAGGCGCTGCAGATCGAGGGTTTCGCGATGCGCCTGTTCCATCTCGGTCTGCCGGTGGCGGTGGTCGGCGACGTGACCATGCCGGCGCTGGGGCGCGACGACGTCTTCCTCGCCACCTCCGGCCCCGGCGAAGCGTCCACGGTCCTGGCGCTGATGCGGACGGCGACGGCGGCGGGTGCGACGAACCTGCTGCTGACCGCCGAGCCCGAGAGCAGCGCCGGAGAGCTCGCCGACGCCGTGCTCGTGATCCCGGCGCAGACCATGGCCGGCGACCGGAGTACGTCCGTGCTGCCGATGGGGTCGGCCTATGAAGGCGCGCTGTTCGTGCTGTTCGAGGTGATGGTGCTGAAGCTCGGGGCGCTGACCGGGGCCACGGAAGAGGCGATGCGCGCCAAGCACACCAACATGGAGTGATGAGTCACTGGGCCTTGACGGTGGCGGCGCTCGTCTGGCGTAGGTACGTGTCGATCAGGGCGAAGGTGGCTCGCGGTTGCTCGATCTGGGGCCGCCATCGGCACCACGCTGGCCCAGTGGGATGCCCTGCGGGCGATCAGCCGTTCACCCGGGGCGCCGGCGCGCGCCCTGGCCTCGGCGACGTTCCAGAGAGAGCAGGCATTCGGCACACTCGCCGGCCGGCTGATGGCCCAGGGCCTGATCGAGCGCCGACCGGGCCATGGGCGACGCATCGAGCACCATCTGACACCGGCCGGCGAGCAGATGCTCGACGCGGGGCACCGGGTCGCCGACGAGGTCCTGACCGACTGCTTTGCCCCCCTGCCGCCAGGCGACCGCGCGACCCTGCTCGATCTCCTGCAACGCCTCAACTACGGCGAAGACGCCTGACGCCGTACACCACGCGCGTGTGGTGTACGGCGCCGCCATCTCAGGTGCCGTCGCTCAGGCGAGTCGCCACTCCTGGTTACGCTGTCCGATCAGGCAGGTCCACTGATGGACGTTGGCCCCCTCGGCCGTGCTGACGCCCGCCACGTCCAGGCACTTGCCGCTGTGGCGAGCGACGAGGGAGAAGTAGCCGTTGTCCTTCTGGACGAGCCGCCACTCCTGGTTGCGCTGCTGGTTGAGGCAGGTCCACTGGTGGACGTTGGCGCCGTCGGCCGTGCTGACGCCCGACACGTCCAGACACTTGCCACTGTGCGTCGCACGGAGGGTGTAGTAACCGTCGCTGGTCGCCACGAAGTTCCACTCCTGGTTGGCCTGCCCGTTGATGCAGGTCCACTGGTGGACGTTGGCCCCGTCGGCGGTGCTGACGCCCGCCACGTCGAGGCACTTGCCGCTGTGACGGGCCACCAGGGTCGCCGAGAACTTGGGAAGGAGCCGCTGCGCCGCGCCGGCGGTGTCGGCGTTCGCCGCCGACACCGCCGTGAACGGGGCAGCGAGCAGAGCAGCCGCGACAGCGACCGCTTGACCAGCGTGAATGAGTGTCATCGAACCTCCTGAGACGCTCTCGAAAGATCAGCAGGTCCGTCGTAACATGAATCACTCAGCGTATCGGCGAGTCGCTTTCCGTGATGATATTCGTGTCGCGCGGCGTAGATGAGCTGGTTTACGAGGCGGCGAGTGCCGCGTCCAGGCGGTCCGGGTTCGGGCCGCCTCGCAGGGGTCCACCGGGTTGATCGATCAGGTAGGCCGCCCCGGAAGCCGTCCGCTCGGTCAGGTGGGTCGCCCGCTCGGTGACCATCCGCCGGGTGGCTACTCTCCGGTGCGTCCGTCCACCGCCTCGCGGAGGAGGTCGGCGTGGCCGTTGTGCCGCGCGTACTCCTCGACCAGATGGAACAGGATCCACCTGAGGCTGGGAACCCGGCCGTCGGACCAGGGGCGCACGGCCAGCCGGTCCAGGCCGCCGTCGGCCAGCGCGTCCGCGACCAGGGAGCGGGAGCGGGCCACGGTGTCCTGCCAGAGCGTGAGGAGCTGCTCGGGGGTGTCCTCGGTGGCCGAGTGCCAGTCCCAGTCGATATCGGCTTCCCAGTCCACGGTGTCCCACGGGGGCTCTGGGGCGTGCCCGTAAAGCCGCTGGGAGCACCACCAGCTCTCGACATAGGCCAGGTGCTTGAGCATCCCGCCGAGGGTCATCGTCGAGGCGCCGACGGTCGCGTTCAGGCCGGCCGCGTCCAGTCCGGCGCACTTCCACTCCAGGGTCGCGCGCTGGTACTCCAGGTAGCCGAGGAGGGTGGCGGTTTCGTCGGCCGCGACCGGAGGTTCGGGGCGGCCATGCTCGTCCAGGTCAATCACGCGCGGGGAGTCTACCCGTCGGCCCAGGCGAGTTCTAGGGCGGCCGTCGTCCACCACCACGCGTCAGCGGGTGCGCGTGAGCTTCAGCACGTCGGTCAGTTGCCGTGCGGTCGGCAGGATGCGCAGCGCCTCGTCGATCTCGCGTTCCGCCCACTCGCGGTGCCGCCGCTCGGCGTGCGGGTCGAGGGCGACGCGGGCCTGGACCAGCAGGAAGTTCAGGTGGGACGCGAGAAGCATGGTGAAGTCGGCCAGGCCGGTGATGCGCCCAGGGCCGCCCTCGTTTATGTACGCCTCATACATGCCGCGCATGGCTTCGAGGTCGGCGGTCGAGTCGTCGCAGAACCAGTCGAACAGCGCCCGCGCCAGCTCCCGGCCCGGCGCGGCCGGTCCGAGGTTGTCCCAGTCGACGACCACGAGCGCGCCGGTGGAGTCGGCGAGGATGTTCTCCGGGTGCAGGTCGCGGTGGCAGAGGATCAGCTCGGCGGGATCGACCGGCGCGACGGCCGCGCACAGCTCTGGGAGCGTGGTCAGCACATCGGCGAGTCTCGCGGCCCACACCGCGTCCGACGTGGCCACCTCCGCCCACTCGTGCGTGGTGGGGACGCGGTCGTACCAGCGAGCGGGCGGTCCGCCGTCCGGCTCGACCGTCGCGGCAGGAGCGCATCGGTGCAGGCGCGCGAGCAGCGCCCCGATCTCTCCCGGTGTGGCCGGCGCCGTCAGCTCGACCGGCCGCAGGTCGATCCAGTCGTACACGCGCAGCCACGTCCCACCGGGCGGCTCAAGCAGGTGGCGCCCATCGCGGTCGGGGTGGCTCGCCGGCAGCCGTACCCCTGCCTCGGACGCCCGCCGCCCGAACGCCAGCTCCGCCTCGATCAACGCCTCCGACGGCGGCTCGGCGAAGATCTCCTTGAGCGCGTAGCGTGCCGGGCCGACGTCCAGCCGCCAGATCTGCCCCAGCGCGCCCCGCGGCCCCGCGGACACCACGACGTCCTCACCCCACCCGAATGCCTCCCGTATGTGCGCCACCAGCTCCTCGACCACGATCAGACTCCCGGGGACAGAGAGGACGACACGATCAGACTCCTGGGGACAGCAGGACGAACGGCGGACGGCGGGTGGAAGCGGCGACAATCTGGGCGACACTGCTGCTGTCGCCGCCGATACCACTGATGCCACCGATGCTGCTGCCGCGCCTGACGCCGCCACTGCCGACGCCGACGAGATTCACACGGCTGAGTATGGGCGATACAAGTGGTGGGACGCCTACCGATTTATCCGTCGCGACAGCGGAAGTTGACACCAGTTAGATAGCTTGGTTGCCATTCGGAAACAGCGTCCTGGTAGCCGTGGATTTGCCACTATCGTGGCGTTTCATGATGCGCGTCCTGGTCCCCGCCCGCCTGCGCAAAGCCGTGCGCACGTGGTTCGATTCCCGCTACATCTCCATCGGCGATCACCGTCAGGACATCAGGGACGCTCTCTGGGAGGTCCAGACCCTGCGTCGGGAGATGGCGAGCCTGCAGGACGAGGTCGAGCGTCTGCGAAACGCCAGACCCGCCACCGCCGCCCCCACCAGCGCCCCCACGGACAAAGTCCGGCTCGACGACACGCACCGCCTGGCTCAGGAGACGGCCAAGGCGCTGGACGGCGTGCTCCAGAACGAGGTCCTCCTCTGGCAGGCGATCGACGACCTCAAGTCACGGACACCACGTCCGAGTGATGCTGTGCGGGCGGAGGATTCGTCATGCGCGTGAGCTGGTCGGGAGGCGAGCTGACGTTCCGGCTCGGGGCCGACGACGAGATCACCGGCAGAGCTGCCGACGAGCACCCGGTCAAGCTGGCCACCAACTCCTGCACCATCGCAGGCGGGCCCGGAGACGCGCACCCCGACCTCTTCGCCGTCGCCGCGTGGACCGTGGTGGCGCCGTGGACGCGCAAGGAGATCGTGTTCGACCGGGCCATCTCCCCTGAGGTGGCCGCCGCGCTGCACGACGGGTGGGGGATCGAGGCCGGGCCAGTAGGCGCGGAGGTCCGGCGTACTGGGACGAACCTGGCGATCTCCTACAGCGGTGGCGCGGACTCCGTGGCGGCGGCGACCATCTATCCCGAGGCGCCGTTCGTGCACTTCCGGCGTGTGCCGCACCCCCGCGTGCCGAACCGGTGGCCGCACTACCGCTCCGACGTCCTTGCCAGGCTGGCCAGGCGCACCGGACGGGAACTCACCGTGGTGGACTCCGACCTGGAATTCACGTTGTCCGAGCCCCGGCCCGGATACCCGGAACACCACGCGGTCGCGGCAGGGGCATTGCTCCTCGCCGACCAAATGGATCTCGGTGGTCTGGCGTTCGGGTATGAACTGGGTTCACGGTGGCTCGGCGGGGATCGCTATCTCCTGCGTTACACGCCCGACAACCTGATGTGGGCGCCGCACGGGGCGTGGGGGCGGCTGTTCGCGGCGGCGGGCGTGCACATCGTGCTTCCCGTGGGCGGCGTGAGTGAAGCGGTCACCATGCGGCTGGCGCTGAACTCGGAGCTCAAGGAGCACGTCCGATGGTGCCTTCAGGGCACCGACGGACCGTGCCGCAAGTGCGGCAAATGCCTGTACAAGGAGCTCATCCAGGCCGCCGTCGAACGGCGACCGCTCGACACGCCCTTCACCGCCGACGACCCCCGGGTGCGCAAGTGGCTCCAGCCTCCGCCGTACGGGGGACAGGAGATGGTCGAGTACGGCCTGGCGAGGGTGCCCGGCATCGAGGACACGCTGTTCGGGAAGGCGCTCGACTACTTCGACGCCACGGAGGAGTCGACGAGCTGGCTCGACCACTGCTACCCGCCGGCGCTCGACGAGATTCCGGCCCAGTGGCGTGAGCAGGCGGCCGGGTTCATGACGTCCAAGGTCGGGCTCATGACCGAGGCCGAGGTCCGCCAGGTGGAGACATGGGGCACGTGACGCCCCTACGCCTTGTTCGATCCCTCTTGCTCGATCCGCCGATGGCCGATACGGCTTCGGCCTGTCTGCCGTTGGTCGACATTGTTTCGGACGATCTGCTGTTGATCGATCAGGTTTCGGCAGATCCGCCTATGGTCGATACGCCGTTGGTCGATGCCGGGTGTGCAGGTTAGGGAGTGGGATTGTGAAGGTGTACTTGTCGGTCGACATGGAGGGCGTGACCGGGCTCACCGACCCCGAGGAGATGCACGCGGGCAAGCGGGGCTATGAGCGGGGCTGTGAGCTGATGACCGCCGATGCCAACGCCGCCGTCGAGGGTGCGTTCGAGGCTGGGGCGACCACGGTGCTGGTGAACGACGCTCACGGGTCCACCAAGAATCTGCGGATCGACCTGCTGGACCCGCGCGCCACCCTCATCCGGGGGCCGGGTAAGGCGCAGCGAATGGCGCAGGGGGTTGACGGGTCGTTCCAGGCCGCGTGTTTCGTGGGGTACCACGCCCGCGCGGGCGTGACGAACGGCGTGCTCAACCACACCTGGATGGGCAAGGAGATCCAGAACGTCTACCTCAACGGCGAGGTGTGCGGCGAGACGCGGCTGGTGGCGGCGTGTGCGGGGTTCCACGGTGTTCCGGTGGTGCTGGTGACCGGTGACGAGGCCGTCGGTGAAGAGGCGCGCGAGTTGCTCGGCGATGTGGAGACGGTGGCGGTCAAGAAGGGGATCGACAAGTTCTCGGCCGAACTGCTGCCGCCGAGCGTTGCCCAGGCTCGGATTCGTGAGGCGACGGCCAGGGCATTGGGGCGGTTGAGCGACTTCACGCCTTACCGGGTGGCTGCGCCGTACACGCTGGGGGTGGAGTGGAACTCCACTGCCATCGCGGCCGCCGTCGGACTTGTTCCCGGCGTGAAGGCGGTGGGATCGCGTCACACCGAGTTCACTACCGATGACTTCGCACAGATCATGGCGCTGTTCGGTATCTTCGCCACGATCGGTGGTCAGATCTCCTGCGGCAGCGGCCCCTACGGCTGAACGCCACAAAGAGCAGACGCCGGGTGGCGAATGGCAGGTCAGCACACGCAGGCCAACGGAATAGCGGGCCCGCATAGTTGGGAGCGAGTGGCATGGAGGGCGCGGCGCTGACCCGGCGGGGGTTACTCGTCGGTATCGGGGCGGTGGGTGGTGCGGGAGCGATGTACGCCGCCATGGGCGCGCTGGGTCTGGCGCCGTCCCAGCAGGACAAGGACTTCGCCGCCCCCCAACAGGGCGACTTCTCGCTGCGCGGCAAGGCGGCGGCCAAGGTGGTGATCATCGGGGCGGGGGTCGCCGGGCTGACCGCCGCGTACGAGCTGGGCAAGGCCGGCTACGACTGCACACTGCTGGAGGCCAAGGACCGGGCCGGTGGCCGGAACCTCACGCTGCGCGGCGGTGATCGGCTCACCGAGCTCAACGGGCCCGCGCAGGAGGTGAAGTTCGGCGAGGGTGTCTACTTCAACGCGGGCCCGGGGCGGATCGCGCCGTGGATGGTCACCCTGGACTACTGCCGCGAGCTGGGCATCCCGATCGAGACGTTCATCAACACCAACGGCCAGGCGCTCGTCCACACCAATGGGCAGACAATCCGGTCAAGGGCCGCGCGTGCGGATATGTACGGGTATGTGGCGGAGCTGCTGGCTAAAGCGACGAATGTTGGTGCGCTTGACAAGAAGGTCGGCAAGGACGATCAGGAACGACTGCTGGAGTTTCTGCGCAGGTTCGGCGATCTGGGGCCCAAGCTCGACTACGAAGGCTCCGACCGCCGGGGTTTCGTGAAATATCCGGCGCTGGACGGCGGCGCCCCCCTCGCGGCCCCCGGCACCCTGCACGCCGTCCTCGCCGCCGGCACCGGCCGTTCCATCACCAACGACTTCGGCTACGAGCAGTCGACCCCCATGCTGCAGCCGGTCGGCGGCATGGACGCCATCGTCGTCAAGCTCACCGAGGCGGTCGGCGCGGACCGGATCAGGACCGGCGTCAAGGTCGCCAAGATCACCAATCTGGCCGACGGCGTCGAGGTGACCTGGGACGGCGGCTCGCTCAAGGCCGACTACTGCATCGCCACCCTGCCGCCCCACCTGCTCGCGAAGATCCCGCACAACCTCGGCGCCCCCGTCACGGCCGCGCTCAAGACGCCCATCCCGGTCGCCAGCGGCAAGATCGGCCTGGAGTACGGTCGGCGCTGGTGGGAGCTGGAAGACCGCATCTACGGCGGCGTGACCGAGACCGATCTGGACATCACCCACATCTGGTACCCGTCGGCCGGCTTCCACGCCCAGCGCGGCGTGCTCGTCGGCTACTACAACACCGACCAGAACGCCGAGCTCTACGGCGCCCTCACCCCCGATGACCGCAGACGCCGCGCCCTCACCCAGGGCAGGAAGATCCACGGCGACAAGTACGGCAAGGACCTGCTCTCCAGCGTCTCCATAGCCTGGGACCGCCAGGAACACATCCAGGGCGGCTGGGTACGCTGGCCCGCCTTTGATTCGTCCTTCACTCTTCTGCAACGCCCCAGCGGAAGGGTTTACTTCGCGGGCGACTGGCTCACCCATCTGATCGCGTGGCAGGCGGGCTCCATGGAGTCGGCCCGTGGCGCCGTCACCCAACTGCACCAACGGGTGCTGCAGTCACCGTGACGTCGCGCGCTGCTCAGGTGACCGGCGTAAGGTCCTGAGAGAGCGATCGAGGAGACGGGATGACGTTGGACTGGGTGCCCGCGACCGACCGGACCGACCTGCTGGCCGAGCCGGTGGCCCTTGCCGTGCAGGGGCTGGCGGGCGTCGAGGTGGCCGAGATCGACCCTGAGCTGGCCGATACGGCGGCGTTCTGCGAGCGCTACGGCGTGACGCTCGACGAGTCGGCCAACTGCGTGGTCGTCGCGGCCAAGCGCGGCGGCGAGACGCGCTACGCGGCGTGCATGGTGCTCGCCACGATGCGGGTCGACGTCAACGGCGTCGTACGCAGGCATCTCGACGCGCGCAAGGCGAGCTTCGCCCCGATGGCGGAGGCGGTCGAGCTCACCGGGATGGAATACGGCGGCATCACCCCGCTCGGCCTGCCCGCCGACTGGCCGATCCTGGTGGACACGAAGGTCGCCGAGCACGACAGGGTAGTGATCGGAAGCGGGGTTCGGCGATCGAAGTTGGCCGTCTCCGGGGCCGCGCTCGCTGGGTTGAAGGGGGCGGAGATCCTCCCGCTGGCGAGCTGAAGCCAAGGGCTGAAGCCGACCAAAGAACTGAAGCCAAAACTGAAGCCAATTCGAGACCGTTGAATGGGAAACCGATGGGCCCCTTCGGGACGTTGTACGAGTGGGAATGTGGCCTCATGGTTCATCTCGTGGGCGGGGATTAAGCCGGTATGGTGCTTCATGCCATGAACGATGACCGACTCGGCCCTTACCGGCTGCTCAGGCGGCTCGGCGAAGGTGGGATGGGCGTTGTCCACCTCGCTGTCGACCCGCAGGGTAGGCAGGTGGCGGTCAAGGTCCTGCGCGCGGAGGTCGCCGGCGACGAGGTCGCCAGGCGGCGTCTGTCGCGTGAAGTCGAGACCATGCGCCGCGCGCGCAGCAAATACATCGCCGAGGTGATCGACGCCGATGTGACGGGTCATCGGCCCTACATCGTCACGCGTTACGTCGCCGGGCGGCCACTCGACGAGATCGTCAAGGACGACGGCCCGCTCGGCCTGCCCGCGCTGGTCAAGATCGCGCACGGGGTCGCGACCGCGCTGGCCGCCGTGCACGCGGTCGGCGTGATCCACCGCGACCTCAAGCCGGGCAACGTACTGATCATCGACGGCGAGCCGGTCCTGATCGACTTCGGCATCGCCCAGGCGGTCGACGCGACCAGGCTGACGCAGACGGGGATGTTCATCGGCACGCCCGGATACCTCGCCCCCGAGATCATCGAGGGGCAGGAGGCCGGGCCCGAGGTCGACATCCACGCCTGGGCGGGCACGCTGCTGTACGCGGGCACCGGCCAGCCGCCCTTCGGCAAGGGCACGCTGGAGATGATCTTCTACAACATCACCGCGGGCAAGGCCGACGTGAGCGCGGCCCCGAAGGAGCTGCAGCCGCTGCTCAAGGCGGCCTTCCAGCGCAACCCCGCCAAGCGGCCCAAGGCGGCCGAGCTGGCCGAGCAGACCGCCAGGATGCTGCCCAAGCCGCCGGGCGGCATGCGCGACGAGATCTCGACCGTGCCGCGGTCCGACCGCTCCAACCCGTCGCTCGAGCTGCCGACGCCGCAGCCGCTGGCCGACAAGCCGTCGTACGACATCTCGACGCCGCCCATGACGCCGCGCCGGCTCGTCGACGGCCAGCAGCCCCCGCACCCGGGCCAGCCGCACCAGGGGCTCGGCCCGAACTGGCAGCCCCAGGGGCGGCCGCCCCAGCCGCCGCCGCAGGAGCAGCAGTACGTCTCGCTGCTCCCCGAGCAGCAGGGCGACCCCTATCCGACCCGCAGGGTGACCCCGGAAGAGCTGCGCAAGATGCAGCGCGAGGCCACCCCGCAGCCGTGGCAGGTCTCCGGGCAGGGCAACAACCAGCAGAGCAACAACCACACACCGTCGCCGGCCGATGCCGACGTGCCCACCCGGCGCGTACGCCCCGACCCGCCCGACGTCCCCACCCGCCGGGTACGCCCCGAGGCGCCCGACTACGGGCGAGGCAACCCGATCCAGCCACCGCCCTACATCCCGGTACAGGGCCAGTTCCCGCCTGATCCGCAGGCGCAGCCCTACCAGCCGCACGAGGCGCAGACCAGGAGAGACGCCTACGGGCAGCAGCCCGACCTGCGGACCAAGCGTGAGCCGTTCATCCCGGCGGCCCGCCCCGGGCAGGCGTTGCAGCGGTCCCGGGCCTACGGCCTGGCGAGCGCGATGCTGCTGATCCTGCTGATCATGGTGGCCGTGGTGGCGCCCGTGCTGGTGGGCCTGCTGGTGATCCCGGTCGTGGTGCTGCTCCGCGCGGCCGACCTGGCCCAGCCGGAGCTCGTCGCGCGCAGGTCCACCGGGTCGGCGGCGCTGGACGTGGTGCGCGTCTTCGCCTTCCCCAAAAAACTGGCCAAGTCGGTGGGGATCACGTTCGCGCTGTTCTTCTACGCCCTTATCCTGGGGCTACCGGTGACGCTGCTGCTCACCGTGTTCGTCAAGATGAACCCCTACAACGCCTTGGCCTGGGGCGCGGCGATCGCCCTGTGGACCGTCTGCGCGGGCCCCGGAGTGGAGGGGCCTGGAAGGCAGATGCGCAGAACCCTCTCATCGCTCGTACCCTCGAGAACAGCGGCGATGGTGATGGTGGGAGTTCTCGCGGCGGGGGCCGCGCTCTCCCTGACCCTCGCTTACAGCTCGTTCGACAACGCGAGGAGGGCCGTATGGGCTCCGCTGAACGTCGGACCTGTGGTGGATCAGCTCAAAGGATTGAGCGGGGGCCCAGGGGGATGACGCCGGGACGGTGGCGATGAGCACGCAGGCGCCGGAACGACTCGGCCCCTACCGGCTGGTCAGGAAGATCGGCGAGGGCGGCATGGGCGTGGTCCACCTGGGCCTCGACACCGAGGGCCGCGAGGTCGCCATCAAGGTCCTGCACCCGCATGTCGCGGCCGACCTGAAGGCCCGTGACCGGCTGACGCGCGAGGTCGAGACCATGCGCCGGGTGCGCAGCCCGCACGTGGCCGAGGTGCTCGACGCCGAGCTCGTCGGCGGCCAGCCGTACGTCGTGACCCGCTTCGCCCCCGGCCGCACCCTCGAGGAGACCGTGCTGGCGGAGGGCGCGCTGGAGGCGCGCGAGGTCATCAGGCTGGCCCAGGGCCTGTGCCAGGCGCTGGTGGCCATCCACGCCGCCGAGGTGATCCACCGCGACTTCAAGCCGTCCAACGTGATGCTGGTCAACGGCGATCCGCTGGTCATCGACTTCGGCATCGCGCACCTGGTCAACGCCACCCGGCTGACCCAGACGGGGATGTTCGTCGGCACGCCCGGCTACCTGGCGCCCGAGATCATCCGCGACTCGGAGATCACCCAGGCGGCCGACGTGCACGCGCTGGCCTCCACGGTGTTCTTCGCCGCGACGGGCGCGCCGCCGTTCGGCACGGGCACGTTCGAGGCGGTCTGCTTCAACATCATGGAAGGGCGCGCGCAGATCGACAAGGCGCCCGCCTGGCTGCGCGGCTGGCTGAGCCGCGCGCTGCGGGTCGAGCCCAGTGCCCGGCCCGGCGCCCAGGAGCTCCTGCGGATGGCCAGGGCGCTGGACCCGTCGGTGACCTCCTTCCACGAGACGTCCGCCGACGGGCCGACCGGCACCAAGCGGATGGGTAACCGGACTCGGGTCATGGAGAACTACTCCGACCTGCTGCCGCCGGTCGCGTACGGCACCCCGGCCGCGCCCGCGCGCGAGGAGAAGCCGCCGCGCGAGGAGCGGCCGCCGCCCTACGTCCCGGCGCCGATGCCGGACCGGCACCCGGCCCCGCGCGTCGACCAGCGGGTCGCGGGCTACCCGGCGCCGCCGACCCGCCCGCCCGCCTACTCGCCGGCCACCCAGGCGGGTCAGCAGCGGCCGGTCGCGCCGCCGCCCCCGTACACGCCGCCGGCCGAGCGCAAGCGCTACCTGGTCGGCAGCCAGTTCGTCGGCCTGCTGCTGCTGGTCACGCTGACCGCGCTGGCCGTCGTGCTGCCCGTCGCGGTGAGCGCGGTGGCCGTCGCGCTGGCGTTGGTGCTGCGGGTGGGCGAATACCTCTTCGGCGACATGGTCAAGCGCAGGCAGGTGCGGGGGAGCAGCGCGGCCGATCCGCTGCTCGTCCTGGTCGGCACGCCGTGGGCGCTGGTCAAGGCCGCGCTCGTGACGCTGGTCCACGTGCCTCTGGCGCTGATGTTCGGCGTCTGTGTCTGGGGCGTGCTGCGCTGGGGCGGCGGGATGAGCGTCAACGCCGCCGCCGCGTACGGCGCGGGCGCCTTCACGGCCGGGCTGTTCGTGCTGCCGGGCGGCGGCGCGCCGCGCAAGGCGGTCACGCGCTCGCTCACCGGCATCCTGCGCACTCCCGGCGCGGCCCTGGTCGCTGCCCTGATCGTCGGTACGGCCGCGATGTTCGCGGTGATGTTCGCGATGGGTCAGGCCCCGACGTGGGCGCCCTGGCGGGCTCCGGAGACCGTGATCAACGAGCTGACCAGCGACGCGCGGCGCAGCACGATGGGCTTGATCACCGGCCTGATCAACGATCTGCTCGACGGCGTGGGGATGGGGTTCCTGTCACCCTGGTCGTAAGTGTCTTGGCCCGCTCCGGGGGGAGAAAAGGGGTATGAGCGAGCGGCTGGGCCCCTATCAGTTACTCTCCCGGCTCGGGGCGGGCGGGTTCGGTGAGGTGCACCTGGCGCTCGACCCCGAGGGTCGTACGGTCGCGGTCAAGGTCCTGCACCCGCACGTGACGGCCGGCAGCGGCGCGCTGACCCGGCTGGCGCGCGAGGTGGAGACGATGCGGTTAGTGGGCGGGCCGCACGTGGCCGAGGTGCTCGACGCCTCGCTCGACGTCGCCAAGCCCTATCTGGTGACCCGTTACATCCAGGGCAGGCCGCTCAGCGCGGTCCCCACGCCGGTGGCCGAGCTCCGGCAGCTGGCCGCCGGACTCGCCGACGCGTTGCTGGCCATGCACGAGGCGGGCGTCGTGCACCGGGATCTGAAGCCGGCCAACGTGATGATGGCCGAAGGCGAGCCGGTGGTCATCGACTTCGGCATCGCCAGCGCGCTCGACTCCCTCTCGGTGACGGCCTCGGGGGCCGTGGTGGGCACGCCCGGCTACCTGGCGCCCGAGGTGCTGGAGGGCAAGGAGTCGGGGATGCCGGCCGATGTGTTCTCGTTCGGGGCCACGCTGGCCTACGCGGCCACGGGACGGCAGCCGTACGGGCAGGGACCGGCCTCGGCGGTCGCCTACCGCGTCGTGCACCACGACGCCGACCTGGAGGGGGTCCCAGACTGGCTGAGCCCGCTGCTGCGCGAGTGCCTGGCCACCGACCCGCTCGCGCGGCCGACGGCCGCGCAGATCTGCGCCAGGCTCGGCGTTGAGGCCGTCCATTACGCCATCCGCCCGCCCGCCACGGCCCTGCGCCCCCGGCCCGGTGAGGCGCACGACCTGGAGACCCGGGAGTGGCGGCCGGGCCAGGAGCGGGGCCGTCCGTCGGTCGAGGAGTCCAGGGCCAGGCATCGAGAGAAGGTACGCAGGCGCTGGCTGATCGGCTCCGGGCTGTTCGTGGCCCTGCTGGCCGCCGCCGCGCGGGAGCCGCTGCCGGAGGTGACGCTGTTCCTGCTGGCCGCGTACGCGCTGGTGGCGGTGGCCGACGCAGGGGTGGCGCTGTTCAGGCGCGGCCGCTTCCGGATGAGCCGGATCATCTTCGATTTCGCCGGGATGCTCGGCGCCGCGGGGCTCTGCCTGGGGCTGAGCGCGGTCTTCAGTACGTTCACGCTCGCACTGTTCGCCGGTACGGCGCTGGTGGTCGGGGTCGTGTTCCTGATGTCGGCCTGAACTCAGGTAACGGAATAAAGTTCGGTAGGGTGGTGGGTGCTTTGTCGTAAGCCTTGCTTGCTTGCGCCTAAGCTACTCATGGGTAACATGGCCGCGAGAGCACCCGCTGTCACGGCCCCCATGGGACACCTGGCAGTCTGTCAGCAAGCATCAGGCGCCGAGCGTCGGCGCACGCGAACACGGGAGGTCGGCCACCGGCCATGAACATCGTCGTCTGCGTGAAGCAGGTCCCCGACACGGCGACCGAGCGCAAGCTCCGGTCCGATGACAAGACGCTCGACCGTGACGCCGTCGACGGCGTGGTGAACGAGCTTGACGAGTATGCGGTCGAGGAGGCCCTGAAGCTCAAGGAAGCCCACGGCGGTGAGGTGACCGTTCTCACCATGGGACCGGGCCGGGCCACCGAGACCATCCGCAAGGCCCTGGCCATGGGCGCGGACAAGGCCGTCCACCTGACGGATGACGCGCTGCACGGCTCCGACGCCCTGTCGACCTCCTATGCGATGGCGCAGGTGCTCAAGAAGATCGGTTTCGACCTGGTCATCCTGGGCTCGGAGTCCACCGACGCGCGTACGGGCGTGCTGGCCGCGATGCTGGCCGAGCGCCTGGGCGCACCCCAGCTCACCCTCGCCAAGAAGGTCGACATCGAGGGCTCCGAGATCGTGATCCAGCGGATCACCGACTACGGGTTCGACAAGGTCGCGGCCCGGTTGCCCGCCGTCGTGTCCGTGGTGGAGAAGATCAACGACCCGCGCTACCCGTCCTTCAAGGGCATCATGGCCGCCAAGAAGAAGCCGGTGGAGACACTGGCCATCGCCGACGCGGAGATCGCGGCCGACCAGGTCGGCCTGGACGCGGCCTGGTCCGAGGTCGTCGAGTTCGCCGCGGCCCCGCCGCGCGCGGCCGGCACGATCGTCAAGGACGAGGGCGACGGAGGCTCGAAGGCCGCCGACTTCCTCGCGTCCAAGAAGTTCATCTGAGCACGGGAGAGACAGCTGATATGTCGGAGATTCTCGTTCTCGTCGAGCACGTCGACGGCGAGGTCAAGAAGGTCACACTCGAACTGCTGACCCTGGCCCGCTCGCTCGGCGCACCGGCCGCCGTCTGGGCCGGACCCGGCATCACCGACGCGGCCAAGGCCAGGCTCGCCGAATACGGTGCCGAGAAGATCTACGTCGCCGGAGCCGACGAGATCGTCGACTACGTCGTCGCCCCCAAGGCCGAGCTGCTCGCCCAGCTGGTGGCCGACAAGTCGCCCGCCGCCGTGCTGGTGGCCGCCACGACCGAGGGCAAGGAGGTCGCCGGCCGGCTCGCGGTCAAGACCGACTCGGGCGTCATCACCGACGCCGTGGGTCTCGGCGAGGGCTTCGTGGCCGACCAGTCCATCTTCGGTGGCGGCGTCAACGTCCGCTCGAAGGTGCGCAAGGGCACGCCGATCGTCGCCGTACGCCCCAACTCGACGGCCCCCGAGGCCGCCGCGGGCGCGGGCACCGAGGAGCAGGTGTCGGTCACGCTGTCCGAGTCCGCCAAGGCCGCCCGTGTCCTGGAGCGCGTGAAGCAGGAGAAGGGCGCGCGCCCCGAGCTGACCGAGGCCGCGATCGTGGTCTCCGGCGGTCGTGGTGTCGGCTCGGCCGAGAACTTCTCGGTCATCGAGGGCCTGGCCGACGCCCTGGGCGCGGCCGTGGGCGCCTCGCGCGCCGCCACGGACGCGGGCTGGTACCCCCACCAGTTCCAGGTGGGCCAGACGGGCAAGACGGTGTCGCCGCAGCTGTACATCGCGGCCGGCATCTCCGGCGCGATCCAGCACCGGGCCGGGATGCAGACCGCGAAGACCATCGTCGCGATCAACAAGGACCCGGAGGCGCCGATCTTCGAGCTCGCCGACTACGGCGTCGTGGGCGACCTGCACCAGGTGGTGCCGCAGCTCACCGAAGAGGTCACCAAGCGCAAGTAGCGCGTACCGGGGACGGCACCGCCATCGCGGCCGTCCCCGGTCACTGGTCGATGACGGGGAGCAGGACCCGGAAGGCCGCTCCCGACCTCATGAAGTACCGGTGGTCGCACCCTTCTTGACCTGTCAGTCCTCATCCAGGGCGTACCTCAGGTAGAAGTCCGGCTTGGCGAGGAAACGTCGCCAGTCATCGACCAGTCGAAGGTTCTCCCATTCGGTGGTGCGGATGCCGTGCCCGCCCAGTTCGATGATCTGGGCACCGGGCAGACTGGTGAGAAGCGGTGAATGGGTGGCGCAGACGATTTGCCCGTCCTCGCGAGCGACGCGGTTCATGAGGCCGATCAGGCGCACACACGAGTGGAACGACAGCGCCGCTTCGGGCTCGTCCATCAGGTAAAGCCCTGGCCCTGACACCATGCGTTCGAGAACCGTGAAGAAGCCCTCGCCATGGGATTGCTCCGTGAGGTCGTCCTCCCAGAAGCCGTGCATGCCGGACACGTTCTGCCCCAGGTTGAAGAGCGTTTCTGCGCGGAAGAAGAACCCGCGCCGCTCCGGGCTACACGGGTCCGGACGGCACACATCGCGCGTCCCGAACGCCGTTCCCAGCTCGCTCGCGATCTGGGCGGACGCCTCTCCCGTGAGAATATCCGGCAGAGATGTTCGCTTGACGTTGACGCCCTGTGCCGGTTGCAGATGAAGCTGTCGGTGTCTGCGTGTTGTTGTCGGTGCTCGTGTCAGTGTTCAGCGCGAGATGTCGGATTCCGCCTTCGGCTCCTGGTCCCTGCCGCCCTTTATGGCGGCTTCACGCGCGGTGGCCGATCATGGAGCGATGGCGGGAAACAGGTTGCTCAGGCTCGCTCCAGTCTTCGGAGCCGCTGTCGTCGCCATCTACCTGATCGGCTACGCGCAGACGCGGTTCGTCACTGTCCCGACCACGTTCCTCCCAGGCGAGGACGACACCGCGTTCCTGGACATCGTCACGGAGATCGTGGCGGGACCTATCGCGTTCGCCTGCGTGTTCTTCACGCTAGCCGGGGTCGCTTTCTGGCGCCTGGCCGCGGCCCGGCCCACCGCCCGCGTGCTGCTCGTGGCGGGCCTGCTGACGCCGCCCTACCTGCTCGGCCTGTTTATCGTGGGCTACGTCAGCCCGGCGAACACCCTGATCTATCTCGAACCCGATGCCTACACAGGCCGTCAGGTCGACCGCGAGGCGTTCAATCTCGGCTGGAGTCCTCCCGCGCTCACCGCGGTTCTGGTGGCGGCGGCGATCGCACAGGTCTGGGGCGTGCTGCGGCTGGCCCGCGGCCTGAAAGTGACACCCTCGCCGCGCGTGGCCCGCTTACTGTTCCTGCAGCCGGTCTGGTATGCCGTCTACCTCGCGGTGTGCTCGTTCGATATCTGGTTCACCTCGGTCACGGCACGTCCCGCGACACCGGACGAAGTGGCCTGGGGCGGCATGCCGGAGGGCCTGGTGCGGGACGCGTGGAGTATGCTCGCGGCCGTCGCGATCGCCATGGCGGTCGTGAGTACGGCGATGGCCGCCATGGGCGTGGCGGCCCGGCGCGGCAGCGTGCGGGTGCGGGTGCTGGCGGGCATGGTGACCCCGTGCAACATGCTGGGGCTGACGGTTCTCGCAACTGCGGGCCCGCTCGGGCCGATCGGGCCGTATCCGGGAGTGGCGGCCGAGATCCGGCCTGTCTGGCACGTCCCCTTGCTCGCCACGCTCGCCGGCGGCGCCATGATCTCCTACCTGTACGCAGTGAGGCGCTCCGTGACGAGCACGCAGAGCCTCTCGGCCCCGGTAGGCTGATCCAACTAATCCGGACGTTCGACCCCATCAGTGACAGAAAGACCTGAACAACTTCCCTCGAAACCGTCCAGGCCAGGGTGCCGTGCCACAGGTCAGCACGTGCCCCTTCCGCCAACTTCACCTGGAAGGGACACCCTGGTCGAGGGCATCTTCGAGTGATGCGCCTGCGGACAGGAGCGGGCTCCTGGTAACTGAGGTGTTGTCTACGCAACTCGGCGGCCAGGAGCACGTGGTTGTCTGTTTACACGCCCGCGAACTTCCAGCTCACGCCTCGGCGAGCGCCGCCCGGATCCGCTCCGCGAGCTCCCGGGCCTGGCCGGACGACCAGGGGATCAGCCCGTTCTCCGACATGAGCGCGTAATACTGCTGCTCCTCGTAGGGGGTGCCGGGTGGCAGCGGGGCCACGTGCCAGTGCAGGTGCGCGTTGCCCTGCCGGCTGCCGAGCGTGAGCAGGTACGTGCGTTCGGACGGCACCACCGCCTCGACGGCCAGCGCCACCCGCCGCAGGACCCGCATGAGATCGAGGTAGTCGTCCTCGTCGAGATCGCGGACCGCGTGCTCGACGTGGGCCTTCGGGCACACCAGTACATAGCCGGGCATCGTCGGGTAGCGGGCCAGGAACGCCAGGTGGCGCTCGTCCTCGTAGACGATCTCCTCCAGGTCGTACGCCGGGTCACCGGCCACGATCGCGCAGATGAAGCACGGCCCGCTCCTCACGCGAGCGACGTAGGCCGGTATGTCGAACGGGACATTCCTCTCAGCGCCCATGCCGCGATCATGCCACCCAGCAGGGCCACGCCGTGGAGGTCGGCGAGGGCGGCGAGCATGACGCCGACGGCCACGAGGGCGACGGGGAAGACCCACCGGGGCAGCCGCTCGTGGCGGACCACCAGCTGGAACCCGGCCGCGGTGAGAGCGATCGTCACCACCCAGCTCCAGATGCCGCCGGAGGGCGCGAGGGCGGACGCGCCCAGCATCACCGCGTAGAAGGCGCCCACGGAGCGCTCCAGCGACCCCTCGCAGGCGAGAGCCAGACCCGCCGCCAGGCCGCACAGGGCGATCGAGTTCCCGGCTCCCGGGTCGTTGAACAGGTATCCGGCCGCCTGCCCGGCCACGGCGCCCGCGGCGTACAGGATGAGCCAGCGGGCGGGCCCGAGCGAGCGCTCGGCGAGGTAGCCGAGCACCGCCAGGAACCCCAGGTTGAACAGTGTGCCGAACACCCCGCTGTCCTGGACGACCAGGGAGGTCGCCAGCCGCCACCATTCCCCGGCACGGATGGCCGCCGGGTCGCGCATGAGTGCGGGCTCCAGGCGGGGGAGGAAGAACTGGAGGACACTCGGCACGGCGGTCACGACGAAGACCGAGGCGGTGGCGAACGGTTTGACCATGGGTTCAGACTCGCACTGCTCTGCGGATCGGGGCAGTGCAGAATGTAAGCCACTGAACCAGGACAAATGTCACGGGGTCAGACGGTGGCGAGTTCGGGCTCCCTGACGGCCGGACCGGCAGTGACCGCCGCGGGCTCCTCGCGCGGCAGGAAGCGGGCCGCCACCGCGATGGCCACGCCCAGCACCACCGCGATCCCGAGCGCCACGCGTAGCGACGTGGCGTCCGTCAGGAAGCCGATCACCACCGGGCCGAGCAGCAGTCCCGCGTAGCCCATGGCCCCCGCCTGGGCGATCGCCGGACCGGGGGTGTCGGTGGCGGTTCCGGCCAGCGAGAGCGTCATCGGCGAGATCGTCGCCACGCCGAGGCCGACGAAGAACATCGCCAGCACCGCCACCAGCGGCGCGGGCGCGGCCAGGACGACGGTGAAGAACCCCGCCGTGGCCACGCCGGAGGCCGTCATGATGCCGCGTACCCCGAACCGGGTCCGCAGCCGGTCGCCGGTGAGCCGGGCGACCAGCATGCCCACCTCGAAGACCGGGTAGCCGAGCGCGGCCAGCGCCTCCGGCGCGCCGAGGGTGTCGCGCATGAACAGCCCGTTCCAGTCGGCGACCGTGCCCTCCACCATGAACGCGAAGAACATCAGAGCGCCGAGCAGGTAGACGATCGGGGGCAGGCGGCGGCCGGCCTTGGCGGCGGTCGACTCGGCCGGGGCCTCGGGCAGGTACGTACGGCCCAGCAGGACCGTCACCGGCAACGAGACCAGGCCGACCAGCGCCACGTTCGCGGTGAACGACAGTCCCAGGGCGATCGACAGGCTGCCCAGAGCGCCCGCCGAGATCGCGCCCACGCACCAGCCCGCGTGCATGCCGTTCAGCAGCGGGCGCCCATAGGCCCGCTCGACCGTGGAGCCCTGGGCGTTCATCGCGATGTCCACCATGCCGAACGCCATGCCGAAGAACGCGGCCGCGGCCAGCAGCAGCGGGAGGTTCGGCGCGAAGGCCACGCCCACCAGGCCGAGCGCCGTCAGCGGGCCGCCGATCCGCAGGACGGTCTTGCTGCCCGCCCGGCTCATCACCCGGCGCATGGACTGCATGGTGATCAGCGCGCCCACACCCCACGCCAGCAGGATCAGGCCGACCGCCGACTCGGACAGGCCGAGCTTGTCGGTCAACGCCGGGATGCGCACGGTCATCGTGCCCACCAGGAGCCCGGCCAGGACGAAAGTAAGAACCGCCCCGAAACGGGCGATCCTCAAGTCGCGGATCATTGGTACATACCTCGCAAATCACTCATTAACTGGCATGCGGCGCGGCCCGGAGCTCATAGTGCGAGCGCGGGCGGCGAAGAAGGGGTGGTGGAAGGGGGGAAGTTAGGGTTTGAGGAGGGCGCGACAGCGAGCCTCCAGGGCGCGCAGGTCGCTCTCGGCGTGGAGGTCGGGATCGTGGCTCGCCACGTCCCACAGTCCCTCGCACGCCAGCCGGACGATCTGGGACGCCACCCGGTCGGGCTCGTCGTCCAGCCCCTCGCGGTGCCAGCGGG
Organism: Nonomuraea sp. NPDC052129; assembly: GCF_040680095.1. NCBI lineage: Bacteria > Bacillati > Actinomycetota > Actinomycetes > Streptosporangiales > Streptosporangiaceae > Nonomuraea > Nonomuraea sp. NPDC052129. The sequence goes on along the minus strand of NZ_JBFAVX010000008.1, from coordinate 79,458 downwards.
CCATGGCCTCGCGGATCGGCGCGAGCAGGAACAGGTTGCCCGACGCCCCCGTGACCACGGCCCATCGTCGCAGCCGGTTGGAGCGCACGGCCTCAAGCGTCGCCGCGAGGTAGCGCTCGGTGTAGGTGGGGTCGCCCTGGGCGGCCATCAGCTCGTCGAAGTCGTCGATCAGCCGCTCCACCATGCCCTTGATCAGGGCTTCCTTGGAGGAGAAGTGATAGAGGAGGCCGCCCTTGCTCACGCCGGCCCGATCGGCCACCGCGGACAGGGTCAGCGCGGTCGAGCCCTGGTCGCAGAGGAGATCCTCTGCCGCGTCCAGTAGCTCGTCCCTTCTCATGCCTCTACTGTACCGTCCGGACGGTACAGTGGCAAAGGGGATACGATTTCCTGGTGAGCAGACCGTCGGCCTACCTTGATCACGCGGCGACCACGCCCATGCTTCCCGAGGCGATCGAGGCCATGAAGGAGCAACTCCGCCTGGTCGGCAACGCGTCCTCGCTGCACGCGACCGGCCGCCGAGTGCGCAGAGTGGTCGAGGAGTCGCGCGAGACCATCGCCGACACGCTGGGCGCCAGGCCGAGCGAAGTGGTGTTCACCTCCGGCGGCACCGAGGCCGACAACCTCGCCGTCAAGGGCCTCTACTGGGCGCGCCGGCCGAGGAAGCGGGTGCTGGTCAGCTCGGTCGAGCACCACGCCACCCTCGATCCGGCCCACTGGCTGGCCGACAGCCAGGGCGCGCTCGTCGAGCTGCTGGAGGTCGACGAGCTCGGCCGGGTGCATCCCGACACGCTGCGCGCCGCCATCGCCCGCGACCCCGACGACGTCGCCATGATCAGCGTCATGTGGGCCAACAACGAGGTGGGCACGGTCCAGCCGGTGCACGTGCTGGCCGCCATCGCCCACGACAGCGGCATCCCCTTCCACACCGACGCCGTGCAGGCGGTCGGGCAGCTGCCGGTGTCGTTCGCCGACTCCGGCGCCGACGCGCTGACGGTGACGGGCCACAAGGTCGGCGGCCCGATGGGCGTCGGCGCGCTGCTGCTGGCGCGCGGAATGACTCCGGTCTCGGTCATGCACGGCGGTGGCCAGGAGCGGGACGTACGCTCAGGCACGCTCGACGCGCCCGCCATCGCCGGCCTCGCCACCGCCATCCGGGTCGCGGTCAACGAACAGGAGTCGCTGAGCCGCCGCCTGACCGCGCTGCGGGACGAGCTCATCCAGCGCGTACGGCAGGCGGTCCCCGACGTGCTGCTCAACGGCGACCCGACGGACCGGCTACCGGGAAACGCCCATTTCTCCTTCCCCGGCTGCGAAGGCGACGCCCTGCTCATGCTGCTCGACGCCAAGGGCGTGGAGTGCTCGACCGGGTCCGCCTGCTCGGCCGGGGTGGCCCAGCCCTCCCACGTACTCCTGGCGATGGGCGCCGACTCGGCGGCGGCCAGGGGCTCGCTCAGGTTCTCCCTCGGCCACACCTCGACCCACGACGACGTCGACCGGCTGATCGAGGTGCTCCCGGCGGCGGTCGAACGCGCCCGCCGCGCCGGCCTGAGCTAGTTGATGAAGGGCTAGTTGATGAAGGCCACCACCGCGCTCCACGCGGGGTCGGTGGCCACGTCGACCCGTGGCTCGCCTTCCTCCCAGCCCACGATCAGCTCCTTGGCGTGGATCGCCGCGTCGCCGGTCGGGTCGGCGTAGATGTGGATGACCCGGTGGCTCTCCGCGCTCAGGTGCGCCACCAGCACGGCGTCGTCGTGGAGCTTGAGCAGCCGCGCCGCCAGCCGTTCCTCGAAGTCGCGCAGCGCCGTCAGCGACTCCCCGACGGGCAGCCCGTTCTCGTCGCGGTGCGCGTACGGGAGCGTGATCGCGATGTGCTGGTCGAAGAGCGGATAGTCGACCGGCCGCAGCGGATAGCGGGCGGTGGCGACCAGCGGCGCGCCGGCCGCCGTCTGGCCCTCCAGCAGCGCCCACTGCTCCTGTTCGTAGCCGGAGGCCAGGTCGGCCACCACGGCGGGCAGGTGTACGGCGGCGACCGAGTCGATCGGCTGGAACGTCGCCGGAGTGATCTCGCCCACCCAGCGGGCCACGTCGTCCTCGCCGAGCAGCCAGTCGAGGGCCAGCAGCGTGGTCTCCAGCCGGGTGTCCTCGTCGAGCTGGCCGAAGATCGGGTGGTAGGCGGCCACGTCCACGCGCGGCGAGTTGGGCGGCACCCGCAACCCCAGCATCAGCTTGTCGAAGGCGAACTCGAAGCCGCCCACGTCGATCGTGAGCTCCAGCGCCTGCGGGTTGACCTGGCGCGACGGATGGAACTCCCACAGCAGGTCGGCGGGCGGCGCCCCCTTGACCAGGCGGTGCGCCAGCGAGCGCAGCTCGGCGTCGCCGGCGGCGGTCACGACCAGCGCGTGCGCCGCGTTCCTGCCGGGAGCCACCTCCCAGACCAGGCCGGGATGCACCGCGGCCACGGCCGGGGCGATCGTCTCCCACAGCAGCTCGGCGTCACCGGAGGCCACCAGCGAGTCGAGCTGCGGCCTGGTCTCCTCCCACCACGCCCAGAACGGCGCGATGCCGTCACTCGGCTCGATGGGCTCTTCGTCGTCGTCCTTGCGCCCGAACAGTCGCATGGCCTGAATACTCCCAGACGCGGAGCCCGGTTGTGCAGATGGCCGAGCACGCTTGGCGGGACAGTACGCTGGAATGGTCATGGGATTGCGTGTGCTTGCCGCCATGTCGGGCGGCGTCGACTCCGCCGTGGCCGCCGCCCGGATCGCCGAGGCCGGTCACGACGTCACTGGTGTGCATCTGGCCTTGTCGGCCAACCCCCAATCCCACCGTACGGGGGCCAGGGGCTGCTGTACGGTCGAGGACTCCCGCGACGCGCGGCGCGCGGCCGACGTGATCGGCATCCCGTTCTACATCTGGGACATGGCCGAGCGCTTCCAGCGCGACGTGGTTGAGGACTTCGTGGCCGAATACGCGGCGGGCCGCACGCCCAACCCGTGCCTGCGGTGCAACGAGAAGATCAAGTTCTCGGCGGTGCTCGACCGGGCGCTCGCGCTGGGCTTCGACGCGGTCGCCACCGGCCACCACGCCAGGCTGGTCGACGGCGTGCTGTCGAGGAGCGCCGACCAGGGCAAGGACCAGTCCTACGTGCTGGGCGTGCTCACCCGCGAGCAGCTCGGCCACGCGATCTTCCCGCTGGGCGACTCGACCAAGGCCGAGGTACGCGAGGAGGCCGCCAGGCGCGGCCTGACGGTCGCCGACAAGCCCGACAGCCACGACATCTGCTTCATCGCCGACGGCGACACCCGCGGCTTCCTGGCCAAGCGGCTCGGCTCGGCCGAAGGGCCGATCGTCGACCAGGAGGGCGAGGTCGTCGGCAACCACCACGGCGCCCACGGCTTCACGATCGGCCAGCGCAAGGGCCTGCGCATCGACCGGCCCGCCGCCGACGGCAGGCCGCGCTACGTGCTGTCGATCGAGCCCGTGTCCAACACGGTCACGGTGGGGCCGCGTTCGGCGCTGGAGGTCACCTCGATCACCTGCGCCCGGCCGGTCTGGAACGGGCCGACGGCCGCGCCGGGCGAGCTGAGGGTGCAGCTGCGGGCCCATGGCGAGGTCTACGGGTGCCACTTCGAGGAGGCCGGCGACGGGCTGCGCATCACGCTCGACCGCCCCGCCACAGGGGTCGCGGCGGGGCAGGCGGCGGTGCTCTATTCGGGCGAGACCGTGATCGGCTCGGCCACCATCGCCTCAGCTGGCTGATCTCAGGGAAGGTCGACCGACTCGCCGACCTTGAGCCGCCGCATGTCGGCGTGCTGCTTGTCGGACTCCAGCTTCAGGTAGTTGTCGACCAGGCTGAGGCCGATGTCGTTGAGCAGCCCGTCATGCGTGGAGAACGCCCTGGCCGGACGGATCGTCCGCAGGTAGTCGACCGTCTCCAGGAGCTTCAGCCAAGGGGCGTTCGTCGGCACCAGGAGGGTGGGCACCTCGACGCCCGGCACGGTCAGCGCGTCACCGGGGTAGAAGATCTCGTCGTCGAGCATGAAGCCGACATTCTGCGCGATCGGCACGTCGGGGTGGTTCTTGGCATGCCACTCGCCGAACACCTTCACGTCGAACCCCGCCGCGGTGAAGTCGTCGCCATGCCGTACGACCTGCACCTTCCCCGGAACCTCCGTCAACAGGGCGGCGACCGCCTCGCAGGTCCAGATCTCCAGGTCGGAAGAGGCGGCCTTGAGCCGCTCGACGTCGACGTGGTCCATGTGCTCGTGGGTGATGAGCACCGCGTCGGCGCCATCGAGGACGGGGCCCTCGGTGAAGGCGCCAGGGTCGACAACGAGGACGTTGCCGTCCTTCTCCAGCCGTACGCACGCGTGGCCGTATTTGGTCAGCTTCATGTTCGAGAGCCTACGCTTGGCCCCATGTCGATGTTCGAAGCCACCGGGGTTGGGTCGCATCCGGGTGAGGATCATTTCGAGGCCCTCCGAGTGGTTTTCGGTGAGTTGCCCGGCCTGCCATACCTGCCTGAGTTGCCGGGCCGCGGCGTGGGTGCCGACCTGGTGGGGCGGACGGCGGCGCTGCTCGTGGACCTGCCGGTGGAGGTGCAGCCGTCGGGCTGGCGGCTGTCCGACCGGCCCGGACGCGACCACCATCGGGCGGTCGACCATCTCAGACGCGATCTCGACGGCCTGGAGGAGGTCGGACACGACTACGCGGGGCCGCTTAAGCTGCAGGTCTGCGGGCCGTGGACGCTGGCGGGCGCCATCGAGCTCAAGTACGGCGACAAGATGCTCGCCGACGCCGGAGCCGTACGCGACCTGACCGCCTCGCTCGCTCAGGGCGTCGCCGACCACGTCGCGGAGGTGCGGCGGCGGCTGCCCGGCGTCACCGAGATCGTCCTGCAACTCGACGAGCCCGGCCTGCCCGGCGTGCTCGCGGGCACCGTGCCGACCGCCTCGGGCTTCGGGCGGCTGGCGGCCGTGGAGGGCTCGCGGGTGGCGGAGTCGATGCGCCTGTTCGGCGACCCGATCGTGCACTGCTGCGCGCCGTCGGTGCCGCTCCGCCTCCTCCGTACGGCCGGCGTCCGCGGCGTCTCGGTGGACGCCTCCCTGCTCAGCCGCAGGGACGACGACGCGGTGGGAGAGGCGCTGGAGGCGGGGCTGCTGCTGTTCCTCGGGGTGGTGCCGGGGACCGACACCCGGTTGCCCGATACCGGCGTCGTCGCCAGGCCGGCGGTGGATCTGTGGCGGCGGCTCGGGTTCCCGCCCGACAAGCTGGCCGGGCAGGTCGTGCTGACCCCGGCCTGCGGGCTCGCCGGAGCCTCTCCCCGCTACGCGCGGGCCGCCCTGGCCGCCTGCCGCAAGGGGGCCCAGGTGCTGCGCGACGATCCGGCAAGCGGGCTGCAAGCCGGGTGAGTAGCCTCGCTTTCATGATTTTTCGCACCGTGGCGGTCGGCGTCACGCTCCTGATCGCCTCCGCGTCGATCGCCGCTCCGGCCGCGGCGGCCGCCAACCCGGAGATCTGGAACTGGGGCTCCATCTACTCCGCAGACAAGGCGGGCAAGGCCAAGGGCAAGGTCGTCCTCGACCGGCCGGGGTTCGTGGTGAGCGGCAAGCTCTACGACTTCCCCGGGCGGAGCGGGTGCTCGTGGCTGAAGTTCCGGTGGGTCAAGGATGACGGCGGCAGGGGCGCCAAGACGTTCCGCAATTGCTCGGGGACCAAGCCGCTGAAGTTCTCCTTCCCGACCGGTTACATGCTCTCGATCGAGGGCCGGGTCTGCCGCGGCACGGCCGTGAAGGTCACCGGCAAGTGCTCGGGGTGGGACGGCGTCTGGGCCCAGGGCGGCTGACCTCCGCCTCGGGCGTTGTGGAAGGTGCCCGTTGTCGGCGCTCGGCGATAGCGTTTGCCTAGGGTGTTGGACGGAAGGAGACCCTGGTGAGCGAGCCAAGCGTCGATGGCGTGCCCGTGGCCGCGCGTGAGCGGCACGCCGAGGTGAGCGAGCTGGTCGAGGAAGCCCGCTATCGCTATTACGTGCTCGACCGGCCCACGGTCAGCGACGCTCAGTTCGATGAGTGGTTCAACGAACTGCTCGCGCTGGAGGCGGCGCATCCGGGTCTTCAGACGCCCGACTCGCCGACGCAGAAGGTCGGCGCGCCGGTGGCCGGCGACTTCGCCAAGGTCGACCACCTGGCGCCGATGGAGAGCCTCGACAACGCCTTCGACCCGGCCGGGATGGCCGCCTGGCAGGCGCGGGCCGAGCGGCTGGCCGAGGGCGAGCCAGGACCGTACCTCTGCGAGCTCAAGATCGACGGGCTGGCCATCGCGCTGGTCTACCGCGACGGGCGGCTGGAGCGTGGCGCGACCAGGGGTGACGGCCGGACGGGCGACGACGTGACGCCCAACGTCCGCACCATCGAGGGCGTGCCCCACCGGCTCAAGGGAGCCGACGTCCCCAGCCTGATCGAGGTCCGGGGCGAGGTCTACATGCCGGTCGCGGAGTTCGGGCGGCTCAACGAGCAGCTGGTCGCGCAGGGGGTCGCCCCCTTCGCCAACCCGCGCAACGCCTCGGCCGGCTCGCTACGCCAGAAGGATCCGCGGATCACCGCTCAGCGTCCGCTACGCATGATCGTGCACGGTGTCGGCGTCTGGGAGGGCGCGGCCGAGCCCAAGGCGCAGTCGGAGGTCTACGAGCGGCTGCGGGAGTTCGGTCTGCCGGTCAGCGACCTCTACCAGGTGGTCGGCGGCCCCGCCGAGGTCGACGCCTTCATCGAGCACTACCGGGTGCACCGCCACGACCCGCCCTACGAGATCGACGGCGTCGTGGTCAAGGTCGACGACTTCCGTACCCAGCGCGAGCTCGGCTCCACCTCGCGGGCGCCGCGCTGGGCGATCGCCTTCAAATACCCGCCAGAAGAGGTCAATACCAAGCTGCTCGACATTCAGGCGAGCGTCGGCCGTACAGGCCGCGTCACGCCGTTCGGTGTGATGGAGCCGATCAGCGTCGCCGGTTCCACGGTGGAGCGCGCCACGCTGCACAACGCCGCGGTGGTGGCCGCCAAGGGCGTGCTCATCGGCGACACCGTCGTGCTGCGCAAGGCGGGCGACGTCATCCCCGAGATCCTCAGCCCGGTCACCGAACTGCGTGACGGGTCCGAGCGCCCGTTCGTCATGCCGACCCACTGCCCCGAGTGCGGCACGGAGCTGGCCTACGAGCAGGAGGGCGACGCCGACCTGCGCTGCCCCAACGCCCGCGGCTGCCCCGGGCAGATCCGCGAGCGGCTGTTCTTCGCGGCCCGGCGCGAGGCGTTCGACATCGACGGGCTCGGCTACGTCGCGGCGACCGCCCTCAGCCAGCCGCTGCCGCCGCAGGAACCGGTCGTGCGCACCGAGGCCGATCTGTTCGACCTGACGCTGGAGCAGCTGATCCCGATCAGGTCCGTGGTCCGCGACAAGGACAGCCGCCTGCCCAAGGTCGATCCGAAGACGGGCGAGCAGAAGGTCGTCTCGTTCTTCTCCAACATCAACGGCGAGCCCAGCCAGAACGCCCACAAGCTCATCGAGGAGTTGGCGCGGGCCAAGCAGGCGCCGCTGGCCAATGTCCTGGTCGCGCTGTCGATCCGCCATGTCGGGCCGCCCACGGCCCGCGACCTGGCCGTCGCCCTGCGCTCGATCGACGCCGTCATGGCGGCCTCGGAGGAGGAGCTGGCGGCCGTCAAGGGCATCGGGCCGCGGGTGGCCGCCACGATCCGCGCCTGGTTCGAGGTCGACTGGCATCGCGAGATCATCACCCGCTGGCGGGCCGCGGGCGTCCGCATGGAGGACGAGCCCGCTCCCGAGAAGGGGCCGCAGACACTCGAGGGACTGACCTTCGTGGTGACGGGCACGCTGCCGGGCTTCACCCGCGACTCCGCCGCCGAGGCGCTCAGCGATCGGGGCGGCAAGGTCGCGAGCTCGGTATCGAAGAAGACCTCGTTCCTGGTGGCGGGCGACAACGCCGGGTCCAAGTACGACAAGGCGGTCAGCCTGGGCGTGCCGATCCTCGACGGCGAAGGCTTCGGGGTGCTTCTCGCCGATGGGCCGGAGGCGGCTTCGCGGGTGGCCGTCACTCCCCAGCCGTAGTGGCCGCTACCCCCCAGCCGTAGTGGCTGTCACTTCCCAGCCGTAGATCATATACGCGCTGTTGATGGCGAGTATACTAAGAGTGATTTCGGGGTATATGTCCGAAGGATAAGTGACGGAACGTACGCGGTTGGTTTCGCGAAGTGGGGTGAAGGTCGTACCCTCCCATAGTGACCTAATGGGGGTTCTGTTACTGATGGCTGACCCAACCGACACCCGCGACACAGGGCCACGCGCCGGGACGCCTCTGTGGGCGTTCCTCGTTGGCATCACCGTGATCGGCTCCACCGCGCTGGCCGTGGCCATGCTCAGACTCGACCCGGCCGGCCTGGCGGAGCTCGCCCGTACGCCCTTGTTCTGGGTGCTGACCGCGCTCGTGGTGCTGGGCGAGCTCAGGCCCGTCATGGTGTCCTCGGCGACCGCCGTCGGCGGCACGTACCCCTCCACCATGTTCACCTTCGCCGTGCTCCTGCACTTCGGCCTGCCCGTGGCGGTGCTGATGCAGGCGGTGGCCGTGGTCATGAACGGCATCGTCACCCGCAAGGCGTGGCATCGGGTGATGTTCAACATCGCCCAGTCGACGCTCGCGCTGACCTCCGCCGCCGTCGTGCTCGGCCTGTTCGGCATCGTGCCGAGCCCGGCCGCGCCGTGGGTGCCCAGGGGCGCCGACCTGCTGGCGATCTTCCTGGCCGGCATCGCCTACTTCACCGTCAGGGCCGCGCTGGTGAGCGGCGCGGTGGCGCTGCACGAGCGCCGGTCGATCACCCGCGTACTGAAGGCCAGTCTCGGCCCGCAGAGCCTCGTGTACGCCGCGCTGCTCGGCCTGGCGCCCCTGGTCGTCGTCGTGATGACCCATTCGCCCACTCTCGTACCGCTGTTCGTGGCGCCCCTGGCGGCGGTCTACTTCACCGCCACCCTGTCGATGCGCCGCGACCACCAGGCCATGCACGACGAGCTGACCGGCCTGCCCAACCGCAAGATGCTGATCGTGAGCACCGAGGAGGCGCTCGCCGAGGCCCGCCAGGACGAGCGGGTCGGCCTGTTCCTGCTCGACCTCGACCGGTTCAAAGAGGTCAACGACACGATGGGCCACCCGGTCGGTGACCGGCTGCTGCAGATGGTCGCCCACCGGCTCACCCATTCCGTACGCCCCGGCGACGTCGTGGCCAGGCTGGGCGGTGACGAGTTCGCCGTACTCCTGCCCTCGATCAGGGACGCCCACGCGGCCCGCGAGGTGGCCGCCCGGCTGCGCGCGGCGCTCACCGAGCCGGTACGCCTGGAGGGCATGTCGTTCGACCTGGACGGCTCGGTCGGCATCGCGCTCTACCCCGACCACGCCCCCGACTTCGAGCTGCTGCTCCAGCGCGCCGACGTGGCCATGTACCTCGCCAAAGAGGGACGCACCGGCGTGGAGCTCTACCAGCCCGACAAGGACCGCAACTCGCCCGAACGGCTCAACCTCCTCGGCGACCTGCGGCGTGCCGTGGACAACCGCGAGCTCAGGTTGCACTACCAGCCCAAGGTCGGCATGGCCACCGGTGCCGTACACGGCATGGAGGCCCTGCTGCGCTGGCACCACCCGGTGCATGGCCAGATCCCGCCGTCGGAGTTCATCCCGCTGGCCGAGCAGTCCTACCTCATGCGCCAGCTCACCGAATACGTCATCGAGGCGGCCCTGGAACAGGCCGCCCGCTGGTGGCACAGCGGCCTGCGGGTGCAGGTCTCGGTCAACATCTCCGCCCGCGACCTGCTCGACTCGGCCCTGCCCGAGCAGCTGGAGGCGGGGCTGGCCAAGCTTCGGCTGCCGCCGTCGGCGATCCAGCTGGAGGTCACCGAGCGCATCCTGATGGGCGACCAGGCCTACACGCACGAGACGATCAAGGCGCTGGCCGTGCTCGGCGTGCCGCTGTCCCTCGACGACTTCGGCACCGGCTACTCCTCGCTGATCAGGCTGCAGCGGCTGGCGGTGTCGGAGGTCAAGATCGACGCGTCGTTCGTACGGCGCATCGCCGAGTCCGACGACGACTACCGGATCGTGCGCTCCATCGTCGACCTGGTCCGCTCGCTCGGCCTGAGCTCGGTCGCCGAGGGCGTCGAATCCGACGACGTGGCCATCCGGCTCACCGAGATGGGCTGCGACATGGGCCAGGGCTGGCTGTTCCACAAGCCCATGCCGCCCGCCGAGGCCACGGTCTGGCTGCGCGAACACATCGAGACCCAGCCGGAGATCGAGTACGGCTACCGCTCCGGGGTCACCCAGACCGCGTGACGCCAGGTACGGCGCGCCGCAGCTGTCGCGGGCGAGAAACCCCTGTGGCGAGGGTTAACGGTTCGGTCCCGCTGCGTCAAGGCCCCTAGGATGACAGTGTCCCAACTCCATCCACGAAACGGGTTACACGACTCATGTCCGCCATAACCCGCGACGAGGTCGCACACCTGGCCCGGTTGTCCAGGCTGGCCCTCACCGACGACGAACTCGACCACTACGCCACGCAGCTCGATGCCATCATCGAGTCGGTCGCGAAGGTGGCAGAGGTCGCCGCCGAGGACGTTCCGCCTTCGTCGCACGCGCTTCCGCTGACCAATGTCTTCCGCGCCGACGAGGTGCGACAGTCTCTGACGCCCGAGCAAGCGCTGTCAGGCGCGCCGGCTGTCGAGGACGACCGCTTCCGGGTGCCGCGCATCCTTGGGGAGGAGGCATGAGCCTGATCCACAAGACCGCCGCCGAGCTGGGCGCGCTGATCGCCGGTGGCGAGGTCTCGGCCGTCGAGGTGGCCGAGGCGCATCTCGACCGCATGGCCGAGGTCGAGCCCAAGGTCAACGCCTTCCTGCACGTCGATCGCGAGACCACCGTCGAGCAGGCCAGGGCCGTCGACGCCCGGCTGGGCGCCGGTGAGCGGCTCGGCCCGCTGGCCGGGGTGCCGATCGCGCACAAGGACATCTTCGCCACCGCCGACATGCCGACGACGGCCGCGTCCAAGATCCTCGAAGGCTGGCGCCCGCCGTACGACGCGACCGTCACGAGCCGCCTGCGCGCGGCCGGCCTGGTCATCCTCGGCAAGACGAACCTCGACGAGTTCGCCATGGGCTCCTCCACGGAGAACTCCGCCTACGGCCCCACGCGCAACCCGTGGGACCTGTCCAGGATTCCTGGCGGGTCGTCCGGTGGTTCCAGCGCCGCCGTCGCCGCGTACGAGGCGCCGCTGTCCACCGGCACCGACACCGGCGGCTCGATCCGGCAGCCCGCGTCCGTGACCGGGATCGTGGGCATGAAGCCGACCTACGGCGGTTCGTCGCGTTACGGCCTGATCGCGTTCGCCAGCTCACTCGACACACCGGGCCCGTTCGCCCGCAACGTGCTCGACGCGGCGCTGCTGCACGAGGCGTTCTCCGGGCACGACCCGATGGACTCCACCTCGATCGACGCGCCCGTGCCGTCCGTGGTCGAGGCCGCCCGGCAGGCCGACATCTCCGGCATGCGCATCGGCGTGGTCAAGGAGTTCGGCGGCGACGGCTACCAGCCCGGCGTGCTGGCCCGCTTCCACGAGGCCGTCGAGCTGCTCGAATCGCTCGGCGCCAAGGTCGTCGAGGTCTCCTGCCCGTCGTTCTCGACCGCGCTGCCCGCCTACTACCTGATCGCGCCGTCGGAGTGCTCCTCCAACCTGGCGCGCTTCGACGCCATGCGCTACGGCCTGCGCGTCGGCGACGACGGCACCCGCAGCGCCGAGGAGGTCATGGCGCTGACCAGGGCCGCCGGCTTCGGGCCTGAGGTCAAGCGGCGCATCATGCTCGGCACCTACGCGCTGTCGAGCGGCTACTACGACGCCTACTACGGCCAGGCGCAGAAGGTCCGCACGGTCATCTCACGCGAGTTCGAGGCCGCCTACCACCAGGTGGACGTGCTGGTGTCGCCGACGACGCCGACGACGGCGTTCCCGATCGGCGAGCGCGCCGACGACCCGATGGCCATGTACCTCGCCGACCTGTGCACGATCCCGTCCAACCTGTCGGGCAACGCGGCCATCTCGGTACCGTGCGGCCTGGCCGACGAGGACGCGCTGCCGGTCGGCCTGCAGATCATGGCCCCGGTGCTGGGCGACGACCGCTGCTACCGGGTCGGTGCCGCGGTCGAGCAGGCCCTGGAAAGTCGCTGGGGCGGCAGCCTGCTGTCCAAGGCTCCGGCGCTGTAGGGAAACGTTGTAGGGAGAGGGGACGGCGGCGTGCTCACGCGCATCGAGATCGACGGGTTCAAGTCCTTCCTGGACTTCGAGCTCGACGTGCCGCCGTTCCTTGCTCTGGTCGGTCCGAATTCGAGTGGTAAGTCCAACTTGCTAGACGCGTTGGACTTCGTTGCGGCGACGGCCCGCACGGGGCAGGACGCGTTGCTCACGGCCAAGCGCGGTCGTGCTCACCAGTTGTTCCATCAGCCCGCCAGAGGTGAGACGAGCGCCAGCTTCCACATCCGTCTGATGTTGCTCACGGAGCATTCCTCTGGCTTGTGGCCGGTCCACCTGGATACCGTGGGGCACCACCCGACGGACCCTGTTGTAGAGCGGTTCGACCCTTACCCCTGGGAGCCTGAGGAACTGGATCGCCTGCCGCAAGCGGTGAAGGCCCGATGCGAGGTCGACGAGTTCACGGTGGATCTCCAGGGATTTCCTCCCATGGAGGCCGCCGAGGCTGTCGATTGGCGCTGGTACGAGCCGGATCCGCGGGCCATGCGGGCCGTGGCGCCATCAGCCGACCGTCGCCCGCTCCTTTCGGATGGGTCCAACTTGGCCGCAGTGCTGGGCAGATTCAGGGAGTCGGAGGTGCTGCACCAACTCACCCTGGATCTGGTGGCTCTCGTCCCGGATGTAATCGGCGTGATGCCCTACCTTGACGAACGTCGACAGGAATGGTCCTTTGACCTACTGGTGGACGGTCAGGGGCAAGTGTCCAGCACTCTCCTGTCCGATGGCACCCTGAGAGTTCTGGGACTGCTGGCGGCCCTGCATGATCCGGACCATCCCGGGGTGCTGCTCATTGAAGAGATCGAGAACGGTCTTCACCCCAGTCGCCTCGCGGAGCTGCTTCGCCGCATTCAGCGATTGGTGACCGATCTCAATGACCCCCGAGCCGTACATCGGCCCTTGCGCCAGGTGATTCTCACGACGCACTCACCCGTGGTGGTTTCTGAGCTGTACCGGCTTCAGCCGAGCGCGTTGGTCTTCTTGGACAGTGCGGCTCGGGTAGATCCACAGCATGAGCGGATGTCACGGGTCACCATCGCCAAGCCCGTTCGAGCCGAAGGGGAGCCCGGTACCTTCGTCTCCCCTCGGCAGGTGCGGAGATACCTCAGCGCGGTGGAGATGCCCGGATGAGCCGTTCATTGGTTCCAGGTCTGGTCGCCGAGGGAGAGACTGATGAGATCTTCCTAGGGATGCTGATCTTCAGGCAGTTGCGTGAACTCACCTGGACGTCCGGTCGCTCTGCGGTGGACGTCGAACCGGCCGTGATCGCTTCCTGCCGGTCCATCCGAGAACAGGAGCGGGTGGCCAAGGCGCTCACGGATCTCGCGAGCGATTGTCATGTGCTCTTTGTACACAACGATCATCGAGAGCGCCGCAAGGCGGAAGCCGTGCAGAACCGGCTGTCCCTCCCCGTGATCGGCTTAATTCCGGTGAAGGAGACCGAGGCATGGTTGCTCGCCGATCGGCAGGTATGGTCAGGGTTCAAAGGAATTGACCTCCGTCCGCTTCCCGTCAGCGCGGGAGACGTTGAGAGGATTCCCGACCCTAAACGGGTCCTGGACCAGGTGGTTGCGCAGCAGAACCGGCCAGTCCGCGATTACTTCGAACACATAGGCAGAAATATCGATCTCGACGTCCTGAGGCAGGTCCCGGCGTATGCCGCCTGGGTCGCCGAGACGGCGAACGTATTGAAAGGACTTGGTTACCTGTGAGCACGCCTACGCTCATGCCGTACGACGAAGCCCTCGCGCGGTTCGAGCCGGTGCTCGGGCTGGAGACGCACGTCGAGCTCGGCACCGCGTCGAAGATGTTCTGCGGGTGCAAGACGACCTTCGGGGCCCCGCCCAACACCCAGGTCTGCCCGACCTGTCTGGCGTTTCCCGGCTCGCTGCCGACGGCCAACGCCGTCGCGATCGAGTCGACGATCCGCATCGGCCTGGCGCTGAACTGCTCGATCGCCGAGTGGTGCAGGTTCGCCCGGAAGAACTACTTCTATCCGGACATGCCGAAGAACTACCAGATCTCCCAGTACGACGAGCCGCTCTGCTTCGACGGCTACCTCGACGTCGAGGTCAACGGGCGGACCGTGCGCGTCGAGATCGAGCGGGTGCACCTGGAGGAGGACACCGGCAAGTCCACCCACGTGGGCGGGGCGACCGGCCGCATCCAGGGCGCCGACTACTCGATCGTCGACTACAACCGCGCCGGCATCCCGCTGGTGGAGATCGTCACCAAGCCGATCGAGGGCACCGAGAGCCTGGCGCCCGAGGTGGCCAAGGCGTACGCGACCGAGCTGCGCGAGATCATGCGCTCGCTGGGCGTCTCCGACGTGCGCATGGAAGAGGGCTCCATGCGCTGCGACGTCAACGTCTCGCTCATGCCCCGCGGCTCGTCCGAGTGGGGCACCCGTACCGAGACCAAGAACGTCAACTCGCTGCGCAGCGTCGAGCGTTCCGTGCGGAGCGAGATCGAGCGGCAGGCGGCGATCCTCGCCGACGGCGGCCGGATCATCCAGGAGACCAGGCACTTCCACGAGGACACCGGCGTCACCACGCCCGGCAGGTCCAAGGAGGAGGCGCAGGACTACCGCTACTTCCCCGAGCCCGACCTGGTGCCGATCGCGCCCGACCCGGCTTGGGTGGCCACGCTCAAGGACGCGCTGCCCGAGCTGCCGTCGGTCCGGCGCAAGCGGCTGCAGGCCGAGTGGGGGGTGTCCGACCTCGACATGCAGGCCATGCACAACGCCGACGCGTTCGACCTGGTCGAGGCTACGGTCGCGGCGGGCGCGCCGGCGGCCGACGCACGCAAGTGGTGGATGGGCGAGCTGGCGCGGCGCGCTAACGAGTCCGCTGTGGCCCTGGCGGACCTGCCCATCACGCCCGCGCAGATCGCCCGCGTCACCGAACTGGTGGCCTCCGGCGCGCTCAACGACAAGCTGGCGCGCGAGGTGCTCGAAGGCGTGCTGGCCGGGGAGGGCTCGCCCGACGAGGTGGTCGAGCAGCGCGGGCTGAAGATCGTCAACGACGAGGGTGAGCTGTCGGCGATCGTCGACCAGGTCCTCGCCGCCAACGCCGACGCGGCCGAGAAGGTCCGCTCCGGGAAGATCGCCGCGGCCGGTGCGCTGGTGGGCGGCGTGATGAAGGCCAGCCGCGGCAAGGCCGACGCCGCTCGGGCCCGCGAGCTGATCCTGGAGAAGCTGGGCGTCTCCGAGTAGGCGATCCGATCGACTCAGGCCCCGTCACCGAGTGAGGTGGCGGGGCCTGTTTGGCTTGGTATCGCCCCGGGCCGAGGTGGTCGTCACCAGGTTGAGCAGGCGGTCGATGAGGTCTTCGTCGCCGGGGGACTGTTCGCTGGCCCAGCCGATCGCGTTGGCCAGCCGGAGCAGGTCTGTGATCTCGACCCCCTCGGGTGCGGAGCCGGCGCGGCGGGCGTGGTCGAGCAGCGCGGCGCCGGTGGCGGTGATCTCCTCGTGGCAGGCCGCCAGCGCACCGTCTGCGGGCCAGGAGGCTAGCTGTGTCGCCACCAGTCCACGCATGGCCGTCGCGTGTACGGCCACCGCCCGCAGCCACGCCCTCAACGCCCCATCCGCCGACACCCCGGCCTGCGCAGACGCGTCGGAGAGTAGTGCCTGCCCCCGTGCGCAGAGTGCCGCCACGTCGTCTTTGATCACTGCCACCAGCAGGTCCTGCAGCGTCGGGAAATGCCGGTAGAGGGTGCCCGGCCCAACCTCGGCCCGTTGCGCCACCTGGTTGAGCGAGGAGTCGGGGCCGTGCTCGGTGAAGACGGCCCTGGCCACTCGTACGATCCGCTCGCGGTTGCGCAGCGCGTCGGCCCGCATCATCTGACGGCTCCTTGGTTGCTAACTGGAGAGGTTCTCCCTATCGTATCGAACCGGAGAAGTTCTCCGCTAATGGGGAGTTGAACACTTGAAGATCGGAATCGCCGTCGGCGACGTACGCGGTCCCGCGACGCTGGAGGAGCTGACCGAGCAGGTCAGGACCGCCGCCGAGCTCGGCTACAGCACCGCCTGGGCCAGCCAGGCGCTCGGCTGGGACGCGCTCACCGCGCTGACCGCCGTGGGCGGGCGGGTGCCGGGCATCGCGCTCGGTACGGCCGTCGTCCCGGTGCCGCAGCGCCATCCGCTGGTGCTGGCCGGTCAGGCGCTCAGCGTTCAGGCCGCCACGGGCAACCGCCTCACGCTCGGGATCGGCGCAGGGATCGCGATGATGGTCGAGTCGATGTACGGCCTGCCCGCCGACAAGCCCGTACGGCGGATGCGCGAATACCTGTCGGTGCTGAGACCTCTGCTACGAGGCGAAAGCGTGGCGCACCACGGCGAATTGCTCACCGCCTCGGGCACGGCCGCCGTGCCCGGCGCGGCGCCGCCCCGGGTGCTGCTGGCGGCGATGGGCCCGGCCATGCTGTCGCTGGCAGGAGAGCTCGCCGATGGCGTGGTGACGTGGATGACCGGCCCGCGCACGCTGGCCGGGCACATCGTGCCGTCCGTCACCAAGGCGGCCGAGTCCGCCGGACGCCCCGCGCCCCGGGTGATCGCCGGACTGGTGGTGTGCGTGACGGACGACGAGGCCGGGGTACGCGGGCGGGTCGCGGAGCAGTTCGGGCTGGCGGGTCAGGTGCCGGAATATCGCGCCATGCTCGACCGCGAAGGCGCGGCCGGACCGCAGGACGTGGTCATCGTGGGCGACGAGGCGGCCGTGGCCGAGCAGATCGGCAGGCTGGCGGACGCGGGCGTCACGGAGTATCTCGCCGCTCCGTTCGGCACCGCCGAGGAACAGCACCGCACCATCCAGGCGGTCGCCGCCCTCGCCACGGGTACCTAGGACGACCGCCCGGCCGGGGCCAAGACGGCGCAGCCACCGTGTGAACTCGTTGTGCCCTGCCCAAAGCTACGAAGCGGAAGCGAGACGACGGGCGGCGTAGTCGTCGAACTCCCGGGCGGTTGTCGAGGGTCCGCGTGCGGCCAGCTCCGCGCGGAACGTCCGGAGCAGCCTCATGCCACGGTCGGTGTCCGCCTGGTCTGCGAGCAGGTCGACCACGGTCCGCGCGGTCGCGCACCCTTCATCCATCCGCCCGCGTCGAAGTTGGGCCGTGGCCACCCGGCCGAGCCATGTCGCCCGGTCGCGCGGGTAGCGATCCCCGTATGAGGTGGCGGCGGCGACCAGCTCGCGCTCGCTGCCCGCGTAGTCCCCCAGGTCGTACAGCGCGCGGCCGAGCTGCGCCGTGATACGCGCCTCGTCCAGCCAGTACGCCCACGGCGGGGAGTCCCCCGACACCGCGCGGTTGAGCAAGGCACCGGCCCGGGTGAGCGCGGCCCGCGCGGTCGCCGGGTCGTCGACCTTCGCGTACGCCCGGCCGACCCGGGCCCAGGTCATCGCCTGCACGACCTCCGGAATCCGGGCCGCCTCCGCCGCGGCGGTGTCCATGAGCTTGGTCGCGTCGGTGAGGCGTCCGGTCGCGTACGCCTGGATAGCCATGAACCCGACGATGTTCACGCCGAGTGCCCGGTCACCGATCGCAGACGCGGAGCGGAGCGCGGCGAGGTAGTACGCCTGGGCGGCGGCGTGCTGGCCCGAGTCGAACGCCGCCCACCCGGCGAGGCGGGCTATCTCCGCGGCCGTGCCGTACAGGCCACGGCCGACGTCCGCCGAGTAGGTGCCGTTCTTCAGCAGCTCGGTGACGAACCGGAAGTCGGCGTGCAGCGCGTCGAGCAGCACCGCCCCGCCGTGCTCATCGTCCATCCGTCGGCGGGCGGCGATGAGCTGTTGAAGCTCGGCGACGAGGGCGGTGCCGACGTGGCGACCGCGTTGTTGAGCGGCGATCCACGGCTCGGGGTTGATCCGCCATTCGTAGACGGGGAGCAGCAGTTCGGCCCCGGCGAGGATGAGGAACTCTCGGCGATCCACGAGCGCCCCTCCTGAAGACCCCTGTCGACGTCTTTGATCACCTCTGCGCCTCGACTTCCATGGGGAGTGTGAAAACGCGAGGTGTTGCCGTACTACCTGGCCGAGTCCGCTGTGCGCCCGGTCCGTTGAGCCCACGCCAGGATCTGGTCTTCCCACCAGTAGTCCATGTTGGCCACCTTGCCGGCGGCCGGCGGGAAGGGCTCCACCTGCTTGGCCCCGGCCGCGCGCTTGCGCCAAGCGTTGACGGTGTTGACGCTCACGCTGAGCAGGGTGGCGACGTCGCTCATAGCGAGCGGCCGAGGACGCGCAGTGAGGTCGGACATGAGCGTCAGTGTATGCGCGTTCGGCGCGCGCTGAAAGAGAGTGCACCTGATTTCGGTACGGTGGGGAGTGTACGACCAGCTCAACCCAGGTCGGGCCCGCCCGGTGCCGGAACACCGAAGCAGGCCCTTGATCCCCGATTCGACATGGTGGGCGGTGCTCGATGAAGAGCTATCCCATTCGCCGCTGCCCAACCTGGTGCGAGATGCTGGTGCACCGCGGCCCGGAGGCCATCGAGCGGCACCAGTGCCGCGTCGCCGACTTGATCCAGGACGGGAGCTACATGTCCGTGTTCCTGGAGCAGCCGAACGTGGAGTGGATGGACGAGCCGCCCATGATCCGCATGGACGCATTCGGCATCTTCGATTGTGCGTTCGACACTGATCTCGTGCTCACGCCCGATCTGGCCGCCGAGATCGTCGAGCTGCTCGACGGCGTCGACGGCCAGGAGGACCTCCGCGAGGCTCTCGCCGAGGCGGTCGCGCTGTCCCGGCTTCGCCCGTCGATTGGCATGTACCTCGCGATGACGGGGCAGCACTGATGGCCGTGCCGTGCCTGGAGTGGTGCCGCGGGCACGGCACGGGCCCGACGTCCGCCGTTACCTCGAATACATTGATCTTTTCAGTGGGCTATCCGCGGTTGTCGAGCGCCCAGACGATGAAGTTCGATTCGCCACTGTGCCGGATCGTCAGCGCTGGCTTGGCAGTCGGCTCTCGTTCACAACTGCCGAGCACACAACATGTTCGGCACATGAGCTGCCCGGCCCGCTGCGTCGCCCCCGTTGTGGCGGGCCGGGTCGGTGGCCCCGTGACTCGTTGGCTTGCAGTCCCGATGTCTGCGGGCGGAGGGACAGCGCGGAGCCACCCTCCACCAGCCGAGGCCCGTATTTCACCACATGCGTTGCGGCCCTAGCTGATGCAGAACTCGTTGCCCTCCGGGTCGAGCAGGGTGATCGCGTAGTAGTCGGGCAGGCCCTCCACCACGAGCACCTTCGACAGCGTCGCCCCCAGCCCGACCAGCCGCTCGGCCTCGGCGTCGAGCTGGGCCCGGCGGACCTCCACCGGCCGGTCCCCGGAGGTGACGGACAGGTCGAGGTGGAGGCGATTCTTGAGCACCTTGCCTTCGGGCACCTTCTGGAACCACAGCCGCGGGCCCACCCCGGCCGGATCGATGACCGAGTCGTAGCCGCCGTCGCCCGTCAGCTCCTCCTCGGGCAGCCCCGGGCGCGCCAGTAGTCCTGCCAGGTGGCGAAGCCCTGCGGGGGCTCTTCCAGCCGGTAGCGCAGCGCCTCGGCCCAGAACCGGGCCAGCTTGTCGGGGTCGGCGCAGTCGAACGACACCTGTATCTTCACGGCCATGCCTGCCATGATGCCCGGCTGGCACGACATAAACGGGGCTCCACCGGTTCGGACAGGCCAGTGGAGCCCCAGAGGAAATCCCACAGGACCGCCGCCTAGTCCTCCTCCCGGGACGCGGGCGTGGCCGGTTCGACGTGGCGCCGTTCCATCAGCTTCCTGAACAGAGGCGCGAGCAGGGCGGCCAGGGAGAGCAGCAGGAGGATCACCGCGATGGGGCTGCGCACCAGCGTCGTCACGTCGCCCCCGCCGATGGCCAGCGCTCGGCGCAGCTGGATCTCCGCCATCGGTCCCAGGATCAGGCCGATGACAGCCGGGGCGACCGGCAGGCCGAAGCGCCGCATCGCGTACCCCAGCAGGCCCAGCAGGAAGAGTGCGACCAGGTCCACCACCGAGCCGTTCAGCGCGTACACGCCGAGCGCGGCGAACAGCACGATCCCCGCGTACAGGTACGGCCGGGGGATGCGCAGCACACGAGCCCACAGCGGCGCCAGGGGCAGGTTCAGCACGAGGAGCATCGTGTTGCCGATGAACAGCGACGCGATCATGCCCCACACCAGGGCCGGGTTGTGGTCGAACAGCTGCGGTCCGGGCTGCAGGCCGTACTGCTGGAAGGCGGCCAGCAGGATCGCGGCCGTCGCGGACGTGGGCAGGCCCAGCGTCAGCAGTGGCACCAGGGTCCCGGCGGCCGAGGCGTTGTTGGCCGCCTCGGGGCCGGCGACGCCCTCGATGGCGCCCTTGCCGAACTCCTCCTTGGCCACGCCGCGTGCCAGCCGCTTCTCGGCCGCGTACGACAGGAAGGTCGGGATCTCGGCGCCGCCGCCGGGCAGCGCGCCGAACGGGAAGCCGAACGCGGTGCCGCGCAGCCAGGGCAGCCACGAGCGGCGCCAGTCGGTACGCCCCATCCAGGCCCGCCCGACCGGTACCACCTCGGGCAGCGAGTGGCGCAGCCGCGAGGCCACGTACAGGGCCTCGCCCAGCGCGAACAGTCCGACGGCCACGACCACCACGTCCACGCCGTCGAGCAGCTGGTCCAGGCCGAGCGTGAGCCGCGCCTGGCCGGTCTGCTGGTCGATGCCGATCAGCCCGATCACCAGGCCGAACCCGAGTGAGGCCAGCCCGCGCACGACCGAGCGCGACAGCACCGACGACACGGCGGTGAAGGCCAGGATCGCCAGCGCGAAGTAGTCCTCGGGCCCGAAGGAGATGGCGAAGCTCACCACGGCGGGGGCTGCCACGACCAGCAGCGCGGTCGCGATCGTGCCCGCCACGAACGAGCCGATGGCCGCCGTGGCCAGCGCCTGCGCCGCCCGCCCGCGCCGGGCCATCTTGTTGCCCTCCAGCGCGGTGATCATCGAGGACGACTCGCCGGGGGTGTTGAGCAGGATGGAGGTGGTCGAGCCGCCGTACATGCCGCCGTAGTAGATCCCGGCGAACATGATGAACGCGCTGGTCGGCGGCACGGTGAAGGTGATGGGCAGGAGCAGCGCCACGGTCATGGCGGGCCCGATGCCGGGCAGTACGCCGACGAGGGTGCCGAGGGTGACGCCGATGAGCGCGTACATGAGGTTGATCGGCGTCAGCGCCCCGGCGAAGCCGTCGAGCAGCAGCTGGAACGATTCCACCTAGATCACCCCCCGCAGCAGCCCACCCGGCAGTGACACGCCCAGGCCCTTGACGAACAGCAGGTACGTGGCGATCCCCAGGACCACCCCGACGCCCGCCGCGCGCAGCTTGTGCTCCGCGCCGAGCACCACCGAGAGGCCGAAGAACAGCAGGCTCGCGGCGATGATCCAGCCGAGCACGTTCAGCACCGCGGTGAACGCCAGGAAGATCCCGCTCACCAGCCCGACGCTGCGCCAGTCGGCGGGGGCGTCCACGTCGACGTCCTCGCTCTCCTCGGGGTCGCCGCTGCCGCCCCTGAGCACGTCGGCCACGTAGAACAGGCCGATGGCGATCATGGAGCAGCCCACCAGCATCGGGAAGAAGCGCGGCCCGATGCCGAGCTGCGAGGCGGCGGCGGACACGTCGAGCGTCCCGAGCACGACGAACACGCCGAGCGCCAGCACGATGACGGCCAACCCCAGCTCGGGCCGCCACCGCCAGCGCCGCTTCTCGCCCTCAGAGGTTGTGGTCTCGGACATCAGGAGACGACACCCAGCTCGGCGATGATGGCCTTGACCTTGGTCTGCTCGGCGTTGAGGTAGTCGGCGAACTGCTGACCGGTCTGGAAGGAGTCGATCCAGCCGTTCTTGGCCACCGCGTCCTTCCACACCTGCGAGTCGTGCATCTTGGTCACCTGGTCGGTCAGCGACTTCTTGGCCGCCTCGTCGAGCCCGCCGGGCGCCACGAAGCCGCGCCAGTTGGTCAGCTCCACGTCCAGGCCGGACTCTTTGAGCGTGGGCGCGTCGAGGTCGGGCAGCCGCTGGGCCGAGGTCACGGCCAGCGCACGCAGCTTGCCGGACTTCACGTGCTCGGCGAACTCGCCGACGCCCGAGATGCCCGCGCTCACCTTGTTGCCGAGCAGCTCGTTCAGGGCCTCGCCGCCGCCCGAGTGGGCGATGTAGTTGACCTGCTTCGGGTCCACGCCCGCGGCCTTGGCCATCAGCCCGGCCGCGATGTGGTCGGTGCCGCCGGCCGAGCCGCCGGAGATGGACACCTTCTTCGGGTCGGCCTTCCAGGCGGCGACCAGGTCGGCCACCGACTTGAACGGGGAGGCCGCCGGGACCACGATGATCTCGTATTCCTCGGTCAGCTTGGCGATCGGCGTCGTCTGGGCCAGGGTGACCTTGGACTTGTTCTGCTCGATGGCGCCCACCATGACCAGGCCCATGGTCATCAGTAGGTTGCCGTTGCCCTTCTCGCCCGCCAGCTGGGCCAGGCCGATCGTGCCGCCCGCGCCGGGCACGTTGAACACCTCGACCTTGCGCTTCGGGTCGACGGACTTGAGCGCCTGCTCGGCCGTACGGGAGGTCTGGTCCCAGCCGCCGCCCGGTGAGGCGGGAGCCATGATGCGCAGCGCGCCCGTGCCTCCGCCGTCAGAACCTGAGCCGGCGCCGCAGCCGGACACCGCGGCGACGGAGAGCGCCGCGACGGCGGCGAGTATGCGGAGACGCATGATCACTCCAAAGGGGGGATTTCACGTTACGGAATACTGGATGGTGAAGTCCGTTGCCGATGGAGTCGACCCTTTTCACGATAGCCGTCATATAGGTCGTATTGGTCGCAATCCCCCTCGCGCCCCCTCGCAACCCCCCTGTGACCTCGGCATGTTTCCATGGTGCGGTGAGACGGGTACGTGACGCCTCCCTCGGAACCCAGCTGTTCGTGCTCCAGATGGTCATCGTGCTGCTAGCCGTCGGAGGCACCGGAGGCGTGTGGGCCGAGCACACGCGCGCGCAACTGGACTCGCTGCACCAGCAGCGAGCGCTGGCGATCGCCCAGTCCGTGGCGGGTCTGCCTCAGGTCCGGGCCGCGTTCAATGTCAAGGATCCGCAAAATGTGCTGCAGCCGCTCGCGCTGAGCGTGCAGCAGTCGACCGGCGCCGATTATGTGGTCATCGCCAACCGCGAGCAGACCCGGTACGCCCACCCCAACGCCGCGCTGATCGGCAAGCGGCTGTCCACCGACGGCACCACGGTGCTGAACACCGGCAAGAGCTGGGTCGGCACCGAAACCGGCACGATCGGCACCACGGTCAGGGGCAAGGCGCCGATCTTCGACGAGTACGGCGACGTCATCGGCCTGGTCTCCGTCGGCGTGCTCCAGACCACGGTCACCGGCCAGCTGGCCGGCGCGCTGCCGCCGCTGGTGTGGACCGCGCTGGCCGTGTTGCTGTCCGGTCTGGCCGCCGCGGCGCTGATCACCGCGCGGGTGCGTCGGCAGACGTTCGGCCTGGAGCCGCGCGAGATCGCCGCGCTGCTGGAGCAGCGCGAGGGCGTGTTGCACGGAGTCAAGGAGGGCGTGCTCGCGCTCGACCTCGCGGGCCGGGTGACGCTGGTCAACGACTCCGCCCGCGAACTGCTCGGCGAGGTGGGAGAGGACCTCACCCAGATGCCGGTCTCCGAGCGGATGCGCGACGTGCTCGGCGGCGCCGACCCCGGGGAGGACCGGATCGTGCTGCACGGCGAGCGGGTGCTGGTTCTCAACCGCACCCCGGTCTCCGTACGCGGCCAGCACCGCGGCTGGGTGGTCACCCTCAGGGATCGCACCGAGCTCGTCCGGCTGGCTCGCGAGCTGGACGACACCAGCAGTGCCACCGGGGCGCTCAGGGCGCAGGCGCACGAGTTCGCCAACCGCATGCACACCGTCGTCGGCCTGCTCGAACTGGGAGAGCACGAGGCCGCGATCGGTTTCATCACCAGCACCACCCGCGGCACGTACATCACCGACCTGCGCGAGCGCGTCCAGTGCCCGACGCTGGCCGCGCTGCTGCTGGCCAAGTCGGCGGAGGCGGCCGAGCGCGGCGTCCTGCTGGTCCTGTCCGAGGATTCCGCCGTGGAGCAGGGCGCGCTGGGCGATCCGCAGGACGCGGTCCTGGTGGTCGGCAACCTGGTGGCCAACGCGATCGACGCGCTCGACGGGGCCACGGGCACGATTGAGGTGTCGGTGCTGACCGACGCCGACGGGCTGCACGTCCGGGTCGGGGACTCCGGTCCCGGGATCGCTCCGGACCTGGTCGAAGAGGTGTTCAGGGAGGGGTTCACCACCAAGGCCGCCCATTCGGGGCCACGCGGGCTCGGCCTGGCGCTGACCCGGCAGGCATGCCTGCGCAGGGGCGGCTGGGTGAAGGTGGGCAACGCGGACGGCGCGGTGTTCACGGCCCTGCTGCCGGCACCGGTTCGTGAGCGGGTGCGATGAGCGAGATCCGGGTGCTGGTCGTGGACGACGACTTCATGGTGGCGCGCATCCACAGCGGCTACGTGGCGCGGGTGCCCGGCTTCCGGGTGGTGGCCGCCGCGCACACGGGGGCCGCCGCGCTCGCCATGGCCGCCGAGCTCCGGCCCGACCTCGTCCTGCTCGACATCTACCTACCCGACATGTCGGGACTTGAGGTGCTCAAGGCGCTGCAGGACGTGGACGTCCTCATGATCAGCGCCGCACGCGACGTGTCCACGGTCAGGGAGGCGATGCGCGGCGGCGCGGTCAACTATTTGATCAAGCCGTTCACCGCCGCCGCGCTGACCGAGCGGCTCCAGCAGTACGTCGACACCCGCAAGCAGCTCACCGCCATCGGCGCGGAGGCCCGCCAGGACGACGTCGACCGGCTCTTCGGCACGCAGCCCGTCGCGGCGCCGCTGCCCAAGGGCCTGTCGTCGGCGACGTGCGCGCTGGTCGCCGACACCCTCCGGACCTGCGGTCGCGACCTGTCGGCGGCCGAGGCCGCCTCGCTCGCGGGACTGTCCCGCGTCAGTGCCCGCCGTTACCTCGAATACCTGTGCGTCGCCGGGCACGCCGAACTCAGGCCCCGGTACGGTACGGCCGGACGCCCCGAACATCGCTACCGGTGGCTAGGTTGACACACTTCCGTAGTCATTTCTCGTGACATATCCCAATGCGCGTGCCTTACTGTTGCCTGAGGATGTGGCTGCGGAGCGGGAGGAGATTGAGGCGTGCGTAACGCCGGACCGATCGAATCGCCGACCGACCCTTTCGCTTCAGTGCCTCTGCCCATGTCAGGCGGTAGCAAGAAGCCACGGGTCGAGGGCTTGCCCCCGGGAGTTTCCCGTGACATCTTCGGGCCGCCCGGTCAGCCGGAACCCCGGCCGGCGACTCCGAGCGTTGCGAACGGATCCAACGGGCAGAACGGCCAGAATGGCCAGAACGGCAGCGGCGCTCTGCCGCCGGTGGCGCCTCCGCCCCAGCCGTGGCCGGTGAACGAGGGGCGCTGGCAGGAACCGCCCGCCCCCGTGTTCGGTGTTTCCGGCTCCGAGCGGCTGCCCGCCTTCATCGACCCGGAGCCGCCCCGCCGCCGTCGCCTCCTGCCCGCGTTGGTGCTGCTCGTGGTGATCCTTGCCGTGCTGGCGTACCTGGTACCGGCCGTACTCATGTCGGGGTCCGTACTGCGAGGCACGCGCGTGGCCGGGGTGGACATCGGCGGGCTCACTGTGACGCAGGCGGCGGACAAGCTCCGCACCGAGCTCGCAGCCAAGCTGAACAAGCCCGTCGTCGTCGACATCGCCGGCCGCAAGGAGACCATCCAGGCCGACGAGGCCGGCCTTGAGCTCGACGTGGTGAGCACGATCGGGCAGGCGCCCAGCGGCTTCCCCGGCCCGGTCGAGGTGTGGAAGGGGCTCACCGGCACCACCGAGCTCCAGCCGAAGATGACCATCGACTCCTCCCAGCTGTCCAGGACCGTCGAGGGCCTGGCGGAGACCTACGACAAGAAGCCGCGCGACGGCCGGGTGGCCTTCAAGAACGGGCAGCCGGTCTCGTCGGAGCCGCGCGACGGCGTGGTGATCGATCGGCCCGACGCCGTCCGCGTGATCACCGACGCCTTCCTGCGCGGCGGCGACTCCGCCGTCCTCACGCTCAGGCCCGCCAAGCCCGACACCACGCCGACCGCCCTCAAGCAGGCCGAGGCCGCCGCCAAGCGGGCCGTCGCCGCGCCCCTCACGCTGAAGCTCGGCGCCAAGCAGGCCCAGCTGCTCCCGGCCGTGATCGCCGCCAACCTGACCTTCGTCTCCGACGACGAGGGCGGGCTGACCCCGCAGTTCAACGCCGCGGCGGCGCTCTCCTCGGTGGAGAGCAAGCTCGTCGACGCGGCGCAGGCGCCGCAGGACGCCACCTACCAGATCGTCAACGGCAAGCCAGTGCTGGTCCCCGCCCACCGCGGCAGGGGGATCGACGCCAAGCAGCTGGCCCGCGACGTGGCCAAGGTGGTCAGCGGCAACGGCGCGCGGATCATCCCCGTGACCCTGTCGGTGGTCCCGCCGAAGGTGACCACCGAAGAGGTGACGGGGCTCGGCATCAAGACGAACATCGCCGAGTTCACCACGACCTTCGACTGCTGCCTGCCCCGCGTGACGAACATCCAGCGGATGGCGGCCCAGGTCGACGGCTACCTGGTGAAGCCGGGGGAGACGTTCTCGCTCAACGAGGCCGTGGGCGAGCGCACCGTCGAGGGCGGCTACGTCCAGGCGGGGCAGATCGTCGGCGGCCGGATGGTGCCCATCGTCGGCGGCGGTGTCTCGCAGTTCGCCACCACGATGTACAACGCGGCCTTCTTCGGCGGGTTCGACGACGTCTCCCACACGCCGATGGACTACCACGCCGCCCGCTACCCGGCCGGTCGTGACGCCGCCCTGCTGTACCCGGACCTGGACCTCAAGTGGCGCAATGACTCCGACTTCGGCGTGCTGATCAAGACGGTGTCGACCGGGACCTCGGTCTCCGTGCAGCTGTGGAGCACCAAGCGGTACGACAAGATCGACGCTGTCGAGTCGGAGAAGCGGGACTTCACCCCCTTCCGCCGCGAGACCAGCTCCGCCCCCGGGTGCATGGCCACGGTCGGCGAGCAGGGGTTCACGATCGATGTGACCCGCGTGTTCATCAAGGACGGCAAGGAACTCAAGCGGGACAAGAAGCTGACCACGAAGTACCGGCCGCAGGCGCAGACCACGTGCGTCGCTGGTAACTAGCGCGGATACCCCCTTCGGGGGAGCGGATGAAGGCGGTCCGTCGTGGCTGGGTTGCCTGGGGGAACCTGGCGGCTAGGAGCGACTTGGGTTCACGGACAGGATGCGGTCGTCGCCGTCCCTGGGTTCACCCCGGCCATCCTTGTTGCTGGTGGACAGCCACAGCGTGCCGTCGGGGGCCGTGGCCAGGCCGCGGAGCCGGCCGTACGTGTCGGTGAAGTGGGCGACCGGCGTGCCGGGCGAGCCGTCCTGGCTGAGGGGGATCTGCCACAGGCGCTCCCCGCGCAGCGCGGCCACCCAGAGCGAGCCGGCCGCGTAGGCCGCGCCGGACGGTGAGGCCTCCGACGTGGGCCAGGTGATGATCGGGTTGACGAACCTCGGGTCGTCGCCCTTGCCCTCCACCTCGGGCCAGCCGTAGTTGGCGCCCGGCTTGATGAGGTTGACCTCGTCGAAGGCGTTCTGGCCGAACTCCGAGGCGTACAACCGGCCCGCCGGGTCCCAGGCCAAGCCCTGGACGTTGCGGTGGCCCAGGCTGTAGACGAGCGTGCCGAACGGGTTGCCGGGCGCGGGGGCGCCGTCCACCGTCATGCGCAGGATCTTGCCGCCGAGGGAGTCACGCCGCTGGGCGAGCTGCCGGTCGCCCGTCTCGCCCGTGGTGGCGTACAGGAAGCCGTCGGGCCCGAACGCCAGCCGGCCGCCGTTGTGGATGGCGCCCTTGGGGATGCCCCGCAGGATGACCTTCGGGTCGGACACGGTGTCGCCGGTGAAGCGGTAGCGGACGATCCGGTTGTCGTCGGCGGCGGTGAAGTAGACGAAGACCTGATCCCCCTTGACCGCCACGCCCATCAGCCCGCCCTCGCCGTCGGGGGTGACCCCGGCGATGCGGCCCACCTCGGCGACCTGGCCCGCCCGCGTCACGCGCAGCAGCCGGGCCGTGTCGCGCTCGGTCACCAGCGCGTCGCCGCCTGGGACGAAGGCGATCCCCCACGGCACCGCCAGATCACGCGCCACCGTCTTCGGCTCACCGGGCGGCGGCGCGGCGGCGACGGCCGCGTCCGGCACCGCCCCTCCGGCACTGGAGCAGGCGGTCAGCACAGCGGTCAGCAGGGCGAGCGGCATCAGGGTCATGAGCTTTCTCATGTGGTTCATACTTCCTCCCTAGCCGTAAGGTTCTCGGCATGAGGATCTGGGTCCCGTCTGATGCCGTTGCCAGGGTTTTGACCGATCTGCCCGGAGTGGAATGCGACATTTATGACGGTACGGGGCCAGTTCCCGAGGGTGTAGGCCAGGTGGAGGTGTGGATCCCGCCGCTGGTCACCGTGCCGGACGTGCCGGGCCTGCTGGCCGCGATGACCTCGCTGCGCCTCGTACAGACCGTGACCGCGGGCGTGGAACCGTACCGGCCCCACATGCCGGACGGCGCGGTGCTGTGCAACGCGCGCGGCGTGCACGACGCCGGGACTGCCGAGTGGGCGGTCGGCGCGATGATCGCGGTGCTGCGGGAGTTCCCGGGGTTCGTCGACGCGCAGCGCCAGGGGGAGTGGACCTACCACCACACGGACGTACTGGCCGATTCCACCGTGCTGATCGTGGGCTACGGCTCCATCGGGGCGGCGCTGGAGCGGCGGCTCGGCGGTTTTGAGGTCGAGGTCGTCCGGGTGGCCAGGAGCGCGCGTGACGGCGTGCATCCCCTCGACGAACTGCCCGCGCTGCTCCCGGCCGCCGACGTTGTGGTGCTCCTCGTGCCCGCCACCTCGGAGACCGCCGGGATGGTCGACGCCGGGTCCCTGGCCCGGATGAAGGACGGCGCGGTGCTGGTCAACGCGGCGCGCGGCGGCGTCGTCGACACCGACGCCCTCGTCGCGGAGCTGAAGACCGGCCGGCTGCGGGCGGCCCTGGACGTGACCGCCCCCGAACCCCTGCCGGCGGGCCATCCCCTGTGGAGCGCGCCCGGCCTCCTGATCACCCCGCACATCGCGGGCAGCACCCCCGCGTCGGGGCGGCGCATGCTGCGCCTGATGCGCTCGCAGCTCCTCCGCTACCTGTCCGGTGAGCAGCTGAACAACATCATCACCGACACGTATTGAGAGGATTCCGGAACGTGGCTGGCCCGTGACCTTCGGTGCGTACGGTTGCCTCTAATTGAGGATTCCTGACTCGCTGTCAAGTGAATCTTCGGGGCAATTGGTCTGTGTGGTTATCAGATCGGTGACGACATCGCTGTTGTCACCACCCGCACACCCGCAAACGCACACACTGGCGATGTGATCGACCGGACTTCGGCGATCACTGGACAGCGTTCGAGACGGGATGGGCTAACGACTGTGATCCGCTGGCGTGATCCACGGGCACCGCTGACCGCCGCGGCGGCGTTCGGTGCGGCGGGGTTCGCGGCTGCGCTCCTTGCGGGCGGCCCGGCTCTGCTCACCGGCGCGATCTCCGGACTCCTCGCGGCGGTGCTCGCCGCGATCTCCCTGCTCGTCGCCTCGGTCAAACTGAACGAGCACCGCTCGACCGCGATGGGCGCCCGCTGGATGGGCAGTGGCGCCATCGTCTGGGCCGCCGGAGTCGGGGTGCGTCCGATCGCCGACACCTCCAGCGTCGCGGTGAGTTTCGCGGACCTGCTCGTGCTGCTCGGCGTGGTGCTCACCGCGGGCGGCGTCCTCATCGCGGCCCGGCGCAGGCTGCCCGCCACCGTGGTGCTGCGCCACGTCACCGGCGCCTACCTGTGCGCCGCCTCACTCTTCGTGATCGCCTGGGTGGTGGCGCTGCGGCAGGTCTACGCCGAGGCCGCCGACCCGGCGATGTTCACCTTCGCCATGCTGCCACCGATGATCGCGCTGCTGGTGACCTGCGCCGTGATCCCCTCCGTGATCACCAGCAGGACCGCGGCCTGGCCGCTCGGCCTCGCGGGCACCGGCGTGCTCGCCACCACCTCGGTCGCCGGGGTGGCGGCCGCGACCGCGCGCCTCACCGGCGGTGTGCCGCCGACGTGGAGCATCATGATCGCGCCCGTCGCGTTCCTGCTCCTGGCCGCCGTGCCCTGGGGGCCGCGCCCCGCCGAGCCGCAGACCCGCGCGAGCGGCAGTGGCATCGGCAACCTGATCGCGACGGTGCCGATGGCGCTGGTCGCGGTCGCGACCTGCACGCTGCTCGTACACCTGGTGGGCGGCCAGCCACAGACGCCGGTCACCGGCGTCGTCGTGCTCATCGCCTCGGTGGTCCTGCTCCTGGTCGTACGCCTCTTCGTGCTCGCCGCCGCCAACATCCGGCTGCGCAGGAAGGTCTCGCTCGGCGACCGGCAGCTCCGGGAGCTGGCCGAGAGCACCGGCGACGTGGTGTTCATCTGCGACTACGACGGTCTCATGTACGAGATCGGCGCCGGGATGCAGGTGACCTACGGCTACCGCCCCGAAGATCTCGTCGGCGGGTCGATCTTCGACTACATCCACCCCGAAGACGTCCCCGGCATCCAGGCCGCGCTGAACGCGATGGGCCTCGACGACGAGGGCGCCACGTCCGGCGCCTGTCTGATCGCCTGCCGCGTGCGCGCGGCCGACGGCACCTGGCGGCCCACCGAGTCCGTCGCCACCCGCCATGTGGGCGGTGAGGACCAGCTGCTGGTGACCACCCGGGACGTGAGCGACGAGGAGGCCCTGCGCAACCAGGTCGCCCACCTGACCTTCCACGATGGCGTCACCGGGCTGCCCAACCGCTCCTACTTCGAGGAGCGCACGCGCGAGGTGCTGTCCGGCCGGATGTCCGGCCACGTGGCGGTGATCTTCCTCGACCTCGACGGGTTCACCTCCGTCAACGACTCCGTGGGCCATGCCAGCGGCGACTACCTGCTCGGGCAGGCCGCGCGTAGGCTGCGCGGGGCCGTACGCCCCGACGACACGCTCGCCCGGTGGGGCGGCGACGAGTTCGCGGTGCTGCTGGAGACCGGCGGTGAGGCGCAACCGGCGGTCGACCTGGCCGAGCGGTTGGTCAGGGCGGTCTCGCAGGAGCCGTTCCGGGTGGCCGACCGTGACGTGGCGCTGACCGCGAGCGTAGGGGTGGCCTTCGTCGAGGAGGACATGCCCTCCGGCGATCTCATCCGCAACGCCGACGTGGCCATGGCCAGGGCCAAGGAGCTGGGCGGGCGCCGGGTGGAGGTGTTCGCCGCGCAGATGCACGCCGACGTGGTGCGCAGGCTGGAGCTGGCGGCCGACCTGCAGCGGGCGCTGATCGAGCACCAGTTCGCCATCGAATACCAGCCGGTCGTCGACCTGGCCACCTCCCGGGTGACCGCGGTGGAGGCGCTGGTGCGGTGGTGGCGCGGCTCGGAGTTCGTCCCGCCGGACCAGTTCCTCGGCCCGGCCGAGGACACCGGCCTGATCGTGCCGCTGGGCGAGTGGATCCTGCACGAGGCGTGCCGCGAGGTGGCCGCCTGGCGGGCCTCCTCCTGGGACATCGGGCTGTCGCTCAACCTGTCGGCCCGCCAGATCACCGCGCCGCGCTTCGTCGAGACGGTCGAGGAGGCGCTCGCCGAGAGCGGGCTGCCCGCCTCCGCCCTCACCCTTGAGGTGATCGAGGAGATGCTCGTCGAGGACGCCGAGGAGACGGTCAAGCGGCTGTCCGAGCTGCGCGCTCTGGGCGTACGCCTGGCCATCGACGACTTCGGCACCGGCTACGCCTCGCTGGCGTTCCTCAGGCAGCTCCCGGTCGACATGATCAAGATCGACCCGTCGTTCGTGTCCGGGCTGGGCCGCGACGAGACCCTGACCCTGCTCACCCGCACGATCGTCCGGCTCGGCCACGACCTGGGCCTCATCGTGGTGGCCGAGGGCATCGAACGCCCCGAGCAGCTCGAACTCCTGCGGGAAATGGGCTGCACCAGGGGCCAGGGTTTCCTGGTGGCGCGCCCGATGGCGGCTCGCGGAGTGGACTCGCTGATGAGGACCAGTCTCACGGTTTGAGACATCTGTCCCAAGAAGTTGACATCAGGGCCCGCACAGGGGCTAAGGTGTGGCCATGCTTCGCAGTGAGATCCTCGTAGTACTTCGCCGGCGCGCAGGCCGATAGCGAAGCACTACAGCCTGCGCGCCGCCCCACTCCCACCCTCGGGTGGATGGGGCATTTTTTATGTCCTTAAGGTGTAGCCACGCAAGGAACGAGCCGATGACCGAACGGATGACAGGTGCACAGGCCCTGGTCAGGGCGCTGGAGCACGTGGGAGTCGACACTGTGTTCGGGATCCCCGGCGGCGCCATCCTGCCCGCCTACGATCCCCTGTACGACTCGACCAAGGTCCGGCACGTGCTCGTACGGCACGAGCAGGGCGCGGGCCACGCGGCCGAGGGATACGCTCAGGCCACGGGCAGGGTCGGGGTCTGCATGGCGACCAGCGGACCGGGTGCGACGAACCTGGTCACGCCCATCGCCGACGCCTACATGGACTCGGTGCCGATCGTGGCGATCACCGGCCAGGTGGCCAGCGCGGCCATCGGCACGGACGCCTTCCAGGAAGCCGACATCTCCGGCATCACCATGCCGATCACCAAGCACAACTTCCTGGTCACCGATCCGCTGGACATCCCCCGCACGATCATGGAGGCCTTCCACATCGCCTCCACGGGCCGTCCCGGTCCGGTGCTGGTCGACATCTCCAAGGACGCGCTGCAGGCCGACACCACCTTCAGCTGGCCGCCGACCATGCAGTTGCCCGGCTATCGCCCCGTGACCAGGCCGCACTCCAAGCAGATCCGCGAGGCCGCGAAGCTGATCGCCGAGGCCAGGCGCCCGGTGCTCTACGTGGGCGGCGGCGTGCACAAGGCGGGCGCCTCGCCCGAACTCCTCAGGCTG
The DNA here is from genome assembly GCF_040680095.1 of Nonomuraea sp. NPDC052129. Lineage (NCBI taxonomy): Bacteria > Bacillati > Actinomycetota > Actinomycetes > Streptosporangiales > Streptosporangiaceae > Nonomuraea > Nonomuraea sp. NPDC052129. The sequence continues at coordinate 46,031 of NZ_JBFAVX010000008.1, read as the reverse complement.
GCCGAGCTCGCCAACATTCCGGTCGTCACCACGCTGATGGCGCGCGGAACGTTCCCCGACAGCCATCCCCAGCACATGGGCATGCCGGGCATGCACGGCAGCGTCACGGCCGTCGGCGCGCTGCAGAAGTCCGACCTGCTCATCGGCCTGGGCGTGCGCTTCGACGACCGGGTGACCGGCCAGCTCTCGACGTTCGCGCCGCACGCGAAGGTCGTCCACGCCGACATCGACCCGGCGGAGATCTCCAAGAACCGCCACGCGGACGTGCCGATCGTGGGCGACTGCAAGGAGGTCATCGCCGACCTGATCGCCGCCGTCGAGGCCAGTGGCCAGCAGGGCGACTACGCCGACTGGTGGAAGCTGCTCAACGGCATGAAGGAGACCTACCCGCTCGGCTACGAGGAGTTCGAGGACGGGTCGCTGGCCCCCCAGTACGTCATGGAGCGGCTCAGCGCCATCGCCGGGCCCGACACCTACTACGTGGCGGGCGTGGGACAGCACCAGATGTGGGCCTCGCAGTTCATCGACTACGAGAACCCCGGCACATTCATCAACTCCGGCGGCCTCGGCACGATGGGTTTCGCCGTGCCGGCCGCGATGGGCGCCAAGATGGGGCAGCCGGGCAGCACGGTGTGGGCCATCGACGGCGACGGCTGCTTCCAGATGACCAACCAGGAGCTCGCCACCTGCGCCCTGGAGGGGGTGCCGATCAAGGTCGCGGTCATCAACAACGGTAATCTCGGCATGGTCCGCCAATGGCAGACGCTCTTCTACGACGAGCGCTACTCCAACACCAACCTCCAGTCGAAGCGCCGCATCCCTGACTTCGTCAAGCTGGCGGAAGCCTATGGTTGTGTCGGTCTGCGCTGCGAGCGGCCGGAAGACGTCGACGAGACCATCAAGAAGGCCATGGAGATCAACGACGTGCCCGTCGTGGTCGACTTCGTGGTCCACCAGGACGCGATGGTCTGGCCGATGGTCGCGGCGGGCACGAGCAACGACAGCATCAAGATCGCCCGTGACATGGCGCCGAAGTGGGAGAGCGAAGAATGAGCAGGCATACGCTTTCTGTGCTTGTCGAGAACAAGCCGGGCGTCCTCGCGCGGGTGTCCGCGCTGTTCAGCAGGCGCGGCTTCAACATCGACTCGCTGGCCGTCGGGCAGACCGAGCACGACGACATCTCACGCATGACCATCGTCGTGAGTGTCGAGGAGCTGCCGCTGGAGCAGGTCACCAAGCAGCTCAACAAGCTGGTGAACGTCCTCAAGATCGTCGAGCTCGACCCGACCCAGTCCGTGCAGCGCGAGCTCATGCTGGTGAAGGTCAAGGCCGACGCCGACAGCCGCTCGCACGTGCTGGAGCTCGTCCAGCTCTTCCGCGCCCGCTGCATCGACGTGGCGGCCGACGCCGTGACCATCGAGGTCACCGGCACTCCCGACAAGCTCGAGGCCTTCGTCAAGGTGCTCGAACCGTTCGGGATCAAGGAGCTCGTCCAATCGGGCATGGTGGCCATCGGCCGCGGCGCCCGTTCCATCACCGACCGGTCCCTCAGGGCACTGGACCGTACCGCCTGAAAGGTTTATGCAAGTGACCGAGATTTACTACGACGACCAGGCCGACCTCTCGATCATCCAGGGGCGTCACGTGGCCGTGCTGGGGTACGGCAGCCAGGGCCACGCCCACGCGCTCTCCCTGCGTGACTCGGGTGTCGACGTGCGCGTCGGCCTGCCGGAAGGTTCCAAGAGCCGGGAGAAGGCCGAGAACGACGGTCTGCGCGTCCTGACGCCTTCGGAGGCGGTCGAGGAGGCGAACCTCACGATGATCCTGGCGCCGGACCACATCCAGCGTCACCTGTACGCCGAGCACGTCGCGCCGAACCTGGTCGAGGGTGACGCGCTGTTCTTCGGCCACGGCCTGAACATCCGCTACGGCCTCATCGAGGCTCCTGAGGGTGTCGATGTGTGCATGGTCGCGCCCAAGGGTCCGGGTCATCTGGTGCGGCGGCAGTTCGAGGCCGGGCGCGGTGTGCCGGTTCTGGTGGCGGTGGAGAAGGACGCCTCGGGCAAGGCGCTGGATCTGGCTCTGTCGTACGCCAAGGGCATCGGTGGCACCCGGGCCGGGGCGCTGCGCACCACGTTCACCGAGGAGACCGAGACCGACCTGTTCGGTGAGCAGGCCGTGCTGTGCGGCGGCGTGTCGGAGCTGATCAAGGCCGGGTTCGAGACGCTCATCGAGGCCGGCTACCAGCCCGAGGTGGCCTACTTCGAGTGCCTGCACGAGATGAAGCTGATCGTCGACCTCATGTACGAGGGCGGCATCTCGAAGATGTACTGGTCGGTGTCGGACACGGCGGAGTACGGCGGCTACACCCGCGGCCCGCGCGTCATCACCGACGAGACCCGCGCCGAGATGCGCCGCATCCTGGGCGAGATCCAGGACGGCACGTTCGCCCGGCAGCTGGTGGAGGAGTTCGACGGCGGCCAGAAGGAGTTCACGCGTCACCGCGAGGAGCTGGCCGAGAACCCGATCGAGAAGACCGGCGCCAAGCTGCGCCCGATGATGAGCTGGCTCAAGGCCTGACAAGCTCGCTTTCCGAGCCCGTGGCGCTTCGCGCCACGGGCTCGGCCTGTGCTTGGCCGGAAGTTGCTGAGAAGAGTTACGGAAGCCTCCGGTGCGACGCTCTTCGCGTAACCAAGCGAAGGCAGGTTCTCCATGCGGAACAAGGTCATGAGCGTGGTGGTGTCAGCGGCCACCCTGACGATGGCGGCGACACTCGGCACCAGCGTGTCCGCGAGCGCGGATGTCGGCTACATCAGGAGCATCCACAGGAACCTCGCGGAGTGCGAGGAAGCAGGCTACGACTACTCCGGGGACCACGAATACTGGGACTGCGATTGGGACAGCCCGTTCTGGGCGCTCTGGGTCCTGAAGTAACGCGGCGGACCTTCCTTTGTGTCATGCGGGAGAGGGCGGCCGCAAGGGCGATAGCTGCCGAGATTGACTAGATCACTTGATATGTCTTGCCGCTCACTCGGCTCGTTCGCCCCTGGGATGATCTTCGTGCATTGCCCCAGTGGTGAAAGGGAGTCAAGAATGCGTGTACGGACTGCAATAGCGGGCGCGGGAATCGCCGTCCTGGCGGTCGTCGGACTCGGCTTGCCCGCACAAGCGGCCGACTGGGTGTCCTACGGGCAGTTCCCCACTAAGAAGAAGTGTGTCGACGCAGGCCAGCAGTATGTGCGTGAGAACTTCAACGCGTACAAGTGCACCGAGATACCCGGCGCCTGGGTCCTCTGGCTCAAGTAGGCCCGAGTGCCGGTCCCCTGCTCGCCGGGGACCGGCACTCGTTCGCCGCCGGTTGGCAAGGCAGGCGCCGGTCGGCGAGGCAGGCGCCTGTCAGCGAGGCAGGCGCAGGTCAATAGGGTAGGCACATGTCGCCGCTCCGGACCCGCATGGCCGCTCGCGATCTGACAGAGCCGCATCGTGTCTCGAGCCCGCTCGAGCTGCTCTTCGATCTCACCTTCGTCGCCGCCGCGTCCCAGATCGTGGGCCGGCTCGCCCACGCCACCGAGCAGGGGCACGGCCTCGAAGCGGTCGGGCCCTTCCTGATGGTCTTCTTCGCCATCTGGTGGGCGTGGATGAACTTCACCTGGTTCGCCTCCGCGTACGACACCGACGACGTCCCGTACCGCGTCATGACGCTCCTGCAGATGGCCGGCGTGCTGGTGCTCGCCGCCGGGGTGCCCACGGCGTTCGAGGGTGACTTCACCGTCGTGACGATCGGCTACCTCGTCATGCGCGTCGGGCTCGTGAGCCTGTGGCTGCGCGCGGCGGTCGCCCACCCCGAGGGACGGGCGACGGCGCTGCGCTACGCGATCGGCATCTCGTTCGTTCAGGTGCTCTGGGTGTCCAAGCTCGCGCTGCCGGGGGGCGGGCCGGTCTGGTTGTTCATCGTGTGCGCGGTCCTTGACCTCGCGGTGCCGCCGATCGCGGAGCGTACGGGCTCGACGAGCTGGCACCCGCACCACATCGCCGAGCGCTACGGGCTGTTCACGATCATCCTGCTCGGCGAGAGCGTGCTCGCGGCGACGAACGCGGTGCAGGGCGCGGTCGCCCACGGGCTGAGCGTCGATCTCGTCGTCATCGCGATGACCGGCCTGGTCATCCTTTTCGCACTGTGGTGGATCTACTTCTCCGAGCCCGCCGGCGACGGACTTGAAGAGCGACGGGAACAGTCCTTCGTCTGGGGATACGGGCATTATTTGATCTTCGCGGCGCTGGCCGCGCTCGGTGCCGGGCTCGAGGTCGCGGTGGCGTCGGCAGGGGAGGGGGAGCATCACATCGCGGCGGATGCGCGGGCCGTGGTGGCCTCGGTCGCCATTCCGGTCGTCGTCATGCTCGTCCTGCTGTGGGCGCTGCATGCCCCCTTGGTGAGCAGGACCGTCGTGCGGCCGGAGGCGATTGGTGTGGCGGCGGTGCTCGTGGTGCTCACCGTGTTCGCGGCGCCCAGCGTGGGGGTGGCCGCGGGACTCACCGTCATCGCCGCGGTGCTCGTACTCCTGCTCGTGACGACACTCGCGCGCGAGGGGCGCAGGCCGCTCCCCTAGCGCATGTGCGTGCCCCCGCCCAGGCCGCGCAGCAGGAGGGCGAGCCCGCCCCGGAACTCCTCGTCCGTGGTGACGTCGTGGGCGTGCCTGGCGGTCTCGGACAGGTAGGGGAGCTCGGCCCGGTCCGCGATGACCTGGGTGCCCGCTCCGGCCAGCGGTCCGAGCTGTTCGAGCTGGATCGCCCCCACCACGTACGCGAGCAGGGAGCGCAGCGCGATCACCCGCTCGCGCCCGTCCAGCCCGGCCTCGGCAAGGATGGCGGCCAAGGGCTCTGACCAGCGCAGTATGGCCACCGACCGGTGCCGATGGGCGATGATCAGCGGCACGAGCCACGGGTGGGAGCTCACCACGTCGCGCAGTCGCTCGACCATGACCTCGATCCGCTCGTACCAGGTCCGGTCCTTGTCGGGCGGCATGGTGTCGACGGTGTCGAGGACGCGGTCGATGACGAGTTGTTCGAGCTCGCCGCGGTCGTCGACGTAGCGGTAGAGGCCCATGGTGCTCATGCCGATCTCCTGCGCGACCGCGCGCATCGACAGCCCGGGGAGTCCGTCGCGGTCGATGACGGCGAGGGCGGCCGTGGCCAGCTGGTCGGGAGTGAGTGAACGGGGTCGCGGCATGACAGTTGACAGCGTACGGCATACGCCTATCATCGTAAGCGTATGCCGTACGCCTAAAGGGGGTTCACATGCGTGTCGTCGATGCCAGAGAGCTGAGCGCGGTGTCCGGTGAGGCCGTCGCCATCCCTGACCCGGAGCGGCTGGTCCACCTGCAGTTCCGGCGGTTCGCCGGGTGCCCGGTCTGCAACCTGCACCTGCGCTCCATCGTGCGCAGGTATGACGAGATCGAGGCGGCGGGCGTCCGCGAGGTCGTGGTCTTCCACTCACCGGCAGAAGAGCTGGCCGAGCACACGCCCGGCCTGCCGTTCCCGGTGATCGCCGACCCGGACAAGCTGCTGTACGTCGAGTTCGGTGTGGAGTCGGCGGCCCGCTCGCTGCTCGACCCGCGCGTGTGGGGGACGATCCTCCGCGTGGTCGCCGTGACCACGTGGCGGGTCCTGCGGGGTCGCGAACGCGGCCCGGCGACCAAGCCGCACGGCGGCCGGTTGGGCCTGCCCGCCGACTTCCTGATCGGGCGGGACGGCCGGGTGCTCGCCGCCAAGTACGGCGAGCACGCCTACGACCAGTGGTCGGTCGACGAGGTCCTCGACCTGGCGTCCCACGCGCCGAAACCCGTCCAGAAATAGCCTGGTCAAGGCGCCCCCGTCCAGCAGTAGCTCGGTCAAGGCGCCACGGCTTGCTACAGCCCCACCACCGTGAGCACCCCGTCGCCGACCTCGTGCAGCTGTACGGCGAACCGCCCGTCCGCCGTCACCAGGTCGCGAAAGGCCGCCACCTGTTCCTGATGGCTGAGCGCGTTGTCCACGGCGATCACACCCCGAGGGGTGAGCACCCGCTGCAACTGCGGCCAGTAACCCACGTACGCGGGCCGTTCCGCGTCGAGCACCACCAGGTCGACCGACCCGTCCGGGCTGGCCGCCAGCACCTCCCCGCCATCGGCATGGATCACGGTCACCTGGTCGGCCACTTCGGCCGCCGCGATGTTGGCCCGAGCTTGGGCGACCCGTGAGGCGTCGATTTCCACGGTCTCCAGGTGGCCGCCGGTGTCCCGTACGGCGTCGCCGAACCAGATGGCCGAATAGCCGTTGGACGTACCGATCTCCAGCACCCGCCGGCTCCCCTGGACGCGGATCAGCAGCGCGACGAGACCCGCCGCGCCCGGGGTCATGTTGCGCAGCCGCAGCAGCCGGTCGGCCAGGGGCGCGTCGTGGTCGCGGCCCAGCTGGTAGAGGCTGTCGAGGTAGTCGGCCAAGGATGTGTTCACCTGCTCACCTTCCTTCTCCTACCGAACCTAGAGTCAGCTCATCCGGCGCCGTCATCCGCCCCGCGGTTTCGGGTCCCCGATCACATCAGCTCGTCCAGCGAGGCGAGGCCCTTGCGGATGCGCAGTTCGCCTTATTGGCCGGCTGACGGAACCTCGACGAACGACGCCGCGAAGGAGTTGCGGGCGATCTCATCCAGCTGCGTCTCCGTCATGCCCAGCTCGTCGCGCAGCGCCCGGTAGTTGTCCTCGACATACCCGCCGAAGTACGCCGGATCATCGGAGTTGACCGTCACCATTAGGCCCTCGTCCAGCATCGCGGGCAGGATGTGGTCCCGCAGCGACGGTACCGTGCGCAGCCGGACGTTCGACAGCGGGCACACCGTCAGCGGGATCCGCTCCTCCCGCAGGCGGGCGACCAGCGAGGGGTCCTCCATGGCGCGGATGCCGTGGTCCACCCGCTCCACCTTGAGCACGTCCAGGGCCTCCCACACGTAGTCGGGGCCGCCCTCCTCGCCGGCGTGCGCGACCCGGCGCAGGCCCTCCGCGGCCGCCATGTCGAACACCCGGCGGAACAGCGCCGGCGGATGACCGACCTCCGCCGAGTCCAGCCCGACGCCGATGAAGTGGTCCCGGTACGGCAGCGCGGCCCGCAGCACCTGCTCGGCCTCCTCGGCCCCCCGGTCACGCAGGAAGCACATGATCAGGGCCGCTGAGACGTCGCTGTCCTTGAGGGCGGCCGACAGCCCGCCGAACACCGCCTCCAGTGACACGCCCCTGCTCAGATGCGCCTGCGGGTCGAAGAAGATCTCGGCATGCCGTACGCCCTGTGCCTGGGCCCGCCCCAGGTAGGCGGTGGCGAGGTCGTAGAAGTCCCGATCGGTGCGGAGGACCGCCATGTTCTCGTAGTAGATGTCCAGGAACGACTGGAGATCGGCGAAGTCGTAGCGCGCCCTGATGGCCTCCGCGTCGAAGGTCGGCAGGTCGATCCCGTTGCGCCTGGCCAGCTCGACGACGAGCTCGGGTTCGAGGGTGCCTTCGATGTGCAGATGGAGTTCGGCTTTGGGACGCATGTGATCGAGTAAACCTGACAAGACGCCGGCCACGGTATCGTGCGAACCTCCGAACTCTCGCCCGATGACCTGGCATAACATCACATTCATGAGGCTGGCGGATCTGGTGGCGCGCGAAGACCTGAGTCTCGTGCCGGTGACCGGACATGACGGGCTCGGCAGGGAGGTGGGGCGAGCCTATCCGACGGATCTGCCCGACCCGCGACGCTACCTGCGCCCCGGCGACCTCGTCCTGACCAGCGGGGTCTGGTACACCCAGCCGTCCGACTGCGAGACGTTCGCCGACGCGCTGTGGACGAGCGACGCCGCCGGGTTGATCGTCGGGCTTGTCGTGCTGGGGGAGCTGCCGGAAGCACTGGTCAAGGCGTGCGAACGCCGGCGGTTGCCGCTGCTCCTGGCCGCGCCCGATCAGTCGTTCGGCGCGATCACCGAGGTGGTGATCGAGGAGGCGTTCGCGGCCGAGCGGCGCCGGGACGAGCGGGCTCGGGCGCAGACGCTGCTCGACCTCTTGGGCACGCAGCGGATCGCGCCCGGTGAGGTGTCGGCCCACCTGCGGCTGCTCGGGGCCGATCCGGGGCTGCCGACCACGGCCATGGTGGTGGCCAGGACGGGCGGGTCGGACGACGACGACGTGCCCGCGATCATGTACGCGCTGGCCAGGAGAGGGCGGCAGCTGGTCGTCGGCGGACGGTCCGACGAGGGGATCGTGCTGGTCAACGGTAAGGTGTCGCGCCAGGCGCTGACCGACGAGTTGCGCGCGCTGGTGGCCAACCGGCCGGGGATGCGGGTGGCGGTCGGGATCAGCGATGCGACCGCCAGTGTGTCGCAGCTCGGCGAGGCGCTGGAGTCCGCGCGGCGGGGCATGGAGTCGGCCCGCTACGGCGAGGGGCCGGTGTCGGTCATGTCGGTCGCCGACGTGGACAGCCACGAACTCCTGCTGGCCCAGCTGCCCGTGAGCGTGCGGCGCTCGTTCAGGGAGCACCTGCTCGGACCGATCATCGAGTACGACGCGCGGCACGGCTCCGAGCTGCTGCGCACGCTCGGCGTCTTCCTGGAGACGTGCGGCTCCTGGCAGCGGACGGCCGACGAGCTGTATGTGCACGTCAACACGTTGCGCTACCGCATGCAGCGGATCGAGGAGCTGACCGGGCGGCGGATGTCGTCGATGCGCGACCGTACGGACCTCTATCTGGCCCTCAGGTCAGCTCAGCCGTCCGAAGGGGAGGGGCCGGGGTAGCGTCGACCGAAGGGTCAGCTCCGTCGTCCGAAGGGTCAGGGCAGCTCGCCCGCGACGAGACGTCCTCGTGAGACCACGGCGACGATGTTCTCCACGGCCAGGTCCGCGATCCGCTCCCACGGGCGCCCGCGCAGCACGATGAAGTCCGCCCCGAGTCCGGGCTGGATCCGGCCCACCGGCACGCCGATCGAGTCGGCGGCGTCCGAGGTGGCCGCGCGCAGCGCCTCCGAGGCGGACATGCCCAGGATCTCGGTCATGTGGACCACCTCGGCGAGCTGGTCGCCGAACTGGACGTGGTGCCCGTTGGCATCGGTACCCAGGACGAAGCGGACACCCAGCCGCGCCGCCTCGGCGAGCAGCACGTTGCGCGTGGCCACGAGCTCGGCGGCCTTGGCCATCGACTCCGCGGTGACCGGGACCCGGCCTTCGGCGATGGCCTCGTTGATCAGCAGGGTCGGCGCGACGGGCGTGCGGCGGGCCGCGAGCACCTCGGCGAGATCCGCGCTCAGCAGCGTGCCGTGCTCGATCGAGTCGACGCGCTCCTCGACGGCGACGCGGATGCCCTCCTCGGAGTGGGCGTGGGAGGCCACCAGCATGCCGAGCGCGTGCGCCTCGTCGACGACGGCCCTGATCTCCTCGCGCGTGTAGTTGCGCCAGCCGTTCTTGTCGCCGATCGACAGCACGCCGCCGCTGGTGGTGAGCTTGATGCCGTCCATCCCGGCGCGGGCCCAGGTGCGTACCAGCTTGCGGCACTCGTCGGGCCCGTCGGCGGTGGGCTTGCGCTGCGGGATCGCCGGCGGCACGAACAGGTCGTTGTGCCCGGCGGTCATGCCGACCACGCCGTGGACCTGGACGCGCGGGCCGGGCAGCACGCCCGCGTCGAAGGCGCGGCGCAGTGCGATCTGTGCCTCGTCCCCGGCCAGGTCGCGCAGGGTCGTCACGCCGTGGCGCATGGCCCGCTGGGCGTGGGCGACGCCGTGCAGCACCTGCTCGTCGCGGGTCGTGACGAGCGGCCAGGTGGCGAAGTCGGGCATCGGGCCCGAACCGGCGTAGCCGATCAGGTGCACGTGCGTGTCGACCAGGCCGGGCAGCACGCACAGCTCGTCATACCGCTGCGTGGCGGGCCGCACCTCGCCGATCCGGTCCGGTTCCCAGCTCAGCTCGACCGGGCCGCGGAATTCGGTGCCGTCCCAAAGGGGGATTCCGTCCAGTTTCATGTCAGCCAAAACGCTACCGGACGCCTTCTCTCGCTGGAGGGATCTACGGACCTCGCCGAGCGCTCTCGTAGGGACCTACAGGGTCTGAAGCGCCGGTGCTGGGCTTTTCCACATCCGGGCCCTGCACCCCATGCGATGTCCGATTTTTCGTCACACGATGGTAATAATCAGTGTATAGCTTCCTGACCTGCAGGTTCACGGCTCTTCCAAGGAGAATTATGGCTACCCTCGACCGTCGCGCGTTCCTGCGGACGACGGGAATGGCCGGACTGGCGCTCGGCCTGGCCGCCTGTGGCGACAGCGGGACGTCCGGCGCGGGCGGAAGCGGGTTCGGCGCGGTCAAGATCCAGCTCTCCTGGAAGAAGAACGTCGAGTTCGCCGGCGAGTACTTCGCCGACAGCAAGGGCTACTACAAGGCCGCCGGGTTCTCGCAGGTGGAGCTGCTGTCGGGCGGCGGCTCCGGAACCTCGGTCGAGTCGGGCCTGACCACCGGCCGCTGCTGGATCGGCCTGTCGACGCCGACGATCACCGCGCCCGCCGTGCTCCAGGGCGCGCCGCTCAAGATCGTGGGCGCGACCTTCCAGAAGAACCCCTTCGCCATCGTCTCCCTCGGCAAGAACCCGATCAAGGACCCCAAGGACCTGGCCGGTAAGAAGATCGGCGTCCAGGACTCCAACGAGCTGGTCTGGAACGCGCTGCTCAAGTCCAACGGCATCGACCCGTCGAGCGTGACGCGGGTGCCGTTCCAGTCCGACCCGTCGATGCTGACCTCCGGCCAGCTCGATGGCTATGTCGGCTTCGTCACCAGCGGCCCGGTGCGGCTGAAGATGCAGGGCGTGGACGCGGCGCACATGCTGTTCGCCGACCACGGCCTGCCGCTGGTCGCCGAGACGTTCACGGTGACGCAGGAGACGATCGACAAGGAACGCGACAAGCTCAAGGCGTTCCTCACGGCGGAGATCAAGGGCTGGAGGGACGCCGTCGCGGACCCGGCCAAGGCGGCCGAGCTGGCCGCGAAGACGTACGGCAAGGATCAGAACCTCGACGTCGCCGAGCAGACCGAGGAGGCCAAGATGCAGAACGAACTCGTCGTCACCCCCGACGCCAAGGCCAACGGCCTGTTCACGATGACCTCCGAGCTGATCGAGCAGAACATCGCCTCCCTCGCCAAGGCCGGGCTGACCGTCAAGGCCGAGAACCTCTTCGACCTGTCGATCCTGGACGAGATCTACAAGGCCGACGCGAGCCTCAAGCTCTCATGACCGGCATCGGCATCACGGGGCTGAGCAAGACGTTCGGCAGCGGGCTGACCGCGGTCGAGCACGTCGACCTGGAGACGCCGAAGGGCTCCTTCCTATCCCTGCTCGGCCCCTCGGGCTGCGGCAAGTCGACCGTGCTGCGCATCCTGGCCGGGCTCGAAAAGCCCACCACCGGCGAGATCCGGGTGAACGGCGAGACCCCCGAGGAGCTCCGCAGGAGCCACCACCTCGGCATCGCCTTCCAGGACTCGGCGCTGCTGGCCTGGCGCAGCGTCGCGGCCAACATCCGGCTGCCGCTGGAGGTCGCCGGGATCAAGCCGGAGCCCGGCGTGATCGACGACCTGATCAAGCTGGTCGGCCTGCAGGGCTTCGAGAAGGCGCGGCCCGCCGAGCTGTCGGGCGGCATGCGGCAGCGCGTGTCGATCGCCCGCGCGCTGGTGGTCAAGCCCAGCGTGCTGCTGCTCGACGAGCCGTTCGGCGCGCTGGACGACATGACCCGCCAGCGGCTCAACCTGGAACTTCTGCGCATCTGGACCGAGAAGCCCGCCACCACGCTGATGGTCACCCACGGCATCGGCGAGGCGATCTTCCTGTCGGACGTGGTGGCCGTCATGAGCCCGCGTCCTGGCCGCATCGAAGAGATGGTCCCGATCGACCTGCCGCGCCCCCGGGTGCCCGAGATGATGCGTACACCGGAGTTCCATGCCATCCACGACCACCTCAGCGACCTGCTGTTCGGGCACGGCTCGTGAAGCGGATCCACGGCCTGCTCGGCGTCGTCGCCCTGATCGCCCTGTGGTGGCTGCTCGCCGTGACGGTCTTCGCGGACGGCGGCGCGGTCCCGACGCCGTGGGCGGTCCTGGCCGGGATGGGCCACGACGGCTGGGGCTTCTACGGCCCCAACACGACCGCCACCGTCAGCGCCGCGCTCCAGGGCTTCCTCTGGGGCAACGGCCTGGCCATCGGGGTGGCGCTGGTCGTCCTGCTCGTCCCGCGCCTGGAGGCCGTGGCGACCCAGCTCGCGGTGATCAGCTACTGCATCCCGCTGCTGGCCATCGGCCCGATCGTCCTGGTCGTCTTCGGCGGTGAGGCCGCCGTGGTGTTCCTGGCCGCCGTCTCCGTCTTCTTCACCACGCTCATCGGCGCGCTGCTCGGGCTGCGCTCCGCCGACCGGACCAGCCTCGACCTCATCGCGGTGTACGGCGGCGGCCGCCTGGCCAAACTGCGGCACGTCCAGGTCATCGCGGCGCTGCCGAGCACGTTCGCCGGGCTGAAGATCTCGGCCCCCGGCGCACTGCTGGGCGCGATCATCGGCGAATACCTCGGCAGCAACGACCAGGGCCTCGGCGTCTCCCTGATGATCTCCCAGCAGCAGTTCCAGGTCCCGCGCACGTGGGGGCTGGCGCTCGTGGCCGGCCTGGTCGCGGGCCTCGGCTACGCGATCGTCGCGCTGGTCGCCCGCGTGGTGACACCCTGGTCGTACGGCAGAGCGAGGTCCTCCTCATGATCGGCCGCATCGTGTCGCGCGTCGTCGGCCCGCTGCTGCCCTCCGTGGTCATCGTGGTGGCCCTCTGGTGGCTGTCCCTGGAGGCGTTCGGCATCAGCCCGCTGGTGGGCAAGCGGCCCCCGCAGGTCTGGGAGTACCTGTTCGGCTCGTCCCCGGCCCATCGCGACGCGGTCTTCGCCGCCCTGGGCATCACGATCAGGGACGCGGCCATCGGCTTCGTCAGCGGGATGGTCGCGGCGGTGGTCGTGGCGATGGCGTTCGTGCTGTTCAGGACCGTCGAGCAGACGTTCATGCCGGTCGCGATGCTGCTGCGCTCGGTGCCGCTCGTGGTGATGACGCCGCTGATCACGCTCGTCTTCGGCCGCGAGCTCCTCGGCGTCGCGGTCATCGGCGGCATCGTGGTGTTCTTCCCCGCCCTGGTCAACGTCGCCTTCGGGCTGCGCTCCGCCTCACCGCAGGCCACCGACCTGATCATGGCGTACGGGGGCGGGCGGCTGACCGTGCTGCGCAAGGTGGCCGTGCCGACGGCGATGCCCTCGGTGTTCGCCTCCATGCGGATCTCCGTGCCCGCCTCGATCATCGGCGCGCTCATCGCCGAATGGCTGGCGACCGGGCAGGGGATCGGCGCCGGGATCCTGCGGGCCATCGGCGGGTTCCGGTATGACGAGGTGTGGGCGGACATCGTGGTGGTCACCGCCGTGTCGATCCTGGCGTACGCGGTCGTGGGCGTCGTCGAGTCCCTGGTCCTGGCCCGCTTCTCGGACAACCGCCCCTGACCCGCGCCCGCGAGTCAGGGGCGGCGGAAGCTGGCGCGGATCCGGGAGGCCGGTCGGGCCAGCCAGTCGCCGGTGCGCATCGGCGGAAGGAGTGAACCGGCGAAGTCGGGCGAACCCGGACGCCGCTCGTCCTCCCTTTCCCGCTCCTCGCCGCTGCCCATCCACGTGTACGCGTGCCAATGCATGAGATCCCCACAGTTCGGTTGCCCCGTACAGGGTCATTCCCGGAAAAGGGTGCGGGCCCGGTCGCGGTCCGCTGTGCGGGGGGAGGCGCGACCGGGCCCGCCGGATGGGAGCGCCGTGGCGTTGCGGTGGGAACCGGCGCGGTGGCGCGCCTGGTGGAGGCCCGACGCTCCCTGGCTGGGTGGGGTTCTGTGGTCTAGTGGGCGGCGAAGTCCTGGGTCCAGTAGGGGCCCTTCGTGGACTGGCCGACGCCGATATGGGTGAAGGAGCAGTTCATGATGTTGGCCCGGTGTCCGGGGCTGTCGAGCCAGGCTCGTACGACCGCGGCGGCCGTCGGCTGGCCCATGGCGATGTTCTCGCCCCAGGTGCTGACCGGCGCGAAGCCGGCCGTCGATATGCGGTCACCCGGAGTCCGGCCGTCCTTGGAGTCGTGGTCGAAGTAGTCGCGCGCGGCCATGTCGGCGGAGTGCCGCTCGGCCGCCGCGTGGAGCTTGGGATCGTGGGTGAGCGGGCGGCAGCCCTTCTTGGCCCGCGCCTGGTTGGTGAGGCTGACGACCTGGTCCTCGGCGGCCGAGGCGGTGCCGGTCTTCGCCGGCGTCCGGGTCCCGCAGGACAGGGCCACCGGCCGTGACCGGCTCGGCTTGCCCTGATAGTCCATGGCCAGGACGTAGTAGCGCCCGGGAGCCGCGCAGCCGGCGCGGACGCTGATCCGGCCGTTCAGCACGGGCTTGGCGCCGCTCTTCAGCGTACGGTCGGGACGACCGGCCACGTCCCGGACGATCCGGACCCTGAGCGTGGCCTTGGTGTCGCAGCCGATCCTGCTTGCCGAGCCGACGATCACGCCCTTGGACAGGGACGGCTTGGCGGCCACGACCCGGCACGGAGCCTTCGTGGTCGCCGCCTGGGCGGCGGGCGTGGGGATGCTCAGTGCGGCCAGACTTCCGAGGCAAACGAGTGCCTGGAGTTGCCTGCGCATCCTGTCCCTCCGCTGCTGCTAGATACGGCGTCGATCCCGCATTCTGGTGTGCCCGCAACGGCCATGTCCCGAAAAACACCGCTATATCTGGAGTACCAGGTGACCCAATCGTAACGATTGCCCCATCGACCTCGGTAAACCTTCTCTGTCACCTGCGCGTCTTGTGCGAAAAAAATAGGGCCGTGCGGCGAAATGCCGCACGGCCAGGGGTGGAACTCGGAGCGGATGGGTGGGAGCCGTCAGCTCCCAAGCGGACCGGAAGGCGTCAGCACGCGGTAGGCGTCAGCACGTGGCGGGCTTGAGCCAGGAGCACTCGAGGTCACCGGTCGCGCTGTCATCCGCCGCGCGGAGCTGCGACACGGCGTCCACCGGCGCGGTCCGCGAGAACTGGGCGAGTCGGATGGCGATCTTGTCCTCGATGTCCTTCGGCGAGCCCGACAGGAACTGGTTGAGCATGATGGAGAACACCAGCGGCTCGCCCTCGGCGCTGTTCACGTAGCCCGACAGCGACGTGACGCCGGTCAGCGACCCGGTCTTGGCGTGCACGTTGTTGGCGGCGGCGGTGTTGCGCATCCGGCTGCGCAGCGTGCCACCGGTGAACCGGTCGGCGTTGCCCGCGATGGGCAGCGCGTCGTACCAGGTCTTGAACCACGGCTTGGCGCGTACGGCGCTGAGCAACTGGACGATCGAGCCCGGGGCGAAGCCGTCGCGGCGCGAGAGTCCGGAGCCGTCCCGCATGTTGAGCACCTGCACGCCGTTGGCCTTGGCGAAGTCGGTGCTCACCTTGAGCCCGGCCGCCCAGGTGCCCTGGCCGGAGACCTTGCGGCCCATCGCCTTGGTCAGGATCTCGGCGTGGATGTTGTTGCTCAGCTTGAGGAAGGGCACCAGCAGCTCGCTCAGCGGCATCGACTGGTGTTCGGCCAGCGTGGTCGCGCCGGCCGGGGCCGCGCCGGTGACGGTCGGGCCCGCCACGCGGACGCCGTGCTTGGCCAGCGACTTGCGGAACAGCGACGCCACATAGCGGGTGGGGTCGTCCACGGCCACCCACTCCTGGTACGGGTCGGCCACGGTGCCGGTGATGACCACGGTGTTCGTGGAGTGCTGCCGTTCGATGAGCACGTCGGTCGTGGTGCCCACGGTGGCCTTGTTGACGATCTTCAGGTAGTCGGTCTCGGGCGTCGTCGACACCTTGACCTCGTTGCCGGCGGCCGCCACGGAGACGATCACCGAACCGGCGTCGTAGTCCCGGTCCGGGGAGGCGGTCAGCGCGGAGATCTGCGCCGCGTAGTAGGCCGTCTCGTCGTCCCAGGCCCAGTCGTTGCCGAGCCGTACGGAGTCGAACCACGTGTCGTCGGCGACCAGCTTGCCCGCGACCAGCTTGACGCCCGCGGCGGCGACCTTGGCGGCCAGCGCGTCGTAGTCCTCGGCCAGCATCGTCGGGTCGCCGGTGCCGCGCAGGACCAGGTCGCCGGTCAGCACGGAGCCGAGCTTGCGCCCGCCGCTCAGCACGGTGGTGGGGAAGCGGTAGTCCAGGCCGAGCGTGTCGACGGCGGCGGCGGAGGTGAACAGCTTGGTGTTGGAGGCCGGGATCATCAGCTTGCCGGCGTCCGTGGCGTACAGCTCGTCGCCGTTGGCCACGCTCTTGACGACCACGCCGGCCCGCCCGACCGTGAGCCGCGAGTCGGCGAGTATCTGGTTGATGTCCTGGGTCAGGTCCGCGACGCCCGCCGTGGGTTCGAGCGCGACGGCGGGGGAGGAGGGGCTGGATGCCCACGCGAGGGCCGCGACGAGCGCGCCCGCGACGAGGGATGCTGAGGTGCGCCGCATGGGGTCTCCAATGAGGACTGGGGGTCTCGCCTGGGATCATGCGGCAGCGCACGCAGCCTGTAATCCGCAAATATCCGTATTTCTTGGGTCAGTCGTACGGCGGGCACGCCGTTACGAAGGCGAGCCCGTACCCAGGAAAGTACTCAGGAGAGCTGGCCGGCGCTCACCATGAAGCCGCAGTCGCCGAAAGAGACCTCGTCGCCCGATTTGATCTTGGCGGGTCCCACCAGTCGCCAGCCGTTCAGCCGTGTGCCGTTGAGCGAGCCCAGGTCGACCAGCATCCATCCGCCGTCGTCCTCGCGCCGCAGCTCGGCGTGCACCCGCGAGACCGTCAGATCGGACAGCACTAGGTCGCAGGCCGACCCGCGACCGACCACGTAGCGCACGCGGTGGTCGTCGGGCAGGGCCAGCCTGGGCAGGCGCGGCCGGCGCCAGGCCGCCTGGAGGCGGGTGGTGAAGTCGGAGACGTTCGACACCGCGTCGGTCACCCGCTGGCGGAACGTCCGGCGGCGGGGCAGATCGGCGACCAGCTCGTCGAGCTCGTGGCGGTTGCGCGCCCGCAGGGCCTGATCCACCCGGCCGACGAAGGTGTCGTGGGAGATCCGGCCTTCGACGGCGCGGTCGCGGAGCTCGTCGATCGCGCGATCGCGTTCCCCGTCGGACGCGCGGAACGGTGGATGCGTCGAGCTCATGCCCCGAGTATCGGCCTGAACGGCGTTCCCTGTCCAGAATATGCGAATCAGTTGCGTTGAGCATACTCAGTATGCATACTCAGTATCCATGTCGATCAGACACGGACTGCTCGCGTTGCTGAGCAGGGGGCCGCGTTACGGCTACCAGCTCCGGGTGGAATTCGAGGCGTCGACGGGGGCGACCTGGCCGCTCAATATCGGCCAGGTCTACACGACGCTCGCCCGGATGGAACGTGACGGCCTTGTCGAGCCCGGAGGGGCCGACGAACAGGGGAGGGCCGTCTACACGGTCACCGAGGCCGGTCGGGCCGAACTGGAGCGATGGTTCAGCACCCCCGTCGACCAGACCGACCGGCCTCGGGACGAACTGGTCATCAAACTCGCCATGGCCGTCGCCGCCGGGGACGTCGACGTGTCAGCGGTGATCCTGGCCCAGCGCACCGCCACCATGCGGGCGCTGCAGGAGCTGACCAAGGCGAAACGGGCGAACACGGATGGGCTCGCGCAGCGGCTCGTCCTCGATTCATTGATCTTTCAGGCCGAGGCGGAACAGCGCTGGCTGGACCACTGCGAGGCCGTACTCAAGGAGAAGAACACATCAACTACCACTGGCTGAAGCTGATCGTGGTTTGCTCTCGCGGTCCCGTCTGGCTGAAAGGAGGCCGGTAGCGTGTGGCTGGTTGATGACAGCCCAGCCCGCGACGCCGCGTGTGGCGATGTTGCGGGCCGCGATGTGGTCGGCGTGCCCAGCGAGGCCGCACCGGGTGCAGACGAAGCGACCCCGTGCCGGCCGGTTCGCCCTGGACACGCACCCGCACTCCGGACACTCCTGCGACGTATACGCAGGGTCGACCAGCAGGAAGGCGACCCCGGCTCGGGCGGCCTTGTAGCGGGTGAACGCGATTTGCTGGGCGAAGGCCCAGGTGTGCAGGGTGCGTCGCTGGAGCCGATGAGCCCTTACCCGGCCGCGGATGCCCTGCAGATCCTCCAGGGCGATGCCGCGGCCGGTGCGTTCGGCTTCGCGCACCACGTACGTGCTGATTTGGTGGTTGAGGTCGGTCATCATCCGGTGCTCACGACCGGACAGGCGGCGCAGCACCCGCCGCGCCGCAGGCGTGCCCTTCTGCTGCAGCCGCCGGCGTTGACGGTGCCGCCGCTGCCGCAGGGTGCGGACGTGGCCGTTGCCGCCGATCGGCCCCGGCAGGGCGGGGCCGGGCAGCACCGCGCCGTCGGAGGTGACTGCCAGGTTCGCCACTCCTTGATCCACCCCCACGAAGCCGTGAACCGGCTCACGCACCACCGGCTTGGGCAGGGTGAGAGCGACCTGCAGCAGCCACACGCCGCGCCGGCAGATCAGGTCGGCCTCGCCGAGCGGCAGTGCCTCGATGGCTTTGAGGTCTTCTGGTCGGCCGGTGTAGGGGACGGTGACGCGGCCGGTGGGGGTCCACAAAGATACGGTCCGGGCGTCACGGTTGAAGCTCATCAGCCGGGCGTCGTAGGGGACGGCGCCGTGCGGGCGGAAGATGTGGGCGCGTTTCTTGCCGGCGCGCCGGTTGGCGTAGGCGCCGGCGACCCGGGCGATCGCCCGCACGGCCGCTTGCGCGCCGAGCCCGGCCACCTGCGCCCGCACCTCGTAATAGGCCAGCCGGTGCAACTCCACCACAGCGAACGTGCGGTGTTGCCAGGCCAGGCGGGAGACGACGGTGGCCGCCTGATTACACAACAGCACCGCCGCCGCCAGCGCCTCGGCCTGGGCCGGGGCGGGCGCGAGCCGCAGTTGCACGATCGAGGGCAGACCGTGCCGCTTGGTGGCCGAGCGGCGAATCGCCATCGGACACACCTCCTGTCACAGCGCCCTCACCCACCGCACACATTACCGAACGTGACCGAGCTTTTCCATGCTGTTTTCGAAAGGAGGGGTGGCGCTTCCTCCCGGCCCTGAAGGACCGGATTTCCGCGCCACCATACAGATGACTGTGATGAGACTGGACAAGGTGACGCGCGCGCACGGCCAGGTGCACGCGCTCAAAGGGGTGAGCCTCGAGGTCTCCAGCGGCGAGCTGGTCGCCGTCATGGGCCCGTCGGGCTCCGGCAAGTCGACCCTGCTCAACTTAGCGGGCGGCCTCGACCGGCCGACCTCGGGCAGCGTGACGATCGAGGGCACGGACCTGGCCGGCGTGACGGACCTGGCGGCGCTGCGGCGCGGCAGCGTCGGGTACGTCTTCCAGGACCTGAACCTGATCCCGTCACTCACGGCCGCCGAGAACGTGATGCTGCCGAGGGAGCTCGACGGCGTCCGCTCCCGGCAGGCCCGTGAGGAGGCGCTGGCCGTACTGGCCTCGGTGGGGGTGGACCATGTCGCCGACCGCTTTCCCGGGGAGCTGTCCGGCGGGCAGCGGCAGCGCGCGGCGATCGCCAGGGCGCTGGTCGGCGAGCGGCGTCTGGTGCTGGCCGACGAGCCCACGGGGGCGCTCGACACGGCGAGCGGCGACGAGATCCTGCGACTGCTGCGCGAGCGCTGCGACGAGGGCGCGGCGGTGCTGCTGGTCACCCACGAGCCCCGCTACGCCGGATGGGCCGACCGCGTGGTGTTCCTGCGCGACGGGGAGATCGCCGACTCGACGGCCGTGCCTCTGGAGAGCGCCCGATGAGCGCCTTCGCCGCCGCGCTGCGGATCTCCCGCAGGGACGCGCTGCGGTTCAAGGGACGTACGGCGCTGATCATGGTGATGATCGGCCTGCCGGTGCTGCTCATCACCGGCGTGCTCACGGGGTACGCCACGCTCCACGTGGACATGCGGGAGGGACTGACCGCCGAGCTGGGCAGCGCGGACGCGCGGATCGCCACTTCGTCGGCGGGGCAGAGCCGGATCGAGCAGGACGTCTCGGGCAGGGGCTGGACTGGCCGGGGAAACCCGTCCGAGGCCCCGCCGTGGACGACCGCGAGGGTGGCCGCGCTGGTCGACGGCCGGCTCATCCCGTACGACAAAGGCACCGTGGTGTTCGTGGGCAAGGACGGCTACCAGGTGGGGGACGCCAGTGAGGTGGATCTGCGGGACCCGATGACGCGGGGGATGCGGCGCCTGATGGGGGGCAGGCTCCCGGCCGCTCCCGGCGAGGTCGTGGTGACACCCGCGGTCGTAGAGCAGGGAGTCAAGGTCGGCGACACCGTCAATGTGATCCGGGCGAACAAGCGGGTGCGTGTGGTCGGCGTGATCGAGTTTCCGAACTGGCCGGGTATATCGGAGTTCGTCGGACTCCAAGGCGCGCTCCTGGCGGACAAGAACGACGGCAACGGCACCGGCTGGCTCGCCGACACCGCCGCGCCGTTCGGCTGGTCGCGGGTGGAGGCGCTGAACGCCCAAGGGCTGCTGGTCCAGTCCAGAGCCGTCATCGAGGATCCGCCCGCCGATGTCCCCCAAGGTGCCCCGGACAGAGACCAGCTGATCGCGATCGCGCTCGCCGTCGTCTTCATCGTCATGGAGACGGTCCTGCTGGCCGGACCCGCGTTCGCCGTGGGACTGCGGCGCCGCCGGCGGGAACTGGCCGTGATCGCGGCGCAGGGCGGCTCGGGGGCGCACCTGCGGACCATCGTGCTCGCCGACGGGCTGGTGCTCGGCGGCGCGGCGGCGCTGGCCGGGACGGCCCTTGGCGTCGGAGGCGCCTTGGCGGCGGTGCCGTTGGCCGAGCGGCTGATCGGTTCGCTCGGCCCGCGCGAGGTGCCGTGGGCGAGTGTCGCGGGCGTAGCCGCGCTGGGCGTGGTGAGCGGGCTGATCGCCGCCCTGGTGCCCGCCGTGCAGGCCGCGCGGCAGAGCCCTGCCCAGGTGCTGGCGGGCCGTGAAGGCGAACTCCGTGACCGCGCGGGTCGTCCGGTGCTCGGTCTGCTGCTGGTGGTGGCCGGACTGGTCCTCCTCTGGCTGGCCCTGGTCAGGCTGAGCACGCGTGGCCAGGAGTTGCCGCTCGTCGCGGCCTTGGGGCTGGTCGTGCTGGGGCTGGTCGCGTTGATGCCGTGGCTGGTGCGCCGGACGAGCCGGTTCGCCGCCCGGCTGCCGCTCCCGCTGCGCCTGTCGGTCCGCGACGCCTCGCGCCACCGGTCCCGTACGGCCTCCGCGACGGCCGCCGTCATGGCGGCCACCACGGCGGCGGTCGCGTTCGGCACCGGGCTCGCCAGCTCCGATGCGGCCTATGACGCCGCCTACCATCCCTACGCCCCGACGGGCAGCATCAAGATCGAAGCCGTCAAGCTGGACGACAGCGGCTGGGCCAGGCTGCGGGCGGCGGTCGAGCGCGAGTTGCCGAAGACCCAGCTGCTTCCGGCTTCGAGCCCGGTGGACTCACAGGGCCGTAAGGCGTGGATCGACCTCGACCGGCGCTGCGGAGGGCGGTGCGAGGACTCCTCTTACGG
Source organism: Nonomuraea sp. NPDC052129 (assembly GCF_040680095.1). Lineage (NCBI taxonomy): Bacteria > Bacillati > Actinomycetota > Actinomycetes > Streptosporangiales > Streptosporangiaceae > Nonomuraea > Nonomuraea sp. NPDC052129. Next base: position 24,392 of record NZ_JBFAVX010000008.1, on the reverse strand, counting down.
AGGTGATCTTCCGGTCGGTGACGCGCAATTGCTCGCGTTCATCCAGGGACGTCAGGATCCGCAGGCCGCCGCGGCTCTGGCCGCGGGCAAGATCGTGGTGTTCGATCCGGTGCTGATCAAGGACGGCCTGGCCACCCTGAAGTCCTACGGGGAGAATGGCAAGATCGGCCGCAAGCAGGTTCCCGCCGTGCTGGCGAGCGCCGCCGATCCGCGGGTCGGTGGCGGGGTCGTTCCACAGGCGGTGCTGCGGGCCGTCGGACTGCAGGTGAAGGAGCGGCGGCTGTACGCCATGCACCAGCCGGCGAATCAGGACCGCTTGAGACAGTACCTCTCGGTGGTCGGGAACGAGACCGACCTCTACGTCGAGAACCCCAGGGAAGGCTCGTTCTCGCAGGTGTTCTGGATCCTGCTGGGCGCCGCCATGGTGCTGGTGCTCGGCGGTACGTTCGCGGCCACCGGGCTCGCCGCGGCCGACATGCGCCACGACCTGAACACCATGTCGGCGGTCGGCGCGCCGCCGCGCGTCCGGCGGCTGGTGGTGGCCGGCCAGGCGGGTTACATAGCCGGGCTGGGCGCGCTGGTCGGCGTCGTGGCCGGGGTTGTGGGCGGAATCGCGCTGTCGTGGCCGATGAGCCGCCACAACGGGGTCCAGGGGGCGAGTTGGTTCACTCCCGGGCCCACGACGATCTCCATCCCCTGGCTGTTCCTCGTCGCGTTCGCGGTGGGACTGCCGCTGCTGGCGGCGCTGGTGGCCTGGGCGTTCGCCAGGACGCGGCTGGAGCTGACCCGCCGCCTGGCGTAAGCCGTACCCGCGTGCTCGTGACCGCGGTCCGCTCGATGCGGGCCGCGGTCACAAGCGCGGCTAGTCGATCACGTCGGCGCAGACCACATGCGCGCCGATCTCGATCATCCGGCGTTCGCTGCGCGAGTCCGCCACCCTGGCCATCAGGATGGGCGCCCCGCTCGCCGCGAACTGCGGCAGCCGGGCGCGGGCCCCGCGGTGCAGGTCGCGGACCACGTCCTCGGCGGCCGACATGTGCACCTTCACGTGCAGCATGATCCCCGGCGCCCCCGAGGCGGTGCGCGCCTCGGAGATCCAGACGTGGTGCACGAGCGGGTAGTCCATGAGCAGGTTCCCGATGGCCCGCCGCAGGGCGGGCAGGATCGGGTGGGCGCACCGGCGGTAGCCGGGGTCGACCTGCTGCATGGGCCCCGACAGGTGCGGTCGCGGCGCCGGTATCCACGGCAGCGCGGGCGCGTCCGGCGAGGGCGGCGCCACCTGGGCGAGCGCGGCTCCCCGTGACACCGTGGCCATCGCGCCCGTCGCGTACGCGGCGGGGACGGCGCCCGACAGCACTGGATGAGGCCCCGATCGCGTCGAGGCGAGGAAGCGCTGGAGGTCGTCGATGGGCACGGCCGCCGCTGCGGGCCCCGCCGCGTCGATCACGATCTCCCGCACACCCGTGACGCGCTGGATGTCGAGGATCGTGTCCGGATCGCAGGCGGAGAGGGAGTGACTGCCGCGGTGCCGGGCGTACGTTGCCGCGCCCGTGTATCCGAGCAGCACTCTGTCGCCGGCCTGGGTCGTACCCAGGACGACTGATCGGTCTGGTCGCACTGCCACCAGAACCCCACCGTCAGCGAGCGCCGCCAGCAGGCGATGTGGGCTGCCATGCTGGGCGAGCACGTCGGCAAGCGCAGGATTCCCGATGCTCATATGACGAACCATAGGTAGTCGGTCACGGCTTATCAGGCTAATAGCCAAGAAATCCCCCCAGCAAGACAAAGATGAGAGCAGTGTGGATGAGTTTGCGGGAGCCGGGGTACGGAGGCGCTGTCTCAGATCCTGGGTCACTCGTGAACACGTTCACAAGCGCGGATAGACTCGGGGGGTCCGAGGGGCCCTCTGAGGTGTCCCTCAACGCCCGCCCGCATGCCCCTAAGGATTCACTTCCATGAGCAAGCCCGTCGTACTGGTCGCAGAGGAGCTGTCCGAGGCAGGCCTCGCCGTACTCGCCAACGATTTCGAGGTCCGCCACACCGACGGCGCCGACCGCTCGCAGCTGCTGCCCGCGCTCGCCGACGTGGACGCGCTCATCGTCCGCTCCGCCACGCAGGTCGATGCCGAGGCCATCGCCGCGGCGCCGAAGCTGCGCGTGGTCGCACGGGCCGGCGTCGGGCTCGACAACGTCGACGTCGAGGCGGCCACCAAGGCCGGTGTGATGGTGGTCAACGCCCCGACCTCCAACATCACCAGCGCCGCCGAGCAGACCGTCGCGCTCATCCTGGCCAGCGCCCGCAACACGGCCCAGGCGCACGCCGCGCTGAAGAACGGCGAGTGGAAGCGGTCCAAGTACACCGGTGTCGAGCTCGACGAGAAGGTCGTCGGCATCCTCGGCCTGGGCAAGATCGGTCAGCTCGTGGCGCAGCGCCTGCAGCCGTTCGGCGTCGAGCTGATCGCCTACGACCCCTACCTGCCGCCGGCCCGCGCCGACCAGATGGGCGTCAAGCTGGTCAGCCTCGAAGAGGTCATCAAGCAGGCCGACTTCATCACCGTGCACCTGCCCAAGTCCAAGGAGACGCTCGGGCTGATCGGTGACAAGGAGCTGCACGAGGTCAAGCCGTCGGTGCGGATCGTCAACGTGGCCCGCGGCGGCATCGTCGACGAGGCCGCGCTCTACTCGGCGATCAAGGAGGGCCGCGTCGCCGGGGCGGGCATCGACGTGTTCTCCAAGGAGCCCTGCACCGACAGCCCGCTGTTCGAGCTCGACCAGGTCGTCGTCACGCCGCACCTGGGCGCCTCCACGCACGAGGCCCAGGAGAAGGCCGGCACCCAGGTCGCGCGGAGCGTCAAGCTCGCCCTCGCCGGTGAGTTCGTGCCCGACGCGGTCAACGTCCAGGGCGGAGCGGTCGCCGAGGACGTCAAGCCGGGCCTGCCGCTGGCCGAGAAGCTGGGCCGCGTCTTCACCGCGCTGGCGGGCGAGGTCGCCACGAAGCTCGACGTCGAGGTGCGCGGCGAGATCGCCTCGCAGGACGTCCGGGTGATCGAACTGGCCGCGCTCAAGGGCATCTTCGCCGACGTGGTCGAGGACTCGGTCACGTACGTGAACGCGCCGCTCCTGGCCAAGGACCGCGGGATCTCCGTCAACCTGGTGACCAGCTCCGACAGCCCCGACTGGCGCAACGTGGTCACCGTACGCGGCGTGCTCGCCGACGGCCGCCGCGTCTCGGTCTCGGGCACGCTGTCGGGCCCGCGCCAGATCACGAAGATCGTCGAGGTCAACGGCTACGAGATGGAGATCGAGCCGACCGCGCACCTGTCGTTCTTCACCTACACCGACCGGCCCGGCATCGTCGGCGTCGTCGGCCGCCTGCTCGGCGAGCACGGCGTCAACATCGCCTCGATGCAGGTGGCCCGTGACGCCAAGGGTGGCAAGGCGCTGATCGCGCTGACGGTCGACTCCGCCATCCCGGCCGACGTGGTCGAGCAGATCGGCACCGAGATCGGCGCCGAGAGCGGCCGCTCGGTCGACCTGGAGGACTGACCCCTTCTTCAGAGCGTTCCAGGATCAACGGCTGTCGCGTCCGCGGCAGCCGTTTTTCTGTCTCAGGATGCGAGATAGTAGGACGTCCAACGAGACAGCCAAACTACCGCCAGGTATTCTTTCGGAAGATGCGCCAGGTTCTCGTACTTATTACCTGCCGCGGCGGGGCCTGTTAGGGCAGGTCGACGACCCGCCGTGGTGTGCGGCGTTGCGTCGACCGGTAAGCCCCATCGTTCCGGTCCGCGATCCGGACCCCACGAGCTCAGGCCCGGTCGGATTCGTGACCGGAGTCCGACCGCACAGCACACGACGCCCCGCGAAATGAGATGAGACACATGTACGAGATGTATGCCTGGAACTCCACCGACGAGACCGCTGACGAGGCGACCGAGGCCCTGCAGACCGCCCTGGACCGCAGGGACAACGGCGGCGCCCCGCAGAACACCAGCCGGTAACGCTTAGAACTCCAACCGGTAGAAGGCCGCCATCCTCCTGAATCCGGGCACGGCCTTGGCGAGCCCGACCGAGATCCGGTGCGACGCCGACAGGCGGCCGTAGCCGGGCAGGTCGAAGGCGCTCATCGCGGTGACCAGGCGTAGCTTCGGACTGATCGACAGCAGGTCGGCCGGGCCGTCCATGCCCCAGTGCATCGTGGCCTCGGCCTTCCTGACCGGTTTGTTGAGCTTCTGCAGGCGCAGCCCGAAGGGGCTCAGCGCGTCGAAGACGAACTGGCCGCCGGGGAACCGGTCGACGATCGCCCTGACCAGCGCGCGGCCCTCCGCCGGGTCGAGGTAGTAGAACAGGCCCTCGGCGATGACCAGCACCGGCTTGCCCGCGGTCACTTGGTCCAGCCAGCCGAGGTCGGTGACCGAGGTGCCGATCGTCCGGTGCTCTTCCGGATACAGCCGCCGCCGTAGGTCGATGACGTCTGGATAGTCCACGTCGTACCAGTCGACGCTCGGCGGCGGGTCCAGGCGGTGGGCCCGCGTGTCGAGACCGCAGCCCAGGTGCAGCACGGTCGCCTCGGCGTGCCGGGCGAGGAACTCCCTGGCCCAGCCGTCCAGGAAGCGGGCCCGGATCGCGACCGAGCCGGCCATGCGCTGGTCCATACCGGTGTCGCTGAAGTCGTGGTCGATGCGCTCGACGGTCGCGGCCGCCAGGCGGTCGTCGAGTATGGGGTGTGGTGAGCGGGCGTCCAGTGCCCTGCCGTACAGGGTGGCGAGGAGCGTGGCCTTCTCGGCGGCCAGCCGCACCTTTTCAGGAGCCATGCCGTCGAAGCTACACCCGTTTCACGAACTTATGAAGTCTGTGAAGCGGCGTGGGCGAGAGCCAGCGCGCCGAGCAGCGGGGCGTCGTCGGCGAACCGCGCCGGGCGTACCTCGGGCGGGAAGGGTACGGACCGCCGCAGCTCGGCTGTCAGGCGAGGCATGATCAGGTCGGCCGCGCCCATCATGCCGCCGCCGACCACCAGGCACTCGGGGTCGAAGGTCGCGCACAGGTTCGCCGCGTTCATGGCCAGCAGCCCGAGCGCCTCGTCCACCAGCTCCGCGACCGCCGAGCCGGGGGCAGAGACGGACAGGGCGAACAGGTCGGCCGCCGTGGTCTCGCGGCCCAGCAGGGCCGTGCCCCGGGCCGCGAGCGCGCCGCCCGAGACCCGCTCCTCCAGGGGAACGTGCCCGTCGGCGAAGGCGGGCTCTCCCGGAACGGCCTGCAGGTAGCCGATCTCGCCGGCCGCGCCGTGCGCCCCGGACACCACCTGGCCGTTCACCACCAGCGCCGCCGCCAGCCCGGTGCCCAGGTTCAGGTAGACACCCGCCGACACACCGCGCAGCGCTCCCCAGCGCAGCTCGGCCGCGGCAGCAGCCTTCACGTCGTTGTCGATCGCCACCGGGATCGCGCCGTACTCCTCCCGCAGCAGCCGGGGCAGCTCCAACCCCTCCCAGCCGGGCACATTGGGGGCCAGCCAGATCCGGCCGTCGCGGATGACGCCGCAGGTCGAGAAGCCCACGGCGGCCGGCGCGCCGTCCAGGTCCCGGGCCGCCGCCAGGGCCCGTTCCAGGGTGCCGGCGCCGGTGTCGAGCCGGATCCGCTCGACGATCTCCGGCCCGTCGGAGCTGGACACGCCGACGGCGACCTTCGTGCCGCCCACATCGATGCCCAGCACGCGGCTCACTGGGCGGCTCCCCGGCGGGCCAGCGAGTCGATCGCCACGGCCAGGGCCAGCACCGCGGCCGTCACCATGAAACGTACGGAGGAGTCGACGCTGAGCAGGTACATGCCGCTGGTGATCGACTGGATCACCAGCACCCCGAGCAGCGCGTCATAGGCCCGCCCCCGGCCGCCGAACAGCGAGGTGCCGCCGATGACCGCCGCGGCGATCGCCATGAGCAGGATGTCGCTGCCACCCGACTGCTGGTTGACCGCCGACAGCCGGCTGGCCGCCAGGATGCCCCCGGCCGCCGCCAGCGTGGAGGCCAGCATGAACGCCAGGATCCTGATGCGCGTCACGTTGATCCCGGCCCGCCTGGCCGCCTCCGCGTTGCCCCCCACGGCGTACACATGCCTGCCGAACGCGGTATGCCTGAGCACGAGATCGAACACCACCACCAGCGCCCCGAAGATGATCAGCAGCAGCGGCACGCCCCGGTCGGCCGACATGATGACCACGCCCGCCGCGAGCAGCACGGCCAGGCCGCCCGTTCTGACCAGCAGCCACCACAGCGGGGTGACGGGCAGCCCGGCGGCCAGCCTGAGACGCCGGGTGAGCAGCGCCGCGCCGCCCGAGACGAGCACCAGAGCCGCCACCAGCAGCCACGACAGCCAGGACGGCAACCAGGTGTCGCTCAGCTTCGAGATGAACCCGGTGAACGGCAGGTTGATCGTGCCGCCCTGCCGCAGCAGGAAGAGCAGCAGCCCGAGCCAGCCCATCAGCCCGGCCAGCGTGACCACGAACGACGGCATCCGCAGCTTGGTGAACATCAGCCCGTGGATCAGCCCGATCCCCGCCCCCGCGGCGAGGGCGATCAAGATGGCCGCCAGCGGGTTCCAGCCCTGCTTGACGTGCATGATGGTCATGATCGTCGCGCACAGGCCGCTGACCGAGCCGGCAGACAGGTCGATCTCGCCGAGCAACAGCACCATGATGATGCCCAGCGAGATCGTGCCCGTCGCGGCCATCTGCAGGGCCAGGTTCGTGAGGTTCTCCGGCGCGAGGAAGCGGTCGTTGAGCGCGCTGAAGACGATCGCGATCGCCACCAGCCCGCCGACGACCGGCCACGCGCCGACGTCGCCCTGTCTCAGCCGCTCGACGGCGACCTTCGGCGTGTACGGCTTGCGCGCCAGCGTGTCGGTCATCGCCCTGCCCCCGTGATCGCGGCCACGATCTCCTCCTGCGTGGTGTCGGCTGTACCGAAGTCGCCGGCGTTGCGTCCCAGACGCAGCACCACCACGCGGTCGCTCACCTCCCGGACGTCGGCCAGGTTGTGCGAGATGACCAGGACCGCGAGCCCGCGGTCGCGCAGCCGCCCGATCAGCGCGAGCACCTGGGCGGTCTGCTCCACGCCCAGCGCGGCGGTGGGCTCGTCCAGGATGACCAGGCGCGGCTCGCCGATCAGCGCCCTGGCGATCGCCACGGACTGGCGCTGTCCGCCCGACAGCATGGCGACGGGCACCCTGATGTCCCTGATACGTACGTCGAGCTGCTGGAGCAGATCACGGGTGGCGCGTTCCATCGCGATGTGGCGCAGCAGCGACCAGCGGCGGCGTTCCGTACCGAGGAACAGGTTGGCCACCACGTCCAGGTTCTCGCAGAGCGCGAGGTCCTGGTAGACGGTCGAGACGCCGAGCGCCTGCGCGTCGTGCGGGTTGGCGATTTTGACCGGCGTGCCGTCGAGCGTGATCGTGCCCTCGTCCGGGACGACCACCCCCGAGATGGCCTTGACCAGCGTGGACTTGCCCGCGCCGTTGTCGCCCATGAGGGCGGTGACCTCGCCGGGACGCAGGTGGAGGCTCGCGCCGTCGAGAGCCTGGACCGCGCCGTAGCGCTTGGAGATGCCTGTCGCGGAGAGCACTACTGGATGCCCGCCTTCGCGCAGGCTGCCTTGACCTCGGCGGTGCAGATCTGGTCGGCCGTGTAGAACTTGTCCTTCACGATCGTGTCCTTGACCTTGTCCGCGGTGACGGCGATGGGGTCGAGGAGGAAAGCCGGGATGTCCACGGTGCCGTTGTTGACCTTGCTGGTCGCGGCGGGCTGCTCGCCCTTGGCCACGGCCACGGCCAGCTCGGCGGACTTCTCCGCCTCAGCCCTGATGTCCAGATATATGGTCATGTACTGCTCGCCGGTGAGGATGCGCTGCACGGCGGCCAGTTCGGCGTCCTGCCCGGTGATCGGCGGCAGCTGCTTGTAGCCCGCGCGCTTCATGGCCGCGATCGCGCCGCCCGCCATGCCGTCGTTGGCCGACAGCACGCCCACGATGTTGTCCCGGCCGATGGCGGTGATTGCCTGCTCCATCTGCTGCTGGGCCTTGTCGGGACTCCAGTCGGGCGTGTCGAACTCCCTGCCGACCTTGACCTTGCCGTCCAGGACGCTCTTGGCGCCCTTCTTGTAGTCGGCCGAGCTGGGGTCGGTCGGGGCGCCGTGGATCTCCACGATCTGTCCTTTGGCCGTCGTACCCTTGGCGTTCATCGCGTCGAGCAGGGCCTGGCCCTGCATCTCGCCGACCCGGACGTTGTTGAACGAGACGTAGTACGCGTAGTCGATGCCGGAGATCAGCCGGTCGTAGGCGATCACCGGGATCTTCTTCTGCTTGGCCTGGTTGACCAGCGGCGCGACCGCGTTGGCGTCGACGGCGTCCAGCACGAGGACGTTCGCGCCCTGGGTGAGGGCCGCCTCGACCTGTTGCTGCTGCTTGGCCGCGTCCTGCTCGGCGTTGCTGTAGAGGATCTTGCAGTCGGCGCAGAGCGACTTCACCTTCGCCTCGAACAGCGGGCGGTCGAACGCCTCATACCGCGTGGTCTTGGACTCGGGCAGGAAGAGGGCGATCGTCTTGGATGCCGCCCCGGCGCTCGCGCTCGCGCTCGCCGTGCTGCCGCCGGTGCCGGCGGAGTTTCCGCAGGCGGCGGCGGTCAGCAAGAGCGCTGCGGCCGGAATCAGTCGCCATGCTCGGTCCATCGCACATCGTCCTCTCGAGTGGCCCCGCCCGGCTGTTCGTTGTTTGGTAAGAAAGCTAGTTTACTACCAGGGTCGTTGGCTAGAGTTTGGCGCGAGGAGGGCTGAAGATGCGAGGTGGGCTGGGAAATCCGCGGCTGCTGCGGGTGCTGAACGAGCGTCGGTTGCTCGACCAGCTGCACGCGAACGGTCCGGCGTCACGGGCCGATCTGGCCAAGATCACCGGGCTGTCGAAGCCGACGGTCTCGGCGGCGCTCGCCGGGCTGGAGGAAGACGGGCTGGTGCACCTGGTCGGCGAGGTGTCGGGCCGGCCGGGCCCGGTGACCTCGCTCTACGACATGAACGCGGCCTCCACCCACGTGGCGGGCATCGACATCGGCCGCGACTGGATCCGCGTCGCCGTGGCCGACCTGCGCGGCACGTTCGCGGGCCGGACCGACGGGCGCAACACCGCCCGCGACTCCGCCGAGCTCGCGGTCCTCGTGGGCGACCTCTGCCGCGCCGCGGCCAGGGAGGCCGAGCTCGACTGGTCGGTGATCGCCTGCGCGGTGGTCGGCTCGCCCGGCGTCTACGACCCGGCCCAGGGCCGCCTGGACTTCGCGCCCAACCTGCCGGGCCCGCCCGACCTGGCGGGTCGCCTCCGGTCGGCGCTCGACGTGGAGCTGACCATCGAGAACGACATCAACCTGGCGGCGGTCGGCGAGCACACGTACGGGGAGGGGCGCGGCAAGGCCAACTTCGCCCTGGTCTCCATCGGTACGGGCGTCGGGATGGGCATCGTCATCAACGGCGAGCTGTATGTCGGAGCCAGGGGAGCGGCGGGAGAGGTCTCCTATGTCCCCACGGACTCGCCCCCTTACGTCCCACCCTTTACGGACGAAGCCCTGGCCCACGGCGCCACGGAGACGGTGACCTCGGCTCCCGGCGTGGTCAGGGCGGCCAGGGCGGCCGGGCTGGACCTTGAGACGGCCAAGGAGGTCTTCGCGGTGGCGGCGGCCGGTGACCCGGCGGCCCGCTCGGTGGTGGAGGCCGAAGGGCGCCGCATCGGCGGTCTTCTGGTGGCGGTGGCGGCGGTCCTGGATCCGGAGATCATCGTCCTGAGCGGCGGGGTGGGCCGCAACCTGGACCTGCTGGGCGCGGCGATAGAGGATCGAATCGCGGAGCTGGGCCCCCTGCGGCCGATGGTGGTCGCCAGCGCTTTGGGGGACAGTGGAGTATTGCTGGGCGCGGTCGCCCACGCCCGAACCAGGGCATGGGACCTGATCTTCGACGCCAGACAGGGCTGAAAGGTCTTGTCCAAGACGTGAGATGTCGTGCTCGTCAGACGAGACAAGCGGGTAAGGTACGCACATGGAGTCGCGGAATATTCGCCTGGCCGTCATCCCCGGAGACGGCATCGGCGCCGAGGTCGTCGCCGAAGGGCTGAAGGTCCTGGAGGCCGTCGGGACCAAGATCGAGGCCACCCACTACGACCTGGGTGCCGCCCGCTATCACCGTACCGGTGAGACGCTGCCCGACGCCGTGCTCGAAGAGCTGCGCGGCTATGACGCGATTCTGCTCGGCGCCGTGGGCGATCCCAGCGTGCCGCCCGGCATCCTGGAGCGCGACCTGCTGCTCCGCCTCCGCTTCGTCTTCGACCACTACGTCAACCTGCGCCCGGTCAAGCTCTTCCCCGGCGTCGAGACCCGGCTGGCCGACACCCCCACCGAGAACATCGACATGGTCGTCGTCCGCGAGGGCACCGAGGGCCTCTACGCGGGCACCGGTGGCGTGATGCGCCGTGGCACGCCGTACGAGATCGCCACCCAGGAGTCGCTCAACACCGCCTACGGCGTGGAGCGGGTCGTCCGCTACGCGTTCGAGAAGGCCAAGTCCCGCCCGCGCAAGAAGCTGACGCTCGTCCACAAGACCAACGTCCTGACCTACGCCGGCGACCTCTGGCAGCGCACGGTCAACCGCGTCGGGGAGGAATACCCCGAGGTCACCACCGACTACTGCCACATCGACGCGGCCTCGATGTTCTTCGTGAGCCAGCCCGAGCGGTTCGACGTGATCGTCACCGACAACCTCTTCGGCGACATCATCACCGACCTCGGCGCGGCGATCGCGGGCGGCATCGGCCTGGCGGCCAGCGGCAACATCAACCCGGAGCGCACCGCGCCCAGCATGTTCGAGCCGGTGCACGGCAGCGCCCCCGACATCGCCGGGCAGGGCAAGGCCGACCCGACCGCCACGATCCTTTCGGTCGCCATGCTCCTGGAGCACCTCGGCCTGACCGCCGAGGCGGCCAGGGTCGAGCAGGCCGTCGCCGACGACATCGTCGAGCGCCTGGCCGGCTGGGCGGGCCGCACCACAAACGAGATCGGTGACGACATCACCGCGCGAGTATCGAGCTAGGGCCGCCCAGCTCCCCAAGCGCCTGGCGGTCCACATAAGGACCGCCAGGCGCTTTTTCGCGTCTAAAGGGCCAAAGCACCCCATTGGCCGCTTGCAATCCCAAATAGCGAGACAATAGGAAGTACAGGCTGCTCTAAGCAGTGGCTGCCCCGAACCGTAGAGTTTGTCCAGAACCGTAGAGAGAAGGACCTCCGTCATGACCATCGCTCAGAAGCTCAGCTTCGACGTGCAGCTATCCGACCACGCTCGCACTGCGGCCGAGCGGGAGCAGGTACTGGCGAACCCCGGGTTCGGACAGACCTTCACCGACCACATGATCTCGATCGACTACACCGAGGGCGAGGGCTGGCACGACGCCCGGCTTGAGCCGTACGGGCCGCTGTCGCTCGACCCGGCAACCTCGGTGTTCCACTACGCGCAGGAGCTGTTCGAGGGGCTCAAGGCGTACCGCCAGGCCAACGGCTCGATCGCGACCTTCCGCCCGTACGCCAACGCGGCCCGCTTCAACACCTCGGCCGAGCGCATGGCGATGCCGTCGCTTCCGGAAGAGGTGTTCGTCGAATCGCTCGAACTCCTCGTCCAGACCGACAAGGACTGGGTCCCCACGACCGAGGGCCACAGCCTCTACCTGCGCCCGTTCATCATCGCGACCCAGGTCGGCCTCGGCGTCAACTACCCGTCCCGCACCTACCGGTACATGGTCATCGCCTCCCCGGCGGCCTCCTACTTCACCGGCGGCGTCAAGCCCGTCTCCGTCTGGCTCTCCACCGAGTACACCCGCGCCGCCCCCGGCGGCACCGGCTTCGCCAAGTGCGGCGGCAACTACGCGGCCGCCTTCGTCGCCCAGCGGCAGGCCGTCGAGCAGGGCTGCGACCAGGTGGTGTGGCTGGATGCGCACGAGCACCGGTACGTGGAGGAGATGGGCGGGATGAACCTGTTCTTCGTCTTCGGCGACAAACTGGTCACCCCCGCGCTGACCGGCACCCTGCTGCCCGGCATCACCCGCGACTCCATCCTGTCCCTGGCCGCCGACCTGGGCCTGGAGGCGTCGGAACGCCTCATCTCGACGGAGGAGTGGCAGGCAGGCTGCGAGTCGGGCGAGCTCACGGAGGTGTTCGCCTGCGGGACGGCGGCAGTGGTGACCCCGGTGGGCTCGGTCAAGGGCACGGACCGCGCGTGGACCGTGGGCGACGGCACCCCTGGGGAAGTGACGATGCGCATCCGGGAGGAACTGGTGGGCATCCAGTACGGCTCCCGCCCCGACACCCACAGCTGGGTCCACAAGATCAGCTAACACGCCTTCACCGGGCGTCTTTCGCCATCCCACCCGTTACCCGTTTGGGTGGTTGGCCGTTTGACGCCCACCCTTCCACAAAGGGCTCACAATCGGCGCTTCGCACTCTGGAAGCCCGGCGCTCTTCCTTTGGCGCTTACGCGCACTGCAAGGGCCTCCGCTTCGCTCCGGACGTTCTCCCAGGCGGGCTACCACCCGCCCCCCGAAGGACCTCGCTCTGCTCGGACGGCCTTCCCTGCGCTTCGCCGGGTTGGCCGGTTGGACTATGCGAGATGCCTGGTCGGAGGCCCATTGCGCGGTGATGCCGGACCTACCGTGCCTCGCCGCACAGCAGCGCGGCCCACACGTCGTGGGCCTGGCGTAGCCGGCCAGCGAAAGGTCTCCTTGATCTCATGCTGGGGCTCGCATTGCAGCGTTCGGCGGATGAAGGACTGGCCGCCTGCCTGGCACAGCTCGTAGAACGTCGCGCGGCATTCACAGGTCCAGGCCAGGACGCGGACCCGGCTCACCCCGCAGAACGGCGGGTGCCAGACCAACTGCATGTGGTCTTGTTGCGGCAGAGGGGGGTGCGGACTCAGGCATGCTGAGTCGATCACGATGGGTGGCCCATCAACAGCGCGGACAGTGGATGATTCTGGCGGAGGTCTTTGTAGCGAAGAGCGACTCGGCGAGCAGTGGTTACCGGGTCGTCGACCGGAGCCAGCGCGTAGACCCATCGCCCACTGCGCGCAGATTTCCGCCCACACCACCAGCGGTAGCACCAGCCGTCGGTCCAGACAACCAGATCGACCCATACGGACACCAGAGCAAGCCCGTGTCCTTCCTGGATATCGGTTCGGATTCCCAGTGCCGCCAATTCATCGCTCAATCGCTCAGCGGCGCGCGACGGCGTGACCGGTGATTTCCCGTGTGCGTTGATGGGACGGGAACCCATGGAGGCCGGATGCATACTGCCAACGCTATGAGCAGGACAAATAGGCTCGGAAGTGCGATTTCGTGTCACTTCCTGATGGCCTCCAACGGAAGTGACACGAGCGGTGCCATAACTCAGTATTCAAGTCGCACAAAGTCTGCGAGATCACACATTTCATCGGTGAGAGTGCGCCGCCTGCCGATGATCCCCTTCAGGATGTCTCTGGCATAGCTCTGGTTCGTCATCCACTCCGGGGCATCGTGCCGAACACCCTGCAAGATCTCAAAGGCCTCACTCTGCCGATGCATGCGGCGGTGTGCCTCGGCCACGTCGAGGAGATGCCGGTTCCGGTTGTTCGAGGTGGGACGCAGGTCGGTGAGGGGGATCGTCTGGGAGAGCTGGAGGACCTTGTCCGGCCGGTCCTCGATCATGGCGTTCTCCACCCGCTTCATCGCGACGGTCACTGGCCCAAAGGTGCGAAGGAAGTCATCGCCCGGCGTCAGGTCACGGCCCATGGCCACGGCCGCGGTGCGCGCGAGGCGGATCGTGTCGTCCGCCTCCCCGGGCCGGTTGTCGCGGATGGCAGCGGCAGAGGCCCGCAGCAGCAGCCAGCCCCAGGCGGACAGCTGGTGCGGGGTCGCGCGGGAGATGCGAGGTTCCACGTCATCGGACCAGCGCGTCGCCATCTGGCGGGCTTCGTCGAGGCGGCCCTGACGCAGAAGAAGCCAGCAATGCGTGCTGATCGTCGCCGCCGCGTCCAGGGAGTCGTTCATGTCGTCCATGGCCCGGGACAGTGCGAACTCTGCCTGGTCGAACTCGCGTGTCTGCGTCATCAGCCAGCCGACGAGGTGTAGCAACCTGCCTCGTACGTGACGCTGTGACAGGTCCACCTCTACCAGCGCGTCCGCGTCCCTGATCATCACGGGCAGCATGGCGGCGATCTGCGAGTAGCGGTCCTGTTTCCACAGCGGCATGGACGCTTCCAGGGCGTCGCCCAGGCCCTCTCGCGTCGGCGCCTCTGTGGGCTGACCGTCGAGTCTGTGGAGTGCCCGCCGTACCGGCGCCCACAGGTCGAGTGTCTCTTCGTGCGCCGACTCGGCGTCCAGTCGGGTCATGAGTGACGTCGTCGGCACCTTGAGGGCCACCGCGACCTTGCGCAGCGTCTCCAGTCGCACGTTTTTTCGTGCGTCCTGTTCCAGCTTGCGGATAAGCGAGGCGGATACGCCGGCGAGGTCGGCCAGGCCCTGCTGAGTCAGGCCCTGGCGCTTCCGGACACTGCGAATGCGTTCGCCTATCGTGGCCATGAATCCATGCTAAAGACGGGCCGCCGAGCGGTGGGCTAACAATGACGAGGAGATGCCGAGTGACAGCTCTGCTGGATGACAGTTGGCTTCTCAACATCAGTCCTCAGCCTACGCCGGTCACCGCCGAGGAGTATGACGCGCTCCCGGAGGAGATCGCCAACACCATCGAGATCGTCGACGGCTACGTGGCCCACCGCGCGACACCTACGCCGGATCATCAGACCGCCGGTCGGCGGCTGGCCAACATGCTCGAACGCCATGCTCGCGAGGCGATGAGCAAAGGCCACGAGTGTGTCACCGTGAACACCAGCGTGGATCTGCGCCTGGTAGATCGGCCGTTGCTCAACCGGCGACCCGATGTCGCCCTCTATCGGTGCCTGGACCGCGAGCGGGGCGAACGGCTCCGCGCCGAGCACGCGCTGCTCGTCGTGGAGATCGTTTCTCCGGGATCCGAGACACAGGACACGACCGATAAGCTCGGGGAGTACGCCAAGGCTGGCATTCCGCACTACTGGATCGTCTGGCTTGACCGCTCTGGTGTGTCGATCATCGAACGCTACCGGCTGGACCGGGCGGCCATGCTTTACAAGCACATCGGTACGTTCATGAAGGACGAATCGGGTGGCGCTCCCAGTGTCAGCAACCCGATCCCCATGGTGATCGACTGGTCAGAACTGCAGTTCTGAGCAAAGCCGCCAACCTGATCCTTGCCGGGGTCCAGCCTTCCCGATGCATCGCCGGTTGGACTGCGCGAGATGCCTGGCCGGAGGCCATGGCGCGGTGAAGCCGGACCTACCGTGCCTCGCCGCACAGCAGCGCGGCCCACACATACTCCGTGTAGTACGCCACGAGCCGATCGAGTTCGGTCGTGGAACCGGCGGCCATGGCTGTCGTGATGGACCGTGAATAAGAATCGGGGGTTCGCCGAACTATGGGTGTTGCGCCGTAACCGACTGAAAGGCCGACATACATGACAGCGCCCCCCAAAGATTCGGCACCGCCCAGCGAGGATACCGACGCACAGGTGATAGAGGCGTCGCGGAGTCATCCTGATCGCTTCGGCGCCGTCTACGATCGCTATTTCGCCTCCATCCACCGCTATGTTCACCTGCGCTTGGGTGAGACGGCCGCGGATGACCTCGCCGCGGAGACCTTACTCCGCGCCTTCCGCGACCGGGACCGCTTTGACCCCGCCTGTCCCAGCGCCCGCCCCTGGCTGTACGGCATCGCCTCCAACCTGGTCGCCGAGCATCGTCGCAGCGAGGCGCGCAGGTACAGGGCGCTGGCGAGAAGCGCCGACGCCGCGGAGATCGCCAGTCACGACGAGCGCGTGGTGCAACGAGTCTCGGCGGCGGTCATGCAGCCGCGGTTGGCCGCTGGCCTCGTCCGACTTTCTGCCGGGGACAGGGAAGTCCTGCTGCTGGTCGCCTGTGCCCAGCTCAGCTACGAGGAGGTGGCCGAGGCCCTCGGCATACCTCGGGGAACGGTGGGATCGCGTCTCAACCGCGCCCGCAAGAAGCTCCGCAAGATCATCGGCTCCGCCGAGGAGGGACTGTGATGAACGAACTCGACGCGATCAAGGACTACCACGACAGCCTGCCCGGACCCGCACCCCAGGTGAGCGCGCGTGCATGGGTGCTGCTGGTCGAAGAGGTCGAGGCCGAGCGGGCCGGGAACGGCCACCCTCGGCCGACGCGGTCACGTCGGCTGCCTCTTCGCGCTTTCCCCGGCGGCCGGTGGGGGATGAGGGCCGGCGTGGCGGTGGGCCTCGCGGCCGCGGTGACTGCGGGACTGGTCCTGGTGCGTGGCGGTCACGACTCCGCTCCATTCGGGACGCCGCCGGCAAGCGCCGCCGAGTTGCTCCGGCATGCGGCCTCTGCCGCGGCGCGGGAGAACCTACGACCTGGGCCGGGGCAGTTCGTCTACATCGACCAGAAGAACGTCACATTCGCCATCGGTTCCGAGGGCGAGTACACCCAGGACGTGCGCCGCGAGGTATGGATGCCCGCCGGGGATTCCAGCAAGTCCCTGACACGCTCGACGTACGGGCAGACACACATCACCAGCGGACGAAGCCCGGAGCACGTCCAATCCCCCGGAACGGTGGAGTACCAGCGTGCGGGACAGTGCCACGACAACCGCTTGGGCCTGCCCACCCAGGCCACCGATCTTCCCGCCGATCCTGACCAGGTTCTAGCGAGGATCCGCCGCGACGCGACGGCGTTCGTCCAGTCGGACCAGCGCAGACGAGGAGAGACGAACCTGAGCCAGAACGAGATCAACATGCGGGTCGAGAAGGTCGTCGCGAGCTCGTTGCTCAGACTGGCGCAGGACCCGCTCACCCCCTCCCAGACCAGGGCCACGGTCTTCGGCTCACTGTCCAAGATGCCGATCGCGACCATCATCGCGGACCTCATCGACCCTGCCGGACGACACGGCATGGGCGCCTCGCTCAGGTTCGAGACCCCTGACGGCGGATGGGAACGCGGGGAACTCATCTTCGAGCCGACAACGTACCGGTTCCTCGGCTACCAGAGCTGGATCGGACGGCCAGAGGGCGGACAGGTCAAGGAGACTCCGAGCGCCAGTATGGCGGTGATGACAGTGAAGGTCGTCGACTCCATGCCGGAGGTTCCCAAGGACACCGGCAAGCCGATGTTCTGCTAACTCGATCATCAAGTTGCGGTTTGTGGAGTAACCCCATGCGATCGACGAGATAGCCCTTGGCTGCGGCCCTTCTCGTCGAAGGAAGAAGATCGGCCAAGGGCTGTCTGAATGACCGGGGTCCGCTATAGCGGCGTTGGGAGGCATTTCAGCTGATCCCGCACGTTCTGCGTCAACAGCGTTTCCTTGTCGGCCATACCGGCCGGTGAACCGCGCAGGGGGCACACCACGATCTTGGGCGAGCGCCGTCCTGTGCTCAGCCACCCTCGACTAATCAGCGACCGCCGAACCCTTCGTCAGCAGGCCCTTGGCGGCGCGCGACGGCGTGACCGGTGATTTCCCATGTGCGTTGATGGGACGGGAACCCATGGAGGCCGGATGCGTACTGCAGCGCTATGATCAGGCCAAATGGGCTCGGAAGTGCGATTTCGTGTCACTTCCTGATGGCCTCCAACGGAAGTGACACGAGCGGTGCCATAACTCAGTATTCAAGTCGCACAAAGTCTGCGAGCCTGCTCGACACCGCCCGTCTCATCCGGCACCTTCGGCCGGGCATCAAGCGCTGGAACCTGACTACCTTGCTCGACGAGCTCGGGCTGAACGATGAGGCCAAAGCGCTCGTCCCGCACGGGCAGCCCCACCGCGCGCTATGGGACGCGGTCAGTGCTGCGCTGCTCCTGGGCGAACTTGTCAGCCATCTTCCCGACAAGGCAGACACGACGCTGGCCACGCTCATTCGCGTGGCAGGGCGCCCCCTCAGGCCCGAGCCGGATGGCGCTGATCAGCTCACCCTCGACCCATAACCCGACAGCGGAGGCACCTGATGGTGCTGCCACGCGATCACGCCACCATCGGTTCGACGTCGATCGCCCGCGCTCAGCCGTTCATGCCTTGACCAGGCCCTCAGACCTCTGCTGAGCGTTACATCCGTCGTCAAACGTCGGTAGGTGGCCCGTGGTCTGTCGGTTTTTCGCCCCGTCAAATGTCGGTTGGCCGCCTGCAGTCTGTCGGTTTTTTACACCGTCAAATGTCGGTTGGGCTTCACACTGATGTCGATCATCGCAGGTCGGAGCCGCCATGTCCGAGTTGGTCTCACGCCGGGTGACCGGCCATGCCGAGGAGTTCCTCGGCGCCTTCAGGATCGTGATCGTCAATGGACCGACGCCCGCGCCGAGCACTCAACGTCTCGCGCGGGCTTGGCCGATCGTCACGGCAGTACCCAGCAGCGGCTAGAACGAGGTCGTATGGTGGCGGGCCCGGAACTCCGCCAAGAGCTCATCGGTCACGTCCGCACCGCCCGCCACGGCCGCATGCACCTCGCGGAAGTAATCCTCGTACCCGGCCGGCGTGTACAGGCACAATGCCTGGACCGGCTCGGTGCCGGCGTTGCGGAAGCCGCGCGGCGCGGCGAGCAGGTGCCCGGGGCCGACCGTCACCTCCCCGTCGCCGTGGTGCAGAGTCAGGTCGCCCCGCAGGACGTAGAAATATTCGTCGTGCTCTTCATGTACGTGCGGGCGGGCCCCCATCGCGCCTCCCGCCAGGGTGAACTCCTCGAACGCGAAGCGGCCGCCCGTGTGCTCACCCGTCAGCCGGAAGAAGTGCGCCACTCCAGCCACGTCGATCAGCTCGCCGTCCTCGGGGCGGCGCAGTAGAGGGCGCGGCCCCGGCATCTGCTTATCGATCATCTCAGCATTATCGGCTGATGGCATCGGAGCGGCCCGCACGCGCCGATGAGTTTCCTGTGGGGGAGTGGTCTCACTCTCGAAGCGACGACGGGAAGGAGCGGCTCCGGTGGACTTGTACAGCGTGGTGTGCGTGCGTGACCTGGCGACATCGCAGAAGTGGTTCGAGGTGTTCTTCGGGCGGCTGGCGGACGAGGCCATCGGCGAGGAGCTCCTGTGGCAGGTTGGTGAGAACGCGTGGGTGGTCATCGACGACCGGCACATGCGGGCGGCGCGGGTGGGCGGCACCATGATCACGTTCGGCGTGACCGACCTCGACGACATCCTGGCCCGGCTGGCCGCGCACGGCATCACGCACGAGCCCGTGGAGACCTACGTCAACGGCGTGCGCCATGTGGATGTCCTCGACCCGGACGGCAACAGCCTGTCGCTCGCGCAGGCACCCGCCCAGACCCTCCCCTCCAGCACTGGGACGTGATCGCGCCGTTGCCGACCGGCGCACACCGGGTCATCGCCATGGACCTGCGCGGCCACGGGCCCTCACCACCGACCGGCCGCACCTGCGCGTGCTCGAACGGACGCCAGCCACAACATGGTCGCCGAGCAGCCCGAGAAGCTTGTGACGTGACACGGATAATGTCGCTGTCTCTGCCGCGCTCTTGTCGTGTTGGTTCGGCAGTTGGTTGATGCGCTGGCGGCGTTGTGCGGGTGCCACACTGGCAGAAACGGGCCGCGTAGCTAGATAATCGCTGGTCAGCGCTGTGTGAGTACTGCGTAGGCGGTGGATCTTGAGATCTTCTGCGTGCGGGCCGCCTCGGTGCGGCCAGGACCGCGAACATGAAGCGGCCTTCCTTGGTGTCCAGGTCGAAGTCTTATATGCGCAGCTTTGTCAGCCGGTCGGCGGCCTCGTGTGGTGTCATGTCGGCACCGCGTCGGTAGGCGGTGTCGTAGCCGTTACGGCCGAGCCGTTCCACGAGTGCCTGCGCCAGGGAGCGCAGTTCGGTGTCGCCGTGGTCGAAGGTGCCGCGGATGGCCTGGCTCAGGCCGAGCGCGGTGGCGGCGCCGGTTGGGTCGTTTTCCAGGAGCAGCAGCCGTGCCAGGAGTTGGGCGGCCGAGTGGGCGTCCATGTTCGCTTGGGCCGCGTGGATGGCGCGGGGTAGCAGTTCGCGGGCTCGTACGGTGTCCCCAGCGGCGAGAAGATTGGCCATCCGGGCGGGGAGCAGCCGGCTCTGCATCGTCTCGGCCGGAAGGGGTAGCTTCCGGGCGATCGCTTCCATGCGGTCGAGTTCTTGCTCGGAGCGTTCGATGTCGCCGGAGCGGCGACGCAGCTCCGCCAGACAGCCGAGAACGTCGATCTCGAGCATGGGCTGGCCGCGCTGCCAGGCCGCTCGTTCGGCGGTTTCGACGTCGTGCCGGGCGCCGGTCAGGTCGCCGCCGCGCATGCGTGCGGTGGCGAGTGCGAGCCAGGTGGAGACCTCGTCTTGGGAGCCGAGGTCGGCGGCGATCGCGATGGCGCGCTTGTAGACGATGATCGCCCGCTCGTGGTCACCGCCGAGAGCGTGGATCTGCGCCAGGCCGTTCAGTGTCTTGGCCGTCCACCAGCGATCGCCCGCTTCCTCGAAGGCGCGCATGGCCTGCATCATCGCGGCCACCCCGCCCTCGCCATCGACCCGGTCGCGGTAGCGCATGGCTTCGATCACGTAGGTGCAGGCGATCGCCCAGCGGTCCGAGCCGCCGCGCACCCGTGCGATCTCTCGATCGACCAGCTCGTCCAGCCCGAGGATCGCGGCCACCAGAAGCGCCGTCGGCAGCAGCATTGGGTAACGCCGCAGTGCGCCGGTGTGTGTGCACTCGTCGATGAGCGCGCGCAACCGCTCGGGGTCTATGCCCGATCCTTCCTCGCCGGCCACCACGCGGATCGTGGTGAACGCGGCCCGGGCATCGGCGGGCAGCGCACTGCCGAACTCCGCGACCCTGGTCACGTACACGTCAGCGCGTGCGTCGTAGCGGACCATGACCCAGTACCAATACAGCGGGGCCAGGATCGCTGCTGCCGTCTGGGCGTCGCCGCCGTCGATGGCCGATTGAAGGGCGAAGACCAGGTTGTCGTACTCGGCGTCGAACAGCTGCAGCGATTGTGCCTGTTCCTTGGCGCGCAGCAGCGGCTCGTGCTGCTCGGCCAGGTCGGCGAAATGCCGCGTGAGCCTGCCCAGCACGGCTTCGCCTTCGCCTTCGCGGTGGAGCTTGTCCGCTGCGTAGGTTCGGATGGTCTCCAGCATCCGGTAGCCGTCGCCGGTCCGCTCCACGATCGACTTGTCGACCAGAGACTCCAGCACGTACAGGATCTCGAGTGTGGGGAGCGTCTCATCAGCGCAGGCGGCCTCGATCGCGTCGATGCTCGTTCTGGCCGGAAAGATCGCGATGCGGCGGGCCAGCATCCGCTCCTGGTCGGTGAGCAGGTCCCAGCTCCATTCGATGACCGCAAGGAGGGTCTGCTGGCGGGGCTGGGCGGCCCGGTTGCCGGTGCTGAGCAGCCGGAAGCGGTCATCCAGGCGCTGGGCGACCTGGTCGACGCTCATGGTGCGCAGCCGTGCCGCGGCCAGTTCTAGCGCGAGCGGTAGCCCGTCGAGCCGGCGTGCGATGTCCACGACCGCGCCTGTCGTCGCCGCGTCGAGGGCGAAGCCGGGCCGCACGGCTGCCGCCCGATCGGCAAACAGGCGCACCGCCGCCGACTCACCGGCCCGAGCCCAGTGCGCGTGCGCCGGCGGCAGCTCAAGCGGGCCCAGCCGGCACAGCGCTTCGCCCATGACCTCCAGCGGCTCGCGGCTGGTGGCCAGGATGGTCAGGTACGGCTGGCGCTCCAGCAGTTGCCCGGCGAACTCCGCCACCGGGCCGGAGATCTGCTCGCAGTTGTCCATGACCAGCACGCCTTCGCCCCCGGCCAGCAGCGTGGCCGCCCGCTCCAGCGGCGTACCCGACGGCGGCGCGTCTGCGACGCAGAGCGTGCCCAGCACCGCCTCGGTCAACCCCTCCGGTGTGGTCACGCCGGCCAGGGAGACCAGCCACGCCCGGCCGCGCCGGTGGGCCCGGTGCCGGCTCACCGCCTCGACGGCCAGCCGGGTCTTGCCCACGCCCCCCGGACCCACGACGGTGACCAGCCTGGAGCTCTCCAGCAGCCGGGCCAGCAGCCGCAGTCCGTCTTGCCGGCCGACGAAGCTGGTCAGCTGGGCCGGCAGACGTCCCGGTGCCGCCTGCGGCCGAGCCGGTGCAGCCTCGGGGCGGCTGTCCAACTCGCCCCGCAGCATGGCCAGGTGCGTCTTGCGCAGTTCCTCGGACGGGTCGACGCCCAGTTCCTCGGCGAGCATGCCGCGGACCTGCTCGAACAGGGCCAGCGCGTCGGACTGGCGGCCGGCCGCGTACAAGGCCCGCATGCGCAGCCCGGCCAGCCGTTCGCGCAACGGGTGGCCAGCGGCCACCGCTGTCATGTCGGCCAGGATCTCGTCATGGTGGCCCAGACGCAGCTCCGCCTCGAAGCGGTCTTCGATGGCTGCGACGCGCAGCTCCTCCAGACGCGCGGCAGCCGTACCAGCAAAAGGAGCGTCGCGCACGTCGGCCAGCGCGTCGGCCCGCCATAGCGCCAGCGCGTCCCCCAGCAGCGCGGCCGCCCTCCTCGCAGCGCCCGCGGCCAGTTCGCGGCCGCCGCGTTTGGCCAGCTCCTCGAACCGATAGGCATCGATGTTCCCGGCGTGCACGTGTAGGCGGTACCCGGCGGCGGTCCTCTCCACGACCCCGGCCTCGCCCAGAGCCTTGCGTAGCCGATGCACCAGCCCGTGCAGCGTGTTGACGGTGCCCCCGCGCGGATTTTCTGCCCACAGGCCGTCGACGAGCGCGTTGGCCGAGACCATCTCGCCTCCGGCCAGTGCCAGCCGGGCCAGCAGCGCGCGCACCATGACACCGCCCACTTCGATCGGCACGCCATCGCCGGCATAGGCCCGGACCGGCCCCAGCACCTCAACCCGCATGCTCACCAGGCTATGAGGACCAGGACTCGATGAGCGCCGGCTCAAAGCGCGTTCGAAGAGGTTTGTAAGGGCTGCTGGACAGGGTGGAGAGCGTACCGAAAAGACACCCGAAAGGCAGTGCAATGGCAGCGCAGGAGAACGTGCAGCAGGTACTCGACTGGGCCGTGGCCGAGGTCGGCGTCCCGGGGATCGTCGCTGACGTCAAGGACGGGAACCGAACCTGGTTCGCCACCGCCGGCGTGGCCGACATCGAGACCGGCACCCCGCGTCAGCCGTGGGAATACCTGCACACTGGCAGCAGCGGCAAGGCCTTCACAGCCGCCGTACTTCTGGCCCTGGAGGCCGAGGGCCGGCTGAGCCTTGACGACACGGTGAACACGTGGCTGCCCGGTGTGCTGGACGCGGGCGGCTACGACGGCAACAAGATCACCATCAGGCACCTGCTCAGCAACACCAGCGGCCTGTTTTCCACCGGGCTGGCGCCGGAGGTGGCCCAGCGCTACGCCACCCGCGCCGGGTTCCTGCAGCATCGCTTCGACACCTACACTCTCGAAGACATGCTGAGCCTGGCGGTCTCCCAGCCGCCGGTCGGTGCGCCCGGCGAACGCTTCGAGTACTCCAACGGCGGCTTCCACGTCGCCGGCGCGATCATCGAGAAGATCACCGGCAACAGCTACGCCGATGAGGTCGAGCGCAGGGTCATCCAGCCGCTCGGCTTGGCCGACACCTACGTGCGCCCCGTCCAGGACCTGGCATACCCCGATCCGTACCCGCGGGCGTACTCCAAGATGTTCTTCAAGGACGGCACCGACCTGGCGACGCTCACCCCGGAGAACTGGGAATCGCTGATGGAAGACCCCAGTATGCCGCCCCTGGACGTGACCCAGGTCAACTCGTCCGGCGCCTGGTCGGCCGGCAACGTCGTCTCCACCACCGGCGACATGATCCGCTTCGTCAGCGCGTTGGCCAGCGGCACACTGCTGCCGCCCGCTCAGCACCGCCAGATGTGGACCACGGTCTCCACCGAGGGCAGTTACTGGATGCCGCACGCCCGCTACGGCCTGGGCATGTTCGAGTTCGACAAGCAGGTCACCGGCGGCCGGCCGCTGCGCGGCGTGGGCGGCAGCCTGTGGGGATCGTGGCTCTTCACGGTCGGCACCCCCGACGGCGGGCACACCATCGCCGTCCACACCAACACCGAGTGGAAATCCTGGGACGTCCTGTTCAAGGTCATCGAAGCGGAGTTCGGCATCTCCGTCGGCGCCTAAGCGCCCGCTCCATCGCCACAGCGACCATGATGGTCGGTCGATCGCACAGCGGGCGATGCTACCCCCCGGCGGGCCCCCCCCCGACACCCCCCCCCACCACCCCCCACCCAACCCCCCCCACCGGGACCGGGCGGCC